>MGDT01000008.1 GCA_001791045.1 Candidatus Uhrbacteria bacterium RIFCSPHIGHO2_01_FULL_63_20 | reverse complement strand
CCACGCTTTCGTCCCTGAGCGTCAGGACCGTTCCAGTGCATTGCCTTCGCCTTTGGTGTTCTTACTGATATTAACGCATTTTACCGCTACACCAGTAATTCCATGCACCTCTCCCGGCCTCTAGCCGTGCCGTATCACACGCCGATCCTGGGTTGAGCCCAGGGATTTGACATATGACGCACACGGCCGCCTGCGGACCCTTTACGCCCAATAAATCCGGATAACGCTCGAGGTCTCTGTATTACCGCTGCTGCTGGCACAGAGTTAGCAACCTCTTATTCTTAGGGTACCGTCATTTGTTCGTCCCCTATAAAAGCGGTTTACGACCCGAAGGCCTTCATCCCGCACGCGGCGTCGCTCCTTCAGACTTTCGTCCATTGAGGAAGATTCTTGACTGCAGCCACCCGTAGGTGTCTGGGCAGTGTCTCAGTCCCAGTGAGCCGGGTCACGCTCTTACGCCCGGTATCCGTCATAGCCTTGGTGAGCCGTTACCTCGCCAACGAGCTGATAGAACATAGGCCCCTCCCGGAGTGCCGGAGCTTTCAATGCGAATGACATGTGTCCCCGCATCCATATCGTGTATTAGTCTGCCTTTCGGCGGATTATTCACGGCTCCAGGGTAGGTTACCAATGCGTTACGCTCCCGTCTGCCACTCATCATCCTTGATGTAATCTCGTATGATCCGTTCGACTTGCATGCCTTAGACACGCCGCCAGCGTTCATCCTGAGCCAGGATCAAACTCTCAGTTATAATCCCCCTTCGCTCCTTGCGGAGCTACGGAGGGACTCTGATGTATCGGCCTTCCGCGTCTCGTGAGAGACCTCGGTCGGCCTACAGGACGTTGCAATCACCCAGGAGACAATTTCCTTGGAATGAAATCCCGTGATCCTGACTCGCATTTATTGGTCGTCAATACAACTTGGGTTGTACGACGTGATCGTTCAATTGTGAATGGACTGAGTCCACTCGGAAGAATGAAAACTCATTCGAGGACCAGGCCTGCGAATGAGCCCTTTCTTGCGGATCCGTTGTGAACTTCGTGGCGCTATCTTAGGGAAGTGGCGAAACCCTGTCAAGGGCGGGCGGGGAGGGGGTGTGGAAGGGCTGGGGAGGGCTGTTTTTCGGCCTCCCGTGCTATCATTACCCAAATCTAACCTCTTGTTTCTCTTATGATGCCGACTTGGGAAGAAAACAAACCCGCGACGCTCGCCATGATCGCGCTCTCCGTGTTCGGCGTGCTGTTCCTTTCGGCCAAAGCGGAACTCGCCTCGCGCGAAGCGCGACAGGTCGGCCGCCCGGTGCCCATGGAACACACCATCACGATCGACGGGACGGGCAAGGCGCTCGGGAAGCCCGACGTCGCGGCGGTGTCCTTCGGGGTGGACACGCGCGGCGCGGAGGTCGCCTCGACGCAGCAAAAGAACACCGATGCCATGAACGCGCTCCTCGAGAAGGTGAAGGCGCTGGGCGTGAGCGAGGACGACATACAGACCAGCAACTACAGCGTGTACCAGGATTTCCGCTATGACCCGAACTCGGGGGCTAGCATCCCGACCGGATGGATCGTGAGCCAGCAGGTCACGATCAAGATGCGCGACACGGCCAAGATCTCCTCGGTGCTCCAGACCGTGGGCCAGAACGGCGCCACCAACATCTCGGGCCCGAACTTCACGATCGACGACCCCAGCTCGCTGCTCGACGAAGCTCGCGCCGACGCGCTTGAGGACGCCAACCGCAAGGCGATGCAACTCGCCCAGACGCTCGGCCTGCGCATCGAGCGGATCGTGGGCTACAGCGAGTACGCCCCCGGCGGCGGCCCGATCCCGTATTACGAACGCGCGGTCGGCATGGGCGGAGGCGGCGCTCCGAGCATCGCGCCCGGACAGAACGAGGTGGATCTCAACGTGAGCATCACGTATAAGCTTGTAGACTAATCCTCCGGTTCCTCCCTCCACCCCTTCTTCACCTCGGACGCCTCGATGTCCTCGTCGTCCCACCCGAAGTGGTGCGCGATCTCGTGCCAGAGCGTGCGGCGGATCTCCTCCCGCACGTCTTCCTCGGCCTCGCCGCACTCCTCCAGGACGTCTTCCATGAACACCACGACCCGGTCGGGGAGCGGCGCCACGTCCAGGTCGGAGCGCTCGATTTGCGGGATGCCTTGGTATTCGCCGAGCCTGTCAGAGTCGGGAGAGCGGTCTTCCACGACGACGGCGACGTTGTCGAGTTCGGCGACCACGTGATCGGGAAGGAGGTCGAATGCCTCGGCGGCGAGCTGTTCGAACAGGGTTCGGTCCATAATTGACATCGCGTTCTCCTGGGCGATACCATGAACGCAGTAAATCATCAAGCTGAACTTGCCGTTACCGATATGGAGCGCGATCAGGAATTCGTGGAATACGTCATCAAGGCGATCGTCAACAAGCCCGAGGACGTGAAGACCGAACGCACGGTGGACGAGCGCGGGGTGCTCATCACGCTGCACGTGAACCCCGAGGACATGGGGTACGTGATCGGCCGCCAGGGGCAGACCGCCCGTTCCGTGCGCACGCTCCTCAAGATCGTCGGGGCCAAGAACGACGCGCGCGTGAACTTCAAGATCCACGAGCCCGAAGGATCCCGTCGCCCGCCCCGCATGCGCGAGGAAGGCGAGGCGGTGGGAGGGGGAAGCCCCTCCGGCGACAGCGAGGCGTCCGTCGACGATCTCGGCATCTAGGAATGAAAAAGCGTTTCGACGTCATCACCATCTTTCCCGAAGTGGTCGCCCCGTATGCGGAGGCGTCCATTTTGGGTCGGGCGCAAAAGAACAAGGTGATCGCGATCGCGGCGCATGATCTTCGGACGTGGACCACGGACAAGCATCACAAGGTGGATGATTCTCCCTATGGCGGTGGTCCCGGGATGGTGATGAAGGTGGATGTGATCGAGAAGGGAGTGAAGGCGTTGAAGGTCCGCAGGCCCGCAGGCCGGAAGGTTCGGGTGATCGTGACGAGCGCGTCGGGAAAGCCGTTCACGCAACAGGATGCCAAGCGGCTGGCGAAATACGACCAGCTCGTGTTCATCTGCGGCCGATACGAAGGGATCGACGCGCGGGTGGAAGAGCATGTGGCCGACGAGGCGTTCTCGGTGGGGCCCTACGTGCTCACGGGCGGGGAGCTGCCCGCGCTCGTGATGATCGACGCGATCGCGCGGCACGTGCCGGGCGTGCTCGGGAAGAAGGCGTCGCTTGAGGAGGAATCGCACGGGCCGGAGGGGCTGCTCGAGTATCCGCAGTACACCAAGCCCGAAGTTTACAAGAAATGGAAGGTGCCCGAGGTGCTCCTCTCTGGCAATCACAAGAAGATCGGGGAGTGGCGTAAGGGAAAACAAAAGGCCGCCCGGTAAGGGCGGTCTTTCTTATGCGGCCGGCGCTTCCTTCTTTTCTTCTTTCGCCTTTTCGTCGGCCATCTTCGCGGCGCGTTCCTTGCTGATGTGGGTCACCGAGCGTTTCTTTCCCTCGACGAGCTTCTCGTCGACGAACAGGTTCCACACGGTGTCGGACATCTCGGCGCCCTGGGAGAGCCAGTGCTTGATGCGGTCGGTCTTGAACACGATTTCGCGCGGGTTCGTGCGCGGGTTGAAGTGGCCCAGGATCTCGATGGATTTGCCCCAAGGGTCCTTGCGCTTGTCCTGCGCGACGAGCCGGTAGCTTGGGGCGTTCTTGCGTCCCACGCGGGACAGGCGGATGGTGACCATAGTTTGTAGTTTGTAGGTGGTAGGTGGTAGGTGGTAGGGGGTAGGGGGTAGGCAGAAGGACAGCCTACGGTTGTCGAGAGCGAATCGACGGTGCCGCGAGTGTAGGGGAGCGCCGGGGTCCTGTCAAGCGTTGACGGGGGGCGGATTCTTGGCTAGGGTGACCTGTCCATTGTCTCGCAAACAACCTAAGGAGGAAGCGATGGATACGACGTTCTTTGACAGGTATCCGATGCCGACACGTCGGACCGTGCTCGACAACGGGCTTACCGTGCTCACGACCGAGACCGGTTCGAAGTTCGCGTACTGCGAACTCGTCATCGAGACCGGAGGGGTGCATGACGATCCGGATTGCCAAGGTGCGGCGCATTTCCTCGAGCATATCGTCTCGGGAGGCGAGGGGCGCAACGACCATCCATTACTCCTGGACATCTGGAAGAAAGGGGTGAGGTTCAATGCCTCGACGAGTGACGCGTGCACTTCATATCACCTCGAAGGGCTCGCCGAGGACATCGACGAGATGATCACGATCCTCTTCAAGATGGTGTTCGAGCCCACGATCACCTCGGCCGGAGTCGAGGCGGAGCGTTCCGTCATCCGCGCCGAGTACCATCGTCGACGTCCTGCGTTCGAGATCGATCGGTGGAGGTTCGAACAGATGTTCGCGCCGGAAAGCCCTTGGCGGCACCTGCTCCCGATCGGTGACGAAGCGGGCATCGAGGCGATCGACGTCGGGAACCTGCAGTCCAGATGGGCCAGGGACTATTATCCTGAGAACATGGCCCTCATCGTGACCGGCGGAATCGCGCACCAGCGCGTGCTCGACCTGTCCGCGACGTTCTCGGTGAATCCGACCGCCCGGAAGCGTAAGGAACGGATCAAGTCAGAGACGCGTTTCGTCGAAGCGGAGCTCGTCCAGCCGATCCCGAGCATGACGCCCGTCGTGCAGTGCTACTGGAAGTACCAGAAGGACGGACGGTTCATACACCCCGTCGATGACGTGCGCACG
This sequence comes from Candidatus Uhrbacteria bacterium RIFCSPHIGHO2_01_FULL_63_20, assembly GCA_001791045.1. Lineage (GTDB taxonomy): Bacteria > Patescibacteriota > Patescibacteriia > UBA9934 > GWF2-40-263 > 2-01-FULL-63-20. Next base: position 11,062 of record MGDT01000008.1, on the reverse strand, counting down.
CTGCTGACGCACGGACGCCTCGGTCTCCTGTACAAGCGGTTGCGGACGGATCTTGGAAAGGCTTACGCGGTGAGCAGCCGACAGGAGAAGCGTCATCGACAGCTTTGGGTGGAAACCCAGGTATCGATCGAGGATGTCGGCGTCGTCGCCCAAGAGGCCAGGCGGGCTCTCAGGGACATCGTCTCGAACGGGATTTCGACAGACGACTGGCAGGTCATGCGTCGGCTCGAGCAGATCAGCCTGCACGCGGAGGAAGACGGTTATCGAGGCCCGAGGTCATATCCGATCTGGGCAGATTTCTTACAGAGCGCCTGGATGCGCAATCACTACGGGTTCGGCGCTGCCCCGGAAGAAACGCCGATGACCGTTGATGAGGTCATCGCATGCGCGGAAGCGCTCTCGGAAGCGCCGTACGGACAGCTCGTCATCCGCCCCGGCTGACGGAAACGAAAACGCCCCTGGTCCGCAGAGGCGTCTTTTTTATCGATAAGCGGATCCATCAAGCCGGAAATCGTTTCGCGAACGCTTCGGCCCGTTCCGTGTCGAACTCATAAAATCCGGCAACCATCGGGCCGGTTTTCGTTTCGGTTGGCATGAGGTGGAAGCGGTTGAAGAGTGCCTTTGGAAAATGCTGATGGTTGAACGTTACTAAGAACAGCTTGTCCGCGTACTGTTCGAGCAGAGTGGCGATGGCACAGTCCGTCAGGTCCGGAGCGAGCCGCTGCGACGCGTACCAGGAGGCGATCCTCGCAGTACGCTCCATGAACTTGTCCGGCGGATTCATGGAGAGCGTCTCGATGGAAAAGGTTTCGAGGAAGCTCCTGAGCTTCGCCTTCTCTTCTTTCAGGAATGCGTTTCGCAAGAACTCGAACTCGACGAGCGGGAACAGCACCGGGATACAACCCGTTTCATCCAACAGACGGAACAGTTCAATAAAGGCATCCGGTTGTTTGGATGCCTCCATCAGAACGCACGCGTCGAGCAATACGTATTTCCTAAGCAACTTCTGCCGGAGTTCCTTGTCGTTCATGATCGGCATATCTTTTACTCTCCCGTTCCTGACGCTCAAAAATCTTCGCGACATCCGAAGCCAGTTCACGGAATTTCTTTTCGTCGAAATGCCATTTTTTTTCCTGTTTCGGATCCATATGTTTCCAGTATAGCATGTCTTAACGCCTGGCCGTCCCGCTCTCCTTCACTTCCTCGAGCTTCACGCTGATCAAGTTCGACACCCCGTCGTCGCCCATCGTGACCCCGTAGAGCACGTCGGCGCGTTCCATGGTGGCGCGGTTGTGGGTGATGACGATGAACTGGGAGAGCTTGGAAAGCGTCTCGAGGATGCTCGCGAAGCGGAAGGTGTTGGCCTCGTCGAGCGCGGCGTCCACCTCGTCGAGCAGCACGAACGGGGCCGGGTTCACGCTCATGATGGCGCATACGAGCGCGATGCTCGTGAGCGCGCGCTCGCCGCCGGAGAGCAGGTTGAGCGCCTTGAGCTTCTTGCCCGGGGGCGTGGCCTGGATGTCGACGCCGACCACGCGGTCCTCGCGCTCCTTGAGCTTCTCCCTGATGTCTGGGCGCGCGTCCTCCTCGTGCTCGAGGCGCTCGGCCGCCACGGTGTCCTGGCTCACGCGGTCCGGCGTGACCCCTTCGACCTCCTCGTCCTTCTTGATGTCCTCGCGCGTGAGCTTCACGAGCGCGCACGAGCCGCCGCCGAACAGCACTTTGAAATAATTCTGGAATTCGGCGTTGATCGCCTTGAACGCCTTCTCGGACTGGTCGCGGATTTGCGCGTCCAACTCATCGATGATCTTTTCAGTGGACTCCACGGCGCCCTTGAGGTCGGCGACCTGGCCATCCAAGAACTCGAACCGAGCCTTGGTGTCCTCATACTCCTTCACGATCTCGGGGTCGATGCCGCCGATGAGTTCCAGCTTGTAGCGCAGGCGCTGGATCTCGGGGTAGGCCGCCTCGGTGTCTGTCTTCACCGGCCGTTGCGCGCGCACGGGCGCCGCCTGCTCCTTCATCGCCTCGTCCATTTCGCGCGCGAGGTTGGCGCGACGCTCCTCGAGGCGGGCGAGCTCGATCGACAGGGCGTTGCGCTGGTTCTCGATGAGATGCACCTGCGTTTGCTTGGCGCGGAACTCGCGCTGCAGGTCGATGAGCTCGGTGCGGACCCGTTTCTCGGACTTCGCGCTCGTCTCCATTTCCTTCTCGACGGCCGAAAGCTCGCCTTCGATCGTCTTCAGGTCCTCGTCGAGCTCGAACAGCTTCCTCATGAGGCCCGGATCCGGCTTCACGTCCTCGGGCGCCGGGCGTTGCAACCGGCCCACGAGCTTGGTGGAGCGGTCGAGCGCGTTGTCCACGTCTTTTTCGAGCGCCTTGAGTTCGTCGAGATCCTTCACGAGTTTCACCTTCTTGAGCACGCCTTTTTGATCCTCGACCAACCCGTCCAGTTCGGAGATGATCTTGGACAGCGGGAGCGGCGACCAGCTGGATTGCGCGCGGACCTTCGCGAGCTCCATCTGCTTTTGCGTCTCGAACGATTCGTCGCGCACTTTTTGGCGTCGTTTTTGCAGGTCGTGATAGCGCTTTTGCAGCGCCACGAGCCCGTCGTCTGGTCCGGATGCGGCCCTCTCCTCCTTCTCGATCTCCTCCACGCGCTTCTCGAGCTCCTTCATCCCGGCTTTGGCCGCCGCGACGTCCGCGTCGAGCGCCGCGTGCTTCTTTTTCGTGTCCGTGAGCTGATCCTCGGTCTTCCACCACAGCGTGCCGAAGTATCCGCGCTCGAGCTCGCGCAATTCCCGCTCCACCTCTTCGCGCTGCGTGAGGCGCGACACCTGGCGCTTGAGGGATTTGAGGCGCGGTTCGATTTCGCCCAAAAGCATCCCGACCTCCGAGAGGTTCTCGTAGGTGCGCTTGAGCTTGAGCATCGCCTCGTGTCGCTTGATCTGCAGTGGCCGCACGCCGGTCGCGTCGTCGAAGAATGCCTTGCGTTCCTCGGGGGAGGACACCAGGATGTGGTCGATCATCCCCTGGCCGATCACCGAGTAGCTGCGCGTGCCCACGCCGGACTGCGCAAGCAGGAGCTGAATGTCGCTAAGCCGCGCCGGGGCGTCGTTCAGGAGATATTCGCTCTCCCCGTCGCGGTAGAGGCGCCTGGTGATCGCCACCTCGGCGTAATCGATGGGCATGGCCCGGTCGTGGTTGTCGAGGGTGAGCGAAACTTCCGCGAATCCGCTGCGGCCGCGCCCCTGCGAACCCGAGAAAATCACGTCCTCGCCCTTCTTGCCGCGCAGGAGCTTCAGGCTCTGTTCTCCGAGCACCCAGCGGATGGCGTCGGCCACGTTCGATTTCCCGCTCCCGTTTGGCCCCACCACACAGGTAACCGGAAACCGGCCGTTCGAAGGGGAGAGGAAGCGTAGCGTCGTCTTGACGGCGAAGGTCTTGAAACCCTGGAGGGTAAGCTCTGTGAGATGCATAGAATGACGGAAGTATACCACCCTTTGTGTGGACAAAAAGGCGTTGACAAAAACATCAAATGATGATTGAATATCACTATCCGGATGAGGTCCTCCATGGACTTAATCGGGTGACAAACAAACGACCCTCTCGGCTTCGGCCAGGGGGTCTTTTGTATCAACTATCCCGGGCTGGATCTTGGGCCCGTGGAGGTAAAGGTTAACCTCGTCTGGATTGTCACCCGAAGATGCGGGTTCGATTCCCGCCGGGTCCACCACCCCGAAATGGGTGCCGAGCGACGTGCTCGGGCCCGGGATGCGAAAACCCTCGGTCAGGCCGAGGGTTTTCGATTGACGGCACTTTGGATGTAGTCCACTATTTTCTTGTCTCGCACCTTTTATCCGGAGGATTGAGAGATGTCGACGTGTCTGATTGACTGCGATGCAATGCCTTGTTTTCGCGAATGGGTCATCCGGCCCCAGGACCAGCTTCCGCATGCCGTCCGCGGCACGATCGAGCTCGATGCCTCGAAGGTCCGCTTCATCGCTCCTCAGAAAGGAAAGGTGAGACGGTCCGGCCACGAATGGCTGAAGGCCCTCAAGGGAGAGCCTGTCCTGAACGCCTGCGTGCTCCAATACCTCCTGTCCCGTTCGGATCTCATTCCCGACTCCTGGAAGCTTCCTAGCGAAGACGGAGGATACTTCGCCATCGCGTTCCCGGGCACGGTCTACTACAGCGATGATGGGTGGAACGAGCCTTCCGTCTTTGACGCGACGGATGAGGAGACGAGCACGACGTTCGTCCGATGCTTGCTCTTCAGCGAAGGAAGGTGGAAGGAGACGTTTGCCCGCCTTGCGCGAGACGACCTCGATTCCTACTTCCTGGCGGCGATCTGGACGCCTTGAACGTCCTATCCTAAGGCCACGGGCGCTCTGTAATGATGACAGGGCGCTTTTTCGTTTGGCAGCCGAGACGATTGACCGCCATCGCCTGACGCGGTAGAGTGTCCGGTCCCTATGGAAGCCTTCGTGCACCAGCGCATCCATGACACGCTCAAGGCGGCGAAGAAGCCGCTGCTCGTTTGCGACGCGCGCATCGACGGGGACAGCTTGGGGAGCGCCTTGGCGGTGGCGGACTGGCTCATGAAGGAGGGGAAGCGGCCGCAGGTGTTCGTCGTGACTCCGGTGCCGGAGAGTTACCGGTTCCTGCCACTGCTGCATCTTACGACCACCGACCGCGGCGTGTTCGCGGATCCGGAGCTCGACGCGATCGCGTTCTTCGACTGCTCGCGCGAGGAGTTCGCGGCGGATCTCCTGAAGCCGGTGCCTGGGCGGCCGGTCATCATCAACGTGGACCATCACGACACCAACACGCGCTACGGGGACCTCAACCAGGTGCTTGCCGACGCGCCGGCCACGGCCGAGGTGATGTACCGGTTCTTCCGGGAGAACGACATCCCCGTCTCGCGCGAGGCGGCGCTGTGCCTGCTCACCGGGATCTATTTCGACACCACGGCGTTCCTGAACGGCGGCACCAACGACCGCGCGTTCCAGGCTGCCGCCGACCTGGTGCGCTGCGGGGCGAAGTCCTCCGACGTGATCCGGGCGCTCATGCTGAACCGATCGCTGCCGGCGCTGCGCGTGTGGGGAGCGGCGCTCGAGCGGCTGCGCGAGATCCCGGGGACCGGTTGGGTGATCACGCACATCACCAGGGATGACCTTGCCTCAAACGGGGTCAGGGACGAAGAGCTGCAGGAGTTCTCCGACTTCCTTTCCCTCATGGTGGATGCCGACACGCTTGCGGTCATGCGCGAGGCCGACGGCGGGATGCGGCTCTCCATGCGCACCCAGTCCGGAGACGTGGCCCGCGTCGCGCGCGTCCTCTCCGGGGGAGGGCACGTGAAGGCCGCTGGCGGGTTCATCCCCTCCGCGTCCGTCGAGGAGGCGGAAATCCGCCTGAAGGAGGTCGTCGAGGCTTGCCAGAAGCAACGAAAATCGGTATCATGACCACCATTCATATGTCTGAACCCCAAGCCAATTACCTCATCCCCACGGTCATCGAGAAGACCCACATGGGCGAGCGCGCGTATGACATCTACTCGCGCCTCTTGAAGGACCGCATCATCTTCCTCGGCACCCAGGTGGACGACACGGTCGCGAACCTGGTGATCGCCCAGCTCCTGTTCCTCGAGAGCCAGGACAAGACCAAGGACATCAAGCTCTACGTGAACTCCCCGGGCGGATCGGTCACGGCCGGGCTCGCGATCTACGACGCGATGCAATACGTGAAGCCCGACGTGTCCACCATCTGCGTGGGGCTCGCGGCGTCCATGGGCGCGGTGCTGCTCGCGGGCGGCGCGAAGGGCAAGCGTTTCAGCCTGCCCAACTCGGAGATCATGATTCACCAGGTGCTGGGCGGCTTCTCGGGGCAGGCGACTGACATCCACATCCACGCCACGCGTATCCTCAAGATCAAGGATCGGTTGAACGAGATCCTGGCCAAGCACACGGGGCAGAAGAAATCGAAGGTGGAAGCGGACACCGAGCGCGACAACTTCATGGACCCGCCTGACGCGCTCAAGTACGGGCTGATTGACAAGATCATCACCACGCTCTAGCCCGTTCTGACAGCGAAAAACAGTGGTTTCCCAAGGAAACACACAGGCACGAGCCTGTGTGTTTCATGTGGATGACATCGGGATGGTGTAGAACGTTGACAAATCCCCGGTCGGCCCGTATATTGGAGCGTTACCGTTCATTGTCGCCGCAACGGCTGGGCCCCGGACACGATGTGTATGGGGACGAAAAAACCGTTGTATAGAGTGACCTGCAGGCACGACAAGCATGGGATTTCATTTCGTGGGCGTTCTGGCTCCGGCTTGACCGCTCCACGAATGAAATTTCTTGCCTGCAGTTCACTCTCTACAACGGGCTGTCCGAACGTCCGGGAAACCGGACGTTTTCGTTTTGTGTCTGTCGAGCGCCCGAGAGCAGCGAAAGGAGTAGGATCGCCACCATCAGGTCACCCACGATGATACGCTATCCCGCTCGCGTCGCAAGACGCTCGTGTGGATAAAATCATGGCGTCGTGACCGGTTCGGAAACGGTGCCGCCCGTGTCGAGCGATTCGATCGGGATGACCTCAGCCGTCGCTTTCCCGATCAGGCACAGGCGGGGAAGCGGGCGGTAGTGCGAGTCGAACACGGTCTCCTCGGTCGAACCGTCCGCGCGCGTGATCGCGTAGGTGAACGTGGTGTCCGCGCCGATGTGCGGGGCCTGGCATTTTTCCACGCCCGCGGCGAGATCCGCGGTTTCCGTGCGCACGTCCTCGCCGTAGGGGATCCAGCGGATCACCTTGGGCGGCGTGTACGAACCCTCGCGTCCGTCGGAGGTCCCCCAAAAGGTGAACGCGAGCGACTGCGAGGCCTCGTTCATCTGCGCCTGGAACAGGATGTAGTGCCCGGTGTCGTTCACGAACTTGAGATCCGGCGCGGGCTCATAGATCGTGGCATCCGTCCCCGGGTTCCCGTTGCCCGGGTCGTTGTAATAGGACACGACGAGCGAATGGTTGCGTCGCTCCGCGATGGGGAGCCCGGAGTTCATGGCCGCGCGGAAGGTGGTGGTCCCGATCTGGCACAGCCCGCCGCCGAGCTCCGGTTCGATCTTGTCCCCCTTGATCACGAGTTCGGGGAGATACCCGTTCTCCAGCGTGAACGGCTTGAGCGCGTCCGTGAGCGAGAAGGTCTCGTCCGGGGCGATCAGGATGCCGTTCAACAACCGCACTCCGTTCCGGATGTTCTTGATGCGGTTCCCCGGACTTCCTTTAAAGCTCGACGTCCCCGTGCCGAGCGCTTCGGTGATCCCAAGGTCGTTCCCCTCGTCGGTGGAGACCTCCGGGGCCGTTTCCTCGAGCACGACCACGGCGACGGCCGGAGTCGCGGACAGCGCGTCCTCGAACGCGTTCCGCGTGGCCGCGCGATCGAGCGCGACGCCCGTGGAACTGGTGGCGAATTCGGTCACCTTGCCGTCCACCACCTGGAAGCGGGCGTTCTGCGCCGGACGCTCGAGCGCGGAGGCCGTGTCGTCCAACAGCGCGTCGAACGCGTCCGCCTTCACCGTGAGCACCACCCGGCCGTCGCGGGACTGCGCGACGAGCATGCGCGCGAGCGCGTCCGCGCCCACGCTCCACGAGGAGCCGCTTCCGTCGGGGCGTTCGGCGATGAGCACGGGCGCGTTCTCCAGCGCCTCGATCCCTTCGGAAAGGAGGAATCGGGCCGCTTCGACGTCCACGTCCGGGCGCGCGGACGTCATGGTGAGACGCACCGTCGACGATTCGAGGGACTGCAACGATCGCGTGAGGCGCGGGGCGAACGCGTCGAAGTCGAACAGGCGGCCGACCTTGCCCTCGACCACCTCGCCCGTCCACCCGCCGCGCGTCTTCTTGAAGGCGAAGGCGGTCTCCTGCGTCGGGGTCTCGAGGTCGGGGAACGCCGCGCGCACGTTCGCTTCCACGTTCTCGCGCGTGACGGACACGGGGATGTCCACCCGTTCGCCGTCGCCCACGAACTTGAGGCGCAGCAGCGAGAGCGCGTCGAGCGCGGGATTGGGGGACCGGCCGCGCGCGAGCGCCTCCGCGACGGCCGCGTCCTCGTCGAAGGACACGTCCTCGGTGGTGTCGCCGCTGCGAAGCGTGATGAGCGGGATCGCGGCCGCGCGGCCGTTGAGCTCCACTTCGACCCCGCGGGAGAGCCGCTCGTCGGTGGCGCGTTGCAGCCGCTCGAGCGCTTCCTCGCGCGTGAGGCCGCCGACCTCCACGCTCCCCACGCGCACGCGCGGCCCCACCCGATCCTCGTACTGCTGCGCCCAGGTCGCGGCGAGGATGGACCCGGCAGCGGCCGAAAGCAGGAAAAAGACCACCGCGGCGAAGGTGGTGGTCCGCCAGAACGTCACCGCTTCCATGTGCTCGCTCACACGTTCAAATCAACGACGGGGATACGACCGTCAGGTTCCGCTTTCGGGAGGGTGATTGTCAAGATGCCGTTTCTGATGGCCGCGTCGGCCTCGTCGCCCTTCACGCGGCAGGGGAGCACCACGGAACGCGAGAACGTCCCCCAAAAGCATTCCTGCACGTGGACGATCTCCTCGGGATGGCTCGATTGGTGGTGATGGCGCGTCCCCCGGATCGTGACGGTGTCATGCGTCACGTTCACGTCGAGGTCCGAGGCGTCGAGCCCGGCGATGGCGGAACGGATCACGACCGAGACCGGCGTCTCGATCACGTCCACGGACAATTGCCCCTCCTCGCTCTTGAGGACGGTCTGCGCGAGCGCGTTCAGGTATTCCTGGTCAGACATATCAGGTGAGGCGGAGATGCCGCACGTATTCGTACAACGGCCCGACGGTGAACCCGACGATGGCGGCCCAGAGCAGTTCTTCGGCAGGGATCCCTCCCAACAGGATGCCCGAAAGGTTCGCCGGTTCCCAGAACCCGGCGGCGGCCTCGGGGAACACCCTCGCGAAGAACACCTGTTCCACGATGAACACGAGCATGGCGAGCGCGACGGCGGTGAGCAGCGCGTCCATGAGCAGGTCCTTGCGATCGGCGACCACGTAGATCCCGACCAGCAACCCGCCGAGCGTGACGGCCGGGAGCGCTTCGAACGCGAACACGAGCGAGGCGGAAAGCGACACGAACATCCATACGCCGGCGACGATGAGCAGCTTCGCCACCCAGTGGGCCGCAGGATGGGAGAAGCGGATGCGCTCGCCGCGCCATTTCGCCGCGAGGGAAGGGATCATCACGTGGGCGAAGACGGCCGCGGTGCCGAACAGCGCTCCGGCGAACACGAATTCGGGAAGTCCGACCGCGAGCGCGTCGGACGCGCCCGCGCGATCGTCGGTCGAGATGAGCTCGAACGCGTGAGGGGAAAGGAACAGTCCCAGCGCGGTCATCGCCAGCTGTTCGAGCCGCGTGCGGTCGGAGACGATGAGCAGCATCCCCCACACGACGAGCATGGCCATGGCAGCGTACGTGAACGGGGGCATAACGAGTCGATTGTATCGCGTCCCCGTCGCGTTTCCCAGACGCGCTTGCGTTGTGGATAAGGTCGCGCATTGTTGCGCGGCGCAATTGAGCGTAAAATAGTTCCATTGTGGCGCTTCATATCCACAGCCCCATCGCGTTGACGCGGGCCCGACGAGTGGTTGGTGCGCTACTGATGACCGGAATGATTTTCGGTCATGTTGGCGTTGCGCGCGCCGACGTCCCGCGCATCATCAGCCACCAGGGACGCCTGCTTGATTCGGCCGGCGACCTGCTGGGCGGCGCGGGCGGGACCGATTACTGCTTCCGGTTCTCGATCTTCGACGACGCGACCGTCGGGGCGCCGGATTCCCAGCTGTGGCCCGCTGGCACGCCTTCCAACATGACCGCGGAGGTCACGCAAGGCGTGTTCAACGTGAACGTGGGCGACACCGGGGCCGGCGGGGACCTGCTCGACTTCAACTTCGAGGACGATGACGACGTGTACCTGAACGTGCAGGTGGCCACAGAGGTGGGCGGCAGCTGCGCCGGCGGGGACGAAGTGTTCGAGACGCTCTCGCCGCGCCAGCGCATCACCTCCGCACCCTACGCCATCAACGCGCGTACCGTGGGCGGGTTCACGCCGGCCCAGAGCGCGGACGGCGACGAGATCCCGGTGCTCACCTCGGGAGACCTCGTGCTCGGCGACGCCGCTCCCAACATCACGGCCACGGGCGCCACCGCGCTCACCATCCAGGGCGCCGGGGCCACGGGCGCGGTGCAGTTCTTCTCCTCGGCCAACTCCCTCGACTCTTCCGGCAACTTCACGCTCGACGGCGCGCTCACGGCCGACGGGCTCACCATGAACGCCGCCGCCACCTTCAATACGGACGCGGACTTCACCCTGGCCGGCACCGAGAACGTGGGCGTCACCTCTGATTTGGGCGGCACGGTAAGCATGCTCTCGCTCACCGGCACGCCCAGCGCCACGGCCGGGACCACGCGCGGCATCGCGATCGGCCAGGCGAGCAGCGCGAACACGAACGGCCTGGACGCCGCCCTCCTTATAGACAACGCGGACGCGGACCTCGCGATCGGCGACGCGATCCTCATCACGAACACGGGCGGGGGAGGGTACACGGACCTCCTTGATTCGCCGACCGTGGACATTTCCGGCGCGGGCGCCATCACCGGCGTCACGGGCATCACCGGGTCCGGCACCTGGGACACGAGCGGCGCGCTGGAGGGCGGCACGGTCAACGCCGTCACCTCGCTCTCCACCGCGGGGACCGTGCGCATCGACGCCTCTGGCAACCTCACGAGCATCGGCAACCTCACGGCCACCGGCGCCATCACCGTCTCCTCCACCGGCGCCACCAACGACATCATCCTGGATTCGGCCGATCTCGTGATCGTGCAGGACGACCTCACGGTGAACGCGAACCTGGCCTTTGGAGCGGCGTCCCCCGCCATCGCGATCCCGAACACCGATTCGCTCGTCGTGACCGACGGCACCAACACGCTGTTCACGCTCGCCGACGGCGGCACGGTCGGCAACGCGTCCGTGACCGGCACCTTGGGC
>MGDT01000007.1:276679-298359 GCA_001791045.1 Candidatus Uhrbacteria bacterium RIFCSPHIGHO2_01_FULL_63_20 | reverse complement strand
CAACGCCTCCACCATGAAGGCCGACGCCTCGGGGCTCGGGCTCTACATCTCCAAGCACCTCATCGAGGCGCACGGCGGCACGGTCGGGTTCGATTCCAAGGAAGGGGAAGGGAGCACGTTCTGGTTCGAGTTGCCGGTGAAATCCTGAACGGATATGGCGTACGTCTTCGTCATCCTCAAGTCGGCCGAGATGCCGGGAAAGCGTAACAAGGTTGCCGGCCGCGGCGGCCACGGATTGCGCCGGAGGACTGATCAGCGATACGGAGTACCTGGAGTATTAGGCAGTCACGGACCGCCGGTCATCTGACCGGCGGGTTTGTGCTAAGATGAAAGTATTTCGTCCGTAGTGTCCGCCGTACCCGTATGTCCATCAGGAGGAAACTGATGCTGGTGCTCCTTGCCACGGCGCTTTTGCCGTTGGCGGCGGGATCGTGGTATGCCGTCGACCGCTCGCGCGGGTACGCAGAAGCCCAGCTGATCCAAAACCTGACGTTCGCCGCGGAACAGACCGAGGGACAGGTCATCTATTTCTTCGAGACGCAGAAGGCGCGCGCGGCGGATTGGTCGAGCGACGGCCATATCCGGGAAGAAGCGGAAGCCATCGCGATCCTGCTCGCCGACCCGGCGCAGCTCCCGGCGGCGCAGGAGCGCGCGGACCGGCTCGCGACATACGTGCGAGAGAACAAGATGGTCCTCGAGGCCGACATCGAGTCGGTGGAGATCATCGGCCTCGACGGAAACTACGTGGTTTCCACCGAGGGGATGCCGATCGGCTCCGCGGTGGCCCCAACCGTCCTTCAGGAAACTTTCCTTCTTGAGAAGGCCGCGACCGTCGGCTACGGCAAGGCGTTCGTGTCGCCCATCATCGCGGATCTGACGCACGGCCATGATGAGCGTGTGGTCCATTTCCGCGCGAACGTCCCGCTCTACCCGGCTTCGAACGAGAAACCCATTGCGATCCTCTCGTTACACGTTGAGACGGTCGAGCTCTCCGACCTGCTGTCCGGCGAGTTTCAGATGAGGCTCGGCGCTTCCTCGGGCGGAGGCGGCCTCGGGGAGACGCTCGACGTCTACCTGGTGAGCGACCGTCAGGTCCTGCTCACCCCGTCGCGGCTGGCGGAAGGGCTGACGCTGCGCCAACGCGTGAACACGGAACCCATACGGGCCTGTTTCGGGGAGAAACGCGAGGTCTCCGGACGGTATGCCAACTACCTCGGTCAGGAGGTGTTCGGCGCCTCCATGTGCGAGCGGGACGCTTCGTGGATGCTGCTCGTGGAGATCGGCGTGGCGGAGGCCATGTCCCCGTTCGACCGCGTCTCCTGGTTTCTTGCGGCGTTCACGCTCGTCAGCGCCGCGGCCATCATCCTGGTCTCGTTTTTCGTGAGCGGCCGATATGCGAGGCGCATCGGCGAGAACAAGCGGGTCATCGAGGAAATCGGTACCGGTAACTTCGCGGCGCGGTCGCGCGCGGCCGGCAGGGACGAGATCGGCGCGGTCGCGCGCGGCATCGACGCGATGGCCGAGAAACTGCATGACAAGTTCGCGCAGGCGAGCAAGCTGTCGGCCATCGTCGAATCCGGGCTCGAGAGCATCCTCGTGACCGGCACGGACGGCACGATCCAGTACGTGAACGCCGCCTGGGAGCGGATGACCGGTTGGAAGCGCGAGGAGGTCGTCGGCAAGGCGATGCCGGGCATCCTCAAGTCAGGTACGAAATCCGCCGCGGATTACGGCGAGTTATGGGCGACCCTGAAGGAGGGGAAGTCGTTGCGGACGGCGTTCGTCAACAAGCGAAAGGACGGGTCGACGTATGACGCCGAATCCGTGATCTTCCCCGTCGCGCTTTTGGGTGAGGAAACCATCTACGTCAACGTCAGCCTGGACGTCACCGACCGGAAGACGGAACAGGAGGCGGCATGGAAGAGCGCCGCCCGGTACCAGACGCTGTTCGAGATGCTGATGAACGGATTCGCCTACTGTAGGATGATCTATGGAGCGGACGGCAAGGCGGTCGACTTCGAATATGTGAACGTGAACAAGGCGTTCGAGACGCAGACCGGCCTGAAGGATGTCGAAGGGAAGAAGGTGTCCGAAGTCGTTCCCGGCATCTTAGAATCCGACCCTGCGCTGATCGAGCGGTACGGCCGCGTCGCGAGCACGGGAACGCCAGAGAAATTCGAGATCTTCGTGAAGGCGCTTGGCCAGTGGTTCGACATCTCGGTGTACAGGCCGGAGAAAGGCTATTTCGTCGCCGTGTTCGACGTGGTCACGGAACGCAAGAAGGCCGAGGCGCGGATCAAGGAGCTCGACGCGCTCAAGAACAAGTTCATCACCATCGTCAGCCACCAGTTCCGCACGCCGCTCAACGCCATCCGCTGGAACATCGAGGCGTTGCTCGCCGAGCAGCTTGGCGCTCTCAAGCCGGAACAGAAGGAGTTCCTGCGCGTCACGTATGACGCCAACACCGACGTGATCAACCGCATCCATGACCTGCTCACGGCCATGGACATCGAGGAGGACCGCGTGATGATCCAGCGCGAGGAAGTGTCGGTCGAGACCATCTGGAACGGCGTGATCGCCGACTGGAAGAAGCGCTGCGCGCTCAAGCAGCTCGCGTGCGCTTACGCGCCGCCCAAGACGGCGATCCCTGCGGTGATCGGTGACGGCGAGAAGATCCGCGAGGTGTTCGAGAAGCTCGTGGACAACGCGGTCACGTATACGCCTGAAAAAGGGAAACTGGAAGCCTCCCTCGAGATGGTCGACCACTGCGTGAGGTTCGTGATGAAGGACACAGGCGTCGGCATCCCGGTCATCGAGCAGCCCCGCGTGTTCACCAGGTTCTTCCGAGCTTCCAACGCCTCGTCCATGAAGGCGGATTCCTCCGGCCTCGGGCTGTACATCTCGAAGCATTTCGTCGAACTGCACAGCGGGAAGATCGGGTTCGAGAGCGTCGAAGGGAAGGGGAGCACGTTCTGGTTCGAGTTGCCGGTGAAATCCTGAACGGATATGGCGTACGTCTTCGTCATCCTCAAGTCGGCCGAGATCGTCGCGATCCTCGCGCTCGTCCTGTATGCGCGCCGCCGCCTCGGTTCGCGGCGCCTCACGACGGCATTCGCCCTCACGCTCGCGCTCCTGTTCGCGTCCACGGCGTTCTTCGGGGCCGAGCAGGGGCTTTTGTGGCAGGAATGGGCCAAGCACCTGGTGTTCTTCGCGAGCCAGGCGGCCTTTTACGCCTTCGTCCGGATGCTTATCGCGCATCGGCGCGCGATGGCGGACGAGCGCCGGGACCGCCCGTCTGCCGCCGCCCTGGCGCCCGCGTTCGCGGCCAGGCCGCTCCTCGAGTTCGTCACGCGGGAAGGGCTGCAGCATTTCGCCTCCCTCCCCCTGTTCTTCGTCATCCTCGCGTTCGTCCAGGCGGAAAAAGGCGTCGTCCCGGCCGGGGCGTTCCGCCGGTCGCTCGACCTCCTACTCTCGGGAGCCTTCGCGCTCGCGCTCGTCCATGTCGCGGAATTCCTTGTGGAAAGCCAGGGAGCGTTCCCATGGCTTTCCGGGGAGCCGATCGAGATGCTGGAGTTCGCCCTGGTGTTCTGCGGATTAGGCCTGTTCGCCCTCGCCCTGCGACGGCTGCCGTCGCGCGTATGACCTTTCTCGCGCGCAGTTTCCGTTTCCGCCTGGCCCTGTCGTTTTTCACGCTCATGGCCGTCTCCACGGCGTTTTTCCTGTACCTGTTCTTTTCGCTCCAGGCCGTCGGGATCGCCTTGGACGCGGGGGGCGGCCGCGTCATCGCCGCCGGCGCCATCGAGGAACTGCTCCACGTCTCGTTCCTCTTCGTGGTCGCGCTCGTCCTGACGGCCTCGTATGCCGTCTCGACGGTCATCGCGACCGTCCGGGTGTCCCTTTCCGAGATCCTCAAGGGGATCGCCGCGTTCGGCCGCGGGGACCTGCGCCATCGCGTCTGCCTCGCCTCCGCGGACGAGTTCGGGCGCATCGCCAAGCATCTCAACGCCGCGACGCGGGAGGTGGAGCGTTCGCGGGCCGAGACGGAACGCCTCCGGCGGGAATACGCGGCCATGCTCGTGCACGAGCTTCGCTCGCCGCTCACCAACGTCCGCTGGGCGGCGGAATCGCTCGGGGATGGGGTCAAGGGGGAAGCCAAGGAGACGGCGGCGACGATCGGCGCGTCCGTCTCGGCCCTGCTCGAGACGGTCAACGACTTCCTGGACGCGTCCAAGATCGAGGCGGGAAAGTTCGAAGTCGTCCTGAAGCCCGCGGACCTCGCGGCGCTCGTGCGGGAACGGGTCCGCGAGTTCGCCCCGTCCGCGAAGGGGAAAGGGCTCGCGCTGCGCCTCGGGAGCCTGCCCAAGGCGCTCGTCCTGCCCATGGACGAGAAACGGATCGGCCAGGTCGTCAACAATTTCCTGTCCAACGCGGTGAAGTTCACGGAACGGGGGTCCGTCAGCCTTTCGGTCGGACGCGTGAGGAACGGGAAGGCCGTGCGCGTGTCCGTGACCGACACCGGCCCCGGCATCCCGGAGGAGGCGCGCGGAAAGCTGTTCCGGAAGTTTTCCCAGCTGGAGGCCGGTACGGCGCAGGGGCGCAAAGGCACCGGGCTCGGGCTTTCCGTCGTCGCCGGCATCATGGAGGCGCACCGGGGCGGATACGGGGTGGATTCCGAGGAGGGCAAGGGGAGCGCCTTCTGGTTCGAGCTGCCGGTGAAGGTGTAGAATGGCGCGCGTATGAATACCACCCTCCCCTTTTCCCGCGAACGCGCCCTGGAGTGGGCGTTGCGCGTCGCGGTCGCCGGTGAATTCCTGGGACACGGCGTCTTCGCTGTCCAGGGGAAAGCGCAGTGGATCGGCTGGATCCAGGAGATCCTTTCGGTCGATGCCCCGACGGCGACGACGTTGCTCACCCTCGTGGGGTTGTCGGACATCGCGGTCGCCGCCGCCGTCCTCATGTGGCGGAAGGTTCCGCGAGCGGTGCTCCTGTGGGCCGCGGCGTGGGGATTCTGGACCGCGCTCGTGCGTCCGCTCGTGGGCGAGCCGATCTGGGACTTCATCGAGCGCTTCGCCAACTGGGGCGCCCCGCTCGCGCTGTTGCTCGTCTACGGCTGGCCCAAGGCCCTTCGGGAGTGGTTCAGGTCGTGATCGCGCGCGGGTTCGTCCGCGGGAAGGGCTGCTATACTGGTCCGGTATGATGTTTGAGGATCGCGCCGACGCCGCGCGGCAGCTCGTCGAGAAGCTCCGTCCGTACGCCGGCAAGGACGTCGTGGTGTACGCCTTGCCGCGCGGGGGCGTGGTGCTCGGCGTGGCCGTCGCGAAGGCCCTCAAGGCCCCGCTCGACCTGCTCATCCCGAGGAAGATCGGCCATCCGGACAACCCCGAATACGCCATCGCCTCCGTGACGGAAAGGGGCGCCGTCGTGCGCCAGGAGGACGAAGTCCGGTCCGTGGATCCGAAATGGTTCGACGAGGAAGTCCGACGGCAACGCGAGGAAGCCCGCCGACGGCGCGAGCGGTACCTCTCGGGGAGACCGGCCGTCCCCGCGAAGGGAAAGGCCGCGATCGTGGTCGACGACGGGATCGCGACCGGGCTCACCATGAAGGCGGCGTTGTCGGAGCTTCGGACGCGCGAACCGTCTTCCGTCGTGGTCGCGGTCCCGGTGGCGGCGCGCGATGCGCTGCGCGAGCTTGGGAAGGAGGTTGACGAAGTCGTCGTCTTGCACGAGCCGGCGATGTTCCTCGGGTCCATCGGCAATTATTACGAGGCGTTCGACCAGGTGAGCGACGAGGAGGTGGTCGCCATGATGAAACGGGTATGAGGACGCTTGCCTTCCGCCGCTATGAGAACGGGGAGCTGTCCGTTTCGGGATGCCCGGCGCTCTCCGGCACGGCCGCCCTGTTCGGATCCTTTTCTCCTCCGGACGAGAACCTGTTCAAGACGCTTCTTGCCGCGCATACGCTCAAGAAGGAAGGGGCTGGTCGGGTGGTGGCCGTGGTCCCGTTTTTGGCATACATGCGCCAGGACAAGGCGAAGCCCGGGCTTAGCCTCACGACCGCCTGGCTGGGGGAGCTCATCCGCGCCTCCGGCATCGGTCGGATCGTCACCGTGGATCTGCATAGCCGGCGGGATCAGGATCTGGTTCCCGTGCCGATCGTTTCCGTCTCGCCGGCGTCGGTTTTCGCAAAGGAAATCCGGGCTCGCGGGTGGGAGGATGCCACGCTCGTGGCTCCGGACAACGGCGCCGTCGCGCGGTGCGAGGCGGTTGCCAGGGCGCTCACGGACGCGCGTCCCGTCACGCGTTTCGAGAAGGCGCGGACCGCGCGCGGCGTCCGGGTCGGCGCGCCCGTCGGCGCGGTGGGGAACCGGTGCGTGCTCGTGGACGACCAGCTCGACACGGGCTCCACGCTCGTCGCGGCCTGCGAACGCCTGCGCCGCGCCGGCGCCAAGGAACTCCTGATCTGCGTCACGCACGGGCTGTTCGCCGGAGAGGCCTGGAAGAGGCTGCGCGGCCTGGGCGTGCGCGAGATCGTCGTGACGGATACGGTCGCGACGCGTCCGCCCGCCGCGTGGATATCCCAGATTTCGGTCGCGCCGCTCATCGAGAAGGCGATCGCCTCGATCCCGCCGTCCCGGAGGGTGCGCGTCCATCCGATCTCGTAACGTCCGTGCACACAGCGAACGGCTTGTTCACCTTGGTGGCGAGCGAGAGGAACTCGGTCGTGGCCGGGAGCGGGAGGTCCCGGAAGTCGAAGTCGAGTCCGGCGGCGATCACCAGCTTGCCCTGGCGAAGCAGCAGGCGCAGGCATGCCCCGATGCCGGGCCCGAGGAACTGCGCGTCGTCGAACGCCACCACCGCGGCGGCACCTTGCGCGCGGGGGCCGAGGCGCTGCGCGCGGCGGGGGCCGTCCGCGTGGACGCGTCCGTCACGCACGCGCTCGACCTCTCCCGCGCCCGCGCGTCCCTCAATGGCCTCGTGCACCTGACCGCCGCCTACGACCACCGCGCCCGCCCGCTTTCCCGCGAAGCGCTCATAGCGCTCGCCGACGCCGTTTGAGGAATGACGAACCGGCCAGGCGGCGAAGTGGTGGGGTGCGGGCGAATACGGTATACTCGAAGCCATGCCAAAGGAGGAGCAGCGCCATCCGCGTTTTTTTCGATTCGCATCCCTGCGCGCCCGGGTGGTCTTGGCGCTCCTCATCGTGTTCGTGCCGGCCGGAGCCATCCTGGTCGGGGTCGGGCTGACGGAACGCTCCCACCGCATCGAGGTCGTGTACGCGCAGTCCCGCCAACTGTTGACGGCGTTCGTCGCGCAGCAGGACGCCCTGTTCGATTCCGCGCGGCAGAACCTGGTCGTCCTCGCCCAGGATCCGGTCGCCATGGGCGACGACCAGGAGGCGTGCGGCCTCGCGATGGCGCGCATCAGGATCGAGGCTCCGAGTTACGCGAACATCGGGGTCATCGGCGCGGACGGAACCGTCATCTGCAGCGCGCTTCCGCTTACCGGGCAGGTCAGCGTTGCGGATCGCGATTGGTTCAAGGAGGCCGTGGCCACGAAGCGGTTCGCCGTCGGCTCCTACCAGATCGGCCGCATCACGGGACGCCGGACCGTGAACGCCGCCTATCCGGCGCTCGACGCGTCCGGGAACGTCCTGCGGGTCGCGTTCGTCGCGCTCGATCTCGACTGGCTCAACGAGCTGGCCGCCGACATCCGGTTGCCGGACGGGATGGCGTTCCTCGAGGTCGACCGCGACGGCACGGTCGTGACGCGGTACCCGGAGCCGGAGCGTTACGTCGGCATGGACGCGTCAGCTACGGCGCTCGCGCAGGCCATGCGCGGCGCGACGCAGGACGCCGTACGCGCGACCGGTCTCGACGGGAAGCGGAGGACGTTCCAGTTCGCCCCGGTCGGCGAGGCCTACGACGCGCGGCTGTACGCCGCGGTCGGCATAGACGAGGAGAGGGCGCTCGCGGACATCGACCGGACGTTCTCGTTCGCGTTCCTCTTTTTCGTCACGCTCGGGATCGGCGGGCTCTTGCTTTCCCTCTACGCGTTCCGCCGCCTGCTCATCGACCCGATCCGCGCCCTCGCGTACGGGTTTTCCCGCCTGCGAGGCGGCGACTACCGCGCGCGCATAGGCGTGCCGAAGGCGCACAACGAGATGTGCGCGCTCGCCGAGGCGTTCAACGCGACCGCCAAGGCGATGGAAGGCCATGTCGACGAATTGACGGAACGCGACCGGCTCATCCGACAGCTCGCGCGCCGGCGCGAGATGGCGGCGCGCATCAACCGGGCGCTGTTCCGCATGGAGGACGTCCAGGACCTCTTCGAGGAGGCGTGCCGCGTGTCCGTGGACGTCGCCGGGTTCCTGGGCGCGTGGATCGTGGTCGCCGCGCGCCGCGCGCCGCGCGTGGCCGCCGCCGCCGGCATCGACGTCGCCTCCTCCGTCTTGCTCCCGCCAGGGAAGGCCGTCGCGGCGCATCCGGTCGCGCGCGCCATGCGCGCCGGCGCGAGCGCGGTCGCGCATGCCGGAGGCCGGGCCTCCGGATTCCCGCCGGAGCTCGCGGTCGCCGGCGCCGCGTCGCTCGCCGCCTTCCCGCTCAAGATGGACGGCAAGCCGTTCGGGGCGTTCGTCCTCGCCTCGGAGGCCGCCGCCGCGTTCCACGCGGAGGACCTGAAGCTGTTCGAGGAGCTTGCCGACGACATCGCGGTCGGGTACGCCGTCTCCCTCCATAAGGCGGCGCGCGCGCACGCCGAGACCGCGCTTGACCGCGCGCGGCAGCGGTTCCAGCTGTTCATGGACATGCATCCGTCCCCCGCATGGATGACGGACGCCGCCGGGCGCTACGTGTACGGCAATGCCGCGCTGCGGCGCACGCTCGGACGCCCGTGGAAGGAGATCCAGGGACGCACGGTCGCGAAGCTCTTGGGGAAGAAGGCCGCGGAGACCTCGCTCCAAGGCGACCGGAAGGTGCTGGAGGGCGGGGCGCCGTTCAACGCGATCGAGCAGGTGACGGTCGCCGGCAAGTCCCGCACCTTCCAGGTGATGAAGTTCCCCATCGCCGACGACGCGGGCATGCGGCTGGTGGGGGGCATGGCGTTCGACGTCACCGAGCAGCGGCAGACGCAGGAACGGCTCACGGAGAGCGAGAAGCGGTACCGCTCCTACATCGAGCAGTCCATCGACGGGGTGTTCGTGATGGCGGACAACGGGCGCATCGTGGACGCCAACCCGGCCGCCTGCTCGATGCTCGGATACGAGGCGGAGGACCTGCGCGGCATGTCCTTGCGCGACCTCATGGACCATCGCCTGAACGAGGAGGAGAAGCTCGAGTTCCTGCTGACCCTCATCCGCGAGGGGCGCAACGGCATGGACGCCTCGATCGTGCGCAAGGACGGCACCGAGCTGATCGCCGACGTGCGCATCATCAACCTGGGCGGCAACCGCAACCTGGGGATCTTCCGCGACGTCACGGAGCGGTTCCGTTCCGAGGAGAAGCTCCGCGAACTCAACGACCTCAAGAACAGCTTCATCCGCATCGTCTCCCACCAGCTGCGCACGCCGCTCAACGCGGTGCGGTGGAACCTCGAGGCGCTCATGGAGGGACGCGCGGGGAAGCTGCACGCGCGGCAGCGGCAGCTCCTGGAGGTCACGCACGGCGCGGAGGTCGAAGTGATCCGACGCATCGGCGACCTGCTCGTGGCCACCGACATCGGGGAAGGGCGCGTGACCTTCGCGCACGAACGCCTTTCGCTCACGAGCGTCGTGTCCGGAGTGCTTGCCGATTGGAAGCCGCGATGCCGGGCGAAGGGCATCGAGTGCTCGTACGCGGCCGCCGAGGAGGCCGCCGAGGCCGTGGAGGCGGATCCGGAGAAGATTCGGGAGGCCGCGGCGAAGCTCGTGGAGAACGCGGTCGCGTACTCCAAGAAAGGCGGACGCGTCGCCGTGCGCCTTTCCGCGGTCGGGAACCGCGTCCGGTTCGAGGTCGAGGACGAGGGCATCGGCATCCCGGAGGCGGAACAGCCGCGCGTCTTCACCCGGTTCTTCCGCGCGAGCAACGCCTCCTCCGTGCTGCCGGACGCCTCGGGGCTGGGGTTGTCCATCGCCAAGTATTTCGTGGAGCAGCACGGGGGGGCCATCGGGTTCAGTTCGACGGAGGGGAAGGGCAGCCTGTTCTGGTTCGAGATCCCGACCGCGAAAGGGCCGATCCGGCGCAAGCGGACGGCCTCGTGATATGATGGCCTCGATCCTGTGCCCAAACGATTCGTGAAGAACGCGCGCGCCCTCTCGTCCACCCCCTTGCGGCGGGACGCCTTGGCGATCCTCGAAGCGGGTCTCAAAGCCGTCGAGACCTCCGCGGCCGTGCGCCGCGCGGTGCGCCGCGACGGCGACCGGCTGAAGATCGGCTCGCGCGCCTATCGGCTCTCGCGGTTCAAGAACGTCTACCTCGTCGCGATCGGCAAGGCCGCGTTCGACGCGTCCATGGAGCTTGAGAAGATCCTGGGAAAACGTCTCATCGACGGCTTGGCGCTTGACGTGAAGGGCGGCGCGCTCGCGCGAGTCGCCTCCAGGGTGGGGACGCATCCGTACCCGTCGCTCCAAAACATGAAGGCGACCGGCGAGATCATGGCGCTCTTGAAGCACGCCGAAGCGGACGACCTGGTGATCGCGGTCGTCTCCGGCGGGGGATCGGCGATGCTGTGCTGGCCCACGCAGCTCACCTGCAAGGAGCTCTCCTCCCTCACCGAGATGCTTATGCGCAAAGGCGCGGCCATCCAGGAGATGAACACGGTGCGCAAGCACACCTCGGACATCCAGGGCGGGCAGCTCGCGCAGCTCGCGTATCCGGCACGGGTCGCGGGACTCATCTTTTCCGACGTGCCCGGCGACGATTTGTCCACGGTCGCGTCGGGGCCGACGTTCCTCGACCCCACCACCAAGGCGGATGCCGCGCGCGTGCTTGCGAAATACGACCTGCTCAAGGCGTGCCGCCTGCCGCGGTGCGAACTGAAGGAGACGCCGAAGGAGGCCAAGCTCTTCGATCACGTCGCCAACACCCAGGTGGTGTCAGGCGCGCAGGCGGTCGAAGCCATGAAGGAGGAGGCGCGACGCCTGGGGTACCGCCCGCGCGTCTTCTCGGCCGCGGTGACGGGAGAGGCGCGCGAGGTCGGCGAGAGGTTTGCGAGATCGGTCAAGCCCGGGGAGGCGCTCATCGCCGCGGGGGAGACCACGGTCACGATTTCGGGCAAAGGCGGGGAAGGCGGGCGCAACCAGGCGCTCGCGCTTTCCGCGCTCCCGCTCGTCCACGACGACGCCCTCGTGCTCTCCTGCGCCACCGACGGGATCGACCACACCCCGGCCGCCGGCGCGATTGCCGACCTCGTCACGCGCGAGGCGGCGAAGCGCAAGGGGCTCGATCCGGAGCGTTCGCTCTCGCGCCACGACGAGTTCCCCTTTTTCTCGGCCGCCGGCGCGCATATCCTGACCGGCGTGACCGGCATGAACGTGTCCGATGTCATGCTCGGCCTGCGGAGGAAGTGACGACGATCAGGTTAAGAAACATGCCGTCCGCGTATGATCGCGTCCTGGGTCGGATTGATCCTGCTCACGTTCGTCTCGAGCGTCGCGGGGACCATGGCCGGATTCGGGCTGTCCACGATCATGGTCCCGACGCTGCTCCTGTTCTTCCCGCCGGTCGAGACGCTCATGTTCGTGGGGATCATCCACGTCTTCGGGGACGCGTGGAAGATCCTCTTGTTCCGCAGCGGGATCCGATGGCGATTGCTCGCCGGTTTCGCGATCCCCGCCGTCCTCACCAGCTTCCTGGGCGCGCGCCTGTCGCTCGCCTTCGATGAGACGCTCGTTTCCAGGCTGATCGCGCTGGTCCTGATCGCGTATGCCGCTTCGACGTTATTCCGGATCCGCACGCGCGTCCCGCAGACGCCGCTTACCCTTGGCATCGGCGGGGCCGCGTCGGGGTTCTTCACCGGCGCGTTCGGCATCGTCGGCGGCGCGATCCGCGGCGCGTTCTTGAGCGCGTATGACCTGCCGAAGGCGGCCTATATCGCTTCGGCCGGCGCGATCGCTGCGTTCGTCGACACGGTGCGCCTGATCACATATGCGGCGGGAGGGGCTCGCCTGGAGACCTCCCTGGCCTGGATCCTCGTCGCGTGCGTCCCGGCCTCCTTCGCCGGGGCGGTCCTCGCGCGGGGCCTGCTCGCGCGCGTGCCGCAACGCCGGTTTCGCCAGCTGATCGCCGGGTTCCTTACCCTCGTTTCCCTGAAATTGTTGTTTTCCCCGTGAGAGGGTCGAGACCGATGCCGTCCATTGCCATTTCCCGCGGCGCGTGCCTAAGCTGGGGCATATGCCACGTACGACAACCACGAAGACCTGTTACCAGGCATTTGACGCGGGGATTCAGAACAGGACACCCGTTGGTCATCTTACTCATCCAAAGTTGTAGTACGGGGTATGCGGGTGCGCGACGTAATGGCCACCGACATCCTGCGCGTGTCCCCGGGGCTTTCCTGGCGGGAGGCGGCCCGGCTGTTCCTCGCGCACCGCGTGAGCGCGGCCCCGGTGGTGGATTCCGCCGGAGCGCTGGTCGGGATCCTGTCCGAAAAGGACCTGTTCCGCGGGTTGTTCCCGAGCTACGCCGAGTGGATGGCCGCTCCGCACGCCTTCCGTGATTTCGAGGAGATGGAACGGCCGGACGTTTCCGAGAAGACGGCGTCCGAGGTGATGGCGCGGCGTCTCATCACGGCCTCGCCTGACACGCCGGTGCTGAAGGTCGGCGCGCTCATGGCCGCCTCCGGCATCCACCACGTGCCGGTGGTCGAGGGGACGAAAGTAATCGGGATGGTGAACCGCGGATCCATCTACCGGGCGATCCTGCAAACGTATTTCCTTTGATGAGGACGGCGGGACGTCCACGACCGGCATGGTGGAATATGTCTTCGTCAGGGCGAAGAAATAAAACAGCAGGTAATTCGTTCGTCGGCGGGAACAGCTCACCATCAGTGAGATGCGCCGAAGGCGCCGCCGGGAACATGTTACCCGCTGTTTGTTTTGTCTAGAACGCCGGGCGCTTTTTCCCGAACCGCTTGTGCGACGCGGGCGGCGTCCAGCGGTCGGGATGGTTCTCGACCGGGTCGGTGGCGCGGCGCGAGCGCTCCTTGAATTTCTCACGCTTGCCTCCGCGATGCGGGGCGCCACCGGCCGCCTGGCTCGGGCCGTGGGCCTGGCCCTCGCGGCGAGGTCCGCGTCCGCCGCCTTCGCGGCGTTGTCCGCCCCAGCCGCGGCCCTGGTCGGCTCGACGGCCGCCGCCGTGGAAGGGACGGCCGCCGCCGTGGCGCGGCCGCTCTTCGAAACGCGGACCGGTGTCCGCGGCCACCTGCGGCAGCCCTTCGGGGGTCTTCGAGATGGGGAGCTGGACGCGCACCAGCTTCTCGATGGCGCGCACGTCCGCGCCCTGGTCTGGCATGGCGAAGGAGACGGCGCGGCCGGCATGGCCCGCGCGCGCGGTGCGGCCGATGCGGTGCACGTAGTCCTCGGCCTGGTCGGGGAGGTCGAAGTTCACCACGAGCTCGATGCCGGTCACGTCGATGCCGCGCGCGGCGATGTCGGTGGCCACCAGCACGCGGTACTTGCCGCTCTTGAACCCCTCGAGCGCCTCGCGGCGCTGGGCGAGCGAGCGGTCGGAGTGGATCTCGGCGGCGTTATGCTTGGCGGCCTTCAGGACGCGGGCGAGCTTGCGCGCGCCGAACTTGGTGCGGGTGAACACGAGCGTGCTCCCGCGCCCCTCGCGCAAGAGGTGCTCGAGCAGGCGGGGCTTGTCTTCCTTGCGCACGACGTAGAGCTCCTGCGTCACGCGCTCCGCGGCCGTGCCCTGGGGCGCGACCTCGATGCGGACCGGGAGCTTCATGTACTCGGCGGCGATGCGCGCGATCTCCGCGGGCATGGTGGCCGAGAACAGCATGGTCTGGCGGTCCTTGGGGACGACGCGCAGGATGCGGTTGATCTGCGGCGCGAATCCCATGTCGAGCATGCGGTCGGCCTCGTCGAGCACGAGCGTGTTCACGCGGTCGAGCTTCACGGTCTTCTGCTCGAGATGGTCGATGAGGCGCCCCGGGGTGGCCACGATCACGTGCGGGACCTTGCGCAGCCATTCGTTCTGGCGGTGCATGGAGGCGCCGCCGATGAGCACGGCCGTGCGCAGGCCGAACCCGCGCGCGAGCTTCATGAGGTTCTCCTCCACCTGCAGCGCGAGCTCGCGGGTGGGGAGCAGCACCAATCCCTGCCCCTTGGTGCGGGACAGGCGCTGGAGCATGGGGATGCCGAACGCGAAGGTCTTGCCGGTGCCCGTCTGGGCGATGCCCACGACGTCGGACCCTTCGATCGCGACCGGGATGGCCTTGCTTTGGATCGGGGTGGGCTGGGTGATCTTGAGGCGATCGAGCGCCTCAAGCAGGCGCGGCGAGATGCCAAGCCCGTCGAAGCCGGAGGTGACCGGCGGGGGGGTGGGGGACATAGTTCCTTGGAGGGAATTGAAAACGCGACTCGAGTCATCCCGAGTCGCGCGTCAAGCATCCGCACTCCGAGGTCGAGTCCTGTCCGCGTTAGCGCGGACGACGTTGGGTTGAAGATACCTTGCCCGGATGGTTTTGTCAATCCGCGTGCCGTTCTGCTAGGATGCCGCCACCCGTGAGGAAGGAGGGCTCGATGGAAGCTCATGTGAGGTTTTACGCCGCTCTGGCGGTCGGGAGCGTGGTGTGGGCGTTGAGCGTCCTGCACGGGAGGATCATCCTCCTCGGGACGGATCCGGGTCCGTTCAGGCGAGCGCGGCTGTCCCGCTGGCGGGCGTCCTGGGCCACGGCCCTCCTGCGCGTGCTGCGTTCCTTCATGCGCCTGAAGGTGGCTTACCGGCTTCCGTCGTCGCACGCGCTCGGCCTGGTCCGAGACGGTCGCTGCCTGATCATCTCCAACCACCAGCATTCGCTCATCGAACCGTTCGTCCTTCCGGGGTTGCTCGAGGCGATGGGCCTTGGCAACGTCCGGTGGGTCGCGAAGGAGGAGATGCGGCGCGCCTGGGGCTGGGGACCGATGTTCGACGCCTCGGGCTTCGCCTGGGTGCGCCGCGGCGGGCATGCGAGCGACATCCGCGCCGTGGAAGCGGCCGCGGCCGCGGCCGCGGGCGAGGGGGCGTCCTTCGCCCTCTTTCCGGAAGGGACGCGCGCCCCGCTCGGGCAGCTGGTGCGTCCGAAGGCCGGCGGGTTCCTGGCGGCCGTCCGGAACATGCCCGAGGCGCCGATCGTGTCCGTCACGTTCGGGTGGGACGTCCCGCCGCAGGGGGGAAACACCATGTTGGACGGGGCTCCGCTGTTGGGCCGCACGGTCATCGTGACGGTCGGGATCGGGGATCCGGTCCGCGAGGAATCGGCGAAATCCTGGCTCAAGGCCGAATGGGAACGCAAACGCGACATTCTCTCGACGGGCGCCTCGTAGGGCCCGTTTTTTCTTCGGAAAAGAAAAGGACGCACCAGGCGGTGCGTCGAGGGACGGGTTCATGCGTTGAGCGCGTGCTCGGGCGGGATCTCGCGATCGAGCGGGAACATGTCCAGCTCGTTCACGGGCGTCGCCGGCTCCCCCATCGGGACCGAGCGGATGATCGCCGGCGCGGTCACGGTTTTCTTCGCGACGGGCGCCTCGACCGGCACGGGTTCGGTCAGGGTCACCTTCACGCAGGACGGGTAGGTGACTTCTTGCGCTCGACGGGCGTCTTGGACCATGAGGATGACCGTCGGGATCGCCGGGACCGTCCAAACGGCGACCACCGCCATGAGCGTGCCGTAGTTGGTCGCGAGACCGGCGGCGACGCTCGTCGCGGCGGCGATCCACAGGTAGAGGGAGAAGCGGTCCTTGGGCATCGATACCTCCGAAAAAGGGCAGGAGAAAGACAAGCGAGCCGAAAGTATGCCAGCATCCGTTCGTCTCGTCAACGGTCGCGAGTTGTGGAAAAGCAAAACGCCCCAGATCGGGGCGTTCGTTCGGGTATGCGCGCGGTTCAGGCCAGCTGGTCTACCTTCTTCTGCAGCTCGTCCGCTTCGCGCTGCACCCGATCGGCTTCGGCGAGCAGCCGATCGGCCTCGGCCTTCTTGGCCGAGAGCTCGGCGATCATGGCTTCGCACCGTCCGTCGAGGATCTTCTTGACCTGCTCGGCAGCTTCGGCAGCGGCCGCGGAGCGCTCGAGCTCCTTGTTCGCACGGTCCCGGGCGTCCGCCTCCTCGCGCAACAGCCGTTGCAGCAGGGGCTTCAGCCCGGTCGGTGCCGTCGCGGCGATCTGCTCGCTCGTCGGGATGGCGAACGGGGGCGGCGTCGGGGCGGACGGGGCGCGGACCGCGAGCGGGCCGGTCTGCTCGTCGAAGGCGTCGCCTTCGCGCGACTGCATCTGTTCCTTCGCCTTCTCGCGAAGCATCTCGATACGGTCCGCGTTCGTGCCGGATGGCGTATACGGCTGGCGGCCGTTTTCGCAGCAGTCCTCGACATGGGCGCTGCGCGCCTCGTCGAAGAAGAACAGGTCGTCGTCGCTTGGGTCGGCGACGAGCGCGCCGGTGTTCTCGAGGAAGCGCACGAGGTCATCGGAACGGCCGGGGAGGTCGTACTCGCGGTCCGTGTGCTTCGCGATCACGCGCACCTCGTCTTTCGACAGGCCGACGAGCTCTCCGCGACCCTTGCGTCGCACCTGCTTCCCGATCGCCTTCAGGACCTTCGAGAGGCCAGGGGGCGGGTTGGACGTGGTGCGGTATCGGCTGATGCGGGGATCGACTACGGATGTGGTTGCCACCATCGTTTCCTCCGCTCGCGCGGGGTAAAGAGCGGACGTGCGCGAGCCGCCCAACCTAGCACGCCGGAGCATCTCCGTCAAGGGAAAAAGAACACCGCCCCAGGGCATGGGGCGGGTCAGGGCCGGCGTCCGCGGCGCGCCGTTCACTCGGTCTCGCGCTTGCGCGGCGAGAGGGTCTCGAGGCGCTTCTTGCGCGCCTTGATGCGCTCCTCGTCCTCCTGGAGCTGTCTGCGTTCGTCCTCCACCCGCTGTTCCTTCTCGACCTGGATGCGCTTCAGGTACTCCTCGGTGTCCGCGATGAGCTCGCGCAGCGTCTCGAGGAAGGTGTCCGCACGCACCCCTTCCGACACGAGCTGGTCATCCGAAGCGCTCGGGATGTCGATGTTGGGCATCACCTCGATCTTGAGCACCCGCGGCTTCCACGAAGCCGGGCCTTTCTCTTCCGCCGGCGTCTCGGACGCCGGGCTTCCGCTCTCGTCGTTCATGGTCTCCTCCTCTCGCCGAAGCGAGGGATGAACGTACTCCGTTCCCGGCCGGTCGTCAAGGTCAGGGCTTGGGCACGAGCGTCTTCTCGGCAATGGCCGAGAGGTCCGCGTCGGTGATGCCCAGCGAGTGCGCGCGCATCACCTCGTACGCCGCCGGGCCGTCCTTGAGGTAATACGTCGACCCGTCGGGGTGCAAGTAGTACGCCTCGCCGCGGAGCTGCACGCGCAGCACGATGCGGCCCCTGAGGCGCGACTTCAGCTCGGCGTTGCCCGCGGCGATCTTCGCGTAGTCGGCCTCGGTGACCCCCAGCCCGAAGGTGCGCATCATCTCGTAGGCGGTCGGCCCGTCCTTCATGTAGTAGCGGGCGCTGGTGAGCGGGTCCACGTACCAGGCCTCGCCGTGCTGTTCCACCTGGAGCAGGATGTAGCCGCGCACGCGGGAGAGGAGGGAGGAAGAGGGACTTGGTATTTGGGAGTTGGGAGTTGGGGTTGGAGTCGAGGTGGTGGGGCCGGAGGGAGGGAATTTGGATTCGACCGTCGCGCGGTCGGAGTCGGACAGGGAAATCGCCCCGAGGTTGAGGAAGGTGTGCCACACCCAGCCGGTCGCCCCGTTCGAGAGCCGGATGAGGTACCACGCGTGGTCTTCGGCGAGCACCGAAACGGTGGCGCCCGTCGGGGCCGTGGCGAGCACGGCGGTGTTTTCCTGGCACGGGCCGTCGTGCATGAACACGGCCGAGCGGACCGTGGCCGAGCCGGACGCCTCGTGGTACGGCTCGCTCCAGCATTCGCCGGCCATCACCGGGGACGTGGGAAGGGTAAGAAGGGTCGTAAGGGTGAGAAGGGTGATCAGTCGTTTCATATTTCCGTACCTTACCCATCGCCCGCCCGCCTGTCACTTGGACAAAGAAAAAACCCTCCGTTTTACGGGAGGGTCCGTGCAGCCTGACGGAGGGATCATCAGGTCTTGTTGATCTCGGCGATCTCGGCGTCGATCTTGGCGATCTTCCCCTCGATCTCCTTGATCGGCTTATCGCGCTGCGCCTTCAGCTCGTCCCACTTCTCCTTGAGCGGGCGGGCTTTCTCGATGACCTCTTTCATCTTCTTGTTCTCCGCTTCGGATTTGGCCAGCGCTTCGAGCTCTTCCATCTTGGCAGCCTCGAGATTGAGGCTGGCCGGACCGAGCGCTTTCGAGCCCTCCGCGACCTGATCGAAGTTCTTGGCCTGGAAGATGGCCACCACCGCCATGCCCAGCCGCAGCTTCGCTTCCGCGAATTTCTCCGTGGCTTTCTTGGCGACGGCGTCGTTTCTCATGGCTGCCTCGATCGCGGTCTTCTTTTCCGCGTTCGCCGGCTTCAACACCTTCTCGAGGTCGTTCATCTCCTCGCGAAGCTTGCGGATCGGCTCGCTCTCCGAGAGCTTCTTGCGCTGCTCGCGAAGCTCGGTCCGCTGGATCCGGAGATCGTACGTGCGAGTGATGCGCTCCTTGTCCTTTCGCAGCTCCTCGATCGTCTTCTGATACCTTCCGGTCTTATCCAGGAAGGAATCCTTCCGGACCAGGCCGGTCCTCACGACGGCTTCGACGTCCACCTCGCCGGTCTTCACGTCCTCCCAGTCGTCGCGGATCGCCTTCGACTCATCGTCCGTGACGGGAGCCCCTTCGATCGAGATCGAAGCGGTGCCGAATGCCGGCGTCTTCGTCCTGTCGACGATCGCGCTTGCGTCGGCCGTGGAGGGCAACGGGCGGAAGGCCTCTTCGCCTGCCGCGATCGCGTCGCCCAGACCCTCGGCCTTGATCGTGCCGGTCCTGGGCAGCGGGTCCTCCGGCGGCGGGGCAGGGGGAGCCGGCCGTTCCTCGACGACCTCGGTCATCTCGATCGCCATCACGTCCTGGGACTCGAGGTTGAGCTCCTTGATCGGCGTGGTCTCGGTGATCGGGGCCTTTTCCGCGTTCGCTTCCATCATGACGAACCCCTCTCCTTGTACGGCGGCCGTGCCGTCGTGTTGGTTGCGAGCCGCCTTGAAGCGTTGCTCGACGTCGTTGAGCGCATCGTCCAGGATGTCCGTCCCGGCGTTCGGTCTCGACGACGGCGTCTGTGACGGCGGCCGGTCGAAATCCTCTTCGTTCTCTTCCTCGTTGCCGGCATTCGTGTCCGGCGCGGGATTGCCCTGATTCTGGGTCATGGCTGTCTCCTTTTTTCGCTTTTGTACCGCCGGACGGCGGGGGAATGAGCGACGGGGAATGTTAGCCCAAAAAACGGCTTTCGTCAAGAGGAACGGGCTGAATCCAAAGGAAAAGATCGGGACATGCCCGATCTCGAGAGGTGGCCTACAGGCCGCGGAACAGGCGGCGAGTGAGGGTGTCGCGGCGGCGGATGCCTTGGCGCCTGATGCGTTCGATGCTGCGGGCCCGGTAATAGGCCTTGGCCCGGCGCGTGAGGTCGCCTGCCGTGAGTGCCACCGGCACGCCTACGGCGAGGCCGAGCACCGTGGCGACGGCAAGCGCGTTGGTGGCGACGATGAACGCTTGGGCGCGGCGAGAGGGCGTTCGCTTCATTGATCCTCCTGGGAGCGTGGAGCCGGATGGTACGTGTCCGCCGACATGCTGTCAACCCGCCATCCGCGATCAAGGCGTTTTTCCTTGTGGATAACATTTTGGTTCAACCATTGACGCGGGTGTATGATGTTTTGGTCATTATTCTTAGCATCCTCCCGGATAACGGGAGGTGTACGCACGTTATGATGATGGGAGGAAAGCTGTGCCATGTGCACACGGCGGCCTACTGGCTGTTGGTCATCAGCGGTCTGCAGCTCGGGCTGTCCGCGCTGTTCAAGTTCAACCTGGTCCACACCGTGCTGGGCTCGGTGCCGGTGCTTGAGACGGCCTTCTACGTGCTCGCCGGCCTCTCGGCCGTCGCGATGCTCCTGGCCGGCTCGTGCAAGAAGTGCAAGATCTAAGAATCCAAAGACGGCCCTCGGGCCGTCTTTCGGTTTCCCAAGAAAATCTCGGGGCAGGACACGTATCAGATATCGAGGCCTTGCGGTACGAGTGGGGCGGCGTATACTTGCCGGCGATATGAAGGTCATCCTGCTCAAGGAGGTGAAGACGCTCGGCAAGGAAGGGGCGGTGGTGGAGGTGTCCGACGGGTATGCCATGAACTTCCTGTTCCCGCAGAACGCCGCCATCCAGGCCACGGCCGAGGCGATCAGGCGGATGAAGGACCAGGAGGCGGCCAAGGAACGGGTGCAAAAGAAAGGAATGAAGGTCGCGGCCGTGCTCGCGCAGAAGTTGGAAGGGTTCGAGCTCGTCCTGCAAGAGAAGGCGAACGAGGCGGGCGTGCTGTACGCGGCCGTCACCGGCAAGATGGCGGCGAAGGCGTTGCGCAAGGCGGGATTCGACGTCGAGGAAGGAGCGGTGAGGATGGAACCCGTGAAGGAAACGGGCGAACGACGCGCAAGCGTGTCGCTCCCGCACGGGTTCGAAGCCGAGATCCTGGTAAAGGTGGAAAAGAAATAGCATGGCCAAGTTCGTCTTCGTTTCAGGAGGAGTCATTTCGGGGCTGGGGAAGGGGATCACCACGGCCTCGCTGGGCGCCATCCTGGAAGCCAAGGGATATCGCGTGTCCGCGATGAAGGTGGACATGTATCTGAACCAGGACGCCGGCACCATCCGTCCGAGCGAGCACGGGGAAGTGTTCGTCACCGAGGACGGGCTCGAATGCGACCAGGACCTGGGCAACTACGAGCGGTTCCTGGGCCGCGCGCTCAAGCGGGTCAATTACCTCACCACCGGGCAGGTGTACGCCGAGGTGCTGCGCAAGGAACGCGCGTTCGAGTACGAAGGAGAGGACGTGGAGGCGATCCCGCACGTCACCGACGAGATCATCCGCCGGTTCGAGCTGGGGGCGAACGGGTCGGACGTGTGCGTGATCGAGCTGGGCGGCACCGTGGGCGAGTACCAGAACGGGATCTTCTTCGAGGCCGCGCGCATGATGAAGATGCACGCGCCCGAGGACGTGATCCACGTGCACGTGGCGTACCTGCCCGTGCCCGGGAACCTGGGCGAGATGAAGACCAAGCCCGTGCAGCAGAGCGTGCGCACGCTCAACTCGATGGGGATCCAGCCCGAGTTCGTGGTGGGGCGCTCCACGCTCGCCATGGACGACAAGCGCAAGGAGCGCATCGCCTTGTTCTGCAACGTGCCCAAGGAGCGGGTGATCGCCGCGCCGGACGCGCGCTCCATCTACGAGATCCCGATCATCCTCGAGGAGCAGCGGTTCGGCTCCCTGGTGCTCGAGCAGCTCGGATTGCCCGACAAGCCGGCCGACCTCGCGCGCTGGCAGGAGGTGAACGA
>MGDT01000007.1:265883-276649 GCA_001791045.1 Candidatus Uhrbacteria bacterium RIFCSPHIGHO2_01_FULL_63_20 | reverse complement strand
GCGGGTTCGTGCTTTCCGACGTGTATATCTCCGTGATCGAATCCGTGAAGCATGCCGTGTGGGCGTCCGGCCGCCAGCCGCGGCTCACCTGGGTGGACGCCGGGGACATCGAGAAGCTGGGCGCCGACGCCGTCCTCAAGGGGTATGACGGCATCGTGGTGCCGGGCGGGTTCGGCTCGCGCGGGGTGGAGGGGATCATCGCGGCCGTGCGGTTCGCGCGCGAGCGCAAGGTGCCGTACCTCGGGCTGTGCTACGGGATGCAGCTCGCGGCCGTGGAGTTCGCGCGCAACGCGTGCGGCATCACGGACGCGCACACCGCCGAAGTGGTCGCCGACACGAAATCGCCCGTCATCCACGTGATGCCTGACCAGGCCAAGAAGATGCTTAAGCGCGAATACGGCGGGACGATGCGCCTTGGCGCCTGGGAATGCACGCTCCTGCCCGGGACGAAGAGCCGCGAGGCCTACGGGACGGATACGATCTCGGAGCGCCACCGCCATCGCTACGAGTTCAACAACGAGTATCGCGAGAAGCTCGCCGCGTGCGGGCTCACCGTGGCTGGCACCAGCCCGGACGGGGCCCTTGTGGAAATCATCGAACTCCGGCAACATCCGTTCTTCGTCGGCGTCCAGTTCCACCCCGAATTCCAGAGCTCCCCGCTCAAGCCCCATCCGCTGTTCCAGGCGTTCGTGGATGCGGCGGCGAAATGAGCACAGCGAATTTTGACTTATAGAGGTGTTCCTTGTGTGTAGAAATCGCGGTTCTAACGTCGTCCACGACGCGGAGTCAACGATATCTCAGCAGGAATGCTGGGATTTTGTTATAGTAGGAATCCATGAAGATACTGTGGTGGGGTTATGAAAAATATGACAAAAATTAAATTACCAAACCTCCGACATGCAGGCATCGGACTTGGCCTCATCGCTGCTTTGTTGGTCCTTCTATATTCTTTTACTGAACCTCCTCGTGCTCCAAATGAAGAAGAGAAAAATGCGACCGTGAAACTTGAGAACTGCTTGAACGATGCGTGTACGGGAAGGGTTGGATTGGCCGACGATCAGGCTATTTTTGGTTCCTTCTTGCCTGCCAAACCTGTTTCGGGAACATATGTTCGTCCAACCATTACGGAAAACGGACGAACGGCCAGTTCAACCGGATGGGTTCATTACACGGATTTTGAACACGCGTACAAAATTTCTTTCTACGATACAGGGTTTGACCCGTCCTTCTTCATTCATTTTTATCCCTCCGATAGCGAAAAGATTGATGAAACGGGCTGTGTGACCACGGGCGCGGACGGCTTGGAAGAACCCGAAGGTCTAGCGGGAGATGGTCGTATCTATCGAGATGAAACTTCATCACCGCGTTCGTATGCTATTCAAGATACCTCCTGGTGCCAAACCACTCTCAGGCGTGTCGACTGGCACAAAACTTCTGGCGATTTCTTCGAGGTATTTTCTACGCCAGTTAGGGATGGAACGATTGTGGTGTATGCAACTATTCCAGGAAGTGGCTGGCTTAAATGCGAGGACACGAGTTTTCATCCAGCAGTATACAATAATATCCAGACGCAAGAAACGTGTGAAACCTACAACGCCAAGGCCATGGCTAGAGTTCAAGAAGCTCACATGCATCCAGAGCTGATCACATCAGGAGGGTTTACGGATGTAGGATGGATTTCTGGCGGAACCTTGAAAGAACTTCTAGAGACGTTTACACGTATTTAGTGTTCAACAATTAATAAACCAAATCCGCCACCGTAAGGACTGGCAGGACTAAGTGCCCCTCATACCCCGAAATCGCGGTTCTAACGTCGTCCACGACGCGGACCCTAGCCAAGCAGCCGGTTTTCTGTTACGCTCGGCCCTTATCAATCCAACGTAATCCCTTCGATACACGCATATGTCTTACCCCACGCTCAAGCTCAAGGCAGGAAAGGAGGCTTCGGTCGCCTACGGGCACCCGTGGGTGTTCTCGGGCGCGTTCGACCCTTCGACAGGCTCAGGGCAGGGGACATTTGAGTCCGTGCATCACGGCGCGTTCGTGCATGTGGCCGACCGCAAGGGGGAAGTGATCGCCACGGGGTCGTTCTCCCGCCATGGCTCCATCGCGGTGCGCGTGTTCGCGCCCGGGAGCGCCGTCATCGACCGCGCGTTCATCGAGACGCGTTTGCGAAAGGCCCATGAGCGCCGCGTACGCATGGGCTACGGGCCTCTCACGCCGACGACCGGCTATCGCGCGTGCTTTGGCGAGAGCGACGGGTTGCCGGGGCTCGTCGTGGACCGTTACGGCGACACGGCCGTGTTCCAGATCGCGACCGCCGCGCTTGATGCGCTGCGCGACGACGTCGTCGCGGCCGTCGTGTCCGCACTCGACGTCGAGAACGTGGTCGAGCGCAGCGACATGAGCGGGCGCAAGGACGAGAAGCTCGAGCTCTGTGCGGGCGTGCGCGCAGGGAAGGTGACGGGCCCCGTGGCGTTCACGGAGAACGGCCTGCCGTTCGTCGCCGACGCGCTCGAAGGGCAGAAGACCGGGTTCTTTTGCGACCAGAAGGATCTGCGCGAGCGCGTCCGCCATCTCGCGAAGGGCGCCTCGGTGCTCAACCTGTTCTCGTACACGGGCGCGACGGGCGTCTACGCCATGGCCGGAGGCGCCTCGCGCGTGCACAATGTGGACGAGTCGCCGCGCGCGCTTGAGCTGTGCGCCGAGAACGCGAAGCTCAACGGCATCAAGCCGGAGGCGTTCACGACCGAGCAGACCGACATCTTCCAGTGGCTCGCCAGCGCGCAAGGCGAATACGACATGGTCATCGTGGACCCGCCGGCCATCATCAAGGGACGGAAAGACGTCGAAGCTGGAGCCAAGGCGTATCACTTCATCAATCGCGCCGCGATGAAGCTCGTAAAGGACGGCGGGATCTTCGTCACCTCCAGCTGCTCCCACTTCTTTTCCGAAGCCGACCTCGCCTTCACGCTTCGCCGCGCGTCCGTCCAGGCCGGCGTCCACCTCCACACCCTCGCTGCCGTGCGTCAGAGCGCCGACCACCCCATGAGCGTCTATTTCCCGGAGTCGGCGTATCTCAAGAGTTTCGTCTGCGAGGTGAAGCGTTGAAGCACAGCTTCTCGTTCAGGAACGGGGCCAAGGTCATGACGAGGCCAGGCACTTAGAGGGCGGCGCAGGCATCTTGACTTCGTGCTGGATTTAGGGTAGTTTTTTTCGTCCGGCAACTGAGGAGGGTCACATGAGGCGGACGGTATTTTTGGTTCTTTTCCTTGTAATGTCGTCGGGTTGCAAGAAGCCAGCCGCAGAAGGCGCGAGAGCCGGCTCCCCACATGCCATTCCCGCCAACCGCCAATCGGAGCCCATGTGCGGCGAGTTCCCAACGGAACAGCAGATGGCGGCGTTCGAGACCGAATTGCGCAATCGGATATTGCCGTCGTTCGAGACGAATTTCCCTGGTCCGAACATGCGTTCTGAGATCGCGCGTCTGCGGACGAAGGTCGTGTCCGGCGAGGTGCTGCTGGACATGATCAGGACCCCCCTTAACGGGACTCATGCGTTGGCGGCCGGATTGCCGTTGCGAGACGGCGGCATCATGCCAGTCATCTACGTATCGATACCCCAGCTCATCTGCGCAAATCGCTTACGGGGTGAAGACGTGATGGTCGCCGAGCTTGCCGCCTATCTCGTGCACGAGTTCTATCATGCGGAACATCACCTGAAGGTCCCCCTGCCGGAAGGCCCGATGGAGAAGTTGAGGGCGGTGCGCGCTGGCGAGGGTGAGGCCTGGCTGCACATGTGCACGATGGCGCTCGACGAGTTGCGTGAGAACGGGTACGCAAGCCTGTTCGAGCGGGACACCACAATCGCCTATGCGTACGAACGGTGCCGGATAGGCCGGGAAAACCCGTCGGACCCCAGATGGCAGGAGTTTCTGGATTTTGCAGTGGGAGATCTCGCGAAGCAGTAAGACGAAACGGAGCCGGTACACGGCTCCGTTTTTGTCGGTTCAGTAGGTGATGAGTCCGCCGGTGATGGGGAGGTTCTTGACCAGCGCGCCGCCGATATCCTGTCCCTCGAAATCGTCATCCCAAGTGATGGCGTTCATCCCGACCAGGCTTGCCTCCGCCTGATCCGCGATGTCCAGGCGGATCGCGTCGTCGGCGGAAGCGCCGGTGGTGTCCATGCGCACCACGTACGTCTTGGTCTCGCCGGCGCCGATTTCTTCCGACGGGGTCGCCTCGTTGTTGTTGAGCACCAGGTTGGCGTATTTCAGGGTCGCGTCGCCGAAGCAGCCGCGGGCATTGCCCCCATCGTCGAACAGCCAG
Organism: Candidatus Uhrbacteria bacterium RIFCSPHIGHO2_01_FULL_63_20; assembly: GCA_001791045.1. Classification (GTDB taxonomy): domain Bacteria; phylum Patescibacteriota; class Patescibacteriia; order UBA9934; family GWF2-40-263; genus 2-01-FULL-63-20. The sequence continues at coordinate 272,321 of MGDT01000007.1, read as the reverse complement.
TCGGAATCGGGGAGGCCGCTCGCGCTGCCGTCATCCAGTTTTTCAGACGGATCGTCGATGTCATAGAATTCCCACCTCGTCGTATCGTTCAGGTTATTGCAGCGGTTCCAGCCGCTCCCGGAACTCGTCATCTTGAACAGGACGCTGTCGAGCGTCACGAACCCCCGCGAATCCGCCGCGACGTTAAAGCGGAACACTTCATTCAATCCTGGCACGCCGGCACCTGAAGGAGAGCCGCTCGCCAAGCTGATCGTCGGTTTCGTCTTGCGGATCGTCATCCGGTTTCCGTGAGCCTCGGTCAAGAGGTCCGTTTCGTCGATCGTCGTCCCTGATGCCGTCCCGACGGCCTCGAACGTCCGCGTATCCGCATCAAGCCAGAGATGGAAGCAATCGCCGGACGCGACGCCGGTGGAACTCCCGACCGAGGAGGTGTCGATGGTGACGGCGAGCGGACGGGAGACCCCTTCCGGGACGAAGAAATCCAAACCGGAGAAGATGACCACGTCGTCGGAAAGGAACCCGGTCTTCGTGACGGTCGCGCCCGCCTGGTTTTGATAGGCGATCTTCACGGCCGCGGCGATGCCGCTGTTGCACTCGATGAAATTCTCGAGAGACAGTTTTTTTACCAGGAACGGCTCGTCGAGGGCGGAGAAGAGGAATTTCGCCGTCGGAACGCCCGTCGAATTCCCGAGGATGATGGTGGAGTTGGGCGTCGCTCCGTCGACGTTCAACCGGAGCGTCCCTGGGGTCGCCGGAGCCGTCGGAGCGGACGCGGCGCTCACGGTGATGACCGTGCGGTCCCCGCGGACGTTCACGCCGACCGATTTGCGGTCGATGACCTCGATGTTGCGCGCGGGGACGGTCTTGTTCGACGCTCTCCGCACCGCGACGAACGCGGCGCGAGGCAGGGAGACGGCGAAGGCGTCCGGCGTGCCATCGGAAGGATTCCCCGGTTTCAGGTCGCAACGCGCCTCGAGGCGGATCATCTGGTTCGCCGGGATGGCCACCGAAAGGTTCGAAAGGCGGACGACGTTCGCGGACGTGAACGCGACTTCGGCCCCGACGGGCATGCCGTCATCCCGGTAGAGCTGGCAGTCCTCGATCGCGTCCCGCGCCTTGAGATCCTTCCGGAACGTGGAGAAGTCCCCGTCCTTCTCGCCGAGGAAGGAGAGCGTCAGCGCGTTGAGCGAGAGCGCTTCCGTCGCGCGGAACTCGAGCCCGAGGGCGCGCGCGTCCTGGGTGCCTGGCGCATAGGACGCGGACGCGGGGAGGCTCGAGCCGCTCACGCGGAGGATGATCACGGGCCTCATCACCATCACTCCGGCGGCGGCGACGGCTCCGGAGACGAGCGCGACGGCGACGGAGATCGCGACGGCCGCGCGCGTGGAGACGGCGGCCTTGGCCTTGGTCCTCGTTTTCGTGGCGGCGCGCGGCATACGTTTGAAGCGAATCATCGTCCAGTATACACTACACAGCGATTATGACGGAGGAGATCGCGTTCGTGCTCACGGTCGCCGGCCTCGCCGGGGTGTTGACGTTCTCGTTCCTTCGTCGACGCTCGGGAGGGGGATCGAATATCCCGTCCCTGCGCGCGGGCGGGACGCTCGCGGCGTTCACGCGCGACCTCACGGAGAGCGCGCGCGAAGGGAAGCTCGACCCGTTCTCGGGACGCGAGGAGGAGACCGAGCGGGTCATCCACATCATCCTGCGGCGCACCAAGAACAACCCGCTCTTGTTGGGCGAGCCGGGCGTGGGCAAGACCGCCGTGGTGGAAGGGCTCGCCAAGCGCATCGTCTCGGGCGACGTCCCGGCCGCGCTCAAGGGCAAGCGCCTGCTCGCACTCGATCTGAACGCGCTCATTTCCGAGACCAAGTTCCGCGGCGAGCTGGAGAAGCGTTTGCAGGAGCTCACCCGCGAGATCGAGGCGCGCGGGGGCGAGCTCATCTTGTTCATCGACGAGATCCACATGCTCGGGGCGGTCGGCCGGGCGGAAGGGTCGCTTTCCGTCGCGGACGTGCTGAAGCCCGCGCTCGCCCGCGGCAAGATCGCGGTGATCGGCGCCACCACCTGGGACGAGTATGAGAAATACGTCCGTCCCGACGCGGCCATGGACCGGCGCCTCCAGCCCGTGCTCGTCGAAGAACCGACTCCCGAGCAAGCGATCCGCATCCTGAAGGGATTGCGCAAGGCGTATGAAGGTTTCCATGGCGTGACGATCTCCGACGAGGCGATCAAGGCAGCCGTCCACCTGTCAGACAAGAAGATCAAGGGACGGTTCCTGCCGGACAAGGCGATCGATCTCATCGACGAGGCGTCGTCGAAGGTGTCCATCGAGGCGTCGTGCGACCGCATGGTCGCGGCCGGCCTCGTGCACGCGGCGGCGAAGAAGGTGAAAAAAGGGTGCGAAGTGTCGCGGGCGGACATCGAGGCGGTCGTCGAGCAATGGGTCGCGCATGCGCGACGCGGGACGGTGTGACGTCCTTGTTCGCGTTCGTCGTCTTCGGATGCGCCGCGACGGCGCTGTACCTCGCGGGCGGGTTCGGACCTCTGGACCCGTTTTTCGCGCTCGCGATCGCCGCCGTTTCGACATGGGCATACGCGAAGATCTCGGGACCATGGCCGGCCTTGGCGAAGCCGAAGGACGACCTCGTGCGAAGCGAACGTCTCGCATATCGAGCCGCCGCGTGCGTGAGCCTCGCGGGTATCACCGTCGCGTTCGCGCTCGCCCGCACGGACGTGGGACTCGCGAGCCCGTGGCTCGCCATCCCCGGCATCGTCTTCCTCGGGGTCGGGGTCGCCGCGTTTTCCATCCTGCAGCTGCGCGCGGACCGTTGGGCCCACGCGCTCACCGCCTGGGCCGTGACGGCCCTGGTCGGCGTGTCGGCGGTCGTGTACGCGGTCGGGTTCGGCTTCGACCCGTTCCTGCACCGCGCCGCCGAGACGGCCATTGCGAAGGACGGCGTCATCGAACCGCTGCGCCTCCTGTACGCCGGGCAATACGCCACGGTGGTCGCAATCGCGAGGCTCACCTTCATCCCGGTGAAGCTCGTGGACGTGTTCCTGGTGCCGGCGTTGGTGGCGGTCTTGTTCCCGTTCGCGTTGCGCCGCGCCGCCGGGACGCCCGTCGCCGCCTTGGCCGCGCTCGCGATCCCGTTTTCGTCGCTCACGTTCACCGTGCCGTATAACCTCGCTGTGTGGGCGTTCGCGCTCGTGGTCGCTCTCGCGGGAATCCACACGCGCGGCGCCGCGCTCCTGCGGATGATCCTCGCCGCGTTCGCGTTCCTGTGCCACCCGCTCATCGGCCTCCCGGCGCTCGCGTACGCGGTCACGCTCGCCGCGCTCGGACGGTTCGGATCCGGATCGGGGAGGTGGGCTTCGGCCACGCTCGCGTTCCTCGCCTTCGTGACCGCGGTCCCGTTCGCCCTCGCGCGGTACGTCGCCCAGTCCGGCGGGGTGATCCACTTTTGGGACATGTTCATGCGGACGGACCTGTTCAAGGGGCTGTTCCTGGATCCGTTCGTGCATGATTTCCATCCGATCCCTTGGCATTGGGAGGCGCTGTACGCGTTCCGCACGTACGCGGTGCCCGTGATCGCCGTCGGCGCGCTCATCATGGCCGTGCGGCGCGTGCGGAAGGGGAGGGATGACGCCGCGCTCGCGTTCATCGTGTTCATGCTCGGCACCTTCGTCTCCCTGTGGTTCACGAGCACCGTGTTCGAGTTCGTGGACATCATCAACTACGAACAGTTGGAGTTCGCCCTGCGCGCGCTGAACGCGATGTATCTGGCTGCGGCCGTGGCGGGTGCCACGTGGATCTTTTCGTCCCCGATCGCGCACAATCGGCGATTCCTGACGGCGTCCGCGCTCGCGGTCATGGTTCCGCTCTCCTGGTACTTTTCGTACCCGCAACTGAACGCGAAATCCGTGTTTCCGGCCCAAAGCGTGTCACGCGCCGACGTCGAGGCGGTGCGCGAGATCGAGCGTCGGAACGTCGGGACGCCCTATCTGGTTCTCTCCAACCAGATGATGTCGGCCGCCGCGGTGGAGACGCTCGGGTTCGCGCACGAGATCGAAGGCCCTACCGGAACCCAGCTGTGGTATGCTATACCCACGGGTGGAGAGCTGTATCGCTCTTTCGAGGTCATCGCCTACGACGGCGCCTCGCCCCGGGATACGCTCGCCCGAGCGGCCGCGCTTTACGGCGTGCCGCGCGCGTATCTCGCCATCCCGCGCTACTGGTTCGGGAGCAACGCGATCGCCGGACAGGCGTCCGCGGAAGGGCTGAGCGCCATCTCCGTCAATGACGGGGAGATCATCATCTTCGAGTATGAACACCCAAACGAATCCCGCTAGCGTCGCTCCCGTCATGACCGCCACGAAGACCGCCGTCTCGGTTCGCACCGCCATCGCGTTCGCGGTGCTTTCGGCCGGCCTCGGAACGGCCGCGGCGATGTTCCTCGCGCCGTCGCGCACGCTGTTCAGGAAACCGATCACCCCGCAGTTCGCCTACGTGCCGCCCGGCTACGTCCCCGGCGGGTATGTCCCGGGAGGGTACGTTCCCGGAGGCTATGTGCCCGGTGGCTACGTCCCAGGCGGGTACCGCACCCCAGGGTACCGCACGCCCGGCTATCGGCTCCCAGGTTACACGGTCCCTGGGTACTCCTATCGCGGCTACCGGTTCCCGGGCTACTACATCAAGCGGTAACGAGAGCGGCGGACGGCTTGACAGTCGACCGCCGTTTTCCTATACTTCCGCCAAGTTGGTTCCCCCCAGATATGGCCCATAAGAAAGCCGCAGGTTCTACGCAGCTCGGCCGTGATTCCCACGGCCAGCGTCTTGGCGTGAAGGTGGGCGACGGGGAACATGCCGGAGCGGGGCAGATTATCGTGCGCCAGCGCGGCACCCCGATCCGACCCGGGACGAACGTCGAGAAAGGCGTGGACGACACGCTCTACGCGAAGAAGGCCGGGTTCGTGAAGTACACCAAGAAGCAGATGCCGAGCTTCACCGGGAAGCTCAACGTGTGCACGTTCTGCAACGTGATTCCGGAAGAGAAGAAGTAATCATCGGCGGGCCTCGGCCCGCCTTTGTGTTTCACTACTTTTTCGGCTAGGATAGCCTCATCGTATGCGTGAACGCATCGAGGAAGTGCTTGAGGAGATCCGCCCCGCGCTTGCCATGCACGGGGGCGATATCGCGTTCGTGGGATGCGACGAGGCCACCGGCGTCGTGAAGGTGCGGCTCCAGGGCGCGTGCAAGGGCTGCCCCATGTCGGCGATCACCCTCAAGATGGGGGTGGAGATGGCGCTTACCGACGCGGTCGCGGGGGTGACCGAGGTGGTCGCCGTGGAAGACGAGGGCGCATGACGCGGTTCAGCGACGCCATCCGCAGGACGATCTCCTCCTACGCCGACTTGATACGATCGTCGGCGTTGTACCGATACACGACCATCGCCTCGCTCGTGCTGGTCGCGCTCACGGTCGCGCTCCCGGCCTGGAAGATCATGCCCCTGCGCGAGACGGCGCCGTTCATCCCGCTGCACTACAACATCTACATCGGCATCGACCGGTTCGGCCCGTGGTACTTCGCCTTCGTTCCCGGGGCGCTGGGCGCGACGTTGCTCGTCGTGAACACCCTGTTCCAGGCCGTGTTCTTCCGCCGCGAGCGCGTGCTCTCCTCGTTCTTCGCGGTGGCTACCGTGTTCGCCGAAGTCGCGCTGTTCGTGGCGATCGTCCTCACGGTACTGTTAAATCTTTAGGCGACCAGGCTCGCAGGCGAACAAGGCACCCAGGAATTTCCTGCGGGCCTTCAACGCCTGAGGCCTTCCTGCCTTTCCATGTGACCCTCGAAAGCTTCGAACTCACCCGTGTCCTCCTCCTCGCCGCCGCCGCGTTCATGGTGGCGTTGTGCTGGGCGCCCGGACTCATCCGGCTCCTCACGCGCGCGGGCATGAGCAAGGCGATCCGCCCTTCTTCCGAGGCACCCGTGTTCGCCAAGCTCCACGCGAAAAAGGCCGGCACGCCCACCATGGGCGGCATCCTCGTGTGGGGGACCGCGCTCATCCTGGCCGTGGCGCTCGCTTCCTATCCGAACCCGTTCGATTTCCTGTCGCGTTCGCAGACGCTCCTCCCGCTGGGCGCGCTCGTGGCCTGCGCCCTCGTCGGGTTCCTCGACGATTACCTCAACGTGAAGCGGCTCGGCGCGCACGGCGGCGGGTTGCGCGCGCGCTACCGCCTGCTCGTGTACACGGCGATCGCGGCCGTGGGCGCCTGGTGGTTTTACGACAAGCTCGACTGGGACCTCTTGCACGTGCCGTTCGTGGGGGATTTCAACGTGGGGCTCTGGTACGTGCCGTTCTTCATCCTGGTGGTGGCCGCGACCGCGTTCAGCGTGAACGAGGCCGACGGGCTCGACGGCCTCGCGGGCGGGTCGCTCC
>MGDT01000007.1:254808-265848 GCA_001791045.1 Candidatus Uhrbacteria bacterium RIFCSPHIGHO2_01_FULL_63_20 | reverse complement strand
GGAAATACGAGCTCGCGGCGCTGTGCGGGGTGATCCTCGGGGCGCTGCTCGCGTTCCTGTGGTTCAACATCCATCCGGCGCGCCTGTTCATGGGCGACACGGGAGCGATGGCGCTGGGGGTGACGCTGGGCGTCGTCGCCATGCTCACGAATTCGGCGCTGCTCCTCCCCGTGATCGGATTCGTGTTCGTGCTCGAATCGGCATCGGTGATCCTGCAGCTTACGTGGCGCAAGCTGTTCCGCAAGAAGCTGTTCAAGAGCGCCCCGTTCCATCATCACCTCGAGGCAGTGGGGTGGCCCGAGCCGCAGATCGTGATGCGGCTGTGGGTGGTGTCCATGGTCACGGCCGCGCTGGGCGTCTCGCTCGCGCTCCTCGACGCGCTCACCTGACATGCGTTCCCACGCCGACGCAAAGCCGATGGACTACGGGTACCTCGTCCTGGTCGGGGCGTTGGTGACGTTCGGGCTCCTCATGCTCGCGAGCGCCTCGGCATCGGTGGGCTACGACCGGTTCGGCGACAGCTATTATTTCGTCAAACACCAGGTGGTGTTCGGGCTCATCCCCGGGATCGCGGGGCTCGTGTTCTTTTCCCGCACCTCGTACGCGTTTTGGAAGAAGCACGCCTGGAACCTGCTGATCGCCTCGCTTGCGCTGCTCGTGCTCGTGTTCATCCCCGGGCTCTCCGCCGGCATCGGCACGGCGCACAGCTGGATCTCGATCGGCGGCTGGTTCACGGTGCAGCCGTCGGAGTTCGTGAAGCTCTTCTTCCTGTTCTACCTCTCCGGCTGGCTCGACACGCGCGGCGAGCACGGGGTGAAGGACGTGGGGTCCGGATTCCTCCCGTTCGTGCTCGTGCTGCTCGCCATCATCGGCCTTTTGGCGCTGCAACCCGACGTCGGGACCATGTCCATCGTCGTCATCATGTCGCTCGTGACGTATTTCCTGGCCGGCGCGCCCATGGCCTACGTGCTCGCGCTCGTGAGCGCGGGGATGGCCGGGATCGCGTTGCTCATCGGGCTCGCGCCGTACCGGTTGCAGCGGTTCATGACCTTCTTGAATCCCGAGCTCGACCCGCAAGGGGTCGGGTACCACATAAACCAGGCGCTGCTCGCGATCGGGTCGGGAGGATTCTTCGGCCTGGGCTACGGCCACAGCCGGCAAAAGTTCCAGTACCTCCCCGAGGTGGCCGGGGACTCCATCTTCGCGATCATCGCCGAGGAGATGGGGTTCGTGGTGGCGTGCCTCCTGGTCGCCGCCTTCGTCGCGTTCCTGTGGCGGACGCTCGCGATCGCGAACGGGGCGCCGGACCGTTTCGGCCGCCTGGTCGCCGCCGGCGTGGGGACCTGGATCACCGTGCAGGCGCTCGCGAACATCGCTTCCATGGCCGGCCTCATGCCCATGACTGGCATCCCGCTCCCGTTCGTGAGCTATGGAGGGACGTCGCTGGCCGTGAGTTTGTCTGCAGTCGGAGTCGTGCTAAACATATCCAAGTACAGGAGAGGAAACAGCTGATATGACCATCCTGCTTGCTGGCGGAGGGACGCTCGGTCCGGTCACGCCGCTCATCGCCATCGTCGAAGCGTGGAAGAACGCCGACCCGTCGGCGCGTTTCGTGTGGGTCGGGACCAGGAACGGGCCCGAAGCCGAGCTCGTCCGCGCGGAAGGGATCAAGTTCCTGTACCTGCCGGTCGCGAGGCTCACGCGCTATCCGTCGCTTGAGTGGCTCACGCTCCCGTGGCGCATCGTTTCGGCGTTCGTGATGGCCTGGCTCATCCTGGGTCGCGAGAAGCCGTCGCTCGTCGCGGTTGCGGGCGGCTACACCGGCGTCCCGCTCGCGTACGCGGCGTTCTTGCGCGGGATCCCCGTGTGGACGCACCAGCCGGACGTGAAACCGCTTCTTTCCAACCGCCTCATCACCCCGGTCGCGACGCTCGTCACGCTTGCGTGGAGCGTGACGGCCGCGTCTTTCCCGAAGGCGAAGACCGAAGTGGTCGGGAATCCGGTCCGCGCCATGATGCGCGCGGGAGCGAAAGACCGTGCCGCGAATCGGTTCAACCTGGACCTGCGTCTGCCCACGCTGCTCGTGTTCGGCGGGGGAGGGGGCGCCAAGTGGCTGAACCAGATGTGCATGGACATGGCGCCCAAGTTGGTCGGGGTCGCCAACGTGATCCACATCACGGGAGTCGGGAAGATGAAGCCGGCCTACCAGCGGTTCGGTCCGCACTACCACGCGGTCGAATTGCTCACCGACGGGATGAACGACGCGATCGCGGCCGCCGACGTGGTGCTCGCGCGCGCCGGGATGGGGACGATTTCGGAATTGTCCGCGTTGCGCAAGGCGGCCGTCCTCGTTCCCATCCCGGGTTCGACGCAGGAGGCCAATGCACGCGTCATCGGCGAGAGCGGCGCGGCGACCGTGTTCTCCCAGCCGCTCGCGACGCTGGGCGACCTCGAGAAGGCGATTCTCGGATTGCTCGGCGACGAGCTCAAGCGGCGCGAACTGGGCAACCGCCTGGCCTCGGCGCTCCCGACCGACGTCGCGGAGAAGATTGTCCACCGCCTGCAACGCATCGTGAAAAAATAATCACGCCCGCAGAGGGCGTGATTATCCTGAGGCCATCAGCACGAAGGACCTTCACGTTTCGTCTTCGAGCGCGTCGGCGCCGTTCTTCGGCCCGCCGCCTTCGGCTCCGCTGCACTCGGGGCACTGTTCGGTCTCGTCGAGCTCGACTTCAGGAGTGCCGCAGGTGATGCACACGCCAATATCCATAATGGATATGTGGGGAAAAGAATTAATCGCAGACATTGTACCGAAGCGGAACGATATCGGAAGGAAGCGTCAAGGGCCCAAATACAAAAGAACCCGCGAGGGTTCTTTTGGTGGGTCAGGTGGGGATCGAACCCACGACCTTGGGCTTAAAAGGCCCCTGCTCTGCCATTGAGCTACTGACCCGAAATCAGCGGAAACATATCAGAAAACTCGGATGTTGTCCACATTGACGGAATCGATTTTTCGTGATTGAATAGAACCAACAAATCAATGACCCGCCCCGAAAGGGAACGGGTCATTTTTTTCACCAACGTTATGGATCAATTTATTCCCATCGAACGCGTCGAGCAGAGGATTTTCGTCATCCGCGGCCAGAAGGTGATGCTGGACCGCGATTTGGCCGAGTTGTACGGAGTCCCGACGAAGGTTCTGAACCAGGCCGTGAAACGTAATCCTGGTCGATTTCCATCAGATTTCATGTTTATTTTAAGCGAGGTTGAGGCAAAAACTTTGAGGTCACAATTTGTGACCTCAAAATCGGAAAAACGCGGCGGTACCCAATATCAGATTTATGCATTTACCGAACAGGGGGTTGCCATGCTCTCGAGTGTCCTGCGGAGCGAACAGGCGATTCTGATGAATATCGCGATCATCCGGACCTTCGTTCGCATGCGCCAAATGATCGCCGGTTACGAGGAATTGCGCCTCAAGGTCGAGGCGATGGAAAAGCAATACGATGAGCATTTCCGCGAGGTTTTCACGGCCCTGCGCCAGCTCCTGACCGAGTCGGAACCGCCTAAGGAGGAGATAGGGTTCAAGGCGGTTGCGGATGGTTGACTCCCTCCCGTTTCTCCGCTACCATCCGCCCATTATGACCCGTCCCGACCTCCGCAATTTTGCCATCATTGCCCACGTCGACCACGGGAAGACCACCCTGGTGGACGCGCTTTTGAAGCAGAGCAACACCTTCCGCAACGCGGACGCGATGGGGACCACCATCATGGACTCGAACGAATTGGAGCGCGAGCGCGGGATCACGATCCTCGCCAAGAACGCCTCGATCGTCTGGAAGGACGTGAAGTTCAACATCGTGGACACCCCGGGCCACGCCGACTTCGGCGGCGAGGTGGAGCGCATCATGAGCATGGTGGACGGCTGCCTCCTGCTCGTGGACGCCAAGGAAGGCCCGATGCCGCAGACCAAGTTCGTGCTGAAGCAGGCGATCAAGGCCGGGCACAAGGTGATCGTGGTCATCAACAAGATCGACAAGAAGGACGCGCGTCCGGAGTGGGTGTTGAACCACACCTTCGACCTGTTCGTGGACCTGGGCGCGAGCGAAGAGCAGGCCGACTTCCCGGTCATCTACGCCTCGGCGGTGAACGGCAAGGCCGGCCTCACGAGCGACCTCGCGGCGATGACCGACATCACCCCGCTGTTCCAGGCGATCGTCGACCACATCCCGGCCCCGCAAGCCGACGTGGAGAAGCCGCTCCAGATGTCGGTCGTCAACGTGATGTACGACAATTACAAGGGCCGCATCGCCGTGGGGCGCGTGGTGAACGGCCGCATCAAGGTCGGCCAGCAGATCGCGCACATCGATCGCGACGGCAAGGTGAAGCCGGCCAAGGCGGTAGCGATCCAGGCGTTCCAGGCGCTCAACCGCATCGACGTCCCCGAGGCCTCGGCCGGAGAGATCGTGGCCGTGGCCGGGATCGAGGACGTGCAGATCGGCGAGACGCTCGCGGACGCCGCTGCCCCGGTGGCGCTCCCCGTGCTCAACGTGGAGGCGCCCACCGTGAAGATGACCTTCGGCGTGAACACCTCGCCGTTCGCCGGTCAGGAAGGGGAATTCACCACGAGCCGCAACATCAAGGAGCGCCTGGACCGCGAGCTGCAAAACGACGTGGCGCTGCGCGTCGCGCCGGGCGAAGGCGACGGCGCGTTCATCGTGTCCGGCCGCGGCGAGCTCCACCTCGCCATCCTCATCGAGAAGATGCGCCGCGAGGGCTACGAGTTGCAGGTGTCCCGCCCGCAGGTGATCTTCCGCGAGGAGAACGGCGTGAAGACCGAGCCGTTCGAGGCCGTGTCCATCGAAGTGCCCGAGACGTTCAACGGGATCGTGATCGAGAAGATGGGGAAGCGCCGCGGCGACATGAAGGACATGAAGGTGGAGAACGGCACCGCGTTCATGGAGTTCGAGATTCCCACGCGCGGCCTCATCGGGTACCGCAACGAGTTCATGACCGACACCAAGGGCCAGGGGATCATCAACACCCTGTTGCTCGGATACCGCCCGCTCGCCGGCGACGTGAACGCCAACGACCACGGATCCATCATCTCCATGGAGCAGGGGACCGTGATGGGCTACGCGGTCACCAACTTGCAGGAGCGCGGGGTGATGTTCATCCCGGTGGGGACGGAAGTGTACATCGGCATGGTGATCGGCCAGCACTCGCGCGCCGAGGACATCGACGTGAACCCGTGCAAGGAGAAGAAGCTGTCCAACATGCGCTCCAAGGGCGACGGGGCGTCGGTCGCGATCGAACCGCCGCGCGTCCTCACGCTCGAGCAGAGCCTCGAGTACATCGGGGACGACGAGCTGGTGGAGGTCACGCCAAAGTCCATCCGCATCCGCAAGACCTTCCTCGATTACAACGCCCGCAAGCGCGCCGAGGCGGCTCGCGTGTAACGTGCCTGTGCACAGGAATCCCGCGCCGAAACGCGGGATTTTTGGTATGATGGGCGCATAATCGCGCCGCCCCCACAGGCGCACAACCTTTCGTATGCGCATGCGCCTCGCGTTCGTCTCGCTCGTCGCCGCCCTGTTCCTCCCGCTCGCCGCCTCGGCCGCCGCGCCGTCGTGCGACGCGCCGGTCGCGCCCGGCACGCACGCGCGCGCCGCCTCGGGCGTCGAAGAGGCAGTGGACACCGTGTGTTTGGGCGAATACCTGCGCAGCCCAGGGCACGCGGGCGTGGTGTACGTGGCGGACGGATTCAAGGCCCGCGCGTTCGTGAGCGACGTGCAGTTCTTCACCTACGAGCCGGACTTCCGCCACGTGCGATTGGTGAGCGACGCCACCATCGAGTCGCTGGGTGCGGGCGATCCTATGCTTCCCAAGGCCGGCAGCGTGCTCGTGCAGGTGCCGGGGGCCGCGGCGGTGTACGCGCTCGTCGCGAATCCGGCGAAACCGTTGTACCCGATGGCGCGGCACCTCCCGAGCGAGCGGGTCGCCAAGGCCGTGTTTGGGAACCATTGGGACGAGCTCATCGTGGAGATCACCGCCGGGCAGCTCGCGCTGTTGACGCCCGGCGCGAGCGTGACGCTCCAGGAAGCGCTGCCGCGCGAGGCGCTCTTGAGCCTGCCCGTGCTCACGCGGCAGATGACCGCGTTTCTCACGTCGTTCGCCTGGGCCGGGTACAAGCCGCGGCTCAGCCTTGCGCCGTAGGCGCAGGGTAGGGGGAAGGGGAGGGATGCGCATCGCGTTCATCGGCCAAAAAGGGTTCGGGATCGGGGAGAAGGGCGGGGGCGTCGAGACCCACGTCACGGCTTTGGCGACCAGGCTTGCCGCACAAGGCCATGAGGTCACGGTGTACGCGAGACGAAAGTACGGCACCGCGACGTTGCCAAAGGGCGTGCGGGTGCGGTTCATGCCGTCGATCGCGCGCAAGAACCTGGAGACGATCAGCTACTCGCTGCTCGCGACCCTAGACGCGCTCGTGCGCCGCTTCGACATCGTCCACTACCACGGCGTGGGGCCCGCGACGCTCGCGTGGATCCCGCGTCTGTTGAAACCGAAGGCGCGCGTGGTGGCCACGTTCCACTCCCAGGACCGGTTCCATGCCAAATGGGGGCCGTTCGCGCGAGCCTACCTCCACGTCGGCGAGTGGGCCGCGTGCGCCTTCCCGCATGCCACGATCACGGTGAGCCACGTGTTGCAGGTGCATGCGCGGAACGCCTACCGGCGCCAGGCGGTGTACATCCCCAACGGGACCGACCAGCAGACGGTCCGGAAGGACGCCCACGTCCGTCGGTTCGGCCTCACGCCGAAGAAATACGCGTTATCCGTGAGCCGGTTGGTCCCCCACAAAGGGCAGCACCTGCTCATCGAGGCGTTCCGCGCGCTCAAGGCGCGTGGCGAGACGAACGGGTTCAAGCTCGCGATCGTGGGGGCGCCCTCCTACACCGAGGACTATCTCGCCGAGCTGCGCTCCCTCGCCGCGGGCGACCACGATATCCGCTTCCTGGGATTCAGGAGCGGAGAAGAATTGAGGCAGCTGTACGCGCACGCGTACGTGTTCGTGCAGCCGTCCGCCTCCGAGGGGCTCGCGGTGACCGTGCTTGAGGCGATGGGGTTCGGCACGCCCGTGCTCGTGTCCGACATCCCCGAGAACCTGGAGGCGATCAGGCATGCCGGATTCACGTTCAAAAACGGCGACGCGGCGGATCTCGCGGATGCGCTCGGGGAGCTCGTGCGGCACCCGTCGCTCGTCGCGCGCGCGGGCGAGCAGGCCAAGGAGCTGGTGCGGGAGCAGTTCAGCTGGGACGCGGTCGCGGCGCAGACGGAAGCGATCTATCGAAGCGTCCGCCACTAATATGGAAACGCCCTGGCACGCCCGACCCGCGCAGACCGTGCTCGCGAGACTCCGGACCCACCGGGACGGGTTGGCGCACGCCGAAGCGATGCGGAGATTGCGTGCCGAAGGGGCGAACGCCCTTCCTCGCCGTGCGAGTGACGGCTGGGGCGTGCTGCTCGTGCGCCAGTTCGCCTCGCCGCTCATGTTGCTGCTTGGCGTGGCGAGCGTGGCGAGCGTGGCGACCGGGGACGTGCTCGATGCCGCGGTCATCGCGGCCGCCGCGGGATTGAACGCGGCCGTCGCGTTCCTGCAGGAATACAAGGCGAGCCGCGCGCTCGAGGCGTTGCGCTCCCTGGTGGTCCCGACCGCGACGGTGCGTCGCGACGGGAGGCTTCGGGTCGTCACGGCCGCTTCGCTCGTCCCGGGCGACCTGCTGGTGCTGCATGCCGGCGACCGCGTGGGCGCCGACGCGCGGCTCATCGAGACCGTCGCGTGCGAGGCCGACGAAGCCACGCTCACGGGCGAATCCACGCCGGTCGCGAAGCGTCCCGACCCGGTCGCGCGCGGCGCGGGGATCGCCGAGAGAGCGTCGATGGCGTTCGCGGGGACCACCGTGGTCGCCGGCAGCGCAATCGCGGTGGTGGTCGCGACGGGCGTGCGCACGGAGCTCGGCAAGATCGTGCATCTGGTCGAAGGGACGCCCGAGGGAAGCACCCCGCTCCAAATCGAGCTTCGACGGCTGTCCATCTGGATCGGCATCCTCGCGAGCGTCATGGCCGCGGGGTTGTTCGCGCTGGGCGTCCTCTCCGGGCGGCCCGAGGGGGAGATGCTCAAGACCGCCATCGCGCTCGCGGTCGCGGCCGTGCCCGAAGGGCTCACGCTTTCCGTCACGGTGGTGCTCGTGGTCGGGATGCGCCGCATCCTCGCGCGCGGGTCGCTGGTGCGCCGGCTGCTCGCCGCGGAAACCTTGGGGAGCGTGTCGGTCATCTGCACGGACAAGACCGGCACGCTCACGCGCGGGGAGATGGCCGTCGCCGAGGTCGTCCCGGCCGACGGGGAGCCTTCGTCGATTTCCGGCGAACGCGTGCCGTTCGCCCGCGGCATCGTGACGCTCCTCGAGGCCGGGATGCTGTGCAACGACGCCGTGGTGGAACAGGCCGCCGCGGGGAGGCGCGTGAGCGAAGGGACGCCCACCGAACGCGCGCTCATGGAGGCCGGGCTCTCGGCCGGCATCGACCCGATGGCGCTCGCCGCGCGCCACCAGCGCCGCGGGGAGATCCCGTTCGATCCGGTGCGCAAGGAAATGGCCACGCTCCACGAGTGGGGGACGGGGAGGCGCGTGATCCTGAAGGGCGCGCCAGAGCGCGTGATGGGGCAATGCGACACGTTCGAGGGCGAGGACGGCCGCGCGCATCCGCTTACGGGCATCAAGCGGCGTCAGGCGGAAGCCGCGCTCGAGCGCATGCTGCGTGACGGCCTTCGCGTGCTCGCGTTCGCGGCGTCCGACGCCCCGGCAAGCGCCGCGTCGATCGAGGAGGACGCGCTCTCGGGGATGCGTCTGCTCGGGTACATGGGGATGCGCGACCCGCTGCGCGAGCAGGCGCGCGAGCACGTGCTCGAGGCCGCGAGGGCGGGGGTGCGCACGGTGCTCGTGACCGGGGACCATCCGGACACGGCCCGAGCCATCGCCCGCGAGGCACGCGTGCCCGTCGCGCACGCGCTCGTGACCGGCGCGGACCTCGACCGGCTGGACGACGCGGAGCTCGCGCGCCGCGTGCACGGGATCTCGGTGTACGCGCGCGTGGAGCCGCGCCACAAGATCCGCATCGTGCGGGCCTGGCAGAGCCGCGGCGACGTGGTGGCCATGGTGGGCGACGGGGTCAACGACGCCCCGGCGCTCAAGGCCGCGGACATCGGGGTCGCGCTGGGCTCCGGTTCGGCCGTGGCCAAGGAGACGGCCGACATCGTGCTGCTCGACAACGACCTGGGCACCATCACCAAGGCCGTGGAGCAGGGGCGCATCCTGTTCGAGAACATCCGCAAGATGTGCGTGTACCTGCTTTCCGACAGTTTCACCGAGGTGATGCTGATCGGTGGCGCGTTGCTCGCCGGCCTTCCCCTCCCGCTCACCCCGCTGCAGATCCTGTGGGTGAACCTGGTGGCCGACAGCCTGCCCAACGCCGCGCTCACGCTCGAGCCGGGCGAACCGGGGGTGATGCGCGAGCCGCCGCGTCGGCGCGGCACTCCGGTGCTCGACGCTCCGATGCTGAAGCTCATCTTCGTGATCGGGATCGTGACGGACCTGGCGCTCTTCGCCGTCTACCTGACGCTCTCCGGCATCGGCCTCGACCTCGCGCACATGCGCACGATCCTGTTCGCCGCCGTTGGCGTGGACTCGCTCCTGTACGTGTTCGCGGTTAAGAGTTTCCGCGTCCCGATCTGGCGCACCCGGCTTAGCGACAACCCCTCCCTGCTCGCCGGCGTGCTCATCGGCTTCCTCCTCATGGCCGCAGCCGTCTTCTGGAGACCCTTGTCAGGGGCGTTCGGGAACGTCCCGCTCTCCGCGGGCGAGGCGGGACTCGTGTTCGCCTTGGGCCTGGTGAAGCTCTCCGGGATCGAGCTTGCCAAGGCGACCTTCTTGTCGCGACGTTAGAAATGACTAATGACACAATGACCAGACAATATCCAATCAGCTCGCCATGTTCATTGGACATTGATGTTTGCTTGATCATTGCATCATTGGCCATTGGACATTAGGATTCAACCGATATGTTTCCAGTTGCCCCGTGGCTCACCCGCCGCGACGAGCTCAACGTGATGGAGGAGGAATTCGACGAGCTTTGCCGTCGCCATGAGAAGGGGGCCGGCGACGACGCCTGGGAAGCCGAGGAAACGGTCATCCGCGAACAGGCGGAGGCCGAGGATGCCATGGAGGCCGAGCTCACCGGACGCGTCGGTCCGGAGTGGTTGGAACCCGCCGAGGGGTGCGGCCACGACCATTCCCACGAGGGCCATGATCACGGGCACTTCCCCGAGACCCCGCTCATCGAGGCGTTGCGGCGCGATCTCGACCGCGATCCCGCCTACCAACAGGCGCTCACCTGGGCGGCCGCCGCGTACCGGTGGTCGAGGTCGCAGTACGCCCGCGAGCGCCATCCGCACCTGTTCCGCGCGAGCGTGAACGCCTGCCTCGTCCCCATGAAGGTGTCCTACGCGCTCAATGAGCTCATGTTCGACGATCCCTATTCCGCCGACGTGGCGGACAAGGAGTTCGAGCTCGCCACCACCTATCTTTCCCGCGCGCGGGTGTCGCTTGCCGCCCTCGCCGCCGAAGGGATGCTCGAAGGGGACCAGGTCGCGCTCCTTGAGCGCGCCGAGGACGTCGCCCGCGACATCCGCGAGGCGCGCGAACGCATCGCCCGGGAGCGGAAATTCCGAAAGAACGGCGGAGCGCCGACCGTATGAAAGTGGACGTCGCGGCCATCGTGCCGGCGTACAACGAGGAAGCGACCGTGGGCGGCGTCGTCGCGGCGCTCAAATCCTCGCCGCTCCTCGCGGAAGTGATCGTGGTGGATGACGGGAGCTCGGATGAGACGGCGGCCGTGGCCCAGGCCTCCGGCGCGCGCGTGGTGCGGAAGCCCAACGGAGGGAAGGGATCCGCCGTGCTCGCGGGAGTCGCGGCGACCGATGCGCCG
>MGDT01000007.1:236005-254798 GCA_001791045.1 Candidatus Uhrbacteria bacterium RIFCSPHIGHO2_01_FULL_63_20 | reverse complement strand
CGGGCGGCCGGGTGATGAACTGCGGGTTGCGCGACCGCGGGGCGCTCACGCCGCTTACGTCCCGCCTGCCGCTCATCAGCGGCGAGCGCGCCATGCCGCGCGACGTGATCGAGCGCATCCCGCCGCATTTGTTGCGCGGGTTCCGCCTTGAGGCCGCGCTCAACTATTTCTGCCGGATGAACGGCCTGCCGTACGGAGCGATCCCCATGCCCGGGCTCACCATGCGGCGCAAATACCAAAAGGTGGGCTGGAAGAAAGGTCTGGTACAATACGCCCGCATGACCGGGCAGGTGGTCTCCGCCATGGTTTCGGTGCGGCTGGCCCATGCCCGGGGTGAATTCTGAGTATGGCATTGGGTCTCACGAAGATCGAGAACCTGCAGGACGCGGTGGTGACCGTGATGGGATTGGGACGCTTCAAGCAGGGAAGCGGGGTGGGCGCGGCCAAGTGGCTCATGCGCCACGGCGCGCAGATCGTGGTCACGGACGTGAAGGGCGAGAAGGAGCTCAAGTCCTCGGTGGACCTCATCATGGAGTGGTACGCCAGCTCCCGGAAGGAATTCCCGGAGCGTGAGATTTATTCGCCCGTGTTCGTGTTGGGCAAGCACGATCCCGACGATTTCGTGAACGTGGACCTGGTGGTGAAGAACCCCGACGTCCCCAAGGACCACGCCTACGTGAAGCTGGCGCATGACGCGGGGATCATGGTGGAGAGCGACGTGTCGCTGTTCTTGCGGTTCTATCCGCATCCCGTCTACGCCGTGACCGGCACGCGCGGGAAATCCACCACCACGGCGCTGCTCGGGGAGATGCTGAAGCACCTGCACCCCAAGACCGTGGTGGCCGGCAACATCATGCACAGCCCGCTCGAGGACTTGGACTGGATGCTTGAGGAGCCAGGGCCGGTCCCCGTGGCGCTCGAGCTGTCCTCGTGGCTCCTTGAAGGGATCGACCATGTCGGTCGCTGCCCGGAAATCGCGGTGCTCACGAACGTGTCGGTGGACCACCTGGACCGGTACGAGAATTTCGACGTCTATTTCGAAGCGAAGATGCTCCTGTTCAAGCGCCAGACGCCCGAGCAGAAGGCCGTGCTCAATTACGACCACGAGCTCGTCCGAAAAGCGGGCGACCGGGTGAGATCGAAGAAATACTGGTTCTCGAAGACGAAGTTGCCGGAGGGAATGGAGGGAACCTACATCGAGGGCGACGGCGACCTGGTGTTGCGTCTCGGTGGCCCGGATCGCGTGATCTGCAACACCAAGAACTGGCCGTCGCTTCAAGGCGAACACAACGTGGAGAACGCGCTTGCGGCGACGCTCGCCTCCGCGCTCGCGGGCGTCCCTGACGAGGGGCTGTGCGGGGCCTTGCGTACGTTCCAAGGGCTCGAAGGTCGCCAACAGACCGTCCGAGAGGTGAATGGCGTGACTTACGTGAACGATACGACCGCGACCAGCCCCGAGGGGGTGATCGCCGCGCTCAAGCGGTTCCGAAATGGTCAGCGTAAGAACCTGGTCATCATCCTGGGCGGCAAGGCCAAGGGATTCTCGTTCGACGAAATGGCAAAACTGGTTCGAGAAACGTGCAAGCACGTAGTGTACATCGAGGGATCTTCAACCGAGGAAATTGAGAAAGCGGTCGGGCCGGAAGTGCCTTCGACCTTCGTCTCTGATATGGAATCCGCCGTCGAGGCGTGCCAAAAGGCCGCTGCAGCCGGCGACGTGGTGCTGCTTTCGCCCGGCACCGCCAGCTTCGGATTGTTCAAGAACGCCTACGACCGCGGCGGCCAGTTCGTGGAGGCGGTGAAGAATTTGAAGTAAGAAGCGAATGGACGGGTTCGTCGTGCGACCGACACGTGTCGGGGAAGGCGTCTTTGCCGCCAGGACACATGCGTCAGGGGACCGGCTCATGCTGGTTCGAGGGGAGCGGCTTCACCGGAGTCAGCTGCCGCCGATTGGCGTTCCTGAAGACGACCGGTTCGTGCAGGTCGGCCGGGAAGAGTACCTCGGCCCATCCGGCGACCTTGATGACCTTGTAAACCATTCCTGCGACCCGAACGCGGGCCTCGCGTTTTGCGACGACGGCATCTGGGTCGTCGCCATTCGGGACATCCCGGCCGGGGCAGAGGTCGCCTGGGACTATTCGACGACCATGGACGAGGACGATTGGGAGATCGACTGCGCCTGCGGGGCGTCGGCCTGCCGCGGCCGCATCCGGGACTTCAAACATTTGCCGGACGAGACGCAAGCGCGGTACGTCGCGCTCGGGATCGTGCCGGAATACGTCAGAGCTTCGTCGCCTTGATCGCGAGGAACATCGGGATCTCCTTTCGTGACACGTTCTCGGCCGCCGAACGCGCTCCTGGTTTGCTCACGCGGTTGCTCACCCACTCCTCGAGGCCTGTGACGGCAAGGTCCGCGGCCGCGAGCGCGTTCACGTAAAACGACAGCGGCCGGTGGTAGGAAACGGTCTTCACACTGGGATTCGATCCCGGATGCGCCTGGATCGGAATTTCGAGCGTGGAAAGGTATTTGTCCACGCGTCGGTACATCTTCGCATTGCCTTCATACCCCCAGCTGCTCGCCCCGGGGATGCGGAACGCCGGGTGGTTCAAAACCACGACGAACGTCCCTTCGGGCCTGAGGGCCTTCGACGCCTCTTGAAAGGCTTTTTCGGGTTCGTCGATATTTTGGATCGCAAGCAAGCAGGTCGCGCCGTCGAAGGAATTGAGCGGGTACAGCTTCGAGAACGCGCGCGCATCGGCGATGGCGTACGCCGTGTGCTTGGGCGCGAGCTTCTTGGCTTTCGCGATGAGCGCCGGCGACGCGTCGAACCCGCTCACGTGGCTCGTCGTCTTCGTCGCGAGCAATCGCATGAACGCCCCCTCGCCGCAGGCGATGTCCAGGTACGCCCCCTTCGTCTTGGGCGCGAGCAGCTTCATCACTCCCGGATACACGACGCTCGCGAGCAGCGTCCCGGCCTCATCCAGATGCTTCCCGTACCAATCGGCGACCTCTTCCCAACTCGTCGGAGCTGCAGGCTTTGGCATAACGACCGAAGTGTAGCATAATTTGGGGACAATCCATGCTCAAATCCTTCGTCCGTAAACTGGTGCCCGAACCGGTGATTTCCTTGTATCACCTTGGCTTGGCGCACGCCTCCGCGGCGTGGTACGGAGACCCGTCCGAGCGGATGGTGGTGATCGGGGTCACGGGGACCAACGGGAAGTCCTCTACGGTGCAGTTCCTGGGCCGCCTGCTCGAACATATGGGCGAGACGGTGGGATGGACCACCACGGCGAGTTTCAAGGTGGCGGGGAAGGAGTGGACGAACGACAAGAAGATGACGATGCTCGGCCGGTTCGCCCTTCAGCGGCTGCTGCACGAGATGGCCGAAGCCGGTTGTCGGTACGCGATCGTCGAGACGTCGTCGCAGGGAATCGAGCAGTTCCGCCACGTCGGCATCAACTACGACGTGGTGGTGTTCACGAACCTCACGCCCGAGCATCTGGAGGCGCACGGCGGGTTTGAGAATTACAAGAAGGCGAAAGGAAAATTGTTCGCGGCGGCCGATGACGCGCGCGAGAAGACGCTGCGCGGCCGTGCGATCCCCAAGACGGCCATCGTGAACGCCGACGACGAGCATGCGGCCTATTTCCTGTCGTTCCATCTGGACCAGCAGTACGGGTTCGGTCTGGAGGGGAAACCCAAGCCGGGTTCGGCGCGGTTCACGCCGGTCATCGCGCGAAACGTGCGCTCCGGGGCGAGCTGCTCGACCTGGTCGCTCGACCACCTGGCGTTCCACCTGGAACCGGTCGGCCTGTTCAACGTGTACAACGCGCTGTCCGCCGCCACCGCCTGCCACGCGCTCGGGTTCCGCTGGAGGGAGATCGCCGAGGCCGTGGGGCAGCTCGAACCGGTGCCTGGCCGGATCGAGGCGATCGACGAGGGGCAGCCGTTCACCGTGATCGTGGATTACGCGTACGAGCCCTACGCGCTCGCCGCGTTGTACGAGGCGATCGCGCCGATGGCGAGGAAACGGGTGATCCACGTCACCGGCTCGGCCGGCGGCGGGCGGGACGAGTGGCGCCGCGCGGAGATCGGGCGGTTCGTGGGCGAGCGCGCCGACGTGGTGATCGTCACCAACGAGGATCCGTACGACGACGATCCCGCGGACATCATCGATCAGGTGGCCGACGGGGCTGCGGCGGCGGGAAAGCGCGATCGGCATGACCTGTACCGCGTGCTCGACCGGCAGGAGGCGATCGACGCGGCCGTGGCGCTCGCGCTCCCGGGCGACCTGGTGCTCGTCACGGGGAAGGGATGCGAGCCGGTGATGGCGGTCGCGGGCGGGAGGAAGGTGCCGTGGGACGACCGCGCGGCCGTGCGCAAGGCGCTGCATCATCACCGGGCGAAACGGAACGCCTGAACCCGTTTGATTGTGAATCTCGAGAAGATCATCCAACTGAGGCCCGAGGAAGAGATCCTGCTCGCCGTCCGCCAGGTGGTGTTGCCGCACCTGCCGAAGTTCTTCTTGCTCTCCGTTTGGTTCCTGCTCCCGTTCTTCCTCCTGTTCCCCCTGTTCCGCCTCGGCGGGAGCGGGGTCGTCCTGTTCTTCGCGCTGCTCATCCCGGCGATCGCGCTCACCTGGCGCGCGTACCGCCGGTGGTCGGACACGATGCTCGTGATCACCGACCGCCGCGTGATCGACATCGAGCGGCGCGGGCTGTTCGACACCGAGGTGTGCGAGGCCGCGTACGGCGACATCGACGAGGTGACCTTCCGCATCAAGGGGCTGGTCCCCACCCTGTGCCGCTACGGCGACGTGGAAGTGAAGATCGCCGGCGCCGCGGCCGACATCGAGTTCAAGCGCTGCGACCGGCCGGGGAAGGTGCATGACCTCATCGCCGACCTGCGTCGCGCGTCCCGCGACCCCGATTCCGACCCGCGCGAACGCCGGATCCGCCGGCTCGCCAGGACCGTGTCCATGGATGAGATCGAAGGGATGGAGCGCGCGGACGAACGTCGCACCCGACAGGAGGCAGCGGAGGAATTCTTTACCGATGAGCCGGGCAAGGGGTAGCTATGCCCATCACACCTGCCAATCCCATCACCCGCGTGCTCAAGTGGCGCTACCTGTTCGTGGTGAACCTGTTGGCGCTCGCGCTTCTCGGGGTCGCGTTCGGGAGGGAATGGGTGAGGAGCCGGGAGATCCGCACCCAGATCGCGGACTTGCGGGCGCAGTCCGAATCCCTCCAGGCACGCAACATCGAGATCGCGCAGCTCGCCACCATGCTGCAGACCGAGTCCGCGATCGAACGCGAGGCGCGGCTGAAACTGGGGTACAAGAAGCCGGGGGAGACGGCGGTGGTGGTGAAGCGGGACGCGGAAGCGACGCGACGGCGCGCGAACGCGCCCGACGCGATCACGGACCCAGACGGGGTGCCGAATCCGAACAAATGGTGGTTCTACTTCTTCGACCATCCGCGATACGCGGCGGTCACGAGGACCGAGACCGACGGGTCTTGATGGACGGCTTTCGTCCTGGTACCATACCGCCGCTCACGCCACCTTAGCTCAGCCGGTAGAGCAATGCTTTCGTAAAGCAGAGGTCCCGGGTTCGAATCCCGGAGGTGGCTCCAGTGAAATATGGAAGCTGCGGGTATAGTTTAGTGGTAAAACGAGTGCTTCCCAAGCATTAGTCGCGGGTCCGATTCCCGCTACCCGCTCCAAAACTCCCTGGCTTCGGCCGGGGCGTTTTGTTGTGGTAAACTATCTCGCGCATGATCGAACTCCATAACGTCTCCAAGGTGTATCCGCCCAACGTCGTTGGGTTGCGTGACGTGAGCCTGCACGTGAAGCCGGGGGAGTTCGTGTCCATCGTCGGGCAAAGCGGCACCGGCAAGACCACGCTCGCCAAGATGCTGTTCGCCGAGGAACGTCCCACCCACGGCCGCGTGACGATCGGCGGTTGGGACATCACCGCCATCCGCGACCGCGACGTGCCGCTCCTGCGTCGCCAGATCGGGGTGGTGTTCCAGGATTTCAAGCTGCTGCCCAGGAAAACCGTGTTCGAGAACGTGGCGTTCGCGCTCGAAGTGTCGGGCGCGCCGAGCCGGCGCATCAAGGAAGTGGTCCCGCAGGTGCTCAAGATCGTGAACCTGCACGAAAAGGGCCGGCGGTACCCCGGCCAGTTGTCGGGCGGCGAGCAGCAGCGCGTGGTGATCGCGAGAAGCCTCGTCCACCGGCCCAAGATCCTGGTGGCGGACGAGCCGACCGGGAACCTGGACCTGGTGAACACGCAGGAGATCGTGGATCTCTTGAAGACCATCAACCAGTTCGGCACCACCGTGGTGCTGGTCACCCACAACCGTGACGTCGTGAACGCGCTCAAGAAGCGCGTGATCACGCTCTCGGGCGGCGAAGTGTCCTCCGATGAGGAAGAAGGGAGATACAAGGTATGACCACCCTCTTGCGCGTCTTCCGCTTCGCCTTCCAAAACATCATGCGGAACTTCTGGCTCTCCCTCATCACGGTGAGCATGATGATGTTCACGCTGCTCTCGGTGAACGTGCTCGTGGCGCTCAACCTGGTGGCCGATCGCGCGATCGCGTACGTGCAGGACAAGGTGGAGGTGTCGGTGTATTTCGACTCCGACGTGCCGGAACCGCGCGTCGTGGACGCCGCCGGGTTCCTGCGCGGGCTCGAGCAGGTCCGCGACGTGTCGGTGATCACGCCCGATGAGGCGTTGGAGCGGTTCAAGGAGCGCCATGCCCGCGACGAGACCGTGCTTCGCTCGCTCGAGGAGATCGGGAAGAACCCGTTCGGTCCCACGCTCGTGGTGAAGGCGCGCCACCCGGGCGATTTCCCGTTCATCTTGGAGGCGCTCGACCATCCGCAGTTCGCCAATGACATCCGCGACAAGGACTTCACCGACTACCAGGGGGTGATCGACCGCATCAGGGAGACCTCGGACCGCGCCCGCGCGTTCGGGATCGGGCTTTCGGTCGTGTTCCTCATGATCGCGATGCTGGTCGTGTTCAACACCGTGCGGATGGGCATCATCATCCACCGCGAGGAGATCTCCATCATGAAGCTCGTGGGGGCGAGCAGTGCCTTCGTGCGCGCGCCGTTCCTGATCGAGGCGATCCTGCTGAGCCTGATCGCGTCCGCGCTCGCGGTCCTCGTCGTGGTGCCGCTCGTCGCGCTCATCGACCCGGGGATCGGCGCGTTCTTCGACGGCGCGTCCACCATCGACCTTCTCGGGTATTACCAGGTAAACGGGGTCGCGTTGTTCCTGGCGCAGTTCGTGGTGCTCGCCGGCGTCTCGATGCTCGCCACCGGATTCGCCATGCGCAAGTACCTGCGGGTGTGAGATCTTTCGATCTCGATGGTCTCAAGATAAACGGCCCCTCTGCGGGGCCGTTTATTTCTTCTCCGGATGATGTTGGTGGCGCAGGTCTTCGATGATCTCGTCCTCCAGCTCGTTGAGGTCGAGCGCCTGCTTCATGTCGTCGAGTTCGGGATCGTCATGGCCGCGCGAAACGCGGAGGCGATGCTGGATGCGGTCGAGCATGGTCAGGATCTTCACCACCTCCCTCTCGGACTGGACGTTCACCTGCAGGTCGATCTGTTCGCGCACATCGGCCACCTTGGACGCGCGGTTCTGGCTGATGAGCACGACGATGGACAGGAAGATGGCCTCAAGCGACACCGTCATGGTGAGCAGGTTGAACGGGAACGGGTCGAACGCGGGGAGGCCGGGGATGATGCCGGCGTTGAGCGTGATCCACCCAACGAACAGCGCCGCGTTCACCTTGAGGAACCCCATCGTCCCGAACAGCTCGGTCATCAAATCCGCCCGCCGTCCATCGGAGTCCTCGGCGCGGCTCATCTTGGAATGATAAATCTCCGAAGCGCCTGGATAGGCGGTCGATTGAGGGCGCCGGAGAGGTCGGGCCTTCTTCTTCCTCCTTGGCATAACGGCAAAAGTATAGCATAGTCCCTGCGTTCGCGCCGCGCGTTCGGGGGTCGTCTAATGGCAGGACAGCAGCCTTTGGAGCTGTGAATGAAGGTTCGATTCCTTCCCCCCGAACGTGATGCGTGAACCCTATGTCGCAAGTCTCAATCATCCACGGCGAGCACCGGCGCGAGAACGTCCGTCGGGCCATCGAGGCGTTGCCGGCGGAGGCGTTCGCGAAACTGGCATCCGCACGGTCCGTCCTCGTGAAGCCCAACCTGGTCCACCACTTGAACCAGCTCGCCTCGACGCACGTCGACGCGGTGCGAGGGGTGATTGATTTCGTCCGGACGAAGACGGCCGCGCCGATCACGGTCGCCGACGCTTCCTATCACGGCACCAAGGCGGCGTTCCGCCATTTCGGGTACGAGAACCTGTCGGACGAGTACGCGGATGTCCGCCTGTTCGATTTGAACGACGACGAAACGGTGCCGGGGACGTACGTGAAACGCGACGGGTCGCTCGGCCCCATGGGGATCGCGAAGACGGTCGCGGACGCCGGCTTCACGGTGGACCTGACCGTGATGAAGACGCACCGCGACGTGGGCGTGTCGCTGGCGGTGAAGAACTGGACCATCGGCGTCTGGGTGGCGAAATCGAGGATCGGGGTGACCGGACGCTATTGGCCGCGGTTCCCGTATTTGCACGCGCAAGGGAACGACGCGCACCACGAGACGATCGCCGAACTCCTCCGACAGACCAAGCCGGACCTCGCCGTCATCGACGCGTTCCTGGCCATGGAAGGGGACGGACCGACGCGAGGCACGCCGGTGGAGATGGGCCTCGCGCTCGCCGGCCCCGACCCGGTCGCCGTGGACGCCACCGCCTGCCGGCTGATGGGGATCGATCCGAGCGGCATCCGCTATCTTGATTTGGCGGCGGAGCGGGGATACGGTGTATCGGTTGAGGCGCAGATCGACGTGGTCGGCGAAACGGACTGGAAGCGGCACATCAAGACATTCGTAAGACCATGATTATGGCCAACAAGTTCACCTGCCTGTTTCCCGGACGCTTCCAGCCGTTCCACAATGGCCACATGCTGGTCGTGAAGGGGATGGCCAAGCTGTGCGGCAAGCTCGTGGTGGCGATCGGCAGCTCCGACAAGAGCGGCACGCCCGAGAACCCTTTCACGGCCGAGGAGCGCCGCGACATGATCCAGCGCGCGCTGCAGGGGGAGGACATCATCCCGGCGTTCGACGTCACCTTCATCATGGTCCCGGACATGGACAGCGACGAGGCGTGGGCCAAGGCGGTCCTCGAAGCGGCAGGAGGGGAGGTGCACCAGGTGTGGACCGGCAACCCGGCCACCAAGGCGCCGTTTCTCGCGCTCGGCAAGGAAGTGAAGGACATCAAGGAGGTGCCGGGCGTGAGCGCGACCGGCGTGCGTGCGAAGATGAAGGAAGGCGGCGACTGGAAGGCGAAGGTGCCTGATGAGGTCGCGGCCACCATCTCGGCGCTAAACGGCGTGGAGCGGGTGAAGGGAAACGGGTGACGGCACGAATTCCGGTTTCTTGTTATACTTGGGCTACTCCTATCCAAAATGGGATTCCCTATGCGTACGTCCATCGTCGTCTTCGCCGTCCTTATTTCATCGTCATTGTTCACTTCCGCGGCCCATGCCCAGATGATGGGGAATTACACGGTGACGGACGACGGACACACGGCCCGGGAGGAAGCGGAAGGCAAGGCGATCGCCGAGAAGCTTGCGGCCGGATCGGTCGACTGCGCGACGCTTACCGCGGACGATTTCGAACGGCTCGGCGAGTATTACATGGGGCTCATGGCCGGGGACGCGCACGTGGCGATGAACGCGATGATGACGCGACAGCTCGGGGCATCCGGGGAAGAGCGGATGCACGCGCTCATGGGGAAGCGGCTCTCCGGATGCGATCCGACGGCCGGGGACAGCGATGCCGTTCCCGGTTCCAGCTGGTTCCCGATGATGAGCATGATGAGCGGATTCGCCGGTTCGGGATGGGGCACGGGCATGATGGGCTTCGGCTCGCAGGGCTGGAACGCCGTTTCGCTCATCAACGTGCTGTTGCTTTGGACGATCGGCGTCCTCACGATCGCCCTGCTCGTGCGGGCGATCACGAGACCTCGGACCGCGCCGGGGACGAAAGGGAAATAATCCAACTCATCCTTAACTCCTTAGGAGTATGCAAAAGGCCCAGTCGTCACACGCGCTCCGCGTTGCCGGGTTCTTCGTCATCCTGTACGCGCTTTGCCTCATCTGGCAGATGTGGAGCACGGACCCGGCGGTCCAGGAATTCCACCTCACCTCGTTGAAGTTCTTGTTCCCGGGGTTCACGGGTTTCACCTTGCCCAGCATCATCGTGGGCGCCCTCTGGAGTTTCGCGTATGGGTTCGTGGGTTCGACCGTTTTCCACGCGTTCCACGGGAATGGCTGCGTCCCGAAGAAATAACGTGCTGGCAATATGATGAAACAGAACCTCGGCAAGCTCGATCGCATCCTCCGTTTCGTTCTCGCGTTCTGGTGGCTCAGCCCTTCGGCGCCGCACTATGCGTCTGACGCGGTGAATTGGGCGATATTCATCGTCGCTTGGATTGCCTTGTTCGAAAGTTTCACGGCTTGGTGCTGGCTCCATACGCTGTTCAAGATCGACAACAAGAACCAATAGACGTATGGACGTTCGGAAGCTTGAATGGGTGTTGCGCCTCGCCGTGTTCGGGGAATTCCTGGGTCACGGGGTGTTCGCGGTGCAGGGGAAGGCCCAATGGATCGGGTGGATCGAGGAGATCCTCGGCGTGGATCCATCCGCCGCCGCGACCCTCCTCATGATCGTCGGGGTCGTGGACATCGCCGTCGCGTTCGCGGTCTTGCTGTGGCGCCGGCTCCCGCCCGTCATCCTCTTGTGGGCCGCCGCGTGGGGGTTGTGGACCGCGCTCGTGCGTCCCATCGTGGGCGAGCCCGTGTGGGATTTCGTGGAGCGCTCCGCCAACTGGGGGGCGCCGCTCGCGCTCCTGCTCGCGTATGGCTGGCCGAAGAAGGCGGCAGATTGGTTGAGATCATGATCATCGATAAACAAGGATATCCATCCTATGGCAAAAAAGATGAAACTTGAGGAACCATTGTTCATCGGCCTTGGCGTGGCTGCCCTCGCCAAGGAACGGGCGCAGGATTTCCTGGATTATCTCGTGAAAGAAGGGAAGCTGGCCGCCAAGGATCAGGCCAAGATGCGCAAGGAACTGGCTGCCCGGGGGAAAAAGGAATACCGGACGATGTCGGGCGGATACGACAAGGCCGTCCGTGAGACGCTGAAGATGCTCGACATCCCGACGCGGTCGGAATTCGAGGCGCTGAAGCGCCAGGTCGCGGGGAAAAAGAAGAAGCGGAGCTGATCAAGAAGGTTTTTGCCTGATTTTCGACAGGACGAGCAGGCCAAGCACGGTTCCGATTACCAGGCCGGCAGCCCCGAACGGGATGCCGGCGACGCGTTCCACGCCTTCCAGATGGAGCAGGACGGCGGTCGCGAGCAGGTCGGCCACGAGGAAAAGCGTGAGGAACTTGATATCCGCCTGACGGTCGATCTCCTCCTTGATCGCGTCGAAATCCATCGCGTCGACCTTGATCCCGATTTCTTCGCTTTGCGCGAGCTTCATGAGCTTGCGCGCCGCCTCGGGAGCGTCTTCAAGGAGATTCGCGGCGTCGAGCAGCACGTCACGGCCGCGTTTTGCGAGGCGTTCCGGCTTCAGGTCCAATGTCATGATCCGTTGCAGGTACGGGCGGAGCTTTTCCGCCACGTCGAATTTCGGATCCAGCAGGAGCGCCATGCCCTCCATGGTGACGATGGCTTTCGCGAGCAGGACGACGCTTGAGGGGAATGTCACCCCGTGCGACGCGCCGTTCACCACCATGCGATAGAAGGCCATGGACAGGCGTTCTCCGGCCGTCGGGGAATAAAACCAGCGCTCCAGGATGACCGTGACGTCTCGCCGGAACCCGTCCATGTCCGACCGGTTGTCCGTGCGCGCCATGTGGAGCACGTGGTTGATGGCGCCGTCCGCGTCTTTCTCGAGGAAGTCCACGAAACACCCGATCAGCTCCCGCCGCGTCTTCTCGTCGATATGCCCGACGATGCCGAAGTCGTGCAGGCAGACGACGTTGTCCGGAAGGACGAAAAAGTTTCCCGGATGCGGGTCGCCGTGGAAAAAGCCATGTTCGAAAAACTGGCTATAGACGAGTTTGGCGCCGATCTCGGCCACGACCTTCCGCGAACAACGGATCTTCCCATACGACGCGAAATCGTCCATGTGGATCCCGTGGCTGAAATCGATCGTCAACACGCGGGCCGTCGTATGGTCCCAATGGACTCCCGGGATGAACACCTGTTCGTCGTCCTTGTACAAAGTGCGGAAATGCTCGACGTTGACCCCTTCGTTGACGAGATTGAGCTCTCGCAGGGTCCATTCTCGGAACTCTTCGATGGTCCTTCGCGGTTGGTACGGTCGCGTGGCAGGAATACGGTCTTCCAGGAGTTTCGCGAACCATTGGAGCAAGGCGATGTCTTCCCGGGCGAGCGCCTCGATGTCCGGACGCAACACTTTCACTGCCACGGTCTTTCCGTTCGGCAATACGGCCCGGTGCACCTGGGCGAGCGAAGCGGCGCCGACGGGTTTCTTGTCGAAAGACCTGAACAGCTTCGTTAGCGGCTTCCCGAGCTCCTTCTCGATCGAGGCCTTGACCTGCTCGAACGGGAACGGCGGGACCCTGTCTTGCAGCTTGCGGAGCTCGTCGGCGACCGGCTGCGTCACGAGATCGGCGCGCAGACTCAACATCTGTCCAAGCTTCACGTACGTGCCGCCGAGACGCTCGAACGCGAGCCGGAGGTTTTGCGGAAGGTCCGCGCATTCGGCCATCGCTTCCGCCTCGATCGGACAGGCAAGATCGTTCCCGCGACGGACCATCCGCATCCACCGTTTATGGATCGGGACGGCATAGTGGAGCTTCATCCGGCTGATCCATGCGCCGAACCCGAAATCATAAAAGACCCCGATGACTTCCCGGGCGCGTTTCAGACGAGGACGGTGCGGGACGGCCATATCGATTTCATGGTAGATTGTACCATAATGCCAACTTTTACCTGGCGGCCGGCTGGACAGGACCGGGGACGCATGGCATAAATGTGGTGATGTTCTGGGCCCAGGCGATCCTCGCGTACGTCTGGCTCTCGATGATCACGGCAAAGACGAAGGCATGAATCGAAGACTGACCATTCTGACGATCGCCGCGGCCGCCCTGTGCGGCCTGTTCGCGTTCGCGCAGGCGTCCTCGCAACTCTCGATGATGCCGGAGATGGACCTCGGCTGCCTTTCGACCTGCCTCGACCAGGCTACCCCGGACACGGTCGTACCGATCCTGACCGTCCTCATGGCCGTCGTCGTCGCGGCCGCCGGACAGGCGTTCGTCTCGCCGGCGCTCGCGTCCCGTTTCGAGACGTCCGCCGTCGCGTCCGCCGACAATCGCATACGGAGATACCTGTCGCAACGGCGGGAATGAAGCGAAGGGACGGCGTCTCGTTTCTTCGTTTTTGATTTCATCCTATGTCTGAACAGCATCTTCCCGACTGCTGCGCGCCGGACGCGCCGCGCACGACCGATTGGAAACGCGTCGGCGCATTCGCGCTCGCCATCCTCGGCACGTACCTGATCCTCGACCGCACCGGTCTCGCGCGGTTCTCGCCGCAGGTCGGCGCCGCCGTGGGGTTGGGCTCCGTGCTCGTCATCGGGCTCGCGTCCACGCTTTCCTCGTGCGGGGCGCTGGTCACGGGACTCGTCGCCGCTTCGGCGAAGCCCATCTCCTTCCACCTGCGGTTCCACGTCGGACGCGTCCTGACGTTCGCCGCGCTGGGCGCCGCGCTCGGATGGATCGGCGGCTCCCTGTCGTTCTCCCCGACCGTGTCGGGCGCGTTGGTGCTCGCCGTGGCCGCCCTGATGCTCGCCTATGGCGCGAAGATGCTCGGGCTCGTCCCGGCGCGCCTGCTCTCGTTCCGTCCGCCGTCGTTCGTCGCGAAGTTCTCGAGCGAACCGTTCCTGTTGGGCGGCGCCACGTTCTTCCTCCCGTGCGGGTTCACGCAGTCCATGCAGCTGTACGCCGCGTCCACGGGAAGTCCCGCGCAAGGCGCCCTCGTGATGGCGTTGTTCGCGCTCGGGTCCGCCCCGCCGCTCATCGCCGTGGGCATGGCCGCGGCTTCCGGAAGGAAACGGTCGAAGCATTTCTCGACGGCGGCCGGCATCCTCATCGCGACGCTCGGCATCTTCAACGCGCAGAACGGGCTCGCGCTTCTTGGGATCGCACCGGTGGCGGCCTCAAGCTCCTCAAGCCCATCACGCTCCTCAAGCCCTCTCGTGGACGGCGGACAGCTCATCCAGATGGAAGTCACGCCGTACGGGACGTACGAACCGGACGTGCTCACGGTGAAAGCCGGGATCCCGGTGCGCTGGGAAGTGTATGGCGGGAAGGACATGGGATGCGGAAGCGCCCTCGTGTTCAAGGAAGGAGGGGTCCGCACGCAGCTGAAACCGGGGGAGAACGTGCTCGCGTTCACGCCGCAACGCCCCGGACGGTATCCCTTCACCTGTTCGATGGGGATGTTCCGCGGGACGATGATCATCGAACCGAACGGCTGATATGCATACGAAAACGTCCTTCGACATCAAGGGGATGCACTGCGCGAGCTGCGCCGTGAAGATCGAGAACGCCATCGCGAAGACGCCGGGCGTGTCTTCCGCGTCGGTGAATTACGCGTTGTCGCGGGCCGCGGTCGAATACGACGACGAGAAGGTGAAGGAACCCGCCATCCACGAAGCGGTGACCAAGCAGGGATACAGGGTGGCAGCGGCTCGTGTCCCCCTTACCAAGGGGGACGATAGGGGGTCTGCGCCTGGCCAGGGCAGCCACGTGATGCCCGACGGCACCGTGATGAGCGGGGAGGACCACATGGCGCACGGGACGGACGCGAAGGCCGCCGGAGGAAAGGCCGCGCTCGCGCTCACCCTCGCTGCGATCCCGCTCCTGCTCGTCATGACGGGGATCGAGATCCCGGGCGAGGTCGTGGGCATCAGCCCGTCCGTCTGGGTGCAGGCGATCATCTCGACGATCGTGGTGCTCGGGCCGGGCATGGAATTCCACCGCGTGGCCGCGAAGCAGGCGATCCGCCTGGGCTTCGGCATGGACGCGCTCATCTCCATGGGGACGCTCACGGCGCTCCTGTTCAGCTGGTGGCAGCTGTTCGCGGGCGGCCACCTGTATTTCGAGGTCGCGGCGATCATCACCGCCTTCATCCTGCTCGGCCGCTATTTCGAGGCCAAGAGCAAGGGACGCGCCTCCGCCGCGATCGCGAAGCTGGTCGAGCTCGGGGCGAAGACGGCGCACAAGGTTTCGGACGGCGGGACCGAAGAAGTGCCGGTGGAGTCTCTCAACGTGGGCGATCGCGTCCTGGTGAAGCCGGGCGAGAAGGTGCCGGTGGACGGCGTCATCCTGGACGGCGCCTCGTCGCTCGACGAGTCCATGCTCACGGGCGAATCGTTGCCCGTGTCGAAGAAGGTCGGCGACCTCGTGTTCGGCGCGACCGTGAACCAGCAGGGAGCCTTGACCGTCGAGGTGAAGAAGGCGGCGGGGGACACCGTGCTCGCGCAGATCGTGCGGCTGGTGGAGGACGCGCAGATGAAGAAGGCGCCGATCCAGAAGCTGGTGGACCGGATTTCGAGCGTCTTCGTGCCCATCGTCATCGCGGTCGCGGTCCTGACCTTCGTCGTCTGGTTCCTCGTGACGCGCGACGTCACGGCGTCGTTCGTCCCGGCCGTGGCCGTGCTCATCATCGCCTGCCCGTGCGCGCTCGGGCTCGCCACGCCCACGGCCATCATGGTCGGCACCGGCCGCGGCGCCGGCATGGGGATCCTCATCAAGAGCGGGGAGGCGCTCGAGCGCAGCTCGGCGTTCGACGTGGTGATGTTCGATAAGACCGGGACGCTCACGGAAGGACGACCGGTCGTTATGGATGCGAAGGTGATTGAAGGGGTTGAGGTTGTTGAGGTGATGGGAATCGCGTCTGGGTTGGAGGCGAATTCGGAGCATCCGCTCGCGCGCGCCATCGTCGCGTACGCGAAGGAGAAGGGGATCGCGCCCGCGAAGGTCTCGGGCTTCGAGGCTGTGGCGGGACGCGGCGTGTCGGGTTCCGTCGATGGACAAGCGGTGCTCCTCGGCAACCTCCGTCTGATGGAAGAACGCGGGATCGAACCAGGGTCACTCAGTGACCAGGTCGCCCGCATGCAGGCGAAGGCTCAGAGCGTGATGGTCCTCGCGCGAGGGAACAAGGCCGTTGCCGCGATCTCGGTCGCGGACAAGGCGAAAGCGACGGCGGCGGAAGCCGTGAAGGACTTGAAGGCGATGGGCGTGGAAGTCGTCATGATCACCGGCGACCATCGGGCGACGGCGGAAGCGGTCGCGAAGGAACTCGGGATCGACCGCGTGGAGGCCGAGGTGCTGCCCGCGCGCAAGCTGGAGATCGTGAAGGAGTGGCAGGCGAAGGGAAAGAAGGTGGCGTTCGTGGGCGACGGGATCAACGACGCGCCCGCGCTCACCCAGGCGGACCTCGGCATCGCGGTGGGGAGCGGGACGGACATCGCCATCGAAGCGGGCCAAATCGTATTGGTCGGCGGCGGGCCGGAGAAGGTGGTGGATGCGATCCGCCTGTCGCGGCGCACCTACGCCGGCATCCGGCAGAACCTGTTTTGGGCCTTCTTCTACAACGTGGCCGCCATCCCGCTCGCGGCACTCGGGTTGTTGAACCCGATCATCGCCTCCGCCGCCATGGCTTTCTCGTCGGTCTCGGTGGTACTAAACGCGTTGCGGATCCGTAACGCCAAACTGTGAAGAGCATCGTGAACGCCCTCAAGACGTCGCTCGATTCGCCACGCGCCCGGTTCCAAGCCGCGGCGGTGGCGCTGGGCGTGTTCGCGCTGCTGGTGCTCGTGCCGGTGTACACCACGCCAGGAAACGACATCGCGTTCCAGCTCTCCATCACCCCCTGGGAAGTGCTCGTGCTGATGGCGCTCCTCTCCGCGCTCAACGGGCTGCTGTTCACCATGTATCGCCGGGCGAAGCTGGCCGAGAAGAAGCGGCCGAGCACGAAAGAGGCGACCACGCTGCTTGGGATCGCCGGCGCGTCGGTGCTTTCCACGCTCGCGTGCGCCGCCTGCTACTCCTCCGTGCTCGCCGTGTTCGGGGTGGGCGGCACCGCGTTCATCGTCACCAACCGCTGGTGGTTTTCCGCCGCCGCCATCGGCCTCACCCTGTTCGCCATGCACGCCACGGCGAAAAAGGTAAATGGCACCTGCGGCGACGCGTGCGGGGTCGTTGAAAAGAAGCCATAAACCAAACTCCGCCCAAACGGGCGGAGCGGTTGGTCCCGGACGTGGTGGACCCAGCGGGAATCGAACCCGCGATTCCCGGTGTCAATCCAAGTGAGGTTGCCATTACCTCCATGGGCCCACAAGCTGCCCGGGATACGAACGAAAAACGGCCCCGTTGTTGGGGTCGTTTTTCGTGACACCGAGATTGGAGGATATCCTCACCAGTATATAAACAGATTATCAGAGAAAGTGTCAGAAGCCAACATCAGATTGTGGACAAGCTGCTGAATCATTGATATCGTCCCCCCACAACTCGCTGATCCCTCCCCTAGAGGCCTGCCTCTTGGGGCGTTTGACGTATATCATATGAAATTCACGCTTAAAGCGCCGTACAAACCGGCCGGAGACCAGCCCGAAGCCATCAAGAAATTGACGGCCGGATTGAAGTCCGGGGAGAAGATGCAGACGCTTTTGGGGGTCACCGGGTCTGGAAAGACCTACACGATGGCGAACGTGATCGAGGACGTGCAGCGGCCGACCCTCGTGCTCGCGCATAACAAGACGCTGGCGGCGCAGCTGCGCAACGAGTTCCGGGAGTTCTTTCCGGAGAACGCGGTGGAGTATTTCGTTTCCTACTACGACTACTACCAGCCGGAGGCGTACCTGCCGCGCACGGACACGTATATCGAGAAGGAGGCGATGATCAACGACGAGATCGACCGCCTGCGCCACGCGGCCACCTCGGCCATCCTGTCGCGCCGCGACACGATCATCGTGGCGTCCGTGTCGTGCATCTACGGCCTCGGGTCTCCCACCGAATACAAGCGCGAGGTGCTGCATCTCAAGGTGGGGGAATCCGAGCGCGACGCCACGCTGCGTCGGCTCACGGACATGCAGTTCGAACGTACCACCGCGGATCTCAAGCGCGGGAGCTACCGCGTGCGCGGCGACGTGATGGAGGTGATGCCCATGAACGAGGAGGTGGTGTACCGCATCGCGTTCGAGGGGGAGATCGCCGCGCACATCGACGAGCTCGACCCGATCACGCGCGCGATGAAAGGGAGTCGTCAGGACGAATGGCTGTTCCCGGCCAAGCATTACGTGATGCCCGAGGGGCAAAAGGACCGCGCGCTGCGCCAGATCCGGTTCGAGCTCGATGAGCGGCTCAAGGAATTGGAAGAGGAGGGGAAGGCGCTCGAAGCGGAACGGTTGAAGCGCCGCACGCGCTACGACATCGAGATGCTCACGAACATCGGGTACTGCAACGGGATCGAGAACTACTCGCGGCATTTCGACGGCCGGAGCCCTGGCGAGCCGCCGTACACGCTCATGGATTATTTCCCGGAGGATTTCCTGCTCGTGGTGGACGAGTCGCACGTCACGGTCCCGCAGGTGGGCGGCAT
>MGDT01000007.1:233357-235958 GCA_001791045.1 Candidatus Uhrbacteria bacterium RIFCSPHIGHO2_01_FULL_63_20 | reverse complement strand
TCCGCCTCCCGAGCGCGCGCGACAACCGTCCGCTTACCTGGGACGAGTTCGAGCGCAAGGTCGGCCAGGCCGTGTTCGTGTCCGCCACCCCGGGCCCGTTCGAGAAGAAACATTCCTCGGTCGTGGTCGAGCAGATCATCCGCCCCACCGGCCTCATCGATCCCGAGGTGATGGTGCGGCCGATTACGGGGAAGGGCGGAAAGGGTGGAAAAGCCGGAAAGGGGCAAGTCGACGATCTGATCGGCGAGATCGTGGACCGCGTGGCGCGCGAGGAACGCACGCTCGTGACCACGCTCACGAAGAAGATGGCCGAGGACCTGACCGAGTTCCTGAAGGAGAAGGGGATCAAGGTGCAGTACCTCCACTCCGACGTGAGCACGCTCGACCGCATCACGGTGCTCACCGATTTCCGCAAAGGCACCTACGACGTGCTGGTGGGCGTGAACCTGTTGCGCGAAGGGCTCGACCTTCCAGAGGTCACGCTCGTCGCGATCCTGGATGCCGACAAGGAAGGGTTCCTGCGATCCGAGACGTCGCTCATCCAGACCATCGGCCGCGCGGCGCGGAACGTCCGGGGGCAGGTGATCCTGTACGCCGACGACCTCACCGGGTCTTTGGGTCGCGCGATCCAGGAAACCAACCGCCGCCGCGCCTTGCAGGTCGCGTACAACAAGGAGCACGGCATCACGCCCAAGACCATCCAAAAGACCATCAAGGACATCCGCGAGATGCTTGGCGCTCCCGAGGACGTCGCGAAGAAGATCCTGGACATCGAGATGGTGGCCGAGCCTCACGAGATCGAGCGGGTGATCAAGGAAAAGGAAAAGCTCATGAAGAAGGTCGCCAAGGAGCTTGACTTCGAGACCGCAGCGATCTTGCGGGACGAAATCGTATACCTGAACAGGGAATTGAAATCAAAGAAGACCGTACCGGAAAAGAAAAAGCAGGTATGAACGACTTCATCCGCATAAAAGGGGCGCGCGAGCATAATCTCAAGAACATCTCGCTCGACATCCCCCGCAACCAGCTCATCTGCATCACGGGACTTTCGGGTTCCGGAAAATCTTCGCTTGCGTTCGACACGATTTTCGCCGAAGGGCAGCGCCGCTACGTGGAATCGCTGTCGGCGTACGCCCGCCAGTTCCTGGGGCAGATGGAAAAGCCCGACGTGGACGAGATCGAGGGATTGTCGCCGGCCATTTCCATCGACCAGAAAGCGCACTCCAGCAACCCGCGCTCTACCGTGGCCACGATCACGGAGATTTACGACTACCTGCGCGTCTTGTTCGCGCGCATCGGCGTGCCGCACTGCGTCACCTGCAAGAAGGAGATCCGGAAGCTGACGAATGAGGAGATGGTGGACGTGGTATTGAAGGGGTTGAAGGGTGATAAGGGGGCGGTGAAGATCCTGGCGCCGGTCGTGCGCGGGCGCAAGGGGGAGTACTACCAGCTGCTCTACGACCTGTTCAACAGCGGGTTCGCCAAGGTGCGCATCGACGGGAAGGAACATAACCTGAACGAGCAGATCAAGCTGTCCCGCTACCAGCAGCACACCATCGAGGTCGTGGTGGACACGATCGCGGTGTCGCTGTTCACGAAAGACCCGAAAACGGCGCGTCAGCGCCTCTCCGACGCGCTCGCGCAGGCCGTGGAACGCGGCGAGGACGTGGCGACGGTCATATGCCCCGACGGTCGCGAGCAGCT
Source organism: Candidatus Uhrbacteria bacterium RIFCSPHIGHO2_01_FULL_63_20 (assembly GCA_001791045.1). Taxonomy (GTDB): domain Bacteria; phylum Patescibacteriota; class Patescibacteriia; order UBA9934; family GWF2-40-263; genus 2-01-FULL-63-20. The sequence goes on along the minus strand of MGDT01000007.1, from coordinate 234,254 downwards.
GCTTTCGGCCAAGTTCTCCTGCCCGGACGACGGGTTCTCGTTCCCGGAGATCGAACCGCGCCTGTTCTCGTTCAACTCGCCCTACGGCGCCTGTCCCGAGTGCCACGGGCTGGGCACCGCCGAGCTGTTCAGCGAGGAGATGTGCGGGCTGTGCACGGGTGATCGCCTGCGCAAGGAGGCGTTGCACGTGTGGTTGCCGAGCTCGGACAAATCCATCGTGGACGTCACGGCACTCTCCATCGACCAGGCGCAGAAGTTCCTGTCCACGCTCGACCTGTCCGAGCGCGAGAAGGAGATTTCCGGCGCGGCGATGAAGGAGGTGCTCGCACGCCTCACGTTCATGCTCGACGTGGGGTTGCATTACCTCACGTTGAACCGCATGGCCGGCACGCTCTCGGGCGGCGAGGCGCAGCGCATCCGCCTCGCGTCGCAGGTCGGGTCCCGCCTGGTCGGCGCGTTGTACGTGCTCGACGAACCGACGATCGGGCTTCACCAGCGCGACAACGACCGTCTCATCGAGACGCTGCTCCAGCTGCGCGACGCGGGGAACACGGTGATCGTGGTGGAGCACGACGAGGACACCATCCGCGCGAGCGACTTCATGGTGGAGATCGGTCCTGGGGCCGGCGTGCATGGCGGCGAAGTGGTCGCGATCGGCGCGATCCCCAAGATCTTCGAGGATAAGAAATCGCTCACGGCCGCGTATCTGCGGGGCGAGGAGATGGTGCCGATTCCCGAGGAACGGCGTTCGCCGGGCAAGGACGCGATCAAGATCCGCGGCGCCCGCGAGAACAACCTCAAGGACGTCGACGTGGACATTCCGTTGCGCCGGTTCGTGTGCATCACGGGGGTGTCGGGCTCTGGCAAGTCCACGCTCGTCTACGAGACGATGTACAA
>MGDT01000007.1:199444-233291 GCA_001791045.1 Candidatus Uhrbacteria bacterium RIFCSPHIGHO2_01_FULL_63_20 | reverse complement strand
CGAGTACATCGACAAGGCGATCCTGATAGACCAAGGGCCCATCGGCCGCACGCCGCGCTCTAATCCGGCTACCTACACCGGCGCCTGGGGCCCGATCCGCGACCTGTACGCGGCCACCGAAGAGGCGCGGTTCCGCGGCTACAAGCCGGGGCGCTTCAGCTTCAACACGCCGGGCGGCCGCTGCGAGAACTGCGAGGGCCACGGCACCATCGCGATCGAGATGCACTTCCTCCCCACCGTGCACGTGGCGTGCGAGGTGTGCCGCGGCAAGCGGTTCGACCGCGAGACGCTCGAGGTGACGTTCAAGGAAAAGAACATCTGGCAGGTGCTGGAAATGACCGTCGAGGAAGGGGCGGCGTTCTTCAAGGACATCCCGCCGGTCGCGGACAAATTCGACACGCTGGTCGAAGTCGGCCTCGGCTACCTCAAGATCGGCCAGAGCGCCACCACGCTCTCGGGCGGCGAGGCGCAGCGCGTGAAGCTCGCCTCCGAACTCTCGAAGCGGTCGACGGGACGGACGCTCTACCTGCTCGACGAGCCGACGACGGGCCTCCACTTCGCGGACGTCAGGAAGCTGCTCGAGGTCCTCCACACCCTGGTCAAGAAGGGAAACACGGTGGTGGTGATCGAGCATAACCTCGACGTCATCAAGACCGCGGACTGGATCATCGACCTGGGTCCGGAAGGCGGGGACAAGGGCGGGGAGATCGTCGCCGTCGGCACGCCCGAGGACATCGCGCGCAACGCGAGGAGCCATACCGGGGCGTATCTCAAACGGACGTTGAAGCGATGAAAAAAACGGGCCCAGATCGGGTCCGTTTTGCGTCAGTCGTCGTTCCACGTGCTCGGGATGGAGCACTGGATGACCCTCTGTAACGCCTCTGATGGACGCTCTTCATTGGGCGGAAGCGGCAGCGGCCATCCGATCTGCGTGCGCGGCGCGGATTGCGCCGGAATGACGGACGCGATGTCGTCGGGAATCGACACGTCCGAAGGCGGATCCGCGGGGACCGGTTCCGGTTCCTGGACTTCGGGCTCCGGCGCCGCCCTCCGAGTGCGGGCCTTCTTCGTCGGCCGCGGCTTGCGTCCCAGCACGCCATCCCATCCGTCCATTTCCTTCCACGCTTCGCCGTAGTGTGACGCGGGATCGCGCGGCATCCGTGGATCGTATTTCCGGACGACGTCCTCGTACTGCCACTCCGGGATCTTGATCTGCCGCATGTGATGGACGAACTCCTCGATGGAGTACTCCCTCGGCTTTTCCGCAGCCGGCGCGGTCTGCACGGGATCCTCACCCATGGTTCCTCCGGGGTAAGCCCCCCTGTTCTAAACGAAAACCGCCGTCTCGTCAACGGCGGGTTCCCGCGCTTAGTGTTGGAACCGGCGGAACTTCGCCTTGAGCGACTCAGGCGCGTCTTCCCAAAACAGCATGATCGCGGCGCCCAACAGCCCGATGTCGCGCACGGTGACCGAGTCGATGCCGGATACGGTGATGACCAGCCCGAGGTGGAGGGTGGCGACGAGCGCGACGATCCACACGAACGCGTCCACGAGCAGCAGCAGGCCGATGGCCAGGTCGAGCACGGCCGTGCCGATCATCGCCTCCTTGAGCGGTACGGGCAAAAGGCCGGCGGCCCAGGGCTGCACGAACCCGCCCCAGAACTCCGGCTCCTTGAAGATGAGGATCCCGATCCAGGCGAAGGTGATCCCCATCGCGACGCGCATGATGTGGTAGGCGGAAGGCTTGGTCATAGGACGAGCGTTACGGCCATCACAAGCACGGTACCGGCGGACATGAGGCACCAAAAGCACCAGGCCTTGAGGATGCGCCATTGGATGAGGGTGAACGCGGCCGACATGACGAGCGCGCCGGCCACCATCCACGTGGCGGCTCGCGTCCACGCGCCGATCGGTTCCACCCCGATCACCGTGAGCGCGGTCACGAGCGCCATGGCCAGGTAGAACGCGAGGCCGAGGATGTCATTGTGAAAGCCGAACAGCGCGTTGTACTTGCTTTCAAGCACCGTGGCGCACCCGCCGCCGATCGGGCAGGTGGCGTGCTTGTTGGCCTTGCGGGTACGGATGAGATAGCTCGTCTCCGCGATCCCGAACGCGGCCATGGTGAAGAGGATCACGTAGGCCGTCACATTATTGAACGATCAGCGTCCCTTCCATGCCCATCGAGCGGTGGCTGCCCACGTCGCAGTAGAACGGGTAGCTCCCGGGCTTGGTCGGCGCGATGAACGACTTGGTGGTCCCCACGGCGATGGGAAGCTTCGTGACCCCGTCGATCACGAAGGTGTGGAACCCTTCGTTCTTGGCGAACGTGACGTCCACCTTCTGCCCGGCCTTGGCCGTGATGGCGTTGGGCGCGAAGGAGAAGTTCGCGACCTCCATGTTCACCTTGAGCGTCTCGGGAGCGGTCGGCGTCGGGGCCGGCGTCGGTTCCTCCGCGGGGGGAGCGGGATTCGGTTCGCCTACGGCGATCGTCGGCTCCGGGGAAGGGGTGACCGCCGTCGGAGTCGGAGGGGCCGCGGAACATCCGGCGCCGATGAGCGCAAGGGCGGACAGGAGGAGTGACGCTTTCTTCATACCGAAATTGCGGTTAAGATGATTATCGCCATTATGATTCCCGCGGGCATACAAATCAAGGGAGGCGCGCTTCCCGATTCCCCCGGGGTGTATTTCTATTACGACGCGGCCGACACGCTCCTGTACGTGGGGAAGGCCACGTCGCTCAAAAAGCGGGTGGGGTCCTATTTCGTGAAGGCCCACGACGGCCGCATCGCCGAAATGGTCGGTCGCATTGCGCGCATCGAGTTCATCGAGACCCCCACCGTGATCGAGGCGCTCGTGCTCGAGGCCAACCAGATCAAGGCGAAAAAGCCCTATTACAACGTGCTGATGACCGACGACAAGACGTTCCTGTATCTGGCCATCACGAACGAGAGATATCCTCGCCCGCTGCTCATGCGCGGGTTGGAACTCGAGCGGGACGGGATCAATCCGTTCGATCGCGAATTGTCGGCGAAGGCGAAAAAGAAATACCTCTCCGTGTTCGGTCCGTATACGAGCGGACCGTCGTTGCGCAAGGCGCTTGACCTCGTCCGTCGCAGCATCCCCTGGAGCGATTGCTCCCCGCCCGAAGTCACCGGACGGACTCGGTCGTGTTTCAACGTGCACATCGGCAAATGTTTGGGCGTGTGCGCCGGGATCGTGGACGCGAAGAGTTACAAGCGCGTCATCCGCCATCTCATCCTGTTCTTCGAAGGGAAGAAGGCCGTGCTCATCCGCCAGATGGAGAAGGAAATGAAGGCGGCGGCCAAGGCCGAGCGGTTCGAGGAGGCGGCGCGGTTGCGCAACAACATGAGCGCGCTCGAACACATCCGCGACGTGGCGCTCATCATGCGCGAGGACGTGGAATTGCCGTTGGAAAAGACCCCATCCGAGGGGATGATCGACCTGGACGGCCGCATCGAGGCGTATGACATCAGCAACATCTCCGGCACGAGCGCCGTCGGTTCGATGGTGGTGTTCGAAGAAGGGAAGCCGGCTCGCGACAAGTACCGCAAGTTCAAGATCAAGACGGTGAAGGGGAGCAATGACTTCGCCATGCTCGCCGAAGTGCTGCGCCGACGCCTGAAGCGGTTTTCCCCCCTTACCAAGGGGGGAGCAAATGGGGGTCGCGACGGCTGGCCGCTCCCCGAAATCATGGTGATCGACGGGGGCGAGGGCCAGGTGATCGCGGTGCGCCACATCATGGAGGAGCTTGGGGTCGAGGTACCGCTCATCGGCATCGCCAAAGGGTTCGACCGCAAGCAGGATCGCCTCGTGTATGACCGTGGGGATTTGGAATTGGCCCGCGTCGCGAACCGCGGCAAGGAGCTGTTCCAGAAGGCCCGCGACGAATCCCATCGCTTCGCCGTGCGCTACCACCGCGAGCTACGGGGAAGGAAGTCGCTCGGTATCCGGTGACATTGACAGGGAAACGCCGTGTGGTACACTTTTGTTAATCAATATTCCTATGGCTCCGCTGAACATCAATATCCGCACGTTTCGAGAGACGCTCCCGGCCGTGGCCGAGCAGATCGCGCGCGGGCGGAGTTTTCTCGTGATGAAACACGCGAAGCCGCTTTTCCGCGTGGAACCGGTGCAGCGGGGTGAATCCGCCACCACCTATACGTTGGCTGACCTGTCCGCCGCGCGGTTCAAAGGCGGGAAGCGCGCCAGCCGTCTCGTGGACAAGGACGCCTATGGGGTATGACCGTGTTCGATTCCAACGTCTGGATCGCGTTTCTTAATATCGAAGATTCCCAACACGCGAAAGCGAAAAAGGCCTTCGCGGAAGCGTCACTCCCCATCGTTCTCCCGGAATACGTGGTGCTGGAGGCAAGCACTGTCCTCGCGAAACGCGCGAGCAAGGAGATCGCGGACACGTTCCTGGATCGGGTCGGGAGCAATCGTGACGTGAAGATCCTCCTCACGGATCAGGATTTTTTCGGACAGTGCGTCGCGGCCTATCGGGCACGGACCGGGCGTGCGCTTTCGTTCGCCGATGTCGCGTTACTGGTGCTTTCCGCCGGATTCGAAGTCGTCACGTTCGACGCGGCGCTTCGTGCCGCCATCAGAAAGGGAAATCCCACGTGAGAGAATGGCGGACGAAAAGCCATAACGAACAGCTCCCCGCGGAGCTGTTTTTCTTTTTCTAGTACATCATCCATCGGCCGGAACCGGCGATGGTGAGGGCGGAAACCAGCAGGAGCAGGTCGAATTCCCATCCGGCCTTGTTCTGGGCCGTGAACGGGATCTTCCATTTTTGCGTCTTCATGTAGATCGCCCCGCACATCACGGTCGCGAGCGCGAGCGCGCCCAGGCGGGAGGCGAGTCCGGTGCCGACCATGATGGCGCCCAGCATTTCCATGGCGCCGAGGGCCTGGACCGTGTGCGTCTTCCACTTGAGTCCGGCCGCCATCGCTTCGGGGTGGTTGAGCTTCGGGATGGCGTGGATGAAGAAGATGACCGCGACCGTGAGCGAAAGGAACGTCAGGTTCCCGGTGTAAAAAAGAGACATAGTGGGGGTGGCGGTTATCCACAGTGCGTGGATGATTTTTATAAATGATACAGGATTAGCCAAGATTCCGCGATGGGGGAGCGTGTTGACCCGTGTCTTCAAGTGGAATATAGTGGCTGCAGGTGGAACGAAGTGGGGATTGAGTCAGTTCGGCTCGGTGCTCACTTTTTATTAAGCATTCGTCCCCCTACCGACAGTCCCATGTTCATTGGTGAGTACAAACACACCATCGACGAGAAGGGACGCCTGGCGATCCCGGTGAAGTTTCGCCAAGACCTCGCGGGAGGGGCTGTCGTCACGCGGGGTCTTGACGCTTCGCTGTTCCTGTTCCCCAAGGAGGAGTGGGACAAGCTCGCATCCAAGTTGGCGGGCTTGCCCCTGGGGCAGTCCAATTCGCGTGCATTCGCCAGGCTCATGCTTGCTGGGGCAATGGACGTGGAGGTCGACAAGCAGGGACGGGTGATGTTGCCGGAATATCTCCGGCGATACGCCGGGATGTCCAGGAACGTCGTGATCGCGGGGCTGTACACCCGCCTGGAGCTCTGGGATACCGAGCGCTGGGAAGCGTACAAGAGGCAAACGGAAACGGACGCGAGCAGCATCGCGGAAAAACTCGGGGAGCTGGGGGTCTAGAGCTTGTCTGCCCCTGGCCGCTCAGACGGCGCGGCTCCGGTGTAGATGCGGGTTTACTGAACCTTTTCCCGCATCTGTGCCGGGACCGCGCTGTCAGAGCGCCCCGTATGGCACAGATCGTGCACGTTCCCGTGATGTTGAAGGAGGTATTGGAGGCCCTGGACCCAAGACCCGGGCAAGACTACTTGGATGGAACCGTGGGGCAGGGTGGACACAGCGAAGCCATCCTCAAGAGAACCGCGCCCGATGGACGCTTACTCGCCATCGACCGTGACCCGCGCAACCTGGAGGTTGCCGCACGACGGCTGAGTCCGTTCGGGGATCGGGTGATGACCGTCCGCGCCAGTTTCAGGGACGCAGCGGAAGTTGCGCGCAACGCGCTTGTTGGACCATTCGCCGGGATCCTCCTGGACCTCGGTTTTTCGTCTGCGCACGTGGAAGACGCGTCGCGCGGGTTTTCCTTCCAACAGGACGGCCCGCTCGACATGCGGTACGACCCGTCGCAGGAGTTGACCGCCGCGGTCATCGTGAATGGATGGAAGGAAGAAGAGCTCGCGAAGCTCCTGCGCCTGTACGGCGAGGAGCCCCACGCCCGGCGCATCGCGGAAGCGATCGTGGACGCGCGGCGCGAGGCACGCATCGTGACGACCGGCCATTTGGCCGAAGTGGTGGAGTTGGTGGTCCGACGGACGGGGAGGACGCATCCGGCGACCCGGACGTTCCAGGCTCTGCGGATCGCGGTGAACGACGAGTTGGGTGAGCTCGAACGGGCTCTGCCGTCATTGGTGTCCCTGCTCGCGCCCGGCGGCCGGCTCGCCGTCATCTCGTTCCACTCCCTCGAAGACCGCTTCGTGAAACGGTTTTTCAAGGATCAGGACGGGGAGACCCTCAAGATCCTCACCAAAAGACCGCTCACCGCCTCCCCCGAGGAGGCGAAACTGAACCCGCGCGCCAGGAGCGCTAAGCTCCGCGTCGCGGAACGGACATGACGAACCTGTGAACGCGATTTCCCCCACCATCACGCACCCCACGTTCGGCATCGTCCGCGCCACGGCGGCGTTCTTCGGTCGGCACGTGGTGGCGTTCAACGTGCTCGGCTTCGTGGCCGTGCTCGCGATGTGCGCCACCTACATCGTGCAGATCAACGGGAGCGTGTCGGCGGGGTACCAGCTGCGCGAGCTGGAGGTGCGGATCGACGAGTTGTCGCTCGAAAACGAGAAGCTGGAGATCTCGGTGCGCAAGGCGCAGTCGCTGTCGGGGTTGGAGAAATCCGTGAGGATGCTGGGGCTCGTGCCGTCGCAATCCCCGCACTACGTGGAGGCCGGGCTCCCGAGCGTCGCCTTGGCGCGATAAGGATGGAGAAGATCCCGCCTCCGCGTGAGGCGGGATTCGTGCTATACTTACCTGAACGAAATGGAGGAACAAGACATGCTGTCGGCGTTCGTCATCGACACGAGCCAGGCCTCGACGTACCTGTCGAGCATCAACTGGCTGCAGCCCAGCTGGGATGTGTTCATCATCCTGTTCTTCCTCGTGTCCTCGCTCCTGTACGGCATCAGCCTCGGCCGCGACCGCATCCTGGTCATGATGGTGGCGATCTACATGGCGCTCGCGGTGGTGAAGTACGTCCCGTTCATCAACGAGTTCCAGGCGAGCATCTCGGTGAACGACACCTTCGCGCTCAAAGTGAGCGTGTTCCTGGGCGCGTTCATCATCCTGTTCTTCCTCCTGTCGCAGTCAGCCCTGTTGCGCGCGTTCGGCCAGACGGCCGAGCAGGGGAGCTTCCTGCAGGTCGCTGTGTTCTCGGTGCTGCACGCGGGATTGTTGATCAGCGTCACGTTGTCTTTCTTCCCGGCAGACACTTCGCCCTGGCTCTCGCCGCTTACCCGGCAGATCTTCACGAGCGACGCGGGCAAGAGCGTGTGGGCCCTGCTTCCGATCATGGCGATGGTAGCGTTCGGAGCGATCAACAGGAAAAACGTGTAGGCCACAGGCCTCAGGGAGACAGGCAGTAGCCGATTGAAAAAATGCCCTGACTGTGGCCTTCTTCCCTATGGCCTAATGCCTAGGAATGGATCGCAAATCCTTTGACCGCTTCTATTGCGCCAATTTCGAACGGATCTTCCGATACGTCAGGTTTCGCGTCCCCGACGAGCCCACGGCCGAGGATCTCACCTCCGAGATCTTCGTGAAGGCGTTGGCCGCATTCGATCGCTACGACGAGGCCGTGTCCCGATCGGCCTGGATCTACCGCATCGCCCACAACCATCTGGCCAACTGGTATCGCGGCCGGCGCGAAACGGTGGACATCGACGACGTCGCAGGCCTCATCAAAGGGTCCGATGGGCGCGACCTCGAGCGGTGGGCCGACGTGCACCGCGAAGCGGCGGCGGCGCTCTCTGTCCTCGATCCGGACGAGCGACGGCTCGTGACGCTCAAGTACCTGGAAGGGTATGACTACGCAGACATGGCCGAATTGCTTGGGAAATCGGCTTCGGCCCTGAAAATGGCCACCTATCGGGCCATCAAGAAACTCCGCGGTCGCCTCTGATTATGGACTGGATCACTCGCGTAAAACTCTCCTCCCTCCGTCGACGCCTTTCCCCGCGTCGGGCATTCCGTTCGGCGTTGTACGCCCGCCTCGCGACCGAAGCGGGAGTCGCGCCGTCCCCGATGTCCCGTCTTCGTCCGGCCGCGGTGGGGATCTGCTCGGTACTCCTCGTCTTCGGCGCAGGGGCCGGGGCGTATGCGTACGAGAGCCCGCAGGTGGTGGAGGGACATCCGCTGTATCCCATGAAGACGGGCCTGGAGCGCGCCGAGGCGGCGATCGCGACCGGCAGCCCCGAACGCGCCGCCGCGTTCCATGCGAAGATGGTGGAACGGCGCATCGAAGAGGCGGAGACGATCGACACCGACGTCGAACGGAAGCAGGAGGTGGAGGAAAAGGTGATCGAGAAAGCGGCCGATGCACTGGAGCGTTACTCCGAAGCGGCAAGTCGTGTACAATCCGATAAGCCGATCCGGGCGAAGGTAAAGCCCGAGGTCGGCGAGATCATCAAACGGGTCCGCGAAAGCGGTCATTCGCGTGAGGAAAAACGTCGTGAGTTCAAGGAAGAAGCGCGTCGCCTCATCAAGGAGCGCCGCGAAGCGCGTCACGACGAGCGTGAGAAGAACCAACGTGAAGATCGTCACTAACCCATGCGTATGAACACCCTGCTCAAACGTCTCATCTCCGCCGCGTGCCTCACGATGTCCGCTCTTCTCGCGTTCGCCCCGGCGTTGCCGGTGGCCGCGCAGAGCGATGTCGAGACCGAAGCCGAAGCCACGTCCGAAACGACGTCGCGCATCGCCTTCGAGGGCCAGCTCATCGAGCTGTCTTCCACAGACCTGCCCACCACCATCGTGGTACGCAAGGACCCGGAGGGCGAATTCAAGGATTACACGGTGGAGATTCCCGCCGACGCGCGGATCTTCCCGGATGGATTCACCATGGCCGACTGGATCACCGGCGACTCCCTGGCGGTGAAGGGCGAACTCAATGAGAACACCGGGGTCGTCTCGGCCGCCGCCATCCAGAATATCTCGCTCGATCCGTTCCGGCACAAGGGGCTCAACGGGTGGATCACGGCCCTGGACCTTGCCGCTTCCACGATGACGGTCCAATGGAAGGGCGACGAGCACGTCGTGCAGGTGACGGCCGACACCAAGATGGTCGTCCCGCCCAAGAATCCGGCCGCTCTTTCCGACTTCAAGGTCGGCGACCGCGTGCGATTGCGCCTGGTGAAAGGCGCGACGGCCAACGAGGCGCGCATCATCGTGGCGCTTCGCCGTGGGGACGAGATCTTCTTGAAGGCCCGCACCCGCCCCTTCGCCGGTACCTTGAAGGCGATCGACGAGGCCGGGAAGAGCCTGACCGTCGAGCTCGCGGCCAACAAGCACCTGCGTCCGGACGACGTGAACAACTTGGTGGGAGTGCCCGGCGAAATCCTGACGGTCGCCGTGGACGAGCACACCAAGATCGTGCGTCGCTTCAAGGGGTCCTCGTCGCTCGACGAATTCACTCCGGGAGACCGGCTCTTCATCGTCGGGCGCGTGAACGACGATGGGACCATCATCGCCCGGCTGATCAGGAACGATTCCATCGTCAAGGCCGGCCTGCCCCGACACCTCGGGAAAATCACGGCCATTGATACCGCGGCCAACGTCCTGACCGTGCAGGTCGTGCGCAAGGCGGACGTGCGCGCGGAAACGAAGGTCCGTCTGCAGGCGCAAAACGACGACGGGGACGAGGACGACGCGCTCCGGGAGGAGGTCAAGGAACGGGTGAAGGACGAGCTGCGGCTTAAGAAACGGTTCGACCTCGGCGCCGAGTGGAAGGTGACCTACAGCGATGCCACCAAGATTAAGAAGGACGGGAAGGAGGCAAGCGAAACGGACCTTGCCGTGGGCGACATCGTGCGCGTGCAGGGCGTGGCCAACCTGACCAGCAAGACGGTCGCGGCCCAGTTCATCCATGCCGTCTCGCCGGACTTCCGCCCGCTCAAACGCGAACGGCCGCTGCGCGAGATCGTGCAGGAACGCATCAAGCATGCGCATGGCAAGCTGGAAGTCGAGGACATCCTCGAAGCGCAGGAACCGGAAGACGCCGTGGAGGAGGAAGACGAGGCGGAAGAGGAACTCGAGGAGGAGGTCGAAGACGAGGCGGAGGCCGAGGTGGAAGCGGAGGAAGAGGCCGAAGACGTCGACGACGAGGAGGCGGTCGAGGAAGACGCCGACGAGCAGGAAGACGCGGATGAAGCGGATGAGGAGGACGAAGACGGATCGGCCGTCTAGTCCCGAGGCCACCCCGGATTTCCGGGGTGGTTTTTTTGTCACGCCGCGATATACTGGATGCCGTTATGCGGCTGTACAACACGCTTGGGAGGAAGATCCAGGATCTGCACCCGATCAAGCCGGGGGAAATCGGCGTCTATGCCTGCGGCCCGACCGTGTATTGGTTCGCGCACGTTGGGAACCTGCGTACGTACGTGTTCGTGGACGTGCTGCGCCGCGCGCTCGCACGGTCCGGGCTCAAGGTGAAGCTGGTCATGAACGTGACCGACGTCGGCCATCTCTCTTCGGACGCCGACGAGGGCGAGGACAAGATGCTGATCGCCATGCGCCGCGAAGGGAAGACGGCGTATGACATCGCGCGGTTCTACGAAGAGGCGTTCGTGAAGGACCTTGGTCGGCTCAATATCCTTCCGGCGGACGCGATGCCGCGCGCCACCGATCACATCGAGGGACAGATCGATATGATCAAGCGGCTGGAGAAGAACGGCTTCACGTACCAGACGGCGGACGGGATCTATTTCGACACGAGCAAGCTGCCGGAGTACGGGATGCTGTCGGGCCAGAAGGCCGAGGACAAAAAGGCCGGCGCACGCGTCGAGATGGGGGAGAAAAAGAACCCGACGGATTTCGCGCTGTGGAAAATCAGCCCTTCGACAAGCTCAGGGCATAAAAGGGAAATGGAATGGGAGTCGCCCTGGGGCAAAGGATTCCCGGGCTGGCACATCGAATGCTCGGCCATGTCCAAGCAATACCTGGGCGCGCCGTTCGACATCCACACCGGCGGCATCGACCACGTTCCGGTCCACCACGAAAATGAAATCGCCCAGACGCAAGGAGCGGAGGGCGTCCTTGAGGCGAACGTGTGGATGCATGGCGAGTTCCTGACCGTGGATGGCGGCAAGATGAGCAAGTCGCTCGGGAACCTGTTCACGCTCGATGACCTCATGAGCCGCGGATACGATCCGCTCGCTTTTCGATATTTCTGTTTTGGGGCGCACTATCGGACCAAATTGAACTTCACTTGGGAAGCTCTGACAGCCGCGCAGAACGCCTTGAATCGCCTGCGCGAGATCGTTCGAGGATGGGATACGCCCGGGAACGTCGGATGCGCTGACCATGAGAACGCGTTCCTCGCGGCCATCGAGGATGACCTGAACACCCCCGAGGCGCTCGCGGCGATGTGGAAGATGATCGAGGACGCGTCACTTCCGACCTCGGCTAGGTCCAGGACCGTCCTGTTCATGGATCAGGTGTTCGGATTGAAGCTCGGTGAGTTCATCGGCAAGCCGGTCGAGGTGCCGGAGGACGTGAAGATGCTCGTCCAAGCCCGCGAGGCGGCTCGGAAAGCCAAGGACTGGAAGGAATCGGATCGGCTCCGAGACGAAATCGCGACCCGTGGATTCACCGTGGAAGACGGCCTGCACGGGCCGGTCATCAAGAAGGCCTGAATATGCCGGAACGACCGGGACCAACGCCCGAGGATATGGGCATGGGGAATAAAAAGGAGCGAGAGCTTGCGTCCCGGGCGGACATCGAGGCCCTCTTGTGACCGAACATTCCGTCACCAAGTGACGGGTACGCCCAATGAATTAGCGCCTTTCCCCGTCACCAGGTGACGGGGAGGATATGCGAGAACCGTTCGACACGGAATCCTATTATCACGTGTATAACCGTGGGGTCGATAAACGCACGATTTTTTGCGGCGAGCAGGACTTTCGACGTTTTTATGAGTCGATGTACCTGTTCAACGACCAGACCTATTTTCACGCAGGAGGAAACTCGATAGAAAAGGACATCCGTTTGTCGGCACATGAAGTCTTGTCTGATGATCGGAAACCATTGGTGCGTATCGTTGCATATTGCCTGATGAGGAATCATTTTCATCTATTGTTGCAGCAATGCGTCGAAGAAGGGATATCGAAGTTCCTTCATCGGGTCGGCATGGGATACGCCAAATATTTCAACTTGAAATACGATCGGACCGGCAGCCTGTTCGAAAGCCAGTTCAATGCTAAACCGGCGCAATCAGAGGCGCATTTCCAATGGCTGCCGCGCTACATCCATATGAACGCTTTGGACGGAACCGAAATCGCCTGGCGCGACGATGGGAAGCTCGACTGGACACGCGGCCATGCGGTTCTCGATGCATATCCTTGGTCCAGCCACCATTTCTACTCGACAGACGAGCAGGAGCTGCCGCTCGTTGACGAGAAAATTGTCCGAACCTGGTTTCCGACGGGAGAGGTGTATCGGCGCTATCTCGAGCTCTCCCCGTCACCAGGTGACGGGGAGGATCAATGGAATCAAGCCATACCCGTCACCAAGTGACGGTTGGACTGTGTTACAATAGCTCCGTTATGGCCGTGGAGCAGGGAAAGGAAGGGCTTGCCCCGGTAGGCGGGGAGATTCGCGTTGAACAGACGCCTGTCCGGGAGGCGGCGGTTGAAGCCGGGCGGGAGGTCGTGAACGAACTTGAGGAGCTTGGGGAGCTTGAGGGAAAGCGGGTTCAGACCGAGGCAGCTCCGTCGCCCACTGCGGTCCAAGCGGTGCAGCGCGTGATCGCGGCTCCGAAGGATCGCATGGTTCAGGAAATCGAGTCCGTGCTGTCCGAAGGGCTCGAGGAGCTATACAAGCAGCTGTCGCCCGAGGAGCGGACGAAGTTCAAGGCGAAAGGCGAGGAAACGGCACGCACGCTGCGCGACCTCTTGTCGCAGACCAAGATCAATGCGGTGAAGGTGCTGCGCGCGATCAGTGATTGGCTCAAGGTGCTTTCGGATCGCGCCAACAAGTTCTATCTGGAACAGGAAGCCAAGATCAAGACCGATAAGCTCATCCTGCTTGCCGAGGCGGAGCGCCGCGAGGGGGAAAATGCAGTCGCATGACGCTGTTCCAGTTCGGGATCGAGACGCCGCTCGCCCCCGAGTTCATCACTCCCACGCAAGCCCAAAGCGCCGTCGGCACCTACGGCTGGTTGGTGGCGGTCGCGATCGCGCTCGTCGCGTTCTTGGGTGTCCTCGCGCTCGTCATGCGCCGTCGCGCGCGAGCGAAACGCGGCGGGTTCGATCATGTGGTTTTGCTCGTGACGCTCCCAAAATTCCGACGCGAGGAGGAATCCGAGCGCGGGGCGACCAAGGAGGGCGTGCAGGAAGCGATCGCGGCGGCGGAAACCGTGTTTTCCGCGATCGGTGGGTTGAAACCAGAGGGCGGGATCGGTGCCTGGTTCCGCGGCCGGCACGACGAGATGTCGTTCGAGATCGTGAGCCATGAGAAGCTCATCACGTTTTACGTGGCCGTGCCGCGCACGCTGCGCGCGTTCGTCGAGCAGACCCTTTCCGCCTCGTATCCCGACGCGCACATAGAGGAGGTGGAGGATTACAACATCTTCGCGCCAAGCGGCGTCATCCTGGGCGCCTATCTCGCGTTCAAACGGCAGAGCGCGTTCCCGATCAAGACGTATCGCGGGCAGGACAAGGACCCGCTCTCGGCGCTCACCAACTCGCTTGCCAAGCTCCCCGACGACGAAGGGGCCGCGTTCCAGTTCGTCATCCGCTCGGCCCCGCCCGGGTGGCGAGCGTTCGGCATGCGCGTGGCAGGCGCCATGCAGCAAGGGATGACGCTCGACGAGGCGATCCGCGGCAAGAAAAAGGAAAAGCCGAAGGAAGGCGAAGCGCCGCGCGAGCGTAGATTGTCGCCGGCCGAGGACCAGGCGATCAAGGGACTCGAGGAAAAGGCGAGCAAGGCCGGGATGGAGGTGAACATCCGGCTGGTCGTGAGCGGGCGCGACGCGGCCGCGGCGCAAGCGACGCTTTCGAACATGCTGAACGCGTTCGCGCCGTACAACATCTACGAGTACGGCAATTCGTTCGAGAAGCAGGTGCCCAGGTCCAAGACCAAGCTCATCCGCGAGTTCATCGCCCGCGCGTTCGACGAGAAGCAACGGCTCGTCCTGAACGCCGAGGAGATGGCGTCGCTCTGGCATCTCCCGACCCCGTGGACCGAGACGCCCAACATCAAGTGGCTCGGGGCGCGTGCGGCCGCGGTGCCTGCGGGCGTGCCGACCGGTCAAGAGGATGGCGGCCAGGTGGAGCTCGGGTACAACGTGTACCGCGGGGTGAAGACGCCGGTGTGGATCAAGGAGAAGGATCGCCAGCGCCACATGTACGTGATGGGCAAGTCCGGCGCCGGTAAATCCGAACTCATCGCGAAGATGGCCTTCCAGGACATCGTCGCGGGCCGCGGCGTGGCCGTGATCGATCCGCACGGCGACCTGGTGGACCAGATCCTCGCGAACGTCCCCAAGGAACGCGTGGACGACGTGGTGTATTTCTGCCCGGCGGACACGGACCGCCCCATGGGGCTCAACATGCTCGAGGCGCGTGACGAGGCGCTCAAGGATTTCGCCGTGCAGGAGATGATCGCCATCTTCTACAAGCTGTTCCCGCCCGAGATGATCGGCCCCATGTTCGAGCACAACATGAGGAACGTGATGCTCACGCTCATGAGCGACCAGGAGAACCCGGGCACGCTCGCCGAGATCCCGCGCATGTTCACCGACGAGGCGTTCCAGAAGCAGTGGGTGGCCAAGGTGAAGGATCCGGTGGTGAGGAGCTTCTGGGAGAACGAGATGGCGAAGACGAGCGACTTCCACAAGTCCGAGATGCTGGGGTACCTCGTGTCGAAGGTGGGCCGCTTCGTGGAGAACGAGATGATGCGCAACATCATCGGGCAGAGCCGCTCGAGCTTCGATTTCCGCGAGGTGATGGATGAGGGCAAGATCCTGCTCGTGAACCTGTCGAAGGGCCGCACCGGCGACGTGAACGCCGAACTGCTCGGCCTCATCATCGTCTCCAAGCTCCAGATGGCGGCGCTCGGCCGCGCGGACATGCCGGAGAGCCAGCGCAGGGATTTCTACCTGTACATCGACGAGTTCCAGAACTTCATCACGGATTCCATCGCCACGATCTTGTCCGAAGCGCGCAAGTACCGGCTTGACCTGATCATCGCCCACCAGTACACCGGACAATTGGTGAAGGACGGCGACACCAAGATCCGCGATGCGGTGTTCGGGAACGTGGGCACCATGATGGTGGCCCGCATCGGGCCCGAGGACGTGGACACGTTCGAGAAGGTGTTCGCCCCGGATTTCTCCGGCTACGACCTGCAAAACAGCGACAGGTTCACCTGGTACGTGAAGATGATCGTGGATAACGCGAGCACCAAGCCGTTCACCATGAGCTTCATCCCGTCGCCCAAGGGCGATCCGGAGTTCGCCGCGGCGATGAAGGAGCTGTCGCGGCTCAAGTACGGTCGCGACAAGGCGCTGGTGGAGGCCGACATCCTCGAGCGCACCGCGGTCGCGAGCACGGGGGTCGCGCAACCGCCGGCGATCGGGGAGAAATAGACGTCGCTGCAGGGATATCCGCTCGTCGCCTCGCGGGGTCTCCGACCGCTCGGCTCCGATCGGACATCCCTGCAGCTCGTCTCTCGCCACCCAGCTTTCTCAAAAAAGAAAAAAAGATACAAAAGATGTATGCAGCGCGATGAATTCGACGAATCTCCGGCGTTCGAGCCGGAGCCCGAAGAGGCGTCTTCGCATGACGGAACAAGCAGGCCGTTGGTGGGCAAGGTCGAGCTTGCGGCCGACATCCTCCGGCACGTGCACGAGGCGATCGGGAACGCGCTCACGCTGCTTGAGGGCGGGGATGCCCCGGGAGCCCGTCGCAAGCTTGCCGAGCTCGTCACTTCGAAACGCGCGTCCGCGAGCGAAGGCGGGACGCGGTCCGTCGAAGGGGTGTTCGACGGCTGCGCCATGATCGGCGCGGACGGCCGTTCGTATCCGGTCCCGCCCAACTACGCCTCGAAGTCGCGCCTCGTGGAAGGCGACGTGCTCAAGCTGTCCATCCGCACGGACGGCAGTTTCGTGTTCAAGCAGATCGGTCCGGTGGAACGCCGGCGCGTGGTCGGGAAAGTGGCGATGGACCCCTCCACCGATTCCTTCGTGGTGAGCTGCCAAGGGCGCGTGTACAAGGTGTTGCACGCGAGCATGACCTTCTATAAGGCGGCTCCGGGCGACGAGGCCGTGGTGCTCATCCCCAAGAGTTCGACCTGCGTGTGGGCCGCGGTGGAAAACGTGATGAAGAAGGTGTAGGGTGACGACCTGTGGCCGAAGCCCTGTATCGAAAATATCGCCCCGTTTCCTTCTCCGACGTGGTCGGGCAGGAGCACGTGAAGACCACCCTCAAGAACGAGGTGGCTTCGGGCACGATCGCCCACAGCTACCTCTTCACCGGCCCGCGCGGGGTGGGGAAGACCACGGTCGCGCGCATCCTCGCGAAGGCGGTGAATTGCCTGAAGAATGGTGTGGGCCCCTCCTCCGCTCCTGAGGGAGCTTCGGCGGGCGGGGAGCCGTGCAACGCGTGCGAGGCGTGCGAGGCGATCGCCGCGGGGAACGCCCTCGACGTGGTGGAACTCGACGCGGCCACGCACACCGGTGTCGACAACATCCGCGAGACCGTGATCGAGGCCGTGCGGTTCGCGCCCAACCGGCTCAAGCACCGCGTGTACGTGATCGACGAGGTGCACATGCTGTCCGCCGGGTCGTTCAACGCGCTCCTGAAGACCTTGGAGGAACCGCCCGCGCACGCCGTGTTCGTGCTGGCTACCACCGAGGTGCACAAGGTGCCTGCGACCGTGGTGAGCCGCTGCCAGCGGTTCGATTTCCGCCGCATCGGCGTCGCCGACCTGGTGGAAACGCTGCGCGACATCTGCAAGAAAGAGGGGAGGGAGGTGGATGACGCGGTGCTCGCCGAAGTGGCGCGCCACGCCGACGGCGGGTTGCGCGACGCGGAGTCGCTGCTGGGCCAGCTGCTGGCCGTGGGAGGGAAGAAGGTCACGGCCGATGAGGCCGCGCTCGTGTTGCCCTCCACGAACGCGCTCGCGGCCGCCGAGCTCGTGGAGCATCTCGTGAAGCAAGACGCGGCTTCCGCCGTGCGTCTCGTGAACCGATGCGCGGAGCAGGGGGTGGACATGCCGCATTTCGCTGCCGACCTCGTGGACGCGTTGCGCGCCATGTTGCACGCGAGCTTGGGAGACGCCGAGGCGTTGTCCATGAAACTCGAACGCTCCGCGGCCGAGCGCTTGACCGCCCTTTTGGGTCAGACGAGTCCGAAAGCGTTGTCGGCCATGACCGAGCGGTTCCTCGAGGCGAAGCGCCATTCCAAGGGCGACGCGATCCCGCAACTGCCGCTCGAGCTCGCGATCGTGGAAAGTTGCATTCCTGCAAACCCTGCCCACCCTTTTGAACAGCCGGGGGTTGATTCGGGTCCTCCCCTGGCCGAAACCGTGGCAATTGAGACCACCGCTCTCGGCGACGTCCCCGTGCTTGATCTCGACGAGGTGAAATCCAGGTGGCCCGAGGTGTTCCAATTGGTGAAGGCCGCGAACGCCTCGCTCCCCGTGGTGCTCAAGACCGGCGAGGTGAAGGGGGTGGATGGCAACCGCATCGAGCTGTCCTTCGCGTACGCGCTTCACGCGGAAACGGTGAACAACGACCGCAACCGCCGCATCCTGGAACCGGTGCTGCACAAGGTGTACGGCCGGCGCATCCACGTGCATGGCACCTACGCGGCGAGCGATGGCGACGACGCGGTGGACGCGCTGCTCGAAGAATTCGGCGGCACGGCGGCGTAAGAAAACAGCCCTCGCGTTGCGAGGGCCGGAACGAGGGACGTCAGGGCTTGCGTGTTCCCTGGCGCAGGTGTCGGGAAAGGACGTCGGCGAGCGGCTTGGCGCGCCGCTTGCGGTCCTTCTGATGCTTGATGTACTGGATCCTGAAGCCCTCGACGCATCGCGGGCACAGGCCGGGAATGGTCCCGGCCGGGACGTCAGGGACCGTCCCGGGGCACGTGGGGCATTTCATGTCCATCCGACCTCCTGAAGCGTACGATGGAACCGAAATACTGCCTGACATCCGATGCCTTGTCAACGGTGGATAAATTCGGTAGTCTTTCGGCGAACATTCCGGGATCGTCTAATGGCAGGACAACAGACTCTGAATCTGTTTATCTTGGTTCGAATCCAAGTCCCGGAACCACAAGAGGGCCGACGCGAGTCGGTCTTTTTGCCCTTCTGGATATCCTCCTTGTCCCGCCGTCGACCGGTTGGTATACTGGTAGGGCCAGAAACGGGCGCGTACCCGGTGGCGGTCTGTGCCGTCCCCAATGCGTCCGCTCTCTCGGCGCTCTTCAATGAAAAGACGTTCGGTCGTGGGGGCCGAGCGTCTTTTCCTTTTCAAGCAAAAACGCCCGCGAGGGGCGTCAGGAGAGAAGGGCGGGAACGCCGCGGGTCAGACCGACCCCGAGATTGGTCATTGCGACGAGGATGAGCAGCCAACCCCAGGGCGTGTTCCCGCGATCATAGATCACGAGCCCTACGTTCAGGACGACGAATGAACCGAGGAGATAGGCGAGGTAACCGATGGTACGAGTGAAGCCCATTCAGGTCCTCCTTTCTGCATGAGTCCGTCGAGGATAGCAGAAAGCTCCCCGAGCGTCGAGACCTGCAGGAGTTTCTCGCGGAAATGTTTAGCCCCGGGCTGGCCTTTGAAGTACCAGGACAGGTGCTTGCGGAAGGTGCGCAGGCTGCCGGGCCCGTACTGCGCCTCATGGAGCCGTGCGTGCATCCTCACCACGCGAACGCGCTCCTCAAGCGTCACGGGCCTCATCGGCCGCCCGGCGAGCAGGTCATCGCATTGCGCGAAGATCCACGGATTGCCAAGCGCCCCGCGCGCCACCAGCACGCCGTCGCAGCCGGTCGCCTTGAGCGCGTCCATGACCAGCGGCGCGGTGTGCGCGTCGCCGTTCGCGAGCACGGGGATCCCCACGCGCTGCTTCACCTCCTTGATGCGCGCCCAATCGGATTTCCCGGCATAGCCCTGCACCTTGGTGCGCCCGTGCACGGTGATGAGGTCGGCGCCGGCGGCTTCGAGGACCTTTGCGAATTCAAGGCATTCGGTCGGATCGCTCCAGCCCGCGCGGATCTTCACGGACACGGGGACGTGGGCGGGGAGCACCGATCTCATCCTCTGCACGATCTGGGTGGCGCGCGCGGGTTCCTTCATGAGCGCCGCGCCGTTGAAGGTGTGCACGATCTTGTACACCGGGCAGCCCATGTTCACGTCGAACGCCTCGGGGCGATGGTGCTCGTAGATGACGCGCGCGGCCTCGGCCATCGTGTCCGGATCGCTCCCGAACAGCTGCTGCACGAGCGGCCGCTCGTCGGGGTGGATGTCGGTCATCCCGAGCGTCTTCTCGTTGCCGCGCACCACCGCCTCGGAGGACACCATCTCGCGGAACACGACGAGTGGCGAAGTGGTTGAGTGGTTGAGTGGTTGAGCGATGGAGCGGACGGTACGGCAAAACGCCGAGTCGGTCATGTCGGCCATCGGCGAGAGCGCCACGATCGGGCGCGGGATGGTTTTCCAATCCAGGCTTTTCATGTATGGAAAGCGTGCGTATACTACCTGCGTTGTCATGAACGTTCAAGGGATTATGGCCAAGCTGAGTTCCTCCACCTTGCTCATCGGCGCCGCGGCGGTCGTCGCCATCGGCTTGGTGGGCTTCGTGGTCTCGCGCGGGAGCGGCCCGGGGCCGCACGACGCGCTCGCGCAATGCCTCACCGAAAAGGGGGTCGTCATGTACGGCGCCTGGTGGTGCCCGCATTGCACCAAGCAGAAGACGCTGTTCGGGACGTCCTTCTCGAAGGTGAACTACGTGGAATGCTCGCCTGGCGGCACCAAGGCCATGTCGCAGCAGTGCAAGGACGACGGGATCGAGGGATATCCGACCTGGGTGTTCCCGGATGCGTCGCGGCTCTCCGGCGAGCAGACGCTCGAGACGCTCGCGCTCAAGGCCGGGTGCGAGTCGCCGACCCCGTCGGCCGAATAGTATGGAAGGGAAGGACAAGCACGTCCTGCACCTCGTGATGCTCCTGGCCGTCCTCGGCCTGGCGATTTCGACGTACGCCTTCCTGCACAACCGAGGGTTTTCGTCCGGCTCGTTCTGCACGATCGGCGAGTCGTTCGATTGCGACGTGGTGAACAAGGGGCCGTACTCCGTCCTGTTCGGGATTCCCGTGGCTCTCATCGGGATCCTCGGCTACCTCTTCCTGCTCGCCGCCGCCCTCCTCAAGCGCCGCGACATGCGGGACCGGAACCTGACGCGGATCCTGCTCGCGGCCGCCGCCGGCGGGACCGCTTTCGCCCTGTACCTGACCGGCATCGAGGCGTTCGTGCTTCGGGTCTGGTGCCTGCTGTGCATCAGTTCGCAGGTGTCCATCCTGCTCATCCTCGTGTTGTCGTACAGCCTGTGGCACGCTGAACGGGAGCCTTCACCCCCGTCAACCTCTTCAACCCCATCCTGAATATGACGGAAAACCTCATCGTCGACCGCGAAGAGCTGTTCCAGGAGATCGTCGAACTCGGCCGCACCGAGGGGATCAACGACCAGGAGGCGTACAACGACCTGGTGGATGAGACCGTGGAGCGCCACCGCGACTGGGGCGAGATGCACGACGACAGCTCCACCGTGGGCCTGTCCGAGGCGCTGCGCGGCCGCTGGGCCGACTACCGGGCCGCGCTCGGGTTGGATGCCGAGCAGCCGCAATTGTGAAAATCTCCTTTTTCGGCGCCGCGCGCGAAGTGACCGGCTCGTGCCATCTCGTCGAGGCGAAGGATGAGCAGGGAGCGACGCATCGCATCCTGGTGGATTGCGGGATGTTCCAGGGAGAGGAGCGCCTGTGCGGCAGCAAGAACATGAAACCGTTCGGGTTCGATCCGACGACGATCGATTCGGTGTTCGTGACGCATCCGCACGCCGACCACACCGGCCGGCTGCCCAAGCTCATCAAGGAAGGGTTCCGCGGGCGCATCTACCTCACCGAGCCGTGCCGGGCGCTCACGCGCATCGTGCTCGAGGACGCGCACCACATCATGACCGAGAACGCGCAGCGGTGCGGCGACCCGGTGCTGTACCAGAAGGAGGATCTCGACGTGCTGCTCGAACACGCCGAAGGGGTGGGATACCACCAGCAGGTGACCGTCGCGCCGGGATTCACGGTGATGTTCCACGACGCCGGGCACGTGCTCGGCAGCGCGTTCATCTCGGTCGAGGCCGAAGGGAAGCGCGTGGTGTTTTCCGGCGACATCGGCAACGACGACGTGCCGATCCTTCCGGCGACCGAACGCATCTCGCGCGCCGACGTCGTGGTATGCGAATCCACCTACGGCCACCGCGTGCACGAGCCGCCGAAGGAACGGGTCGGGAAATTGCGCGCGGCCATCGAGGCGATCATGCACGAAGGCGGCGTGCTCATGATCCCGAGCTTCTCCATCGAGCGCACGCAGGAGCTCCTCTACGCCATCAACCTCATGCTGCGCGATCTGAAGACGTCCATGACGTTCTTCCTCGATTCGCCCATGGCGATCCGCGCGACCGAGGTGTACCGCCAGTTCAAGAACTACCTGTTGTTCGACCATCCCATCCTGGGCGAGGCGGACCGCGATTTTTTCTCGTTCCCCAACCTGCGTGAGACGCTCACGGTGCCGGAATCCAAGGCCATCAACGAGACAAAGCCGCCGTTCGTGGTCATCGCGGGCTCGGGCATGATGAGCGGCGGGCGCATCCTGCACCACCTCATCCGCCACCTGCCGGACCCCAACTCCACGCTGCTCATCATCGGCTATCAGGCCGCCGGCACGCTCGGGCGCCGCATCTACGAAGGGGCGAAGACGGTGCGCGTGTTCAAGGAAGAGGTAAGCGTGCGCTGCAAGGTGACCGCGATCGGCGCGTTCTCCGCGCACGGGGATATGCACAAGCTGACGCGCTGGCTCGTGCCCGAGGAGGGAGGGGTGCCGAAAAAGATCTTCCTCGTGCACGGAGACCCCGAGGCGCAGGACGTGTTCGAGACGCACCTGCGGCATGAATTGAAGACCGAGGTGCACGCCCCGAGCTTCGGCGAGACCGTGGAGGTTTGACAGGAGCCGTTTTTCCGGCTAGCGTCCCGTCGGCCCCCTTTTCGTCGGAGGATCAGTGAACGCCATCAAACCCGGGCTTCTCGTCCCGAAGCCGTTGCCGGACCTCGTGGATCGCCTGATCACGGCGAACGTGCACGCGGCGTGCGACACGGGCGAGATCGAGTACCGACGGATCTGGCCGGGCGAAGTGCCGCACCCGGCGCATGCCGCCGACGGCCTCGTGCCCGTGCTGGTCGATCGTCGGGCTGATCCAAGAAAGGTCATGGATGCGTCAGGCATCCTGGGGTACGACGAGCTTTCGGCCTTCCACGTCACGGGCACCGCCTCGCAAACCGTCGGACTCGAGCGCTACGTGGCATTCGTCCGGCTGAACGTCGAACGGCTTGGCTGGACCCCTGATGAGATGCGGCTGCACAAGCATGAGGCGCACGTGAACGTGATCGAAGGGCTGTTCCTGGCCGTCCAATACCCGGACCTGCTCGCGAAACACGGTTGGGACTGCATCGGTTCGTTCGCGGGCGAGCCGAACATGGTCGCGTCGTTCGACAAGCGCGGGAACCGCACGTTCCTGGTCGCCCGGAACGTGGACCGCCCGAAGCCGCACATCGGATACGCCACGCGCCACCGCTACTTCGCCCCGATTTTCTGAACGGCGGACACCCTGGATTTCCAGGGTGTTTTTCTATACTGTACGCCCACGTATGGTCCCGCAGTCCCAGATCCGCAATTTCTGCATCATCGCGCACATCGACCACGGGAAGTCCACGCTTTCCGACCGGCTGCTTGAGGTCACGGGCACGGTGGACAAGCGCCAGATGAAAGACCAGATGCTCGACTCCATGGATCTCGAGCGCGAACGCGGGATCACGATCAAGCTGGCTCCGGCGCGCATGGAGCACAAGGGGCACACGCTCAACCTCATCGACACCCCGGGCCACGTGGATTTCAACTACGAGGTGTCGCGTTCGCTCGCCGCGGTCGAAGGGGCCGTGCTGCTCGTCGACGCCACCCAGGGCGTGCAGGCGCAGACGATCGGCAACCTGTATCTCGCGATCGCCGAGGACCTGGTGATCATCCCGGCGCTCAACAAGATCGACATGCCGGCGGCCGACGTTCCCCGGCGCATGGCCGAGCTGGTGCAGTTGATCGGGTGCAAGCCGGAAGACGTGCTGCTCGTGAGCGGGAAAACCGGGGAGGGGGTCCCGGAGCTTCTCGACGCCATCGTGGAGCGCGTGCCTGCGCCGGAAGGGAACCCCGCAGCTCCGGCGCGCGCGCTCGTGTTCGACTCGGCCTACGACGACTACAAGGGCGTGGTGGCGTACGTGCGCGTCATGGACGGCGGGTTCAGGAAAGGCGACAGGATCCTGATGATGGCCAGCCGCAGCGACGGCGAACTGCTCGACGTGGGCGCGCTGCGCCCCGGCCGCTTCGACGCGATGCCAGAACTCGAGTGCGGGCAGATCGGCTATGTCGTGACCGGGTTCAAGGACATCGCGGCCTGCCGCGTGGGCGACACGGTCACGAATCTCAAGGTGCCGGCCACCGAGGCGCTCTCCGGATACCGCGAGGTGCGCCCCATGGTGTTCGCCGGGCTGTTTCCCAAGGAAGGGTTCGATTTCTCCCGGTTGCGCGAAGGCATGGAGCGTTTGAAGCTGAACGACGCGTCGCTCACGTACGAGCCCGAGCATTCGCCCGCGCTCGGCTACGGGTTCCGCTGCGGGCTGCTCGGCATGCTGCACATGGAAATCGTGAAGGAGCGCCTGTCGCGCGAGTTCGACATCGAGCTGGTCGTCACGGTCCCGTCGGTGGCGTACAAGGTGAACAAGATGTCGGGAGAGGTGCTCATCGTGAAGTCGCCCTCCGAGCTGCCGGACATGTCGCATATCCAAAGCATCGAGGAGCCGTGGGTGAAAGCGGACATCGTCACGCCCTCCGACCACATCGGCGGGGTCATGCAGCTGGTCACCGACCGCCGAGGCATCTACAAGGACACCGAGTACCTGTCCGAGAACCGGGTGATCCTGCACTACGAGATCCCGCTCGCCATGGTGATCGTAGACTTCTACGACAAGCTGAAGTCCGTGAGCAGCGGCTATGCTTCGCTCAACTACGAGCTGATCGACTTCCGCGTGGCCGACGTGGTGAAGCTCGAGATCCTCGTCGCAGAAGAGCCCGTCGAAGCGTTCGCGTCACTCGTCTATCGCGACGAGGCCGAGCGCGTGGGCCGGCGCATGCTCGAGAGCCTTAAGACGTCCATCCATGCCGCCTCGTTCGTCATCAAGCTCCAGGCCGCGGTCGGTGGCAAGATCGTGGCAAGCGAGCGCATCAGCGCCCAGCGCAAGGACGTGACCGCCGGCCTGTACGGGGGAGACGTGACGCGTAAGCGCAAGCTGTTGGAAAAGCAAAAGAAGGGAAAGGCCAAGATGGCCGCCATCGGCAGGGGCAGCGTGGACATCCCCAGCGAGGCGTACATGAGCGTGCTCAAGAGGGGGTAAGTTATGCTTGTAGCGGTCGGATGCAGCATGAAATTCCGCAGTCAGGCGATCGAACTCATCCGACGGATGCGGAAAACGGGAATCGATCCGCTTTTTCCCGATCTCGAACAGACAGTGGAGAATCGCGACGTCGCCGCGACGACAGACGAAAAGATTCGTTTCGCATGGAATCATTATCGGGCTATCGAACAGGCGGAGGCGGTCTACTTTTTGGTGCCATCGGGGTACATGGGGACAAGCTGTAAGCTGGAGGTCGGATATGCCATTGCCATGCGCAAACCGATTTTTTTCTCCGAAAAGACAGGTGACATGGGGCTGGACGGGTACGCCAAGGCATTCGTACATCCAGACGAGATTGATCGATTGAAAGGCTTTTAAAACGGTGGATAACGGATCCGCAAGGGTCCGTTTGTGATACGCTTTCGCCCATGAAGGAAAGGGTGTGGACAACCGATCCAGTACTGCCAGATAAGGCCCGAACCGCATTTCCGGACGTGCACCCGGTGGCGTTGCGATTGTTGTGGAGCCGGGGAGTGAGGACGCAGGCGGAAATGGACGTGTTCCTGGAGCCAGACTGGGATCGGGACGCCTATCCGTCCTCGATGTTCCGCAACATGCCCGCGGCCGTCGTGCGCGTGTTCAAGGCGTTCGAGACGGGGGAGCGGATAACAGTGCACGGTGATTACGATGCCGACGGCGTATGCGGCACGACGGTGTTGATGAGCACGATGAGGGATATTTGTCGGGCACTAAGTACGAAAGGCCCTCAGGCATTCAGGCCCTCAGGCGTTCAGGAAACCCCTGCGGGCCCGCGGGCCTTTGATGCCTCCCGACTATCCTCGTACATCCCGCACCGCGAGAAGGAAGGCTACGGCTTGTCCGTGGCCACGATGGAGAAGCTTGCTGCCGAAGGGACCAAGCTGGTTATCACGGTGGATTGCGGCATTTCCAACAAGGACGCGATCGACCGCGGCAAGGAGCTCTGCGTGGACACGATCGTGTGCGACCACCACGCGATGCCGACGGAGCTGCCCGACGCGGCCATCCTGCTGCACCCGCAAGTGCCGGGGGAGACGTACCCGAACAAGCACCTGTGCGGCACGGGAGTGGCGTTCAAGTTCGCCAGCGCGCTCATCCACGAAGCGCAACGGCGCCTGCCCGCCGACAGGCAGGTGGCGCTTCCCAAGGGCTGCGAGAAATGGCTGCTCGACCTGGTGGCCATCGCCACGGTGACCGACGTGATGCCGCTCACCGGGGAGAACCGCGTGCTGGAGGCGTACGGGCTGAAAGTGCTCAATAAGACGAAACGCGTCGGCCTCAAGAAGTTGATCGAGGTCGCGGGAAGCAAAGGAGCGCACGGCACCTTTTCCGTCGGATTCCAGATCGGCCCGCGGTTGAACGCCGCCGGGCGCATGGATCATGCGAATGTGGCGCTGTATCTTTTGCTCGAAGAAGACGAGATGGCCGCCACCGAGCTCGCGATGCGGTTGAACGATACGAACGCGCAACGCCAAAAAGCGTCGGAGGCGATGTATCAGGAGGCGAAGAAGATCATCGGGGAGCCCGCCAAGAACGTGATCGTCGTGTGGAACGAAGGATGGCCCGCCGGACTCGTCGGTTTGGTTGCGGGGAAACTGGTGAACGACTTTTCACGCCCCGTGTACGTGGTCGGCAAGGAGGGGGAGAAGTTCGTGGGCTCGGGCCGCACCTTCGGCGGATTCGACGTGACCGCGGCGCTGCACCGGTGCGACGGGAATCTCGACCGGTTCGGGGGACACCCGCAGGCCTGTGGTTTTTCTGTGACTGGAGAAGAGAGATTCTCGAAGGCCGTCAGACTTTTAGAAAAACACGCGGAAACCGTCATCAAGGAAGAAGATTTGGCACCCACTCTCAAGATTGATGCGGACCTCCAGCTTTCGGATCTGTCATGGTCCCTGTTCGAGCAGGTGTCGAAGCTCGAACCGTTCGGCGAAAAGAACCCGCGTCCGGTGTTCGCGGCGCGCGGCGTCTCGGTGGTCGCGTGCGACACCGTGGGCGAGGGCAAGCACCTGCGGCTTACGGCGCGCGCGGCGGATGGTAAGATGGCCAAGTTCATCGGGTTCAGGCTGGGGGAGTGCCTGCCGTGGCTCGCCCCAGGAACGGCGGTGGACCTCGCGTTCGAACTGGGCGTGAACGAATGGAACGGACGCAAGGAATTGCAAATGAAGGTCGTGGACATCAAAGTATGAAACTCATCACCTATTCCGACGGGGGATCGCGCGGGAACCCGGGGCCGGCATGCGGCGGCGCTGTCGTGAAGAAGGCGGACGGGGAGATCCTCGAAGCCGTCTCGAAGTATATCGGTCGGGCCACCAATAACGTCGCGGAATATACCGGCATCATCATCGCGCTGGAAGCTGCCAAACGACATGGCGCGACCGAAGTGGAGATGCGCATGGACTCCGAACTCGCTGTGAAACAGCTCAAAGGGGAGTACAAGGTGAAGAATCCCGACCTCGCGAAGCTGTTCATGCAGGTGCACAACCTGATGCTCGGGTTCAAGAAGGTCACGTTCAAGCATGTGCGGCGGGAACAGAACACGGAAGCGGACGCGGCCGTGAACGCCTGCCTGGACGCGCACTCGTGATATACTACTGTTCGCTATGGCCCTGTTCGGAGGACCCAAAAAAGAGAGTTTCCTTGGCGTGGACATCGGCGCCGGCGGCCTGAAAGTGGTCGAGCTGTCCAACGAGAAGGGGCGAGCCACGCTCCTCACCTACGGCTATTCCGAGCGCCTACCGGGCGAAACGCCGGTCTCCCCGTTCGATGACGTGAAAGGGACGGCCGAGACGCTTGCGCAGCTGTGCGCGCGTGCCGGGGTGAAGACCGCCAAGGCGATGGCCGCCCTGCCGCTGTCTTCGATTTTCTCGACCATCGTGGCCGTGCCGCGCCGCGGGAATGAGAAAGAGATGAAGCCGCTCATCGACACGCAGGTGGCCAAGCTCACCCCGCTGCCCATCGCCGAGATGATCACCTACTCCACGTTCATTGATCCCCTGCAGGCGGGGAAGGCCTCAGGCACGCAGGCCGCAGGAAAAGAACAGACGTCTCCGGCAGGCAAACCGTCCGATTACGTGCGCGTGCTCGTGACCGGAGCGGCCAAGACGTTCGTGCAGAAGTACATCGACATCTTCCGCGCGGCCAAGCTCGAACTGCAGGCGATCGACACCGAGTCGTTCGCCTTGGTGCGTTCGCTCGTGGGCAAGGACAAGAGCGCCATCCTGCTGCTCGACATCGGGTACACGCGCACCAACATCACCGTGGTGGAGAAGGGGATCCCGTTCCTGACGCGTTCCATCAACGTGGGCGGATCGCTGGTCACCAAGAAGGTCATGGAACAGATGAACGTGTCCGAGGCCGAAGCCGAACAGCTCAAGACCGATCTTGGCAACCAGCCCGCGCTCGTGTCCGGCAAGCTCCCGCCGGCCGTGGAGGCGATCATGGGGCCGATCCTGCACGAGGTGCAATATGCGCTGCAGCTCTATGCGCGCATGGAGCTCACCGAGTTCAAGAAGGTGGACAAGGTGGTGCTCACCGGCGGCTCGGCGCACCTGCCCGGGCTCCCCGAACACCTGTCTTCCGCGCTCAACCTGAACGTGTATCGCGGCGACCCGTGGGCGCGCGTGGCGTATCCGCAGGACCTGCGCCCGGTGCTCGACGAGATCGGCCCGCGCATGGCGGTCGCGATCGGGCTCGCGATGCGGGAAATGGACTAATGTGCCAGCGCGCAAGAAGCAGATCCTGATCCTCGACCCGGACGCGTTCCTTGCGGGGATTTACGCGCGGCGGTTCGAGAGCGGGAGATGGGGCGTGCGCGTCGCCGAAACCGCGGCCGAGGCGCGCAAGCTCATCGCGAAAAAAGCGCCTGACGCCGTGCTCGTGGACACGGGTACCCTCCCGGACGCGCTCGCGTTCATCCGCGCGCTCGAGCAGGACCCGGCCACCGCGAGCATCACGGTGGTGGCGCTCACGGCGCTCGGGGACAGGCAGAGCGTGAAAGCGGCGATGGACGCCGGGGCGGAAGGGTACCTCATCAAGGGCCATTTCGTTCCGACCGAGGTGCGTGAAAAGGTAGAGCGCCTCGTTGCCGACGCGCGGGCGTGATAAGATAAAGGAGTAGAAGGGGAAGAGGGATAAGGGGTATGAAAAAAGGAGGGTTCACCACGGTCGAATTATTGATTGCCATCGGCGTGATCGCGCTGGTGGGCGTCGGCTGCGCCGTGGCGCTCAATTCGTCCCGCGCACGGACCCGCGACGCGGTGCGCGTGAGCAACGTGCGCCAGATCCAAGCGGCGCTCGAGAACTACATCACGGCCACCAACGCATATCCGCCCGGCGAGGCCGTCCCGTTGGGAGCGACCGAGACGGCGTGCCTGGGGGAGAGCGGGTTCGCCTCCTCGTGCAATGGCAAGACGTATTTGAAGATCGTCCCGGCCACCGAATCCAAGGGACTCGACGGCCTGTCGTCGTGCGGCGCAGCGGCGAACGCGTTCTGCTACCTGGCCATCCAGGACGCCTCCGGCTACCGCATCCAGTTCGAGCTTGAACGCGACTGGGCCGACGCCGGGCTCCGGAAAGGGATCAACTGCGCGTCGCCCGAAGGGCTCTCTTCCGGTCCGTGCCGCTAGCGTATGGCGGGATTGCTGCTCGCGTTCGTCGTGGGCGCGTGCATCGGGAGCTTCCTGAACGTGCTCGTCTTCCGGACGCGCACACACGAGGCGCCGAATGGCCGTTCGCGTTGTCAACGCTGCCAACGCGTCCTGACCCCGCTCGAGCTCGTCCCGATCGCGAGTTTCCTCGCGCTCCGCGGCCGCTGCCGCGGCTGCCGTAAACCCATTTCCGCCCAGTACCCGTTGGTCGAAACGGCCGTGGGATGTTTGTTCGCCTTCGTCTATCGGTCCCACGGGATGCCGTTGGATTTTTCCCTGCCACTCATCCGCGACCTCGCGTTCGTATCCATCCTCGCGCTCCTGTTCACGTACGACCTCAAGTACAAGTTGCTCCCCGATCGGTTCACCCTCCCGGCCATCGCGGTCGCGTTCGGTTTGAACGTCTGGCTCGGTCGCCGACCGACGGAGTTGTCGATGGGTGCGGCATTGGCCGGAGGATTTTTCCTGCTGCAGTACGTGCTGTCCCGCGGACGCTGGATCGGGGGAGGGGACATCCGGCTGGGCGTGCTCATGGGATCCATGCTCGGTCTCCCCGCCACGCTCGGCGCGCTCGTGATCGCCTACGTGATCGGGGCGCTGGTCGGGCTCGGTCTCTTGGTCGCGAAGAAGGCGGACGGGAAGACCGAGATCCCGTTCGGCACGTTCCTCACGGCTTCGACCTTCCTCATGCTGTTTTGGGGAGAGCGGATCATCGGCTGGTACCTCGGTTTCGTCACATAAACAAAAACGACGATAGCATTCGTCCTCGCCTCGCGGGGTCTCCGACCGCTCGGCTGTGGCGAACGCTATCGTCGTTCTGTTACTCGATGCGCTCCACCCAGTGCGGATCGGTCTCCACCGTGAGGTCCAAGAACACCTTGGTCTGCATCACGGTCTCGAGCTCATGGCGCGTGCTTTGTCCGATCTCTTTGATCCCGTGGCCGCGCGTGCCGATGATCATGCGCTTGTACCGCTCGTCGGTGGTGAACACGGTCGCCTTGATGTACATCGTGCCGTCCGGTCGCCGGTCCATCTCCTCCACCTCCACGTGCGTGGAGTAGGGGACCTCTTCGCGCAGGCGCAGGAACAGCTTCTCGCGGATGAGCTCGGCCACCCACGTCTCGCTGGGCATGTTGGTGAGCTGGCCTTCGGGGTAATAGAACTCCCCTTCGGGGAGACGCTCGAAAATGGCGGCAAGCAGCTCGGGCAGCCCGCGGCCGGTGAGGCCGGATACTTCTAACGCAAGGTCGTAGTTCGGGACGAGGTCGCGGTAGGAATCGATGAACTCGAGCTCGCGCGGCGGAAGATCGGTCTTGTTGATCACAAGGATCTTGGGCTTGGTCACCTCCTGCATCAGGCGCATCACCGCTTTCTCCTCGTCGCCGATCGAACGCGTGGGATCCACCACGTGCAGCACCACGTCCACGTCGCGCAGCGAATCCTTGGCCGCGGCGGCCATCTTGCCCGTGAGCGTGTCGCGTGACTTTTGGATGATGCCCGGCGTGTCCACGAACACCACCTGGCCCTCGGGGCGCGTCACGATCCCCTGGACCGGCAGCCGCGTGGTCTGCGGCTTGGGGGAGGTGATGGCCACCTTGGAGCCCACAAGCGAATTGAGCACCGTGGATTTGCCCACGTTGCTGCGACCCACCATGACCGCGAACCCGGATTTCTTGCCCGTTTCTGCCATATCAATGGCTTAACCTATCGCTTTACGGCCGTTTCGTCAATCGAAACACGCATTCCATGTGCGGCGTGTGGGGGAACAGGTCGAGGGCGGCGGCGGAGTCGAGGGTGTACACCTTGGAAAGTTCCTTCCATTCCTGTAGGAACCGGCGATAGTTGCAGGAGACGTAGACAATGCAACTTGGTTGCATTTGCAATAAAGTTGCAACAACGCTCGGATGCAACCCAGCCCGCGGGGGATCAAGGATCACCACGTCCGGCGCGTAGCCCTTCCAGTCGAAGTCCTCGGCCGGTGAGGCGAAATATTCCGCCGTGACGCCGTTGGCCGAGGCGTTTTCTTTCGCGCACGCGATCGCTTCGGCCGAAAGCTCGATGCCGATAAGCTTCGCGTCTGGCATGCGCTTCGCGAGCGCAAGGGAAAAGAAACCGGAACCGCAGTAAAGATCCAGCACTGTGAGATTGCTTCGTCGGCTTGCGGCCTCCTCGCAATGACGGAGGACGGTCGCCTGCAGTCGTTCGGCCATTCCCGAGTTCGTCTGGAAAAACGCGTTGGGCGTGATCTTGTAGCGGATCCCGCCGACATCTTCGTGGATCCACGGGTCACCTTTGAGCGGGATGATTTCGTCCGCGACGGAGAGATCCGTGAGCGTCGGGTTGATGCCCCAGACGACGGACGTGGCGAGGGAGCCGAGCAGCTTCGGAAGTTGGTTTATAAGGGTCTCCCCGTCACCTGGTGACGGGGAAGCCGTGACGAGCATCACCATCCGCTCTCCGGTGCGCTTGCCTTCACGGATCACGAGGTACCGGAAGAACCCTTGCTGCGTTTTCGCGTTCCAAAAGGGAAGTCCGCTTGCCCGCGTCCATTCTCGGACGCGTTTCATCACCTCGACGGATTCTTCGGACAACAGGAAACAGGTCTCGAGATCCAGCGTGGCCCACCATTTGTTCGGCTGTTTCAATCCGA
Organism: Candidatus Uhrbacteria bacterium RIFCSPHIGHO2_01_FULL_63_20; assembly: GCA_001791045.1. GTDB lineage: Bacteria > Patescibacteriota > Patescibacteriia > UBA9934 > GWF2-40-263 > 2-01-FULL-63-20. The sequence continues at coordinate 200,890 of MGDT01000007.1, read as the reverse complement.
GTTCGCCGTCACGTCCGAACACGAAGTCCATGCGGTTGCGGTAATAGAATTGCTCAACGGCCGGTTCGACCGAAGAAATCGGGCACGGCACGTTCGCTTCGGCGAAATCGGTTTTCAGAATATCCAGCTTGAAGCGCAGCTGCGCGTCGTACCCCGCGTGCTGCCATTTGCACCCGCCGCAAGTGCCCGCGTACGGACAGCGCGGCGCGATGCGATCGTTCGAGGCTTCCACCACCTCTTCCAGTTCCGCGCGCAGACCCTCCTTCGAGCGTTTGAACATCCTCGCCTTCACGGTTTCACCGGGAATGGTGTTATATACGAGCACCGGCTTGCCCTCGGGACGCGAAATCACCCCGCTGCCGTCGTGCGCGAGACGTTCGACTTTTCCCGTAATCGGAGTGTAGAGTTTCATGTTGGAGTGCGTAGTACGTAGTTGGTAGTACGTAAATTTTCCTACGCACTACGCACTACCCCCTACCCCCTGTGGTATTAATCGCCCACGACATCCGCAGCCTCCACAACGTGGGCTCCATTTTTCGTAGCGCCGACGCGTTCGGCGTGGAGAAATTGTACCTTACCGGATACACCGGAACCCCGCCACGAAAGGAGATCGCGAAGACCGCGCTCGGGAGCCAGGACCGCGTGGTGTGGGAGCGTCGCGACGACGCGGTGGCGCTCATTTCTGAACTGAAAAAACAGGGGGTGAACGTGCTGGCGCTCGATAACAGGGAAGGGGCGGTGGATATCAGCTCTGTCATTGCGAGGAGCGGAGCGACGAAGCAATCTCCCGTCGCGCTCGTGCTCGGCAACGAAGTCGATGGGATCCCATCCGCGGTGCTCGCCGCGTGCGACGGGACCGTGGAAATCCCGCTTCCGGGCCATAAACGGTCGCTCAACGTCGCGGTCGCGACCGGCATCGCCCTGTTTGCCTTGACCCGTAAAATGGGCTAAGCTACGCCCATTGTGTTGACGATCGTCATCCCCACGAAAAACGAGGAAGCGTTGCTGCCGCGGCTGTTGGCGTCCATCAAGCGCCAGAGCATCCAGCCCACTGACATCATCGTGGCTGACGCGTTTTCGACCGACCGCACGCGCGAGGTCGCGGCGTCGTTCGGTGCGCGCGTCGTGGACGGCGGGATGCCCGGTCCGGGGCGCAATCGTGGCGCGGCGCAGGCCAACACCGAGCTCGTGCTGTTTTTGGACGCCGACGTGGAGCTCGACGATGAGCGGTTCCTCGAGCGAGCGATCGCCTCCATGAAGGAGCGTGGACTCGATCTCGCGACCTGCGACGTGTTCCCCATGAGCGACGCGACGCTCGATCATGTGATGCACGCCGCATACAACAAATACGTCCGCATCGTGGGGAGCGCATTCCCCCATGCGCCCGGGTTCTGTCTGTTGGTGCGCAAATCGGTGCACGACGCCATCGGCGGGTTCGATGAGACG
>MGDT01000007.1:155921-199433 GCA_001791045.1 Candidatus Uhrbacteria bacterium RIFCSPHIGHO2_01_FULL_63_20 | reverse complement strand
AAGACCATGATTCCGCGCGTCGCGTCTCGCGCGTCGGCCGTTTCGGCTTCCTGCCGATGAAGGTGCCGGTGTCCGTGCGTCGCCTCGACCGCGACGGCCGCGCTCTCATCGCGCTCAAGTTCATGCTGGCCGAGCTCCATCTGGCAGCGCTCGGTCCGATCCGTCATTCGTTGTTCAATTACCGTTTCGGGCATGGGAAAATAGGGAGTAGGGGGTAGTACGTAGTGCGTAGGGAATTTCCCCTACCGACTACGCACTACGCACTACGCACTTCTTATGCGCATCCCCATCGTGGTCCATCATCGGCACGTCCACTTGTCCAAGAAGGACATGGATGCGTTGTTCGGTCCGAAGATGACCCCCCTGTCCGACCTCGGACACAAGGGGCAGCACGCGTATCAGGAGACCGTGGACGTGGTCGGCGAGCGTGGCGTGCTCGAGCGCGTGCGCGTGCTCGGTCCGTCCCGCGACGAGACGCAATTGGAGCTCTCCCCGGTAGAGGCGATCGCGCTCGGGCTCGACGCGCCCGTGCGTTCGAGCGGGGATCTCGCACGCGCCGCGACGGTGAAGCTGAAGGGCCCCAAGGGGGAAGTACGCCGACGTTGCGCCATCATCCCGGTCCGCCACCTGCACGCGGACCTGGCCGATGCCACGCGTCTGGGGGTCTCCCACAACGACGTGGTCACGCTCGAGGTGGACGGGCACAGGCGCATCGAACAGGTGCTGGTGCGGGTCCATCCCACGTTCGCCTTGGAATGCCACCTGTCTCCCGACGAGGCCGCCGAACTGTGGGTCCACACCGGGGATACCGCCCATCTCGCGAAGCCCGGTTGATGGTATGATATGGGCATGATCCGCCTGTCGGCCATCGCCATCGCCGTTTTCCTGGCTCCCACCGTCGCGCACGCCGCCGGCGCCGATTTGGCGATTCGCGCGGCGGACATCTCCTTTTCGCAGAAGACGCTCGTCTCGGGAGACCACGTGCGCATCTATGCCACCGTACGCAACACGGGTGACGTGGACGTGAGCGGGTACGTGTCGTTCTTCCAGGGTACGATCCCCATCGACGACAGCCAGGTGATCTCGGTGCGGGAAGGGGGCGTCCCCGAAGAGGTGTTCGTGGATTTCGTCGTCCCAAACGCGACCTTCAACATCCGTGCCGAGATCAAGGGGACCGATCCCCAGGATGCCAATGCCGGAAACGACGTTGCCATCACCGGGCTGTTCGATCCCGTCCAGGATGCCGACCACGACGGGGTGGAGGATGACGAGGACGATTGCCCTTCGACGAAGAACGCCGACCAGCAGGATGCCGACAAGGACGGCTCGGGCGACGCCTGCGACGAGGACGACGACAACGACGGGCTTTCCGACGAAGTCGAGAAGGAACTGGGGACGAGCCCGACCAAGGCTGACACCGACGGCGACGGCGTCTCGGACAAGGACGACGTGTTCCCGTTGGATCCCACCAGGTCCAAACAGCCACCGCCTCCTCCGGCTCCCCCCGCAGCCCCCGCGCCCAAGCCCGCTCCCGCGCCGATCCCAAGCGTGCCGGTCGCGCTCGCCGCCGAGGCCGTTGATCCGTCGTCCGGGCCTGTCGAAACTCAGGAAGCCGATGCCGTCCCCCCTCCGACGATCTCAGGGGATGCCGCGACGCAGACTTCGCCATCCGCCGTGTTCACCTATCGTCGGGACGCCTGGAACCGTTTCACCTTCACCGCGCTCACGCCGGCCTTGCCCGGCTACCGTCTCGAATGGGATCTGGGGGACGCGGTGACCTCCAGCCGCCATTCGCTCGAACACGCGTACGCCTCGGCCGGCATGTACACGGTGCGGCTGACCGTGACGGACCCGGCCGGCACCGAGTCGAAGGATGAGACGCGGGTGCACGTGCCGTTTTTCAGCCTGGGGAACCCGTGGGTGATGGGCGCCGTGGCGCTGCTCGCGCTCGCGCTCCTTGCCGCGCTGTTCATGGCGCTGCGGTTCACCTTCGCCGTCCACAAGGAGCGGGACATGGACGCGGTGCTGGAAGGGGTAGAAGAGGGTGAAGAGGAGCTTGATGAGCTTGAGGAAGATCCCTTCGCGTCGAAGAAATCCCGCAAGCTCTCGGTGCGACAGGAGGAATAGTGTGTTCAAGTTCTTGAACGCCGAGTCAAAGACCATCGTGGGCGCCGCGACCATCGTCGGCGTCCTTTCGTTCGCGAGCCGGTTCCTGGGGCTCATCCGCGACCGCGTGCTTGCCGGCGAATTCGGAGCGGGGGACACGCTCGACGCCTATTACGCCGCGTTCAAGGTACCGGACCTGTTGTTCGCGCTCATCGTGGTCGGATCGCTTTCCGCCGGGTTCATCCCGCTGTTCACCTCTTACTGGGGGAATCCGCACACGCATGAACGCGCCTGGCGCCTCACCTCGCATGTGCTCGCCGTCGTGGTGGCGGGCATGGGAGTGGTCGCGCTCGTGGCCGCCGCGCTCGCGACCCCGATCGCGGCACTGGTCGCGCCGGGATTCCCGCCAGAGAAGCAGGCGTTGGTCGCCGAACTCATGAGGGTGATGCTGCTCGCGCAGGCGATCCTTTCGTTCTCCATCGTGTTCGGGAGCGCCTTGCAGGGGATGAAGCGGTTCGTGCTCTACGCGAGCGCGCCCGTGCTTTATAACCTCGGGATCATCGTGGGCGCCGTGGCGTTCGTGCGGGAGATGGGGCCCATCGGGCTTGCCTGGGGCGTGGTGCTGGGTGCAGGGCTGCACGCGCTCGTGCAGGGGATCGGCGTGTGGAACGCCGGGTGGCGGCCTGCCTTCAAGCGTCCCATCCTGGACCGCGACGTGCGCGAGGTGTTCCGCCTCACCGCTCCGCGCATGATCGGGATCGCGGTGGCGCAGCTCACGTTCGTGGCGCTCGCCGTGATCGCGTCCACGCTGGGCGAAGGGTCGGTGACCGTGTTCCAGTTCGCCTACAACATCCAGTTCTTCCCGGTGGGGATCGTGGGCGTGTCCTTCGCCATCGCCGCGTTCCCGTCGCTCGCCGACCATGCGGCCAAGAAGGAGAACGATCGCTTCGTGGAGGCGTTCGCCACGTCGGTGCGCCAGATGCTGTTCTTCATCGTCCCGCTCACGGTGCTGTTCCTGATCGTGCGCGCGCAGGTGGTGCGCGTCGTCGTCGGCGCCGGCGCGTTCGATTGGCCCTCTACCATCGTCACGGCGGACACGCTCGCGTTCTTCGCCCTGTCCTTCGTCCCGCAGTCGCTCGTGTACCTGCTTTCGCGCGCGTTCTTCGCCCTGCACGACACCGTGACCCCGCTCGCGGTGGGCGTGGTGTCGGGAGTCCTCGGCGTGGTGACCGCGCTCTGGCTCACGGGCCCGTTCGGGGTCGCGGGGCTCGCCATCGCGTTCTCGCTCGCGTCGGCGGCGAACGCGGCGCTCCTGTGGGTCACGCTGCGAGGACGCGTAGGGGCGCTCGGCGAAGCGGGCATGTTCCCGTCGCTCGTGAAGATCGCGATCGCAGCCATGGTCGCGGCCGCCGTGATGCAGGCCACCAAGCCGCTCGTGCTCTCCTTGTTCTCGATCGACACGTTCTTCGGCGTGTTCGGGCAAGGGTTCATCGCCGGCGGCCTCGGGCTCGCCTCGTACGTGGCCATCTGCTGGTTCCTGCGCACGCAAGAACTGCACGACCTCATGGAAGGGATGCGGCGCAAGGTGCTGCGCAAAGCCGTTCCGGAAGAAGCGATCCCCCCGGCCGACGGCGGCGCGGCCTAGCCCTTGCTCACCACGCCCGTTTGTCCCACAATGACGCGCGATATGACCTCGGTACAGATCCGACAGAAATTCCTCGAGTTCTTCCGTTCCAAGGGTCACACGGTGATCCCGTCCGCTTCGCTTGTCCCGGAGAACGACCCGACCGTGTTGTTCACCACGGCCGGCATGCACCCGCTCGTCCCGTATTTGCTTGGCGAAAAGCATCCGGGCGGGAAGCGGCTCACCGACGTGCAAAAATGCCTGCGCACCGGCGACATCGATGACGTGGGCGACAATCGTCACCTCACCTTTTTCGAGATGCTGGGGAATTGGTCGCTGGGCGACTACTTCAAGAAGGAGGCGATCGAGTGGAGTTTCGAGTTCCTGACGGGGAAGGAGTGGCTGGCGCTGGACCCGGAGCGCTTGTACGTGTCCGTGTTCGAGGGCGACGACGACGCGCCGCGCGACGAGGAATCCATCGAGCTTTGGAAAAAGGCGTTCGCAACGGTCGGGATGAAGGCTGAGGTCGGAGAGCGCATCTTCCCGTACTCGAAGAAGAGCAACTGGTGGGGCCCGGCAGGCGCGACCGGTCCGTGCGGCCCGGATACGGAGATGTACTACGACACCGGCCTTGCGCACGACAAGGCATTCGGCGAAGCTTGTCACCCGTCTTGCGATTGCGGACGGTTCATCGAGATCTGGAACGACGTGTTCATGCAGTACGAGAAGACGTCTGACAGGAAGTTCGTTCCGCTCAAGCAGAAGAACGTGGACACCGGCATGGGGCTCGAGCGCATCACGACCGTGAAGAACGGGCTCGACAACGTGTTCGATACGGACCTGTTCGCGCCGATCATCCAGGAAATCGAGCGGATGACGCATAGGTCCTATAGGACCAATACGACCAATGAGCGTTCCATGCGCATCGTGGCCGATCATGTGCGCACGGCGATGTTCCTCATCGCCGATGGCATCCTCCCGTCCAACAAGGACCAAGGATACGTGCTGCGCCGCCTCATCCGTCGGAGCGTCCGTCATGGGTTGTCGCTTGGGCTCCACGGCGCGTTCCTGGGCAAGCTCTACGACACGGTCGCGGCCAGCTTCGATGGGGCATACCCCGAGCTCATCACCCACAAGGAGCGCATCGTGAACGAGCTCACCAAGGAGGAGGAAAAGTTCGGAAAGACCTTGGAGAAAGGGCTGCGCGAGTTCGAGAAGCTGTTCGGGAAATCCGGGAAGGTGACTGGAGACGATGCGTTCGTGCTGCACTCGACGTACGGGTTCCCGCTGGAACTCACCGAGGAGATCGCGCGCGACAAGGGGCAAAAGGTGGATCGCGCGGCGTTCGAGGCGGAATTCCGCAAGCACCAGGACCTTTCCCGCACCGGTGCGGAACAGAAGTTCGCGGGCGGGCTCGCCGATCACAGCGCGGAGTGCACGCGCCTCCACACCGCGACGCACCTGCTGCATCAGGCGCTCCGCACCGTGCTGGGCGGCCACGTGGCGCAGAAGGGAAGCAACATCACCCGCGAGCGGTTGCGGTTCGATTTCTCGCACCCGGAAAAGATGACCAAGGAGCAGATCAAGGAGGTGGAGGATATCGTGAACGGGATCATCGAACGCGACCTGCCCGTGCACTACGAGATCCTGGATCTCTCCGAGGCGAAGAAACGCGGCGCGATCGGGCTGTTCGAGGACACCTACGCCCAGCTCGGGGGGAAGATCAAGGTGTATTTCGTGGGCGACCAGGCACTGGGCGACTACGTGAGCGCCGAGGTGTGCGGAGGGCCGCATGTGGAGCGGACCGGGGAACTCAAGGGACTTGTCATCCAAAAGGAGGAGGCGGTGGCCGCCGGAGTCCGTCGCATCAAGGCCGCGGTGGCGGCCAATGAGCCGCTCAAGTAAGCCAAAAAATCCATCCACAGTGCTACTTGACAGAGTGGCTTGACACTCGGAAGGCTCGCGAGTATCATACGGCCACTCGTCGCGTCCACAGCCCACTTGCCTGAATTGCGCTCAACTGATAGGATTTCGGTCGATTATGGCCGACAACGGTTCGAAGCAGTTCATCGAGATGCGTGGTTCGGTCCTGGAGCTGATGCCGGCGGCGAATTTCAAAATCCGTCTCGAGAACGGCCAGGAGATCCTTGGTCACCTGTCGGGCAAGATGCGCATGAACCGGATCCGCATCCTCCCCGGCGACGAGGTGAAAGTCGAGCTGAGCCCCTACGATCTGACCAAGGGCCGCATCGTCTATCGTTTCTAGAGTCCCACGCCTTGGGCTTTGCCCGAAGGCGTTTCGCGTTTGAGCTGATTATGAAAGTGCGCGCGTCCGTCAAAGCCATCTGCCGCGACTGCAAGGTCACCCGCCGCAAGGGTCGGGTGGTCGTGATTTGTAAGAACCCGCGCCATAAGCAGCGCCAGGGATAACTTCCACTATGGCACGTATCGCCGGAGTGACCCTCCTCAACAACAAGCGCGTCGTGATCGCCCTCACCTATATCTATGGGGTGGGGTTGCCGACCGCGAAGAAGGTGCTTGCGGCTGCCAAGGTCAGTGAGGACATCCGCGTGAAGGACCTCACCGAGGCCCAGGTGAACGACATCCGCACCTTGCTTGAGAAGGGACATAAGCTTGAAGGCGACCTGCGTCGCGACGTGTTGGGCAATATCAAGCGCCTCAAGGACATCGGGTCCTACCGCGGCGTGCGGCACACCCGCCGCCTCCCGGTGCGCGGCCAGCGTACCCGCACGAATTCGCGCTCGGTGCGCGGCAACGTGCGCAAGACCATGGGCAGTGGCAAGCGCGTGCTGACGAAGACCTAATCCTCCGCTATGAGCGAAGAGAAGAAAGCCGCGACGACGGAGGAGGCCGTCGCCGCCGCAAAACCCGCCGCCCGCAAGAAGGCGAAGAACGTCCGCAGCGTCCCGCACGGCTGCGCGTTCGTGCACGCCACGTTCAACAACACCATCATCACGCTCACCGACCTGAACGGGAACACGCTCGCGTGGGCGAGCGCCGGCGGCGCCGGGTTCCGCGGCCCGAAGAAGGCCACGCCGTACGCCGCGGGCGTGATCGCGAAGGCCGTCGCCGACAAGGTGAAGGACTTCGGCGTGCGCGACCTCTCCGTGTTCGTGAAGGGCGTGGGCAGCGGCCGCGACAGCGCGGTGCGTGCGCTGAACGCGAACGGCTTCAACGTGCTTTCGATCAAGGACCTGACTCCGCTCCCGCATAACGGCTGCCGGCCTCGCCGCGCCCGCCGCGTGTAATCCTATGGGCAAGACCTTGAAGACCACCTGCAAGATGTGCCGCCGCGAGGGCGTGTCCCTGTGCGGACGCGAGAAGTGCGCGGCCAAGCGCCGGCCGTTCCCGCCGGGCGTGCACGGTCCCGCGCAGAGCATGCGCAAGCCCCGCATGTCCTCATACGGGCTGCAGCTGCGCGAGAAGCAGAAGGCCAAGCGCCTGTACAACGTGATGGAGCGCCAGTTCCGCAAGTATTTCGAGGAAGCCTCCACGCAGAAGGGCAACACCGCCACCCGGCTGGTGCAGCTGTTGGAGCTTCGCCTCGACAACGCCGCGTACCGCCTGGGCTTCGCGAAGACCCGCCGCCAGGCGCGGCAGATGACCGGCCACGGGTTCTTCACGGTGAACGGCAAGAGCGTGAACATCCCGTCCTACCGCCTGCGCGTGGGCGACGTGATCGCCTTCAAGGACAGCAAGAAGGACAAAGGGCTCATGCAGGGCATGAATGAGCGTCTCGCCAAGTCCGAGCCGCCCAAGTGGCTCTCGTTGGACGCCGGTCCCATGAGCGGCAAGGTGTCGGGCATGCCGGAAGGCGAAGACCTCCGCTCCGTGTTCGACCCCACCATGATCGTCGAATTTTACTCCCGCTAGCCGGGATAATCCCCACGCCTTTATGGAGAACATCCTTCTCCCTTCGGCCATCCGCATCGAAGCGGGGCACAACCCCAACGAGGGCATCCTCGTGGTGGAGCCGTGCTTCCACGGGTACGGAACGACGCTGGGCAACGCCCTGCGCCGCGTGCTGCTCTCCTCGCTCACCGGCGCCGCGGTCACGGCCGTGCGCATCAAGGGCGCCACGCACGAGTTCCAGGCGATCGACGGCGTGAAGGAAGACGTGCTGGAGATCATCCTGAATCTCAAGGGGCTTCGCCTCAAGTGCCACAGCGACCAGCCGGTCAAGCTCACGCTGAAGGCCAAGGGCGAAGGAGTGGTCACCGCCGACGACATCGACAAGAATGCCGACGTGGACATCGTGAATCGCGACCTCAAGATCGCGACCCTCACGGATGCCAAGGCGACGCTCGAGATGGAGATCACCGTTTCCCGCGGCCGCGGCTACAGCCCGACCGAGGAGCGCCACAGCGAAGGGGCCGAGCTGGGCACCATCGCGATCGATTCGCTGTTCTCGCCGGTGCGCACCGTGGGCTACAAGGTGGAGAACACCCGCGTGGGCGAAATCACCAACTACGACAAGCTCACCATGACCATCGAGACCGACGGCACCATCACGCCCGACGAGGCCGTGAAGAGCGCCGCCAAGACCCTCATTGACTATTTCTCCATCCTGCTTCAGGATTCGGCGGCTGAGCCCGCGGCGAAAGCCGAAGAGGCGGCCGAATAACCAGGTATGCGTCACCGCAAGAAAGGCGTCATTCTCGGTCGTGAGAAGGCTTCCCGCGAGGCCCTGCTTCGCAATCTTGCGGCGTCCGTCATTTTGTACGAGAAGGTGAAGACCACCGAGGCCAAGGCCAAGGCGGTGAAGCCGATCGTCGAGAAGATGATCACCACCGGCAAGACCAACACGCTGGCCTCCCGCCGCAAGCTGATGGCGTTTTTCTACACCGAGCATCCGGTGCGCAAGATCCTCGAGGTGGTGAGCCCGCGCTACGCCACCCGTCCGGGCGGCTACACGCGCATCACCAAGCTCGGCCATCGGCTCAACGACGCGGCCGACATGGTGCAGATCGAACTCGTCTAGTATGGCCAAGATCGAACGCGCGCATCACGTCCTCGACGCGACCGGCCAAGCACCGGGACGCTTGGCTTCGCAGATCGCGCACCTGCTCATCGGCAAGCACAAGGTCACGTTCCTGCCGAACGTGGATGCCGGCGACAGCGTGGAAGTGGTCAACGCCTCCAAGGTGAAGATCTCGGGCCAGAAGCTGGAACAGAAGGCCTATTACCACCACACCGGCGCCCCGGGCGGCTTGCGCACCAAGATGCTCTCGACCGCCATGGTCGAGGACCCGACGCAGGTGATCACCCGCGCCGTCTCGCGCATGCTTCCCAAGAACAGCCACCGAACCCCGCGTTTGAAGCGGCTGACCGTGAAGGCCTGATATGGCAGAAACGAAAGACAACCAGTACTACGGCCTCGGTCGTCGGAAGACGTCCACGGCCCGCGTGCACCTCACCCCCGGCGGCACCGGCAAGGTCACCGTGAACGGGAAGGACCTGAGCAAGTATTTCGGCACCGACATCCTGCGCCAGAACGTGATCCGCCCGTTCACCACGGTCGGCATGGAAGGGAAGTTCGACGTGAACGCCGCGACCGAGGGCGGCGGCATCACCGGCCAGGCCGACGCGATCCGCCTGGGCATCAGCCGCGCGCTGCTCGAGTTCAACCCCGACTACCGCGCGGTGCTCAAGAAGTCGCGGTTCCTGACCCGCGACGCGCGAAAGCGCGAGCGCAAGAAGTACGGAAAGAAGGGCGCGCGCCGTTCCCCGCAGTGGGCCAAGCGCTAACGATTCCGAAACCCCGCCATTGGCGGGGTTTTGTGACGACGGGTGGAAATTCCAATCGATTCGTGATAATTTGTAGTCAAATTATGAGCGTATATAAACAAACAAAAGATTGGCTAATTCGTCAGCTTTTGGACGGTGATACGCGTCCTCGCGGTCTTGTAGAGCTGAACAATTATTTCCGACTTCACGATCCGATTAATTTTCGAATCGAGAAGCAGGAAGATGGTTCACTCGTGGCAATCAGTGAGAATTTTATCTATGGAAGCATCCTCACGTCCGCAGTGGATGCGAGCGAATTGAATGAAAAAATCAAGGACGCCATCCTAACGGCCTTCGAGGTACCGTCTTCGTACGAAAAAGAAGCGAATGTCCATCGCGTAGGCGAGAAGGAATATGCCTTCGCATAGTGACCTGCCCGGTGATTTATCTCGGAGAAAACTTTTGCGGGCACTGAGTCGAATCGGTTTCACCATCAGTACGGTCGGAGGGAAGGGCGATCACTTCAAGGTGACATGGCCCCGAACCCAAAAGTCCGTGACTGTTGATGGTGAGATGGTGCGCAAAGATCAGTTGCGCTACATCCTGAAGGAAATCGAGATGTACTCGAATGGTGATGTAACGTGGGAGAGAATCAAGCGGGAGTTATAAACACCCGCCGATTGGCCGGTGTTTACTCCCCTATCCTAGAATTCTACAGGCATTGCAGCCTATCAACTGCGGCACGATATTACGGAGGCGCGAGAGCCTATTTTATAGGTCTCATTCCTAGCATTCGGGCCATCTTGGTTCCCTTTGATTTTTGCCATACCTTTTTCATCATGCGCGTGACGGAGATCGACCACCTCTCCTGGCGCTTGTATAGATTATTGCCGCCTCTGAGCAACATACTCGCATTCGGTCAAGACGTAACCCGCCGATGGACAATGAACCAAAAAACGCATAAGCTTGGCCCAATATGAGCGGTTCGGATGTCGCCAAAAACACGCTGTACCTGACGCTGGCCTCGGTGGGGCAGAAGGTGCTGTCCTTCGTCTATTTCCTGCTGATCGCCCGGGTGATGAAGCCCGAGGCGACGGGGGGATATTTCCTCGCGCTTTCCGTGATCACGGTCGCGCTGGTCGTCTCCGACTTCGGCACGAACTCCGTACTGATCCGCGAGGTCGCGAAAAAGCCCGACGACGTCGGGCTCGTCCGCCGCGCGCTTGCGCTCAAGCTGCTCACCACGCTCTTGGGTGCCGCGTTCGCGTTCGGCGCGGCCAAGTTGCTCGGCTACGCGCCGGAGGTGCAGATGCTGGTCGCGCTCGCGGTGCTCGTGATGGCCGCGGACACGTTCTCGCAATTCTATTACGGCGTGTTACGCGGGTTGCGCAAGCTCTCGTACGAGTCCATCGGCCTATTTGTGGGGATGTCGCTCACGCTCGTTGTTGGAGGATTCGTGCTCACCACTTCGCCGAGCCTGCCGCTGCTCATCATCGCGTTGCTCGTGGGCTCAAGCTTCAACCTCATCTACGCGGCCGTCATGGCGGCGCGGCGTCTGGGCCGCTCTGTGCTCATGCCGTCCTGGGATCTGCATGGCACGCGCGCGCTCGTGCGTCACGCGGCCCCGTTCCTGCTCGCCGGGCTGTTCGTGAAGGCGTACAGCTACGTGGACGTGCAGTTCCTCAACCATTACCTGGGCGCAGCGGCCGTGGGCGTGTACAGCGTGGCGTACAAATACGTGTACGCGTTCCAGTTCCTCCCGCTCGCGTTCGTGGCCGCGTTGTATCCGGGGATGAGCGCCCGGGTGGGGAAGGATGAGGCCGGGCTCGCGACGCTGTTCGAGCGCGCCATGTGGTACATGCTGCTTCTCGCCGCGCCGCTCGCGTTCGGGTTGTGGGCCGTGGCCGCCCAGGCCGTGGCTCTCGTGGGACCCGAGTATGTCGCGGCCGTTCCGGTGCTCAGCCTGTTCGCGTTCGTGCTCGTCCCGGCGTTCCTGGATTTCCCGATCGGATCGCTGTTGAACGCCTCCGGACGGCAAGGGACAAAGACCGCGATTTTCGGCGTCACCATGCTCGTGAACGCCGGACTCAACTGGGTACTGATCCCTCGGTTCGGGATGATGGGCGCGGCCGCGGCGTCGATCGCGAGCACCTGGTTTTTGGTGCTGTGCGGACTGCGGTTCGTCCCCAAGATCGTCCACGGGTTCCGCGGATCGCGCTTGCTCGTCACGGCCGTGAAGATCTTGGCGAGCGGGGCGGTGATGGGCGTCGCGGCGCGTTCGGTCACCGATGTCGACGCGCTCGGACGGCTGTCGCTTGTCGCGGCCGTCGCCGTGGGCGCCCTCGTGTACGCAGGAATGCTGTTCGCGACGGGGGCCATTTCGGTCGCCGACGCGAAGGGACTGATCCTCTTGTTCAAACGGGAGAAAACATATGCCGAGGCTCCTCCTGCTGACGCCTGATTTCCCGCCAAGACGCGGCGGGGTCGCGCGCTATCTCGACGCGTTCGCTTCGTTTTTTCGTGACTCGATCACGGTGGTCGCGGCTCCCGAGATCGGATCGGAAGCGTTCGATGCGTCTTGCGGCTACCGCGTGGTGCGCACCCAGCTCGTGGTGAAGTGGTTCTGGCCGCGCTGGATCCCGATGTTCGCCGAGCTCGTCCGACGCTCGGACGAGTACGACATCGCCGTCGTGAGCCACGTGCTTCCTTCCGGCACCGCGGCATGGATCGCGTCGCATTTCACCAAGCGGCCATACGTGGTGATCGTGCACGGATTGGACGTGGGGCTCGCCAAGCGCCACCCGTGGAAGCGCTTGCTCGCCGGCGTGGTGCTTCGTGACGCGAAGGGAGTGATCGCGAATTCCAAGGCGCTGGAGCGTGACGTGCGCGAGTCGTTCCGCGTCGAGCGGACCGTGGTCTCCTATCCTCCGTTAAGGACGAACGGGTGGCTCGGTGTGGGGACCCCGCCCGGAGGCCCGCAGCGCAGCGAGGACACGACGGGCGGGGAAACACCGAGACAGGACCCGTTCGGCCTTCGTCTCCTCACCGTCTCCCGCCTCGTCCGACGCAAAGGGCATCTTCGCATCCTGGCCGCCCTGAAGCTGTTGCGTGATTCCGGACGCGGCGAGGCCGTCTCGGGGTACCGCATCGTCGGGGCGGGGGACATGGAGGGCGCCATGCGCGAGACGATCGACGAATTCGGCCTGTCCGACCTCGTCACGTTCATGCGGGAGGTGTCTGACGACGAGCTCGGCCAGCTGTATGAATGGGCCGACCTGTTCGTGATGCCCACTTCCGCGAACGGGGCCGACCGCGAAGGGTTCGGGATGGTGTATCTGGAAGCCGCGAGCTACGGCGTCCCGAGCCTCGCCTCGAACCTCCCGGGCGTGGATGAGGCCGTGATCGACGGGGACACGGGCGTGCTCGTGAGCGACGGGGACGTGAACGCGCTTGCGGGAACGATCTTCCGGTTGCATGCCGATCGAACCGAGCTTTCGCGCCTCGGGGCGAACGCGCGCGAACGTGCAGCGCGGGATTTCACCGTCGAAAAATCCTTCGGCCCTCTCCTCAAGCTCCTCTAGCTCCTCACGTTCATGTCCCGCCTCTCCGTCATCATCCCGACCTATCAGCACGCCGCCACGTTGCCGGAGTGCTTGGAGTCCGTGCTCACGCAGACGCGCAAGCCCGACGAGGTGATCGTGGTGGACGACGGAAGCGTCGACGGGACGCCGATGGTGCTTGAGCCGTTCCGTGCGCGTGGCGTGCAGGTGATCCGGACCGAGAACCACGGGTCGAACCAGGCGCGCAATACGGGGTTCAAGGCGTCGAGCGGGCAACTCGTGATGTTCTGCGACGCGGATGCCCTGTTGCGTCCGGACACGCTTGAGCATTTCGAGCAGGCGCTCGAACATCACCCGAAGGCGTCCTACGCCTACAGCGGGTTCCGATTCGGCTGGAAGTCGTTCGCGAGCTTCCCGTTTTCCGCCGAGCGTTTGCGCCGCATGAATTACATCCACACCACGAGCCTCATCCGTCGTCCGGACTTCCCGGGTTTCGACGAGCGCGTGAAACGGCTGCAGGACTGGGACCTGTGGCTCACCATGCTCGAGCAGGGCAAGGAGGGCGTGTTCGTGGAGGGCGAACTCATCCGTATCGTGGACGCGCATGGGCGCGTGGGGATCTCGCGTTGGCTCCCGAGCCTCGCCTACCGCATCCCGTGGGAGTGGCTCGGATGGATGCCGTCTTCGGTGCGGACATTCAAGGAGGCGAAGGCGGTGATCGTGAAGAAACATCGGTTGTGATTTCTATCGTAACCGTCAACTACAAGACGAAAAAATACCTCGCGCGCATGCTCGAAAGCCTGTTCGCGCATCTCAAATGCGAGGCCGAGGTGTTCGTGGTTGAGAACGGTTCGGGTGATGACCTGTCCGATCTATCTGAGAAGCATGCTCAGATGAGATTGATTCTCAATAAAACGAATCTCGGCTTCGCCGGCGGCTGCAATACGGCGATCATACAGGCGAGGGGGGACTACATCCTCTTGGTGAACCCGGACATCATCTTTGATTCCGACGCTGCCTGCGAACTCGTGAAACGCATGGATGCGGACCCCGAGGTGGGGATCGGAGGCATCAGCCTGAAGAACGAGGACGGCACGCAACAGCCGTGCGTGTGGCGATTCCCGCGGCCGATGGACCAGCTGCTCATGCTCCTCAAGGTCCCGCACCTGTTCCCGAACGTGGGGCCGAACCGTCGCTGGAGGATGTTGGATTTCGATTATTCGAAGACGCAGGACGTAGACCAGGTGATGGGCGCGTTCTTTTGCGTCCGTCGGAAACTGCTGGAGGAGATCGGACCGCTCGATGACGGGTTCTTCATGTGGTACGAGGAGGTGGATTTCGCCAAACGCGCCGCGGACGCGGGATGGAAGACGCGCTATTATGCGGATGTGTCCGCCCGGCACACGCGCGGCAGCAGCTTCGGGACCATCCGAACATGGAAGAAGCAGCTCATGGTGTTGCGGAGCCTGTCGCGATACGCACGGAAGCACTGGGTATGATGGAACAATTCTTCGGGCGTGAGTTCAAGGTCATCCTCGCGTGCCTCGCGGGATATTTCGCGCTTGCCGCGCTCGCGTTCAAGACCCCGTTCGCGGCCGCGCTCGTCTTCGCCACGGTGATCCTCGTCTTCATCCTCGCGTTGAAGAAACTGGAATGGGGATTGGCCGCGGCATTCGCCGAGCTGTTCGCGAACTCCCATGGCCATCTGGCAGACGCGTTCATCGGTGGGTTCGCGTTCTCGAGCCGCATGGCGGTGTTCGTCGCGGTGATGGCGGCATACCTCGTCCTGCTCACGCGTCGCAAGGCGCGGCTTTCGCTTGCCGACGAGCGTCTGGGCCCGTTCATCCTGCTGTTCGCCGCGGCCACGGCCGCCTTCATGATTGGCTACCGGCTCAATGGGATGGGAAGCGCGTTTTCGGACGGCAACGCGTATCTGTACGCCGCGTACGTGTTCCCGATCTTGTCCGCGCGATGGGATGCGGTGGGGAAGCGGCTGCTGCTCCAGACCCTCGCGGCTGCCGCGGCCTGGGTGTGCGCGCTTTCGGTGGGGCTCGTGTACCTGTTCGGCCATCTCCCCGGCACCTGGCTCGGGAGCGTGTACAGGTTCATCCGCGACACGCGCACGGGAGAGCTCACGCAGATGGCGCCTGGGATCTTCCGCGTGTTCCTGCAGGCGCAGTTCACGACCGTGGTCGCGGCGCTCCTTGTCGCCTCGCTCGCGCTCGTGGGCGTGAAGGGACGGCGCGCGTTCATCGCGACGATCGTCTCGTTCGGGGCGCTGTTTTCCGTGATCCTGGTGAGCCTGTCGCGGTCCTTCTGGGTCGGCGCCGTCGCCGGGGCGTTGACGCTTCTCCTGCTTCTGTTCGTCCGCGCGCGCGTCTCGCTGAAACGGACGATCCCTGGCATCGGCGCGATGCTCGGCGGAAAGCTGTTCGGCATCGCGCTTATCGTGGCCGCGCTGTTCTTTCCGATCCCGCCGCCCAACGGAGTCTCCTTTGGCGACCTGACGGGATTGTTCTCGCAGCGCGCGACGGGCACGGTCGAAGCGGCGATCGACAGCCGCAAGAAGCTGCTCGTCCCCATGCTCGATGCGGTGCGGGAGAACCCGCTCATCGGGTATGGCTTCGGCAAGACCATCTCGTTCGTGTCCGACGACCCGCGCGTGCGCGAGACGAATCCCGACGGCCTCTGGACCACCTATGCGTTCGAATGGGGGTGGCTGGACATCTGGATCAAGTTCGGGATCGTGGGGATCGTGGCGTTCCTGTGGTTGTTCGCGTCGGCCGTGCGCGGATTGTGGCGCGGTCTGGGCGGGGATCACGCGTGGCTTTGCGCCGGCCTCATCGCCTCGCTTGCCATGCTCGCCGCGACGCACGCGTTCTCGCCGTACCTCAACCATCCGCTGGGGCTCGGGCTCCTCCTGTTCGTGCTCCCGTTCATGAAAACGAAAACTCCCGCTCACGCGGAGGCTTCCCAACAGGTGATTCAGGCGAGCGTCGCCCCGTTGATTTCGGAGTAGCCCGCGAGGAACGCGGAGGCCGGCATGGCGGCTTTCCCTTCGGGCTGGATCGTGAGGATCTCGAGCGTGCCGTCGCCGCCTTCCACCATCAGCCGACCGTCCTTCACCTGCACGGTGCCGGGCGGGAAGTCCGCTTTCAGGTCCGTGGGTTGCACGGAGAGGACCTTGAGCCGCTTCCCATTCCATTCGGTCCAGGTCCCAGGCCAGCCTTCGTAGGCGCGCACCATCCGTTCGATTCCAGCCACGCCTTTCTTCCAATCGATACGCCCGTCTTCTCGGTCCAACAGGTTCGTGATCGTCGCCTTGGATTCATCCTGTTTGATCGGGGTGATCTCCCCGGCCGCGAAGCGCTTGAGCGTCGAGGTAAGGAGGGCAGGGCCCGTGGCCATCACCTTTTTCGTGAGCGAGGTGAGCGTCTCGGTATCGTCCAGCCCGATGGTCTCGAACGCGAGGATGGGGCCGGTGTCCATTCCCTCATCGAGCTGCATGATGGTGACGCCGGTGTCGGGGTCACCGTTGGCGATGGCCCACTGCATGGGGGACGGGCCGCGGTATTTCGGGAGCAGGGAAGGATGGACGTTCACGCACCCGAGCCGCGGGATGTTCAGGATATCGGCAGGGATGAGCTTGCCGTACGCCACCACCACGAACGCATCCGCCCCGAGCGCCTTGAGCGTTTCGACGGCGGACGGATCCTTCTTGAGTGACGCGAACTCGAACACGGGGATGCCGCGCATCTGTGCCGAACGCTTTAGCGGGGAAGGGGCAAGTTCATGACGTCTCCCAACCGGTTTGTCCGGCTGCGTGACCGCGGCCACGACTTGAATACCAGGATTATCCACGAGCGTTTCGAGGAACGGGACCGCGAGGGAGGGCGTGCCGAAGAAGACGATTTTCACATCTACAGTTTCGGCGCCTGCGTATATCGCACCACGCGATCCACGAACAGCACGCCGTCGAGGTGGTCAATCTCGTGCTGGAAGATGATGGCCGGGAACCCGTCCACGTCCATCGAGAGCTTCTCGCCCTTCTGGGTGAACGCCTCCAGACGGATCTTCCTATGCCGCTTCACGATCCCGAACACGCCCGGCACCGACAGGCATCCTTCTTCGCTGTCCACCTTCGTGAACGAGCGCTTGATGATCCTCGGGTTCACGAACGCCTCGGGTCCCTTGCCGGTCTCCACGATGATCACGCGTTCGTTGACGCCGACCTGCGGCGCGGCGATGCCCACCCCGTTCTCCAGGCGCATGGTTTCCACCATGTCCTCGGCGAGCTTGGCCAAACGCTCGGATCCGATATCGGAAACCGGCACCTCGATGGAGGGCTCTCGCAAGGTCGGTTCCGGATCGTGCAGCACGCGCAAATGGGACATATCAGTGGCGGATATTCTCACGAAAACGCGTTGGTGTCAATCACGACCGAATCAGGGAGAGAGCGTAATTCGGCAGGGATCCCGTCGGGGATCGCCCGTTCCTGACCATCGACCGTGATCCACCGTACGGAGGGCTCCAGGCCATAGGAACGACGGTTTTCAAGCTCTTGGGTCATGGCAGCGACGGGGTCATGGAAAGCGCCTGAAAACAGGCCTGGCGTTGCGGTTTGGAGCAGGAACTGGGCGCGGGAAGTCCTGGCCACTCCATGCCAATCGGCAGCGGTCCGAACGGTCTTTTCTTGGGCGCGGAAGGAACGGTCTGCGAGTCCGCTGTCCGCATCCAGATCCGCCACCAAGGCGAAGGACTCGGGGCGGAACGGGTCGAAGATGTTCTCCAGATAATGCTTGGTGGCCACGACGATGCGAGCGTCCGTCGTCGCTTCGCCTTTCTCGCATACGGCAACGCTCGCGCCCGGGAACGCGCCTTGGAACGCCTTCGCGATCGCGCGCGTGCCGTAGCCGCGTTGCTCGAAATCGCGCGAGTGACAGGAATCGCAAAAGCGCGGCGGTTCGGCACCCGAAAGCGGAATGGTCCATCCGCAGCCGCGGCATGTGAGCACCCGTGCCATCCCTTTCCTGTTGAAGGCGAGCAGCACGCGTTCACCGGACTCCATGGCGTCCTGAACCGCCTCGAACACGGGCGGGGAAACGAACGGATGGGTCCAGGTCTCCCGTCCCTCCATCCCGACGGCACGCACCTCGCCGATCGGCGGGCAACGCACGGCGTCACCGAACACGTGAACATCGTCAGGGCGGGGAAAGGCATCGAGGCACACGAGGCGACCGCCATGCCTCATCCACTGCTGGCCGCTGCGGCGGGAATCATATCGCGGATTGCGGTCGGCCTGATGATGGTTCTCATGACCGCTGCGGACGAGGAAGAGGTTCGAACCATCCTTGTGTTCAAGCATGGAAACGAGCCGGGTGCCGACAAGAAGACCATCTTTCGCGTTTCGAAACTCCTGCCAGGCGTTGAAACGGGCGTTGTTCGTCTCCTCTCCCGTCAACAGTTCGCCTTCCAGGGCGGCGTGAAGGAGCAGCGCGTCGCGGACATTCGGGGCGGCGACTCGGACCGGGCCGGGTCTGGAACGACGATACGTGGCAATGACCGCGGCCGAATGGCGAAGGTCCGGCGAACGGACGAAACAACCTGGACGCGCTTGGATGAACCGGACCGTCTCGGTAACGTCTTGCGCGTAATCGGAGGGGATCGTCAGAGATGATCTCGAGACCCCCTCATACTCTCCCTTGGTAAGGGGGAGCTCGCGCAGTCGTTTCGGTGGGGTCGGGATGACCGCGTCCAGGACCGAGGAGACCGACTGCACCAGATCCGAGGCGAGTCCTTCGTAAACGGCCAGCTCCCGTTGAGTCACGGAAGCCGGAAGGACGCTCATGATCGGTTTCGTCTTGATTCCGGACGGCGCCTCCTGTTTCACGGCTTTCACGATCCCGACCACCGATTTCCCCCGAAGCGGGATCATCACGAACGACCCGCACGAAACAACCATCCCCTCGGGGACGGCGTAGTCGAATGCCTTGAAACGGCGGGGGAGACGGGCCAGAGGATAGACCTCCGCGAACATACCGTTCAAGCCTAGCCCAGATGGAACTGCGCGACCATGTACCCCACGCCGAAGGGGGCCTCGTACGAAAGGATCTCGGGACGCACGTTCATGTGATCGAGCAGGCCGAACAGCACGAGCAGCGGCCGGTAGCCGCAGTCGCTCGCCGCTTCCACCAGTTCGGGGGATGCGGAAAGGAGTTTGGCCGCTGACACGTTCGACACGCTCTGACTCACGAGCTCGTCGAACACCGCCCCTTCGGCCCGATACCCGGCAGGGGCGTCGCTCGAGAGCGCGTGCGACAGGTCGCCCGAGGCGATCACCGCGATGCGCCGAGGGGAACACATCACCACCTCCTTGAGCGTCCGACCGAAGGCGAAATGCTCCTTGGGCCCGAGTCCCGAATAGGAAATCGGGATCACGCGCACGTCCTTCAGACGCGAGGCCAGCAGAAGGAGCGGGACGCTGGTCCCGTGATCGAGCGCATGCGTGGAGTTGAGCGAAAGCGGGATGCCGCCGCGGCGCAACGCCCGTTGCATGGAGTCGATGAGTCCGAGATCGGGCCGGAAACAGACGGGCGCGGACAGATCCCCGAATTCGGCGAGACTCGCCGTATACTCGTCGTGGAGGTTTACCGAGAAGGCGTTCGGGAACTGGATGGAGTGCGAGGAAATGACGATGACCGTTTCCGGCATGGCTGAATACAATTCTTCCTCAAGCCGGCACATCGCCTGGATGGTGGATGACATCCGGTTCCGCGCATCGCGGCCCACGGATGGCACGATGAGCGGCGAGTGCGGGGTGAATGCGGCGAAGGACAACATACTAGAGCGCCTCGCCAAGCGGTTCGAGCGCGACCGTGCGCTCGTCGGTCCAGAGGATCAGGTCCCAGGTCCACCCGCGTTCGAGGAAGGTGCGTTCGCTCAGGATGGGCCGTCGTTCGCCCTGCGATATCAGGAACACGTCCGGCCTGTCATGGGAACGGACGAGCGTGCCGTCGGGGAATCCCACGGGCGGCCCGTCGTGGTATGCCGAAAGCACGTCCCATCCGACATCCTGGATCTCATCGGGGACGAATCCGTGCGCGCGCAGCACGTCGCGGGAAGGGAAGCCGCGGCGCATGTCGCCCACGGTCAGGAACACCGTCCCGCGCGGAGAGCGCAACAGCGAATAGTTGGCGATGCGGCCGTCCTCGTTCCCGCCGCCGAACCAGCGCTTCCAAAGCCGGGCGAGGTTTTGGTTGCCTTGCAGGTGGGGGGTATAAGTGTACAGCACGGCCGTGGCCAGGTTCTGCGGGACGACCAGCAGGCCGTCGATGAGCGTGGGAATCCCCACTCCCATGCCCGAGACGGTCTCGCCCACGCGCGCGAGGTCGGCAAGGTAGGATTCGCGGATGCGTTGCGCCGCGTAATGGACCTGCGGGCCGAATCCTCGGAACTTTTGGATGGCCGGATCCTGCTTCGAACAATCGTCGCACACGGCGTATCCCATGGCCCAATCCAGCTGGGCGCGGCTGGGAAACGGGTCTTCCACCAGGGATTGCTCGCGCTGGAGCAGGGCGAGAAGGAACTGCGGATTGAGGGAAAAGCGCTGCGAAGCCTCCCAGATGATGTCGGCCGCGTCCTTCACCTGTCCGTACACGTCCTTCGTCTGGTAGGAGGCGAGCGTGCCGCGCCTTAGGAACCGCCCCAGCTCGTCCTTCGTCATCGAGTACGCGTCCTCCATCCAGGAGTCCGGCACGAGTCGATCTGGGTCCACGGCCTCTGCCGCGCGGACGGGAACGGCCGGAAAGAGCCCCAGCACAAGCGACGCCAAAAGGATGGTCGCGGCCCCACGAATCATATGCACGGGAGTATACCGCATCCGTCGGGACAAAAAAACGCCCCCTGCCGCGACCGAACGTCGGGCAGGGGGGAAGCAGGGGGGAGGGGAGGACGTCCGGTTCACTTGAGCCAGACGACCACGAGAACCACGAGCGCCACGACGATGCCGACGCCGATGGATCCCATGATCCACACGAGCGGCGCCATGTCGCGCTTTCGGGGGATTCGGTTGAGGTCCGTCGGTGGACGGGATCGAGAATCGTACATTTGGCACTCCTCCTGAGAAAACGTACACCGCGTACGCTTGCTCGGGTAGAGGCCCCGGCGTCCGTTCCGTCTCACGACGGTATGGGTTCGGGGCGAGCTCTGAAGGATCAGTTGCGGGCGATTCGGACGTCCGCTTCCTGGCTCCAGCATCTCCTGTGGAGATACCTGGCCGGATCCGGATTCCGATCCTGCCCTTCGAGTTTCACCTCGAAGTGCAGGTGCGGCTCGTCCTCCTTGGCGTTGCCGGTCGATCCAGCCAGGCCGATCAGCTCTCCGGCCTTGACCATCGAGCCGACCTCGAGGCCGCCATGGTATCGGTCCAGGTGGCAGTATCGGGTCTTGAGATCGGGGTCGGAGGCAAACTCGATGTCCAGGTACTTTCCGCACCCGTCCGCATCCAATCTTTTCACGACCACCTTGCCGTCGTGTGCGGCGTAGACGGGGCTCCCGCGAGCGGCCTTCATGTCCCAACCGTCATGGAATCTATGGCGTGGCTTTTTCCGCCACCCATAGCCCGACGTGATCTTGGGAACCACGGTCGGGCAGGCCTCGAACACGATCGATCTGATCGTGACGAGCAGCGTCTGCGACCCCCACTCGAGCGCCTTGCGTCTTGCGACGTCGGAACGCTCCTTGCAGGCATCGGACTTGTCCACGGCGACATCGCATCCACCGAAGTAGACGTCGATCTTGCCACGCTCCGCCATCCGGTCGAGCACCGTGCACGTCCCGTATCCCGGCACGTCCAAGGTGATCCCGATATCGAAGTCGTTGCTGGCGCACACGAGCTTGTTCTGCTCATGGAACGCCCTGCACACCTCCGTCTTGCTTGGTTCAGCAAAGCAGGGCGTGTCATCCGTCTGCCGTCGTTCCGAGCTGTAGGCCGTGACCAGGTAGGTCTCGGTCCGGCTGCCGGACGACGCCTGATCCGCGAAGTCGCGGACGTGGCCCGCGGCTCCGTCCAGGAAGGTGCACCCGGCGTAGTTGTACAGGCCGCCGAGCACCATTGCCGAACCGATCACGCTGACCATGAAGGTCGACACTTGCATTGGATCCTCCGTTGTATAGGTACGAGTCGATGAACTGATGCGGGAATGAGCGGACTCCCTTGAAGGACAGAACTGGGCAGATGCCTCGTTCCGTCCCTCGAGGGAATCCCCCCGCACCTTGCTCGCAAGGTGCGGGGGATCCCTTGCCGCCTTACAGGCGGGACACGGCCACATGGCGCGCGCCCCACTGGAATGCAGCGGGGGTATCGCGGCCGAGGTAAATGTCCACGCGGCCGGTACCCGTATAACGCTTGTTCATGCGGTCACGCACCGTGCATTCGCCGTAGCCCTCGATGTGGAGCTTGGCGTGCATGGGGTGGTCGTTGGTGGCACAGATCTTCTCGCCGGCCGCATACTTCACGCAGATGTCAGAGCCGTCGGCGGAAATACACGGGGTGGAGTCGGTCTGGCCGACCTCCGAGGTGTAGGCCGTCACCGTGACGATGCGGCCGATCACCCTGGGCTTGGCCGGGGTCTGGACCTGTTCGGTCTCGACCATGGCCGGGGTCTTCGCCGTCTCGGCCACCGCGACCGGGGTCACAGGCACAGCAGCCTTCTGGTCCGTCGGCACGGCGTTGACGCCGGCCATGAGCACCAGGGAGGCGACGATGGCATTGAAGATGTTCATAGTTTTTGTTTTAGGGATACAAAAAACCGGTTTGTACCTCGCGAGACGGCGAGACCCATACAAACAGGTCCTCTGTCTCTCTCCTTCGTTTGATTGACGGGCTCGCAGGGCCTTCGAACTCCCTGACCCCTCCTGGGGTGCTGCCCTAATGTCGATCATTTCGACACGATAAATATACCACTTTTTTGCTATTTTGTCAAGAGGGGAACCAAGATAATTGCGCTCAAATCAGCCAAATTTGATTGAACAAGAAAACGACCCAGCGGGTCGTTTTCGATCTTATTTAGCCTGGATGGAAATCTCGTCCCCTTTGGCCCCGATCGTGACGCCAGCGCCGTCGGTAATCTCGCCTTTGATGAGCATCAGGGAAAGGGGGTCCAGGATGAGGCTCTGGACCACCCGTTTGAGCGGGCGGGCCCCATAGGACGGGTCATAGCCCTTTTCGGCCAGCAGCTTCTTGGCCGCCGGGCTTACGGAGAGGGTGATATCCCGCTGCTTCTTGAGCCGGTCGAACACGCGGGTCAGCTGCAACTCCACGATATGGCCGATTTCCTCCTGGGTGAGGGAATGGAACACGATGGCCTCGTCCACGCGGTTGAGGAACTCCGGCCGGAAGTGGTCCTTGAGGAGTCCCATCACCCGGTCCCGAACCTCAAGCTCTTCAAGCCCGCCGCGCTCCTCGTTCCCCTCGAATCCGATCGCCTTCTGCGTCCCCGCGTTCAGGATCACGTCAGACCCAAGGTTGCTGGTCATGATGATCACCGTGTTCTTGAAGTTGACCTTGCGACCCTTGGAGTCGGTGAGATGGCCGTCGTCCAGGATTTGGAGGAGCAAATTGAAGGCGTCCGGATGGGCCTTTTCGATCTCGTCGAACAGGACGACGGAGTAGGGACGGCGGCGCACGAGTTCGGTGAGCTGTCCGCCCTCGTCGTAGCCCACGTAGCCGGGCGGGGAACCGATGATCTTGGCGGTCGAATGGCGCTCCATGTACTCGCTCATGTCGAGGCGGATGAGGGAGTGTTCGTCGTTGAACATGAAGGCGGCCAGCGCCCGGGCAAGTTCGGTCTTACCGACCCCGGTGGGGCCCAGGAAGATGAAGCTGCCGATCGGCCGGTTTTCCTCGCTGATGCCCGCGCGGCTGCGGCGCAGGGCATTGGATACCGCACGGATCGCTTCTTCCTGGCCCACCACACGCTTTCTGAGCTCATCCTCCATGCGGGCGAGTTTGGAGAGCTCGGACTCCAGCATCTTGGACACCGGGATGTGCGTCCAGCGTGAGACCACGCCGGCGATTTCCTCCTCGGTCACGGTCTGTTTCAGCATCCCGCGTTCGGACTGCAGCGCTTGGAGCTGTTCCTCGACGAGCGCGAGCCGCGCCTCGTGCTGGGGGACGAAGCCGTAGCGCAGGGCCGCCACCGCATCAAGGTCCCCCTTGCGTTCGGCCAGCTCGGCATTCTGCTTGGCGTTCTCGATTTCGGCCTTGATCTTGCGGATCTCCTCGATCTTGTCCTTTTCATTCTTCCAGCGGCCCTCCAGCGCGTCGGCTCGCTCGCGCACGTCGGCGATCTGACGCTCGATTTCCGACCGCCGCGTCTTGGAATCCTTGTCCTCCTCTTTTTCGAGCGCCTTCCGCTCGATCTCAAGGCGCATCAGGTCCCGCTTGATGATATCAAGCTCCTCGGGCATGGAGTCGATCTGCATGCGAAGCCCGCTCCCGGCCTCGTCGATGAGGTCCACGGCCTTGTCGGGCAGATGGCGATCGGTGATGTACCGGGAGGAAAGGGTGGCGGCGGCGACGATGGCCGGATCGCTCACGCGCACGCCGTGGTGCAGCTCGTATTTTTCCTTGATGCCGCGCAAGATCGCGATCGTGTCCTCCACGGTCGGTTCTTCCACCATGACGGGCTGGAACCGGCGTTCGAGCGCGGGGTCCTTTTCGATGTGACGCTGGTATTCCTTGTTGGTGGTGGCGCCGATCGCGCGCAGTTTGCCGCGCGAGAGCGCCGGCTTGAGCATGTTCGACGCGTCGAGCGGGCTCCCCTCGGTGGTGCCGGCGCCCACCAGCGTGTGCAGCTCGTCGATGAACAGCACGATCTTCCCCCCGGACTGCTCGATTTCCTTCACGACGGCCTTGAGGCGGTCTTCGAACTCGCCGCGGTATTTGGTCCCGGCCACCATGCTCCCCAGGTCGAGCGACACCACATCCTTGTCTTTGAGGAGTTCGGGGACGTCGCCCGAGACGATGCGCTGCGCGAGCCCTTCCACGATGGCGGTCTTGCCCACCCCGGCCTCGCCCACCAGCACCGGGTTGTTCTTCGTGCGGCGGCACAGCACCTGCATGATGCGGCGGATCTCGGCGTCGCGGCCGATGATGGGATCAAGCTCGCCGGCGCGCGCGGCGTCCGTAAGGTTGCGGCCGTACTTGGTGAGCGCCTGGTAACGGGCTTCCGGCTCGGGGCCGTCCACGCGCTGGGCCCCGCGGATGTCCTTGAGCGCGCGCATCACGGTCTGTTCGTTCACGCCGTAGCGGGAGAGCAGGGGGCCCGTTTTCGACGCGAGCAACCCGAGCAGGAGATGTTCGGTGGAGATGAACTCGTCGTTGAACTCCTTGGCCTTCTTCGCGGCCTCCGAAAGGACCGCGGCGGTCTCCGGGGTGAGATACACCTGGACGGGGCCGGAGGCCATGGGTCTGCCCTTGGCCTTCGGGAGCGAGTCGATCGCCGCGTCCACGTCGGCGCGCAGCGCCACGCGGTCCTGCGTCACCTTGTTCACCACGACGACCACGACGCCGTCGTCCTGGGCGAGCAATGAGGCGAGCACGTGCAACGGCTCAAGCGCCTGCTGGCCGTTCTCAAGCGCGATGGCATGGGCCTGCTGGAGCGCCTCCTGGGATTTGAGCGTGAAATTATTCGGCAACATAGTTAGCACTCGCTATTATAGAGTGCTAATGAGCCTTGTCAACGAACCGTGTATGATGGGGCGCATGAAGCTGTTCGGTATAGAAATATCAAGGATTTCCGCGAATGACCCGTCTGGCGACGTGTTGCGATCGCTTGATGGCGACCGTCCGTCCCAGGTGGTCACGCTGAACCCCGAAATGGCGCTTGAGGCCCGCCATGATGCGAGACTCCGCGCAGCGATCAACAAGGCGGTCGTGGTCGCGGACGGGATTGGTGTGCGATGGGCGACGACGCTCCGTCTTGGGCGTCCTGTCGAACGACTTACGGGTGTCGAAACCCTGGACGTGCTGATGAGAGAAGCGGATGCACGCGGTTTGTCCGTGATGTTCTTGGGCGGGCGGGAAGGGGAGGCGCGGAACGCGGCGCGCGAGGCAGCTGCACGGTTCCCCCACGCGCGGTTCATCGCCGAGGGTGGGGGAAGGGTTGCGCTTCGTCCGGACGGGAGCTGGGACATGCCGGTGGATCTGATTGAGCGGATGAACGCGGAAAAGCCTGAGATCCTTGCGGTCGCGTTCGGACATGGGAAGCAGGAAACGTGGATCGCCGACCACTTGCCGCAGATGCCAAGTGTCCGTGTTGCCTTGGGGGTGGGAGGAACGCTCGCGTTCCTTTCCGGACGCGTTCGCCGTGCGCCCCAGCGGATGCGCAAGATGGGGCTTGAGTGGCTGTGGCGGCTCATCCAGGAACCGCATCGCCTCGGCCGGATTTTTAACGCGACGATCGTCTTTCCGATTCTCGCGACATGGGATAGCATTCGTCCGTCGGATGGGCATTCGTCTGTCGCCTCGCGGGGTCTCCGACCGCTCGGCTCCATCCGAATACCCATCCTCCGACCGTCTATGAATACCATCGTCACTCGATTCCCGCCGTCGCCGACCGGATACCTGCACATCGGCGGGCTCCGCACCGCGCTGTATAACTGGCTGTACGCCAGGAAACATGGCGGCACGTTCGTATTGCGCATCGAGGACACCGATCGGGAGCGCCTGGTCCCTGGCGCCGTGGAATCGCTCATCCGCGCGCTCGATGCGGTCGGATTGGATTACGACGAGGGCCCCGTGCTCGATTCCGGTGGGAAATTAGCAGAGAAGGGGACTCACGGGCCCTACATCCAGTCGCAGCGCAAGGCTCTCCACGAGGAGCATGCGCGGGTCCTGCTTGAAAAAGGGATGGCCTATCGTTGTTTTTGCTCCAAGGAACGCCTTGATGCTCTCCGGAAACAGCAGGAACTGGCCAAACGCAACACGAAGTACGACCGCCATTGCGCTTCGTTGTCTCCACAGGAGATTGAACAAAAAATGTCTGCAGGCGAACCATCGGTGATTCGTTTGAAAATCCCGGCAGGGAAGACCGCGTTTGATGACGCCATCCGCGGGAGGATCGAGATCGATACCCAGGAACTGGACGACCAGGTGTTGGTCAAATCCGACGGATTCCCGACCTATCACCTGGCGAACGTGGTGGACGACCACCTGATGGAGGTAACCCACGTCATCCGCGGTGAGGAATGGATCTCAAGCGCGCCCAAGCATGTCATCCTGTACCAGGCGTTCGGCTGGGACGTGCCCGTATTCGCGCATCTTCCGCTCATCCTGAACGCGGATCGTTCGAAGCTTTCCAAGCGTCAGGGGGACGTGGCGGTGGAGGATTACCTTGAAAAGGGCTATCTGCCCGAGGCGCTTGTCAATTTCGTGGCGCTCATGGGATTCAATCCGTCCGGCGACAAGGAAATCTACACGCGGGAGGAACTCATGAACGGCTTCGACCTCCCGAAGGTCAACAAGTCCGGCGCCGTGTTCAACCTGGAGAAACTGGACTGGATGAACGGCCAGTACATCCGAGCGAAATCCCCGGCCGAGCTTGCCGCGTTGTGCGTCCCATTTTTGGAACGAGCAGGGAAGAGGGTGGATCCCGATCTCCTGCAAAAAATGTGTTCAATCGAACGCGAGCGGATGACCAAGCTCTCCGACATCGTCGAAGCCGTCGATTCGTTCCTCGTTTTGTCCGGATACGAAGCGTCGCTGTTGGTTTGGAAGAAGTCCGACCAGGCGGATGCGCTCAAGAACCTGCAGGCCATCCGGACCAGGATAGGATCCCTTTCGGAAAACGATTTCGCCGCGTCCGCAATGGTCGAGGGGGCGATTCTCAAGTATATTGAGGAGAACGGGCTCCAAAAAGGGAACGTGCTCTGGCCGTTGCGTGTCGCGCTTTCCGGACGCAGCGCCTCGCCAAGCCCGTTCGAGCTCGCCTGGGTCCTCGGGAAGCAGGAAACCGTCGATCGCTTGTCGCGCGCCATCGCGCTCTTGTCCGCATGATGACCGTACGGAGGGACAATCTTCGACTCGCGGGCCTGTCGGTCCTGTCCGCCGCGTTCCTCGCGGGCTGTTTGCATATCGCGACCGGGTTCACGGCCACGGCCGGTCCCGAGGTCGTGGTGGACGATGCGGCGCTCGCGGGGGAGATCAACGAGCTCAACGATGAGATCCGGGAAAAGCAGGCGGCCGTGGACCAGCTGCAGGACCGGATCGAGACGTATAAGACGCAGATCGCCAAGAAACAGGCCGAGGCGGCCACGCTGGGCGACCAGGTCGGGTTGCTCGAGAACCGGGTCGCGAAGACCGAGCTCGACATCCAGTCCAACGAGGCGCGCATCAGCCTGGTCAACGGCCAGATCAGGGTGCTGGACGCCGAAACGAACGCCTACGAGGCGCAGCTGGAGCGTCAAAAGCTGTTGATGGCCGAGATCATCCGGACCATGGACGCCTCGGACGGCGATCTGTTGCTGGAAGCCATATTCTCGAGCCGATCCCTCGCAGACCTGTTCGATCAGATCCAATACCTCGAGAACGTGAACGACGAGCTGTCCCAGGCCCTGGAACTCGCGAAAGCCACCCGCGACCGGCTGATCGCCACCCGCACGGACACCGAAGGGAAACGGGCGAAGTTGGGCGAGTTGCAGGCGTCGCTCATCGAAAGCCGTCGCCGGTTGGACGAGGAGCGCGCGGCCAAGGAATCGCTGTTGGGCGAGAGCCTGGCGTCGGAGGCCCAATACCGGACGCTGCTTGCGAACCTTCGGGAGGAAGAGGCGTTCATCAGCCAGCAGGTCGCGCTCCTGCAGGGCGAAATCGAGGCGAAGTTGAGCGTGAACGACGAAGTGGGAGACGCGTCGGTCATGTCCTGGCCCGTGAACGCGGGATATAAGGGGATTTCCACGCTGTTCCATGACCCGACCTACCCGTTCCGGCACCTGTTCGAACATTCGGGGCTTGATATCCCGCAGCCGCAAGGGACGCCGGTCGAGGCCGCGGCTCCCGGCTACGTGGCCTGGACCCGCGTGGGCAGCATGTACGGCAACTACGTGATGGTGATCCACCGGAACGGTCTCGCGACCTTGTATGCCCACCTGTCGAAGGTTTCCGTGAAGGCCGACCAGTTCGTGACGCGCGGACAGCCGATCGGGCTTTCGGGCGGCATGCCCGGCACCAAAGGCGCCGGGCTCTCGACCGGGCCGCATCTGCACTTCGAGGTGCGTAAGAACGGGATTCCGGTGAATCCGATGCCCTTCATGGTTTCGCCGCCCTGAACAGGGAAGGGCGAATGACCTCATTATGGTGACCCTTGAGCTGGTCGTGAAACTGCTTGGATGGGCGTTCGTGCTCGTGCCGGTCGGATTGTTCACGTTCGTCGCGAGCCACATGTTCCTGGGCGTGGCCAAGGAGGACGGCCTGGTCCAGATGCTCGTGTTCCTGTTCTCGACCGTGTTCATCGTCGGGGCCGTGTTGCTCGCCATCGTGTACGGGACGGATCTATTGGTCGGAATCTAACGCGCGGCTCGTATTGTCCGACTCCTGCCACGAGGAGCATTAGGGTAGATGTCGAGACAATACGAGCGATGTTAGACCGACACATGCCGTGCGAATTCATTGTATGTGTCGTCTAACATATAATGTGCGACGCATAATGTCTGAAACAGGCCTAGCGCTTGTTTTTTGAATACCACGCGAATACCGCTCCCCCGCCCACGAGTCCCATGAGGAGGTCCAGCATGGTGTCCGCGATCGACGGCTGCATCAGGCGCCACCCTTCGGAGCCGGCATTCAAGGCGTCGAGGATGAATTCGTGGAATTCCCAGGCGAGCGCGATCCCCATCACCACGCCGATCACGAACAGCCCGTGGTAGGCCCTTGGCAGCTCCTCGCGATGCTTCCTGGTGGTCCAGCGCTCGTGCAGGGCGATGCCCAGGAGCCCTGCCCCTGCTCCACCGAGGAAATGCATCAGGACGTCGAAATCGGGCCATCGGGAGTAGATGTCGAGCGACTCGACCAACACGATCTGGGCGACGTAGATGGCGGCCATGACGGCCAGGGCGCGCGCGATGGTCATACGAGCCCCTCGAGGATGAGTTTGGCCTCCTGTTTGCCGGATTCCACCCCAGGCTGGTCGTAGGCGTTCACGCCCATGAGCTCGCCCATGTAGGCCGTCGCGGTCATGTAAAACTGGAACAGCGCCCCCAGCGACTCGGCGCTCACCGACGGGATGCGCAGCGTGCCGTTGGGCCGGCGGGCCCGCGCGAGCGCGTTCGCCGTGCCTGCGCGTTCGGCATGCATGATGTCCGCGAAATCGAGCCCCTTCATGAGAGAAAACGCGTCGGGGATGCCGCTTTTCGGCACGCGGAGCTCTTCGCGGAATTCGGCCACCTCGATGAAGGTCACCACCTTGTTCGCCGGTCCGTCCTGGTACAGCTGGATCTGCGAGTGCTGGTCGGTGGGCCCGAGCGCCGCGACCGGCGTGGGACCCACATGCTTGTTCCCTTTCCGTTTTCCAAGCGATTCGGCCCAGATCTGGCGGTACCAGTGCGCGAAGTGCGACAGCTTGGCCGCGTATGGCATGAGCACGTGGATATCCTGCGCGTGGTTCGCCATCGCGAGCGCGTGGAGCGCCGCGAACGTGGCTGGCATGGAGGAGGCCTTGTCGGCACGTCGCTTCTCCTCGATCCAGGCGGCTCCTTCGAGCAGCCCTTTCACGTCAACGCCCGCGCAGGCCGCCGGGAACAGGCCGACGACCGAGAGCGCCGAGAACCGCCCGCCCACGTTGAGCGGATGGTCCAGGATCTCATAGCGCTCCTCCTTCGCCATCTGGTTCAGCGGCCCGTCGGCGGGATCCGTGGTCACGAACACCTGGTCGCGGTGCTTCTCCATCCCAACGGCCCTGATCAACGCCTCGCGCACGGTGAGGAACAGCGACACGGTCTCGAGCGTGGAACCGGATTTGGACACCACGTTCACGGCGGCGTCCTTCAGCAGGTCCGCGTCCGCGAGGATCGGGGCGACCGCCTCGGGATCCGGGACGGAGAGGAACCGCACCTGCATCCCCTCTTCCCTGTCCGCGAGCGCTTGGACGATGGTCCGCGCGGCAAGGTCGGAGCCGCCGATGCCGATCACGAGCAGCGTGGAGAACCGTTTCTTGGCGCGCTGCGCGGCCTGAAGGGCGGAGGCGATCCCTTTGGTGTCGGACGGCAGGTCGAAAAAACCCTGCGCGCCGTCGCGCCGGATCTCCTCGAGCCGCGCATGGGCGGCCTCAAGACGCTCGCGCGCGTCCGAGAGTTCGTGCCGTTTCGCTCCGAGAGCCCCGCAGGCGTCGGAGAACATGTTGGCGTCGTCGTAGGACAGGTAATTCATAGGGTCGCAGGCACGCAGGGTCGCAGGCACGCAGGAAAACCCTGCGAACCTGCGGATCCTCGAACCTACGCTATTTGAAGTATACGTGGTCCCCGAAGCGGAGGTCCACGTACTGGAGTTTGCCCGGGTCCTTCACCTGGTCGTGCAACACCGCGTTCAGGTTCTCGGCCTGCGCCTGCACGTCACCCAGCGGGTCGAACAGCACGTCATATCCGTCGGCGGTCTCCACGCTCATCCATTTCCCGGCCAACCGGTCCACGCGCGTGGTCCCGAACAGGATGCCGAGCCTCGTGAGCCATTCGTGGAACGAGAAGATCCCCGCGACCTCGTCCGCGCTCAATACCGTGCCTCCGACGCTCGGGGGGACGCGGTTCACGTCGATGAAGGCGGGCAGCGGTTTGCCCAGGTCGGGCAGCGGCTCGTCGTCGCCGAGCTCGCGCAGCACCGTTCCCTGCAGGTCGACGAGGAAGCGCGCGTCCGCGCTCTTCCACACGATCTGCGACACCTTCTCGGACAGGGTCACGAGCACGCGCTTCCCTTCCCTGGTCACCTCCAACCGGTCGAGGGAGAACGACGCGTTGATCGCCGCGCGCACCGGTTCGGGATCGAACAGGAACCGGTTGCGTCGGTCGAGGAACAGGTACGCGCGGCGATCGAGTTCCTGGTCCACGATCGCCCTTACGGCCTCGGGCGCGATGGTGCGGCACCCTTCGACGCCCACCTCGGCCACGTCGAACCGCGGCGAAGCGAACAGGTATCCCGTCGCGCCCAGGAGTCCCCCCACGGTCAGCGCGAACGCGGCGGCGACGAGGGCCTTCCTGCGATTCCGCGGCTTGCCGTGCGTGAAATACGGGTTCGCGAACCGCCGCGAATCATAGCGTTCGCGGGCCACCCGATGCAGGAACCGTGGACGTTTGGTCATCGTCAGAGGCGGCGGATCTGTCAATGCGAGGATTCGGGACGCAGCGTCGGGAACAGGATCACCTCCTTCAGGCTGTGCGAATCCGTGAGCGTCGCGGTCAGCCGGTCGATGCCGATGCCGAACCCGGAGGTGGGCGGCATCCCGTGCTTGAGCGCCTCGACGTAATCCGCGTCGCCGTATTGCGCCTCAAGGTCGCCCTTCTCGCGCGCCTCATCCTGGACGCGGAAGCGTTCCTCCTGGTCGAGCGGGTCGTTGAGCTCGGTGAACGCCTTCACGTTCTCCACGCCCGGGCCGTACACGAGCTGGAACATCTCCACGTATCGCGGGTCCTCGCCCTTGCGCTTGGCGAGCGGGGAGATTTCGACCGGATAGTCGATGAGATAGGTGGGCTGCACGATCTTCGTGCGCACGAAATGCTTGTAGATGTTGTCGATGATGGTGGTGTGGCTGTCGGCGTTGGCCACCGGGACGCCCAGGCGTTGCGCCTCCTTCGAGATCGCGGCGCGGTCGGGGAATTTCTCGATGTCCACGCCGGCGTACCGGATGAGCGCGTCGCGGAAGGTGACGCGCGGCCAGGGCGGGGTGAAATCGAGCGATGAACCCTGGAACGGAACCTTGGCGGGATCATGTCCGCACGCCTTCACGATGTCGAACACCATTCCCTCGAGGAAGGCCATGAGATCCGCGTAATCCATGTAGGCCGCGTACCCTTCGACCTGCGTGAACTCGGGGTTGTGCATGTGGTCGATCCCCTCGTTGCGGAAACAGCGCGCCACCTCATACACCCGTTCGTAGCCGCCCACCGTGAGGCGCTTCAGGTACAGCTCGGGCGCGATGCGCAGGTACATGTCGATGTCGAGCGCGTTGTGATGGGTCACGAACGGACGCGCCGCGGCCCCGCCGGGCACGGCTTGCAGCACCGGCGTCTCCACCTCGAGGTAGCCGTGGCGGTCGAGGTGCTCCCGCATCGTCTTCAGGATGACCGCCCGCATGCGGAAGATCCTGCGCACGTCAGGGTTCGCGATCAGGTCGAGATAGCGTTTGCGGTAGCGGATCTCGACGTCGTTCAGGCCGTGCCACTTTTCCGGCATCGGGAGGAGCGTCTTCGTGATGATGCGCCACGCCGAGGCGTCGATGGAGTTCTCGCCCTTTCGCGTGACGAACGCCGTCCCGGTCACCTCGAGGAAATCGCCCATGTCCGCCGTCGCGTGGAAGAACGCGTAGCGCTCGGAACCCACGACGTCGCGATGAAGCGCGACCTGCACGATGCCGGTCCCGTCCTCGATGTGCGCGAACGTGAGCCCGCCATGCTTGCGGATGGTCTTCACGCGGCCGACGAGGGTCGCCGGCTCCTTCGACGCCAGGAGCGCGTCGAACCGCGCGAGGTAGCCCGCGATTTCATGGGTGCGCTTCACGCGCGCCGGATACGGGTCTTCCCCGGCCGCTCGCAGCTTCGCCAGACGTTCCCGTCGCACCACCTCTTCGTCGATCATACTTACCTCACTTCGAGGATAGTATAGCGCATCACGCCCGAAGGGACCGAGATTTCCACGACGTCGCCGGTCCCGCGCCCCATGAACGCCTGCCCGATCGGGGACTCGTTGCTGATCTTCCCTGCCAGGGGATCCGCCTCGTTGGACCCGACGATCTCGAACGCCTTGCGTGTCCCGCCCGCCTCGGCCACGAAGCTCGAGCCGAGCCCGATTTCCCCGCCGGATTTTTGCTCGACGAGGACCGCGTCCTTGATCATCCCTTCCAGGTCAACGATGCGCGTCTCGTTGAGCGCCTGCTGGTCCTTGGCCTCGTGGTATTCGAAATTCTCGGAAAGGTCCCCGAGTTCCTTGGCCGCCTCGATGCGCCCCGCGATCTCGCGGCGCGTCACGCTCCGGCGGGTCTCGAGCTCCTGTTGCAACTCGGCGAATTTATCCTTGGAGAGATAGGTGGGCATATGAACGCAATGCTCGCGGCCGAGCGGCCACGAGCGGATTTGGATGCTTGAAACGCTACCGGGCGCTTCCCTCCCCGTCAAGCCGATTATGCACAGGGGATTCCGACGTGGCGAATCTGGCGGCAAGCAGCGTGGAGATGGGGACGGACAGGACGAGCGCGGCCGTGCCGGCGAGCGTGCGGACGATTTCCTCGGCCACCAGCTCGGTGTTCATGAACGCCCGCATGCTGACCGAGGAGTTGAGGAACAACAGGAACAACGGGAGCGACGCGCCGGCATAGGCGAGCACGAGCGTGTTCACCGTGGAGGCGATGTGGTGGCGGCCCACGCGCATCGCGCGCGCGAACAGCTCGTTGGGCGACAGGCCCGGGTTCGCGTCCTTGAGTTCGGCCACGGTCTCTCCCTGCGTGACCGCTATGTCGTCGAGCACGCCCACCGCGCCCAGGATGATGCCGGCGAGCAGGATCCCCCGCGGGTCGAGCGTGGCGTTCCCCACCTGCCAGTACAGGAACACGGATTCCTCTGACGCGAGTCCCGACAACCTTCCCCACGCCACGAACAGTTCGGCGAACACGACGGCAAGACCCAGCGCGACGAGCGTGGAGGCGAAGGCGACGAATGTGCGGCGGTTGAACCCGTGGGACAGATGCATGTTCACGGCCAGGATCGCCGCTCCGCCCAGGGCGATGGTGAGAACCGGATCAGCCCCGTCGAGGATGCGGGGGAATACGACCGCGAACAGGATGGCGAGCGTCACGCCTAGCCCGAGCAGCGAGGAGAACCCGCGCAGGAATCCCACGGCGACCGTGAGCAGCGCGAACAGGGCGAATACGAGCGCGAGTCCGCCCGTGCGCACGACGTCGGCGATCTGGGCGTCGTACCCGCCTTCGGTGTTCGGGAACAGGGCGAGGATCACGCGGTCACCAGGGCGGACAGCGTAACGCAGGCCTTCGGTATACGAGGAGCTGGTGTCCACGACGAAGGTCTCTCCCGCATCGGTCTTCGCCTCGAACCGCATCTGACGCACGCCATCCTCGCCCCGCTCCTCCAGGATCCGTTGTACGACCGCCTGCTCTTCCCTGCTTTCGCTCGGCGCGGACGCCGCAGGCTCCTGCGCGAAAACCGAAATCGGGAGGAGGAGGATGAACAGGAAAGACGCGATCCGTTTCATATGGTGGACATCCTAACATACCCTTCATTCAGGCGGACCATGATTGACGTTGCCGTCGATTCCGGTGATAATCGATAGCAATTCTATGTCCATCCACCGCCACACCCACGCGAAGAAGCAGGTCCCGGCCGTGCGCGCGGAACACGTCACCATCGCGTTCGGACAGAACGCGGCGGTCGACGACGTCTCGTTCGAGGTGAAGGAGGGATCCATCACCGCGCTCATCGGTCCCAACGGGTCGGGAAAGACCACCATGCTGCGCGCCATCCTGGGGTTGCAGCCCACGACCAAGGGATCCGTGACCGTGTTCGGCCGCCACCCGCACGACGCGCGCGGCGACATCGGGTACGTCCCGCAGCGGTTCGGGTTCGATGCCGAGTTCCCCATCACCGTGGGCGAATTCATGTCGCTTTCCCGCCGGAAGGCGTGCGACAGCTGTTCGCCGGACCAGGCGATCTCGGACGTAGGCCTCCCCGTGGGCATCTTGAGCGAACGCCTCGGATCCCTCTCCGGCGGGCAGCTGCAGCGCGTGCTCATCGCCCAGGCCATCCTCAACAATCCGCCGCTCCTCGTGCTCGACGAACCGTCGACCGGCGTGGACGTGGCCGGCGAAGCGGCGTTCTACGAGGTGCTGGAGCATCTGAACCACGAACACGGGACCACGGTGCTCATCGTGAGCCATGACGTGTCGGTGATCGCGAAGATCGTGGACGAGGTGCTGTGCCTGAACCGCAAGCTCCTGTGCGCCGGTCCGCCCGCCAAGGCCCTATCGCAAAAAGCGGTCAGCGACCTGTACGGCCAGGCCGTCGACGTCTACGAGCACTCCTCGCACCCCTTCGTCCATCATTCCCACCGTGGATCCTGACCTATGGAACCGGTTTCCGTCCTGTTCGCCGATCCCGTGGCCCGCGCGTTCGCCGCCGGGATCCTCATCGCGCCGCTCATCGCGTCGCTTGGCGTCTTCGCGACCCTGCGCCGCATGGCCCTGTTCGGTGAAGGGATCGGGCACGCCTCGCTCGCCGGCGTCGCCGTCGCGGTGATCGCCGGGCTCGCGCCATTGCCGGTCGCGCTCGCCTGGGGGGTCCTGGTCGCGTTCGTCCTGTACCACCTCGAACGGTCCACCAAGCTGCCGCCGGACTCCGTGCTCGGGATGCTGTTCACCACGAGCATGGCGCTCGGGATCGTGTTGTTTTCCGTGTTCACGGGGGATGAAGGGCTTGAGGTGCTGGAAGAGACCTTGTTCGGCAGCGTATTTTCCGTGAGCGGACTCGATCTCGCGCTTGCCGTCGTCGCGGCCATCGTCATCTTCGGCTGGCTCCTCTTTGCGGGCCGCTCGCTTACCTTCCTGTCCCTTTCCAAGGATTCCGCGTTCGTGAACGGGGTGAACGTGGGGCTGCATACCCTGCTCCTCTATCTTTCGCTCGCCGCCGCGATCGTGTTCGGCGTGAAGCTGGTCGGGCTCATCCTGGTGTCCGCCTTGTTGGTCACGCCTGCCGCCGCCGCCCGCCAGGTCGCCGGGACGTTCAAGGGGACGATGGTCGCCACCGTCGTCATCGCCGAGCTCGCCGTGCTCATCGGGCTTTGGTCCTCCATCCGTTTCGGGCTTCCGTCCGGCGCGCCGATCGTGCTCGCCGCGACGGCGCTGTTCGCGGCCACCTCGCTCGTGAGCGGGATCCGCAAGGCGTGAAGCCTCAATCCCCGTACAGCGCCCACCAATCGAAGATGTCGCGGGCGATCGGGACCGCCACGGTCGACCCCTCCCCGCCGTTCTCGATGAGCACCACCACCGCGAGGGTGGGGTTTTCGTATGGGCCGAATCCGGCCCACCAGGCGTGCGTCGGTTTGTCAAGCGGCGTCTGCGCCGTGCCGGTCTTTCCGGCGAGGTTCATGGAGGCGGACAGGAGGGATCGCGAGCTGCCGCGCGTGACGCCTTGGCGCATCCCTTCCCGGACGATCCGGATCAGGTCCGCGTCGAGCGGCGCGGACGGTTCGCGTCGAGCCGGGAGCGATGCGGGGGTCACGGCGGCCCCGTCGATCCCTTCGATGAGCCGCGGGGCCACGAGCTGTCCGCCGTTCGCGATCGCGGCGATCGCGGTCGCCATCTGGAGCGGGGTCACGAGCAGGTCGCCCTGACCGATGGCGAGGTGGTAGGTGTCGCCCACGTACCACGGCTCGCCCTTCGCTTCGACCTTCCATTCCTTGGACGGGAGGAACCCGTCGGCTTCCGCCGGCAGTTCGATCCCGGTCTTCTGCCCGAACCCGAACGCCCGGGCGTACCCGGTGATGCGCTCCACGCCCAGCCCGGTCACCTGGTCGAGCCCGCCGCCGACGATGTAGAAAAAGGTGTTGACCGAATCGGCCAGCGCCTTCCGGACATCGGTGACGCCGTGGCCGCCGGCCTTCCAGTCCGGGAAATACCACGGACCGACCGAGATGCCGCCGCTCGAGAGGAAACTGGTGTGCTCGGAAATCACGCCCTCCTTGAGCGCGGCGAAGGCGACGAACGGCTTGAACACCGACCCGCTCGGGAATTCCCCGGACACGGCGCGCGGGAACAGCGGTTGGTCCGGATCGTCCAGCAGGCGCTGGTAGGTGACGCGGTCGATCCCCTGCGCGAAGCTGTTGCTGTCGTAGGACGGAAGGCTCACGAGCGCGCGGACCCCTCCGGTTTGCGGATCGATCGCCACCACCGACGCGCGCGACGTGCCGGTCGCGCGGAAGGTGGCCTCCACGCGTTCCTCGACGTAGGCCTGGAAGTCGGCGTCGATGGAGAGGATGAGGTTGGCTCCGGGCACCGGGTCGGTCTTCGACACGAGTGACAGCTCGTGACCGAGCGCGTCCACCTCGACCACGGTATGCCCGGGCGCGCCGCGCAGCAGGAGTTCCGCCCCGCGTTCGACGCCGGATCGGCCGATGTCGTCGGTGATGAGGTAATCGGGACGATCGGGACGTTCCTTCGCGTTGATGCGTCCGGTGTATCCGAGCACGTGCGACAGCGACGAGGCGCCCGTCTCGTACGCGCGGGAGAGCGACGTCTCGAGCGCGAACCCGGGGAGCCGCGAGGTCTCGACGGCGAGCCGCATGGCCGCCTCATACGGGATGCCGCGCTTGACCGGCAGCGGGACGTCGGGGGCTGCCATGGCCTCGGCGAGCAACAGGTCGATGTCCGTCCGCACGAGCCCGGCGAGGTCGGCCGCGCGGTCGAGTACTCGCGAGCGTCCTTCATCCTCATCCGGAAGATCCCCGGCCGTCAGGGTGAGCATGAACGAGGATACGTTGCGGGCGAGCACCTTCCCATGGCGGTCGGCGATGACGCCTCGCGGGGCCGGGACCACCCGTTCCTCGGCTCGGTTCCCTTCGGCGAGGGCCAGGTAGGTCTTCCCCTCCACGACCTGCAGATGGACACAACGGCCGCCGAGCAGCGCGATGACGCCTGCCGTGCACCATGCCGCGATCCGGAACCGACGGGCCGGGATCGTGATGCCCAGTTTCCCGCCCCCCCTCCCCATCGCCCCCAACGCGGCTTCCTCGATCAGCATGCCGGGATCCATCGTCTTGTCCGAACGCGTGAGCGACCCGAACGGACCGTCCGTCTGGACGTGGAACGGGTGTGCGGCCGGGGGGGATCCGTCGGACGAGGACACAGGATGCGCTACGGGGTGACCATGACGATGGACGAGAGCATGCGGCGGATGCGCTTTGCGAAACGGAAGAGGAGCGCGAGCGACAGGACGCCGAGCGCGAGCGCGAGCGGGAGTTCCGCGATCGGCGAGAACCACCCGCTGCCCGGTCCGCCGAGGCCGAGCACGGCGAGCACGGACGCGCCGGCAAGGGCCTTCGCGACGATGGCCGCGCTCCCGCAGGCGAGGATCCCGTAGATGGAGCGGTTCGTGAACACCGAACGCGACAAGGACACGGCGCACGCGGAGGCGGCGACCGAGGACGCGGTCGCGTACG
The DNA here is from genome assembly GCA_001791045.1 of Candidatus Uhrbacteria bacterium RIFCSPHIGHO2_01_FULL_63_20. Taxonomy (GTDB): domain Bacteria; phylum Patescibacteriota; class Patescibacteriia; order UBA9934; family GWF2-40-263; genus 2-01-FULL-63-20. Next base: position 159,976 of record MGDT01000007.1, on the reverse strand, counting down.
GGAACGGCGTAAGCGCGAGCGCGTCGCTCGCGATCCCCCCGAGGAGGATCCACGCCACGCCGTCGGGGAGCGACAGGTGCTGCACGGCGTACACGCCGGCGGCGAGCACGAGCGGTGCGGCCGCGAACGGGGCCGGGAGCGAGGCGATGAACGCGCGTTCGGCCAGGAACAGCGCGAGGAACACCACGCCGGATGTCGCGTAGCGGATCATATCCGGTGGGACAACATTCTCTCGATCACTGACGGCATACGGATGGCTGTCACAAACAGGATGCTGAACGACTCTCGTCGGTCTCCAGAGTTGTACCACCGGGTCATGGCGAGGCCCGGTCGAGGAGGATGGAGAGCGTGGTTTCCCGGCGCAGGTAGGCGAGCGGCTCGACCATCGCCTGTTGGAACGGCGAGGTCGGGTCGCTCTTGACCGCGTTGACCAATCCGACCGCGAGGCCGGCCGGGACGCGGTCCTCGAGCCCCGAGGTCACCACCAGGTCGTTCACCTCGATCCTCTGGTCGTGCGGGATGAACTGCATGGAGAGCAGCGGCCCGCCGGTCCCCTCGGCGAGCCCGATCGTACGCGTGAGCGTGAGCATGGTCACGGCGGTCCTCTCCCCCGGCGCGGCCGCGACCGCGACGGTCGCCGTGGCCGCGGTGACGGCGATCACCTTCCCCACGTACAACCCGTTGCCGGCGGTCACGGCCACGCCCGCCACCACGCCGTCGTCTGAACCGCGGTCCAGCGTCAGGCGGCGCGTCTGCGACGCGTCGTCGCGCATGACGATGGACGCCTGGACGGCGTCGAACCGCGTGCGCTCGACGAACGACAGGCGATCGCGCAGCTCGGCGTTCTCGTCGCGGAGCCGTTCGAGTTCGGCGCCATCGAGCGCGAGCGCGTCGCGCTGCGCGGTGCGTTCCTCAAGCCGCCGCGCCATTTCCCCCTTCCCGACCGTGATCCATCCCAACCGGTCGCTGACCCACGCGCCGGCTCCGGCGAGCGGACGGGCGGCGGAAGCGAACGCGGACAGGAGCGGCGAACGCAAGAAGAACAAGGCCGCGAGCGCGACCACGCAGACGGCGGCGGAGCGGGTGAGGCGGGCGGCGTCGCGGCGCATGGAGGACTATGAGACAGGCCCCTGGCTGGAGGGCATCGCGATGTCCTTCAGCAAGGCCTCGTCGTCCAGGAGCGCGCCGGCCCCGCGCACCACGCAGGTGAGCGGATCCTCGGCCACGCGCACGGGGATGGCGGCTTCGCGCGAGATGAGCGTGTCGAGACCCTTGAGCAGCGCCCCGCCTCCGGTCAAGACCACGCCGCGTTCGTAGATGTCGGCCACGAGCTCGGGCGGGGTCACCTCGAGCGTCGCCTTCACGTTCTCGATGATGGTGGAAATGGATCGGCGCAACGCTTCGCGGATCTGCCCGTCGCTTATCGGGATCTCGCGCGGAAGCCCGGTCACGAGGTCGCGGCCGCGCATGTCGAGCGACATGAGGTCTTCCTGCGGGACGGCCGTGCCGATCCGGATCTTGACCTGTTCGGCGTTTCTCTCCCCAAGCAACAGGTTGAACACGTCGCGGGCGTACTGGATGATGTTCTTGTTCATCTCCTCCCCGGCGACCGGCAGCGATTTCCAGGTCACGATGCCGGCGAGCGAAAGCACGGCGATCTCGGTGGTGCCTCCGCCGACGTCGACCACCATGGTCCCGACCGAATCCGTGATGGGGAGCCGCGCCCCGAGCGCGGCCAGCAGCGGGTTCTGCACCATGAACACCTGACGCGCGCCGGCCGAAAGCGCGGCGTCCTCGATCGCCTTGCGCTCCACCTCGGTGGTCTCCAGCGGCACGCCGATCACCACGCGCGGGCGGGGCACGATCGTGAACGATTCCTTGTGCACTTGGTCGATGAAATACTTGAGCATCTTCTCGGTCACCTCGAAATCCGATATCACCCCTTTGTTGAGCGGCTTGGTGATCTGGATGTGCGGCGGGGTCTTCCCGAGCATGTCCTTCGCGTCGCGCCCCACGGCCAGGATCTGGTCGGTCCGCGTGTTCACGGCCACGATGGACGGCTCGTTGATCACGATTCCCCGCTCCTGCGAAAATACAAGGGTGTTCGACGTCCCGAGGTCGATGCCGAGGTCCTTTGAGAATCGTCCGAAGAATCGGTCCAGCATAGGCGCAGGAAGCTTAACCAAGCCCGGGACCGGGCACAAGGGAATCCATACACGCCTTATCCCCTCCCCTTTTGGGCCGAAACGAAGGCAAGTTCCAGGATTGAGAAGAACAGGACGAGCAGGACGGCCGTCCACCAGGTGAGCAGCCCTTTCGGAAGCAACAGGAGCGCGACCAGCACCAGCGCGGCCACCAGGATCGCCTGGCGCAGCGAACGGGACACGTGGCGGGACGGGAGCTCTTCGGAGCGGGCCCAGGCACGGATGCCGGAAAGCGCGGTCGCGAGCGTGCCCACGAGCGCGGCGGAGAGCGTGAGGTAAAAGAACACGAATCCGATCGGTCCGGCGGCCGACGGGTCGATCGCCACGAGCACGATGATCCACGACAGCCACGCGGCGACCGAGGCGAGCGCCATGACGGCGAGGTAGCCGCGGAACGTCATATCGCCGTCATTCTATCACATCGTCACCGCCCCCGAGCCGTTGCACGAGCCGCACGCGCACGTGCCGGATGTCCGCCTTCGGCGCCTCGCGAAGCGCGGCCGTCACGAGCTCGATCTCCTTGCGGGAGATCACGTGCATGGCCGGGGAATTGAGGCAGGCGACCGTGATCGTCCCCTCGCGCAACGAGACGGCGCGCGCATCCCCGCCGTGGCCGGCCGGAAGCGCCTGGGCGATGGCCCGGTTCGCCCCTTCGAGCGCGCGCACGATCGCCACCTGCTCGGTGATGTGCGCCCGTCGCAAGGAATCCGGCAGCAGGTCCTTCATCGAGAACATCATATTACGCCTGGCTGTGTTCGCAGATATCCCGGAAATCGCAGCTGCCGCACGTGAACTGGTTGGGCGTCTCCTTGAACGCGCTTCCGCGGATGCGGCCGATGCGTTCCACGATCTCTTCGCGCAGCGTGAGCAGATCCTCGGGCGTCCCCATGAACGACACGGTCGAATGATCCTTGAGGTAATGATACGTGAGCTTCTTCACTTCGAGCCCGAGCAGGTCCTGCGCGGCCATCTGGTACAGATACAGCTGCTCCTTGTCCTCCTTCTTCATCTTGTCCTCGGTCTTGGGCGTGCCGGTCTTGTAATCGATGATTTCGAACCCACCTTCGGGCAACGAGTCGATGCGGTCGATGCGTCCTTTGATGGTGATGTCGCCGATCTTGAGCGTGAACGCCTGCTCAAGCATGTGCGGCTTTGGCAACTGTTGCTTGAACCGGCCGTATATGGTCTTCAACGATTCGCGGCCCTCTGCGCGATACTCCTCGCGCTCCTTGTCGTTGCGATACCAATCGTCGATCCAGGATGATTCATACAGGGCGAGCATCTCGTCAAACGACACCGGGATTTCCCCGGGCTTCGGCGCCCCGGCCGCTCCGAACAGCGATTCCTGCCTCACGCCTGTCCGTTCCATCCACGCGAGCAGGAACTGGTGGAGCGTGTTGTGCATCGTCTTTCCGAACGAGAACGTCCCCTTCCCGAACACGGGGATCTTGAGGATGTGCGCGAACTTGTATTGGAGCGGACAGGCGCGGAACGCGACGAGCTGCGAGAAGGAGAAATGCTTGGGGACATGCACGGTCACTTCGGTGTCAGAGAGCACGATTCCGCCCGACTCTTCATCGGAAGCGAACAGGTCCTTCGCTGACGGAGACGGCGTGCGCGTGGGCTCCATCGCGATCTCGGCCAGGAATCGTGACACCTTGCGTTTCCGTGCTCCACCGTAATCGTCCGCGGACGTGAAGAACAGGCCATGCTTCGCGCGTGTCATGGCGACGTAGAACAGGCGGCGCTCCTCTTCCAGATGCCAATCCCCTTCCCCGTGCTCACTCGGGACGAGACCGTCGGGAAGCGGGATCGCGTCGCGACGGATGTCGGTGGGGAATTTCCGGTCGA
>MGDT01000007.1:143603-155903 GCA_001791045.1 Candidatus Uhrbacteria bacterium RIFCSPHIGHO2_01_FULL_63_20 | reverse complement strand
CGTATTTGAATTCCAACCCCTTGGACGCGTGCACGGTCATCACGCGAACCATGTCTGGACCCGATTCCATGTCCGGCGAAAGCGCCCCTTCCTCGCCCGCGTCGCGTTCGTGTTTGTACTCCTCCAGGAAATGTCGCAGCACCGGATTCTCGTGCCGCTCCTCGAACGCCTTCATGCGCTCGAAGAACTGCTGCAGGAACCCGAAGGACTCCGCCTTCGTCCGCTCCGGCAGCTCGTTGAGATGCTCGACGTACCCCGCCTCGCGCGCGACGAGCACATACAATTCTGACGCTTTGCGTTTGGTCGCCTCCGGACGCAGCCGAGTGATGAGGGCGAGCAGGTCATCGACCTTGGCGAGATCGTCTGAGGCAAGACCGGTAAACGCGCGTGCGCTCTGGCACGCTTCGTACAACGATTTCCCTTTGCGGTTCGCCGTGTGCGAGAGTTCCACGAGCGCGACATGCGGCACGCCGAACCGCGGATGCGCGAGCACTCGGTAGAAGCTAGGACTGTCGAACGGATTATCGAGGACGCGTAAAAATGCCACCACGTCGAGCACGGCTGGTTTGGTGTAAAGCCCACGGAGCGCGAGGAACTGGTACGGGATCTTTCGACGATCAAGCGCGGACAGGAACGGGAGCGCGCTGTCATTGCTGCGCGTGAGGATCGCGAAATCGTTCCAATCAGCATCCGGATCCTTCTCCTTCAAATCCAAGATTTTCCGAGCGACTTCACCCGTCTCCTCATCAAGGGTCGCGGAATGGATATGCTCGACGAACCCCGTCTCTTCCTTCGCTGACTGCAGCTTTTTGGAAAGTCCTCCCTCTGCTCGCGCCTCCAGTCGGTTCGGATTATTCGCCTGGATGAATCGATGGGAGTGATCCAGGATCGTCTGGACCGAGCGATAGTTCTTGGTCAGCACCACTCGCGCCGCGCCAGGATAATCCGATTCGAACTGCAAAATATTCTCGAGACTCGCCCCACGGAACGCGTAAATGGACTGGTCGTCGTCTCCGACCACCGTCAGATTGTTTTTTGGTGCAGCAAGGAGCTTCACCAACTCGTACTGCGCCTTGTTCGTGTCCTGGAACTCATCTACGAGCACGAAGGTGTATTTCGCCCGCACGGCTTTCAAGACGTTCGGACGTTCTTGCAGGAGGCGGAGGGCATAGGCGATCAAATCGCCGAAGTCGAGGCTGTCGTTTTCGATCAGGATCTGCTGGTAGGTGTGGTAGGCCTTGGCCAATTCTGAAATCCGCTGGATTTCATTTGTCGCATCATCGTCCGCGTTGGCCGAATCAAGATTCGCCCGCTTCTCGTCCGCGAACGCGAGGTAAGCCTCCGGCATGACGGCCGAGTCCTTGCAGCGGGAGAAATGCGACAGCAGCCCGCGCAGGTACTTCGTCGGGTTCCCCAGCGGCCGGTAGTGCTCCAGCTCGAACCGGTCGAAGTGCTGGCGCGCCAAGAGCCATGCGTCGATCTCGGTGAGCATCTTGAAGTCCCGCGGCAACCCCATCTCCGTCCCGTAGTCGCGCAGTAGCTTTTCGCAGAATGCATGGAAGGTGGAAATCTGCAGGTCCACGTACCCGTACGGCAGCAGCTGATCCACGCGCTCCTCCATCTCCCCCGCCGCCTTGTCCGTAAACGTCAAAGCGAGGATGTTCTCCGGCTTCGCCAAACCCTCCTGGATCAACCAGGCGATCCGGCGGGTGATCACCGTCGTCTTCCCAGTCCCGGCTCCGGCCACGATAAGCAACGGCCCTTCCCCATGCCGCACGGCCGTCGCCTGCGCCTCGTTGAGCCCGTTCAAGAGTCGTTCTTTTTCATCCATAGCGGGGGCATGGTAGCACAAGAGAAATAAAAATGGACGACACCGTAGTGCCATCCAGGAATCCTCAGTCGCCATTGATGATAGCGGTGACTGCCTTTCGCTCATCGGGGTTGAGGAAGTCCAATCGGTTCAGGTTATCAGACAGGCTTTGCCTGGCCCGATGACCCAGTTTGGTGGAACGATCGGCTTTGCTGATATACGTCAGAGAGAGACCGACCAACTTTGCAATCCTGCCCTGTGTCATGCCCGCACGCCTTGCGGCCTGACGGATGATGAGAATCGCGTTGCCTTTCTCCGAAGGATTCCGTCGTACCGTTTCGTTGGTCCCTTGTCGGACCATTTCACTCGTCAGCGCACCAAGACCCACTGCGACGACGCAACCGCGACCGTCAGAATGCTGAAGGCAAATCCAGACTTCATCCGACACCCACCGCTTGATGGCATCGACCGATTCGTGGATTTCGGAGAGTTCCGAATCAATCCGCAGTGATTTTATCCTATCAAACGTCTCTGGATGGTCGCTGATGTGAATGACGGTCACGAGGATCGGAATTTTGTAATGGTTCCGACGCAGACCCTCCCACGCTGCAGCCGCGAACGTCGCCGCATCCCCCACGCTCTTACTCATGTCCGTTGAGGGGTGGAAGATCCGTTTCTCGGAGATATGGTTCGTCGTTTCGGTTAGAAGCAAGGTTCCTCCTTTGAATGAACTGGTCCGGAAAATAGCAATAAAATGACTGTTTGTCAATGGTTGGATGCAAAAACGAGGCCTTTCGGCCCCGTTTCTTATGGCTGCGATTCGATGCGCGGGGTGCGGCCGTGGTGGCGGCGCAGGGCGACTTTTTCGCGGGCGAGCTCGCGTTCCATGAGCGCGGCGGCGCTCGCGAAGGCGACGTCGTCCACGTGGCGCTTTTCCTCCATGAGCGCCTTTGCGCGTTCCTTGGCGGCTTTGACGGCCTCAAGCTCGAGCTCCTCCATGCGCTCGGCGTGGTCGGCGAGGATTACGACCTCGTTGTCGGGGCGCACCTGCAGGAAGCCGGTGGAGAGCGCGAGGAACGACTCGTCGGCGCCGATCCTCACCTTCGCTTCTCCTGGGCGCAATGCGCTCACGAGCGCGGCGTGGCCGGGCAGGATCGTGATTTCGCCGTCAGCGGTCATCGCGGTGATCGAATCGATGACGGCCTCGTAGGCCACCCGTTCGGGCGTGACGATCTTGAGGGTCAGGGACATAGAAGTCGTTACGAACCTACTAACTGGCTACGAAACTACGAAATATCGTTTGTTCGTAGTTTCGCTGCTGTTGGTTGGTTTGTAACATCATGCGGTTACATCCTCGATTCCTCCCTTAAGGTAAAACGCCTGCTCGGGCTTGTCGTCGTGCTTCCCTTCCAGGATCTCCTTGAACGAGCGCACGGTGTCGGAACGCTTCACGAACGCGCCCTTGATGCCGGTGAACTGCTCGGCCACGTGGAACGGCTGCGACAGGAACTTTTGGATCTTACGCGCGCGGGCCACGGCGAGCTTGTCGTCCTCGGACAGCTCGTCCATGCCAAGGATGGCGATGATGTCCTGGAGGTCCTTGTAACGCTGCAGCACTTTCTGCACGCCGCGGGCAACGTCGTAGTGCTCCTGGCCCACCACGTCGGGCGAAAGGACCGTCGAGCTCGAGTCGAGCGGATCGACGGCCGGGTAGATGCCGAGCTCGGACAGGCCGCGGGAAAGAACCACGGTCGAATCGAGGTGACCGAAGGTGGTGGCCGGTGCCGGATCGGTAAGGTCGTCGGCAGGGACGTACACGGCCTGAATGGACGTGATGGAGCCTTTCTTGGTGGACGTGATGCGTTCCTGGAGCGTGCCCATTTCGCTGGCGAGGTTCGGCTGGTAACCCACGGCCGACGGGATGCGTCCGAGCAGCGAGGACACTTCGGAACCGGCCTGGGTGAAACGGAAGATGTTGTCCACGAACAGCAGCACGTCGCGTTCTTCGACGTCGCGGAAGTACTCGGCGATGGTGAGGCCGGAGAGCGCCACGCGCGCGCGGGCGCCCGGCGGCTCGTTCATCTGGCCGAACACGAGGCTGGTCTTCGCGAGCACGCCCGACTCCTTCATTTCCATGTACAGGTCGTTGCCCTCGCGCGTGCGCTCGCCCACGCCGGCGAACACCGAGTAGCCGCCGTGCTCGGTCGCGATGTTGTGGATGAGCTCCTGGATGAGCACGGTCTTGCCCACGCCGGCGCCGCCGAACAGGCCGGTCTTGCCGCCTTTCAGGAACGGGCAGATGAGGTCGATCACCTTGATGCCGGTCTCGAACACTTCATCCTTGGTGGCCTGTTCGTCGAAGCTCGGGGCCTTGCGGTGGATCGGGTCGCGGCGCTTGGCCCTGGACGGCCCCAGGTTGTCGATCTCGTCGCCGATCACGTTGAACATGCGCCCGAGCGTCTCGGGGCCCACCGGGACCGAGATCGGCGCGCCGGTGTCGAGCACCTCCATGCCCCGGGTGAGGCCGTCGGTGGTGCTCATGGCAATGGCGCGGACGACGCCGCCGCCCACGTGCTGTGCCACCTCGAGCGTGAGATCCCCGCCTTCGCGCGAAACCGTGAGCGCGTTGGTGATGGCCGGGAGCGCGCCGTCGAAGCGCACGTCCACGACCGGGCCGATGATCTGGGAGATGAATCCTTTCATATCATGAGTGCGTAGTGAGTAGGACGTAGTGCGTAGTACCGCTTCCTACGCACTACTGACTACTTTCTAAAGCAGCCTTGCCGCTGCTGATTTCTGCGATCTCCTGGGTGATGCCTGCCTGACGTGCCTGGTTGAAGGTGAAATTGAGGTCGTCGATCATCTCGGAAGCGGCGTCGGACGCGCTGCGCATCGCGAGCATCCGGGCCGAGTGTTCGCTCGCGGCGGACTCGAGCACGGCCTGGTAGGTCATCGCCTCGACGATCCGAGGGAGCAACGCGTCGAGCACGGCCTGGGGGGAAGGCTCGAAGGTGAAGTCGGAAGGCCTCGAGGCCTCAGGCGTGAAGGCTTCAGCTTCTGCTGCGGCCTTACCGCCTGGAGCCTTCCTCGCCTCATCGTCCAGGGGCAACAGCTCAAGCACCGCGGGCCTTTGCGTGAGGGCGCTCACGAAATCCGTGTAGGCGAGGAGCACCGTGTCGCATCGTCCGGCCAGGTATTCCTCCACCGCCATCCGTCCGATGGGCAGGATGTCCGCAAACGACGGCTTGTTGGTGATGTCCACGAAGCTCGCGAGCACCGGATACCCCGCCCGCTTCACGGCTTCGGCCCCGCGACGCCCCACGCAGACGGCCGACACGGACGAGGCGCCGGTCTTGCGCACCTCGGCGAGCGCGTGTTTCACGGCGTTCGCGTTGAAGCCGCCGGCAAGCCCGCGGTCGGAGGTGATGAGCACGAGCAGCGCCTTCGCGGGTTTCCCTTCGCGCGGCTTGAGCAGCGGATGCAGGCTCACGTCCGCCACCTGCGCGACGGAACGCACGGTCTCCCAGGCGATCTTCGCGTACGGACGGCTCCCGAGCGCCGAACTCACGGCCTTGCGCATCTTGCTCGCGGCCACGAGTTCCATCGCCTTCGTGATCTTGCGCGTGTTGCGCACCGACTTGAGGCGACGCTTGATTGAGCGGGTTTGGACGGCCATAGAGGGTAGGTGGTAGTGCGTAGTGCGTATGAAAACCTACGTACTACCAACTACGCACTACGCACTGTTTCGAGGAAATCCGCGATGGAAGCCTTAAGGCCCGCCTCGACCTCGTCGTCGATGGCTTTCTTCTCCCGCAAGGCCGCGAGCGCCTGCGCGCCCGAGGAGCGCATGAACGCGTGGAACTTCTTTTCCGTCTCGGAGATCTCGGCCACGGGAATCGCGTCAAAATGGCCGTTCGATACCGCATAGATCACCGCCACCTGCTCCTCAAACGGCATGGGCTGGTATTGCGGCTGCTTGAGGATCTCGGTGAGGCGGCGGCCGCGCTCGATCGAGCTTCGCGTCTTCTCGTCGAGGTCCGTGGCGAACTGCGCGAACGCCTCGAGCTCGCGGAACTGGGCGAGGTCCAGGCGCAAGCGGCCGGCCACCTTCTTCATGGCCTTGGTCTGGGCGGCCGAGCCCACGCGCGAGACGGATAGCCCCACGTTGAGCGCCGGGCGGATGCCGCGGTAGAACAGGTCGGTCTCAAGGTAAATCTGCCCGTCCGTGATGGAAATCACGTTGGTCGGGATGTAGGCGGACACGTCGCCGGCCTGGGTCTCGATGATCGGCAGCGCGGTGAGCGACCCGCCGCCGTTTTTCTCGTCGAGGCGCGCCGCGCGCTCGAGCAGGCGGGAGTGGAGGTAGAACACGTCGCCCGGGTACGCCTCGCGCCCCGGCGGGCGGCGCAGGAGCAGCGAAATCTCGCGATAGGCCCAGGCGTGCTTTGACAGGTCGTCGTATACGACGAGCGCGTCTTCCCCCTTTGCCATGAAGAACTCGCCGATCGTGCATCCGGCGTACGGGGCGACATAGCTGTAGGCCGCAGGGTCGGACGCGCCGGCCACGACGACCGCGGTGTATTCCATGGCGCCTGCTTCCTCGAGCTTCGCCACGATCTTGGCGATCTTGGACTCCTTCTGGCCGATGGCCACGTAGATGCACTTCACCCCGGTCCCCTTCTGGTTGATGATCGCGTCGATTGCCACCGCGGTCTTGCCGGTCTGGCGGTCGCCGATGATGAGCTCGCGCTGTCCGCGGCCGATCGGGATGAGCGCGTCGACCGCCTTTACGCCGGTGGCAAGCGGCACGCCCACGCCCTTGCGGGTCATCACGCCCGGGGCGACCTTGTCGATGGGGAGAAAGGTCCCGCCGCGGATCGCGCCCTTGCCGTCCTTGGGATTCCCGAGCGGGTCGATGACGCGCCCGAGCACCCCGTCGGACACCGGGATGGAGAGGATGCGGCCCGTGGCCTTCACCGTGTCCCCTTCCTTGATGCCGGCCGTGTCTCCGATCACGATGGCGCCAACCGTGTCCTCCTCGAGGTTGAGGGCCACGCCGAAGATGCCGCCCGGGAACTCGATCATCTCGGAGGCTTGGAGCTTGGAGAGTCCGGAGAGGCGCGCCACGCCGTCGGAAACGGAAAGGACGGTCCCGACCTGCTCTTCCTTCAATCCGGCCTGGAACGCGGAGAGCTGTTCCTTGAGGGCGTCCAGGATGTCCGATTTCGTTGCCATAGCGTTAGATGCGTTCCATCAAGGTCTGCTTGAGACGATTGGCTCGGCCGAGGACGGTGTTGTCGATCACGCGGTCATCCACTCGCACGCGCGCGCCGCCGATGAGCGCTGGATTCGTGACGAACGCCACGTCAGCGCCTTTCGAAAGCTTGGTCACGGCCTGCTTCACCTTCGCCGAGAGCGGATGCGCCGATTCCACGGTCACGCTCGACACGCCGTAGCGCTCCCGCCAGGCCGCGTCCACGCCGCGTATCACCTCGCGGATGCGGGAGAGGTGCCCGTTGTCCTTCATCCATCCCAGGAACGCGCGGACCGTCTCGTCGAGCGCCTTCCCTTCCTTCCCCTCGGCGGCGGCGACGAGCGCGGCGGAGAGCTGTTTGGTCCGGAGCTTCATAGCTATTCCTTGGCCCAGGCCCCCACCAGTTCCGAGGCCAGTTTTTCGGACGTCTTCTCGTCCACGCCTTCCTTCAGGATCTTCTTGGCCGCCTCGACCGCGAACAGCGCCACCTCGCGCGTGAGTTCGGATTTCATCGCTTCCTGCTCGAGCTTGAGCTGCCCCTTGCCCGACGCGACGACGCGCTCCACCTCGGACTTCGCCTTGGCGACCAGTTCCTCGCGCGCGACCTCGGCATCCGCACGCGCGCGCTCGATGAGCGCGGCCGCTTCGGCCTTCGCCGTCGCGAGCACGGCCTTGCGCTCCGCCGCCGCCGACTCCAACCGTTTTGCCGCCTCCTCGGCGTCCTTCATCCCCGTCTCGACCTTCTTCGTGCGCTCATCGAGTCGCTTCACGATCGGTCCCCATGCATAGCGCTTGAGCACGAACAGCACCACCAGGAAGTTCACGAGCTGGGCGATGAGGATCTTCCCGTTGATGCCGAACGTGGCGAGTCCGCTGGTTTCTTCTGGCATAGGGAGGGAGAGAAGGCCTTCAGGCGTGAGAGGCCCTCAGGAAGTCCTGCGAGCCTCGTCCGCCTGCGTGCCTTGGAGCCTAAAGGGTAAAACTGACGACCAGCGCGTAAATCGCGATGGCCTCGGCGAACGCCATGCCGAGCAGCATCGGCACGAACAGCTTGCCGGTGGCTTCCGGGTTGCGGCCGATCGCCTCCATGGCCTTGGCGCCGATGAGGCCGATGCCCAGGCCCGGGCCGATGGCCCCGACGCCCATGGCGACCGCCTTGGCGATGAACTTGGCTGCTTCCGCGTCCATAGTTGTTGGGTCGATTATCTGGTTAGCGCCTCCCAATCGGTGAGGATTGAGAGGCGTCAGCCGACAATCAATGGGCGGCAACCTCCTCTCCGTGAGCGGGTGGCGTGGTCATCACCGTGAGGTACGCGAGGGTGAGCAGCGAGAACACCGTTGCCTGGATGGCGCCCACCATCACCTCGAGGAACAGGAACGGGATCGGGAGCCCCCAGGCGAAGATGCCGAGCATGACGGTAAGCAGCACCTCGCCGGCGAACACGTTACCGAACAGACGAAGCGAGAGGGACAGCACCTTGGCGAACTCCGAGATGATCTCGAGGAGCCCCACGGCGAACTCGATGAGCGCCACCATCACGGCCATAGGACCCTTCGCGAACGATTTCAGCACGCCTTCGATCTGGATGAACCGGCCGATGTGCGTGCGCAGCCCGACCGCGCGCAGACCGAACAGGTGCGACATGGCGACAGCGAACAGGGCGATGGCGAGCGTGAAGTTGAGGTCGCTGGTGGCCGCGCGCATCACCGGCACGAGCACGTTTTCGCCTTCATGCGCCTGCCACACGCCGAGCGAACCGCTGCCAGGGAGAAGCCCGATCCAGTTGGAGAACAGGATGAACGCGAACAGGGTCGCGATGATCGGGAAGAAGGCCAAGGCCCGCTCTCGGTCGCCGGTCACCTTCTGCACTTCCGCAAGCCCGAACTCCGTGATCCCTTCGGCCGCGTTCTGCAATCCCTTCGGCACGACCGAACTCCGGCGACGCAGCAGCACGGCGACCAGGATGAAAAACCCGGCCGCAATCCACCCGTTGATCAGGGCGTTGGTGACCGGGAATGATCCGAGGTGGAAGATGGGTTCGGCCGCAGCCGGGACAAGAGCCATATTCAGAGCTTGGACGGAGGGGTCGGATGCTTCTCCTTGTCGATGAGCGCCTGGTATTCGGCGGCGTACAGCTTGGCCTTTTTTACCGCCCAGACGGAGGTAAGAAGGAACGCGAGGGCGAGACAAACGATCAGGAACGTAGGCGTCGTACCGTACTTCGCATCCAGCCACTTCCCCGCAAGCGCCCCGAACACGGCCGGAGCGGCGATTCCCACGCCGAAATCCGCGAAGATGCGCCATGCGAGCCGGACGTACGCCTGATCGTTCATATCAAAAAGACGCGCGAATCATACGCGCGCCAGCCCGAGGCGTCAATGGATGGGAATTTTGGATAAAAATGACGCCACCGAAGTGGCGTCATCGTACGAGCCTGGTTCAGGCTACCTGCTCCTCAGGATGACGAGCGTGGAAGCTGCGGATCAGGAACGCGGCCGCGTCGCACCCTTTACAGCCGAAGAACCGCTTGCTTGTCGAGCCCTCCAGCATCTGTCCGATCGCCTTCAGCATGGCGTAGCCCGCATCGCGATCGACCTCCTCGGTCGACAACGCCATCTCGAAGGAGCTTCGCAGGAACCCCAGCAGCGTGTGCCACCGGTCGCCCTCGAGCCGCATGTGCGGCACGTCCCACGCGCGCGGATCGGCCCCGAGGCGAAGGACGACGGGCTCCGCGACCGGGGCCCGACGCGATCCGTCGTCCTCGTCCCTTTCTTTCGTCTTCGGGTCGCCGCCAAGGGAAATCGGGATGACCGCGGGAATAGCCGGTTCCTCTTCCGCCTCCGGCTCCTCCGCTTCGGAGCCAGGCTCCTTCGGCGCTTTCGCCTGCGCGAGCATGAGACCGACCGCGGTGCGTTCCTGGTCGTTGAGTCGGCCCTTGACGGCCTCCTCGGCGCGCTTGATCGCCTCCGCAACGGCGTCCCCGGCCGCTTTCGCCTCGGCGACGGCCTTCACGATGTCGCGAGCGCGAGCGGCTTCTCCCGGCGTTCCTTCTCCGAGGACCGCCTGGAACATCTCATCGGGCCCCGGAAGGATGCCCGAGGCTTCCTCGATCTCCGACGCATCCACGTCCTGACCGAGCAACAATTGAACGAGCGTTTCCATGCTTCCTCCTGTTTTCGCCTCTCACATGGACAGGGAATCCTAGCCCAAAAACGGTCTTTTGTCAATGATCATCGGCGTTTCGCGACCCGGTCGTGCTTGACAAAAGCGCTTTTTTCGGCTAGATTGTCAGGTCATTACGGCAGTCGTAATGTCGAACAGCGAGGTGATTCGTGACGGAAAAGAAGGATACGAACGACAACCGGAAATTTCTCGAGGTGTACCGTGAACATCTCAAGATCATCGGCCGACATGGCATCCACGAGCGAGACGTCGTGGACGTGTTCGAGAAGAAGGGGCTCATCTTCCAGGTGAACGAGCAGATGATCGTGCTCAAGGTCGATGAGTCCGCCGCCGGGATGATGGCGGAGGTGCCCACGGGTGACGGCAAGAAGACGCGCCTGCAGCCGGCGACCTTCGTCTCGGACGGCGAATACAAGATCCGTGGCACGTTGCTCCAGAAGGGAGATCGCTACACGGCGATGCAACCCCGCGAGCTGAAGGCGGAACAGTACCTTCCCGAAGGCCGGCACGAGCCCGTGACGCTCGATCCGCGCAAGGAAGCCCGCGTCATCCGTCCGTTGAGCCATCTCGAGATGGCCGGCGCGCTCGATGACCTCGCCTCCGGCGTGCCGCAGGGCACGATGCTGGTCGTGGCGGTCGAGGTCCCGAACTTCGGCCGGGAGGGCTACGCGATCGATCTCGACCTCGACGCGTCGCGCAAGAACGGACGGTTCAAGGACCTGAAGCCCAAGGAGAAGAAGGAGACCGTCACCTTCTTCCCCGTAAGCCGCGGACCCTCGAATGCGCGCGTCCGCGAGCTCATCGGGTTCATCCCGACGGGCAAGAAGGTGATCATCCGGTCCGAGACTCCGGGGATCGCCGGGCTGAAGGGTCCGATCCGCGTGTTCCTGACCGAACGCCGTCGCTACATCGAAGCCACCCCGATCGCGAAGGTGGTGGCTCCGACCACGGAGCATCTCGCGGGACGCATCGACGACGCGGACACCATCCGCATCGACGGCGAAGCCTTCTCGCGCGAGAAGCTGATGAAGATGCTCCGGGTGAAGCCAGGGCAGCCGTCCGAGCTTCTCCAGAAGGCGAAGGACGAACGGCTTCCGCAGTTCGAGCCCGACACCTACGTCGGCGAGCTCAAGAAGTCGGGGCTGTTCTCGGACACGCCCGAGCATCGCACGCGCGTGTCACGCACGTACAAGGCGCTCGAGCAGGTGCTCGACGACGTGCTCACGGCGGCGCAGGCGAGGGAGAAGCTGAAGAAGGTGGCGCTCATCCCGCACGCGGGCGAAGGCGGATCGGCGGAGACGGAGGGTCAGGAGGCGGCGGAAGCCGCCGAGGAGCCTCCGAACGAAGCGCAAGGCTGAGGAGAAGGACGCGACGGCAGGCGGCACGGACGGTGCTCGCGGGCCGTCTTTTTTATCTGAAGGGTCTCAGGCGATCAGGCCTCAGGCTCGCAGGGAAATCCCGAAAAGGCGGACCGCGTTCTCCGTCGTGACGCGAGCGACCTCCTCGAACGGGAGGTTTTTCAGTTGGGCGACCTTTTCGGCGACGAATCGCACGTACGCGGGCTCGTTGCGTTTCCCGCGGAACGGGACGGGCGTGAGATACGGCGAGTCGGTCTCGATGAGGATGGATTCAAGCGGCAGGTCCCTCACGACCTCACCCAGACCCTCTCCTTCGTAAGGAGAGGGGTTACGCCTCGGCGGGAAGGTGATGATGCCGGTGAACGAAATGAGGAATCCGAGCGCGATATACGCCCGCGCCACTTCCGTCGTCGCCGTAAAACAATGGACGACGCCTCGGCGGGAGAGTTTTCCCGCGTCCACGTACTCCTTGATGACCGCGAGTTGGTCCGAATGCGCATCACGGCAGTGGATCACCACCGGCTTGTCCGCTTCGGTCGCCAGATCGAACTGGGCATGGACCGCGGCAAGCTGTTTCGCTTTCTCCTCCGACGCGTCGCCTTCCAGCCGGTAGTAATCGAGCCCGCATTCCCCGATCGCGACGCATTTGGGATGCGCGACGAGCGTCCGGAACGCCATCGTGTCGAACGCCTCC
>MGDT01000007.1:120647-143594 GCA_001791045.1 Candidatus Uhrbacteria bacterium RIFCSPHIGHO2_01_FULL_63_20 | reverse complement strand
CGCCTGTTCCTCCTCGTCATGATGCGGAGAGGTGGTCGCGTGGTTGGGATGCAGTCCGACGGTCGCGAACACGCCCTCGTGTCTTTCCGCGGCCGCGAGCGCTTCGCGGCTCGTGAGCAGGTTGGTGCCGACCGTGATCATCAACACGCCGGCCTCTTGCGCCCGGCGGATCACGTTCTCGGATTCCTCCCCGTACCCTCGAAAATGGACATGGCAATGGGTGTCGACCAGCACAATCATCCGAACACCTTGAGCGAACTCGGGAACAACACTTGCAGCGCGGCGACGATCGCGAGCATCCCCTTCCCGACCACCGAGGCCTGGAGCGCGAGCTTCACGGCGTCGTCCGGCAGGAACTGCAGGGCGAAGAACAGGGCGACGCTCACGAACACGAGCCCTTCGATGAGGCCGAACGCGGCGCCAAGGATGCGGTCGATGAGCCCGGCGAGCGGCACCCACGCGAACCAGCCGAACATCACGCGCAGGATCCACATGAGCAGGCCGAACACGCGGGCGACCAGGAAGAAGATGATCACGAACATCGCCACCTTCCCCGCGCCGCCGCCGCCCAGCAGGAACCCGAACCGTTCGTACATTGGGCCCACCATGTTGGATGCCACCACGATCCCGATCACGGTGCCGAGCAAACTCCCGAGCGTGTGGACCAGGCCGAAGAACAGTCCGAAGAACACGAATCCGCCGACGATGAGGATGAGGATGACGTCGACGATGGACATAGGTGATGAGGCAGGCGTGACAGGCCCGCAGGCTCTCAGGAATTCCCGCGTGCCTCGGCCGCCTGTGAGCCTTCACGCCTTGGGAAAAGCGGTTCTCCTTTCTCGATTTTAGCACCAGGCGCGAGTTCCCCCCAGCGCCAGGCGACTTCCACCGCTTGCGAGAATTCCTTGGCGGGCGCGAGACCGAGCTTTTCGAGCAACCGGTCGGCGGTGTCCGGCATGATCGGGACCAGCATCCAACTGATGTGGCGCAACGTCTCAAGCAGCACGTACATCGTGTCCGCGAGCATCTTTTCCTCCTTCAGTTTCGCCAGCTTCCACGGCGCGCGCTCCTCGATGAGCTGGTTGCTTTCGCGCACCAGCTTCCACACCACCTCGAGCGCGTCGTGCACGCGCAGTTCCTCCATGGCCAGGTGATATCCGTCCCAGGCGCCGGCCAAAAAACCATCCGTACGCTTCGGAACCGTCCCGTCGAAATATTTCTCGGTCATGGTGAGCACGCGATGCGCCAGGTTCCCGAGTTCGTTCGCGAGCTCGCCGTCGTACCGTTGCGCGAGACGATCGAGCGAGAAGTCGCCGTCTTCTCCCAGGCGGATCTCCCGCATCAGGAAATAGCGCAGCACGTCGTTGCCGTAGTCACGCGCGATCTGCACCGGGTCGATCACGTTCCCCAATGACTTGCTCATCTTTTCGCCGTTCACCGTGAAGAACCCGTGCGCGAGCACGCGCGTGGGCAACGGGAGCCCGGCGCTCATGAGCATGGCGGGCCACAGCGCGCAGTGGAACTTGATGATGTCCTTGCCGACGATGTGGAGATCCGCCGGCCACCATTTCGCGCATGCCGCGTCGTCACTCCCATATCCGGCGCCCGTGAGATAGTTGATGAGCGCGTCGAACCACACGTAGATGCGCTGCTTCTCGTCCCCCGGCACCGGGATCCCCCATTTCATGCTGGCGCGCGAGATGGAAATGTCCGTCATGAAATCGCGGATGTAACTCACGATCTCGTTGCGACGCGAGGCGGGCACCACGAAGTCCGGGTGCTTGCCGATGTGCTCGAGCAGCGCGTCGCGGTATTTGGTCAGCCTGAAGAAATAGTTCTTTTCCTTGATCGCCTCCGGCACGGTCTTGTGCAGCGGGCATTTCCCGTCCACCAGGTCCGCCTCGCCGTAAAACGCCTCGCATCCTTTGCAGTACAGCCCGACGTATTCGCCCAGATAGATGTCGCCCGTCTTCTCGACCGCCTTCCAGAATTTCTCCACCGCCTGCGCGTGGTCCGCTTCGGTGGTTCGTATGAAGCGATCATGCGTGAAGCCGAGCTCGTCGAACGCTTCCTGCCATCTGGCCGCCATCTGATCGAGGTACCCCTGGATGTCGTCCTTCATCCCGGCTCGCTCGGCCGCCTCCACGTTCTTTTGGCTGTTCTCGTCGGTGCCGGTCAGGAACCGCACCTCTTCGCCCTTCATGCGGTGATAGCGGGCGAGCGCGTCGGCGATGATCGTCGAATAGGCATGCCCCACCGACGGCAGGCCGTTGATGTAGTAGATGGGGGTGGTGACGTAGAACTTCGACATATCATCTGGGCGCGACCACGATAACGAATTCGCCCCGAATACTAGTAGATTCGAGCCGTTTTGTCACCTCCGAGGCCGTTCCTCGGTAGACGGTCTCGTGCAGTTTCGTGAGTTCGCGACACACCACAACGGGTCTCTTGGAGACCGCCTGCTCTAATTCGCGCAATGTCTTGAGGATTCGATGCGTGCTTTCGTACAGCACGACCGTCGTCTCGATGCCGGCGAGTTCTTTGAAATAGGTCTGGCGTCCTTTCTTGTGCGGAGGGAATCCGAGGAACGCGAACCGGTCCGAGGGGAATCCAGACACGGAAAGCGCCGTCACCAACGCGCTTGGACCGGGGATCGGGATGATGCGCGCCTCGTCGCCCAAGGCGGCCACGACCGCTTCGACCAGGATCCCTCCAGGATCGGAAATGCCAGGCGTCCCCGCGTCGGTGACGAGCGCCAGGGATTCGCCGGCCTCGAGGCGGGCGACGACCTCCTTCAATTTGCGTTCGTCGGAATGCTGGTGCAACGAGACGAGCGTCCTCTTCGCGCCGATGACCGCCAGCAACTTCGCCGTGACACGCGTGTCCTCGCACAGGACCGCGTCGACCGACGAGAGCGTCCTCTTCGCGCGATCGGAAAGATCCGAAAGGTTGCCGATGGGGGTCGCGACGACGTAAAGCGTTCCAGGCATAGGACAAGGGTGGGAAGGGATTTACGGGTTCTCGAAAATCTGCGTCTGCGGATATGTCGCGGCCCAAAAGAACCAATACGCCATCGTCGCGGGGAGGGGTTCGCCGTCCGCGTCCTCGACGGAAACGGTCCCGAGATCCTCGTCGTAGGCAAGGCGGACGCCCACGCCGCCGATGGAATCGTCGATCTCGCGCACCACGCGGACGGACTCGAGCGGATATGCCTTGGCCGCCCCTCCGGCAAGCACGCCCACCACGGACGTCTTGGCCGGCAATCGCGCGTCCTTGGGATCCACCGGATACCACACGGCCATCCCGCTCGCATCCGCGTACGGATCGCGCGTGTAATCGCGCTCGAATCCCGTGTCGCGGGACAGCACCTCTCCGTTCGGACGCGATCCCTTCCACGCGCTCCAGCGCATCACCGTCGAGGGCAACGGACGCAGCCGCTCGCCCTTGAGCGGTCCGGAAATCGCCGTCCCGGTCGCGGCAATCCACGCGCTTCCCGTGGCGTCGGACAGCACGGGGGCGTTATTCCATAGTCCGCCGGTGGCGGCGAAGGTCGTCTCCGCCCCGCGGACGCGACGCTCGAACACCGCGACCGTTCCCGAAAGCGGCCCGTAGCTCACGAGGATCGGCGTTCCGGCCAGGGTATCGTTCACGGCCGGGTGCCACGCGAGGATCTGGAACGGATAGAAGCGTTCCCGTCCGTTGATGCCCACCACGACCCCTTCCCCGGCGTCTTGCAGGTATTGGTCCGCCAGGTTCGTCCGTTCGACCTTCGGGTCGCTGATGACCGGGACGCTCCCTGCTTCCACCGCCTCGATCACGCGCGGTTGCGGCGCGGACGCCTGCGGGGGGACGTGCGCGTCGCGATACCGCCAGCCCACGACCAACCCGGCGGCCAGCACGGTCGCCAGGATCCAAGCGATGTCCTTTCCTTTCATAATTGACGCTCAGGCTGGAACGGATACCATAGTAGCGTCTTTCATACGACAAACCTATGCCTTCTGCAAAGGACTACGAATCCAAGCCGCTCCCGTTCGCCGGGACGCTCACCGGGATCTCCCAGAAGACCATCGCGATCCACCACGACAAGCTCTACGCGGGATACGTGAACAAGATGAAGGAAGTGGCCGCGGCGCTTGAGGCCGCGTCGAAAGACGAGACGATCCTCGACGGCTCCAACCAGTCGTACTCGACGCTGCGCGCCCTGCGCGACGGCGAGACGTTCGCGACCAACGGCGTGTACCTGCACGAGCATTACTTCAACGTGCTCGGCGGCGACGGAAAATCGTCTGGCTCGCTTGTCGCGGCGATAGAGAAGAAATGGGGGTCGCTTGAGACGTTCGTGAAATTCTTTTCCGCGACCGGGATGGCCATGCGCGGATGGGTGGTGCTGTGCTGGGACACGCACCTGGGCCGGCTCAAGATCTACGGCGCCGACGTTCACAACCAGGGTGGCGTGTGGGGATGCATCCCGCTCATCGTGCTCGACGTGTACGAGCACGCCTACTTCATCGACTACGGCGCCGATCGCAAGGCGTACATCGCGGACTTTTGGAAAAACCTGAACTGGGAGGCGGCCGACAAGGTGTTCAGGAAGGCCTCCGATGTTTCCTTCGCTTGATTTCTGAAAATGTCCCGACCGGGACAATTTGGTGAATTATGATCCATGTCTCTCAACCGGCTCCGTTGTTCACGGACGTCACCGCGTACCACAATGGCGAATTCCATCAGGTGAACCTGAAGGATTACCGAGGCAAGTGGCTCGTGTTCTTCTTCTACCCGCGCGATTTCACCTTCATCTGCCCGACCGAACTGAAGGGGTTCGCCACGCACAGGGCCGAATTCGCCAAGCTCAACGCCGAAGTGCTCGCCGCTTCCACGGATTCCGAATGGAGCCACAAGAAGTGGTTCGAGGCCGACCTCCCGGAGGTCGACTACCCCGTTCTTGCCGATGTCACCCACGAGGTCTCCAAGGCATACGACGTGTACAACGAGGCCGAAGGACTCGCGGAACGCGGGCTCTTCATCATCGACCCAGAAGGCATGGTGCGCTACGCGCTCGTGAGCGCCGGATCCGTGGGTCGCTCAATGAAGGAAACGCTCCGCGTCCTCGAGGCGTTGCAGACCGGCGAACGCTGCCCCATGGAATGGGAGCCGGGAGAAAAGACGCTAGGCTCGGCCTAGCGTCTTTTCCAATTTCTTCCTGTCGAACCCGACGATGATCGTGCCGTCCACGTCGATCACGGGCACGCCCATCTGACCGGACTTGTTGATCATCTCTTCCACGAGCTTCTTGTCCTGCGTCACGTCCACGTCCGTGTACGGGATCCTCTTCTCATCGAGGAACGCCTTGGCAAGTTTGCAGTACGGGCAGGTCGGCGTGGAGTAGACGGTCACCTTCATACGCCGGAGAGCGTATCACGCCATCCGGATGAGCTCCAAGAGGGTGCGCGTGCCGTGGCCGGTCGCGCCCTTTTTCGTGTACGCGTTGAGCGGACGTTCGGCGAACGCCGGGCCGGCGATGTCCAGATGCACCCACGGGATCCCGTTCACGAACTCCTGCAAGAGGAGCCCGGCCGTGAGCGCCCCGCCCCAGCGAGGGGCGTCGTTCTTGAAATCCGCGATGTCCGATTCGATAAGCGGGCGATACCGCTTCTCAAGCGGGAGTTCCCACACCGATTCGCCCGCAGCCACGGCCGCGGCGCCGACCTTGAGCGCGGCCGCGTGGTCGTTGCTCATGAGCCCGGTGATCTCCTCGCCCAGCGCGATCACGCACGCGCCGGTGAGGGTAGCGACGTCCACGATCAGGTCCGGTTTCAGTTTCGCGGCGTACGCGAGCGTGTCCGCGAGCGTCACGCGGCCCTCGGCGTCGGTGTTGCGGATCTCGATCGTCTTGCCGCTGAGCGTCCGCACCACGTCGCCCGGGCGGATCGCCTTGCCGCTTGGCATGTTCTCGCACGCGCCGAAGATGCCGTGCACCTCGACCCTGGGATGCAGCCTCGCGATCGCCGAGAACGCGCCGATCACGGCCGCGGCTCCGGCCATGTCGAGTTTCATGGTTTCCATGGAGTTGGCCGGCTTGAGCGACAGGCCGCCCGAGTCGAAGGTGACGGCCTTCCCCACGAGCGCGATCGATTTCCTGGCGTTCGCAGGCCTGTACCTCATATGCACCATCACCGGCTCGTGATCCGAACCCTGCGCGATGCCGAGGATCCCGCCCGCGCCCAGGCGTTCGAGCGCCGCCTTGTCGTACGACCTGATGCGCACGCCCTTGTGCCCCCTCACCGCTTCCTGGGCGGCCACGAGCAGGTCCTTGGGCGCCATGTGCGCGCTCGGGGTGTTCACGAGGTCGCGCGCCTTCATCGTCGCGGCAGCATACAGCTCGCCAAGCGCCGCCCCGTCGGTCGCGGACTTGAGGTCGCGCGCGTTGAGCGCCAGGATCGTGACCACCTTGACGCCTCTGCCGTCGGCCTTATCGGTCTTATAGCTCCTATACTCGTACGCGGCCAGCCGCATCCCTTCCACCATCGCCTTCGCGACGGTCTTGGCAGAGACGTTCGCGTGGGCCATCACCTCGACGGCCACTCGTTTCGCTCCGACGTTCCTCGCCGCGTTCACGGCGCATGCCGCCGCCTCGCGTGCCGATTCCTCGGTGAACGCTTTCGGCTGTCCCAATCCGACCAGGATGACACGCCTGGCCTTCATTGCCGCCTCCGCGCGGATCGAAACGGTTGAGCCGAGCTTGCCCGTGAACGCGTGATCCTTGATCTCGCGCTCGATAAGCGGACTGTTCGCTTTTCCGCCCGCGAAATGGCCCATCACGACCGCGTCGGCCTTTTCCTCTCCCAATACCCCTTTTTTCAGCAGGATTTCCATACAATGACGTTTCCCGAACCTTAGAACGCCGTCCGCTTCCGCGCAATCTTGACCGAAGCGCGTTCCTGGGCTAGCATTGGCCCATTGCTAATGAAACCGATATGGGTCTCCGCAAAGTCCATCGCAACATGTGGAAGGCCGCGCGCAAGGTGAACGTCGCCGCGCGCCGCAAGCAAAAGGCCATCCGCCTCACCAAGCTCGCCAAGAAGGCAGCCGCGAAGAAGTAAAACCGCCCTTACCGGGCGGCTTTCTTTCTCGGTCCGGACGATCCCCGTCTGTAGGGGATCGGCTTCATCCGAGCGGCCTTCTTAAGGAACGGATCCACCGCCTTCCACGAGTTGAGCACTTCGGCGGCGGAGACGAACAGGGACCGGTCGCCGTCGAAGGCGGCGAGCAGGAGCCGCTCGTAATCCCCCATGCCGCGGCCCTGACCCGGGTGCGGATCAATCTGGAACACGCGGCGAGCGCCGTCCTTGTATTGGACGGTCACGCAGGTGAGCTTGCGCGTGAGGCGTTTCCCGGTACGCACGGATATCGGCACGCCCCTCCAGCGAGGGTCGTCCACCTCGAACACGAGCGAAGAATACGTGTCCGTCTTCGAATCCTTCTCGACGCCAGGCTCTGCGTGATAGCCGCGGTACTGTCCGATGACCAGGTCGACCTTGTTCCGGAACGGCCGAACCGACTTCAGGACGTTTGCCCGAGCGGACTGGATGTCCTTGGCCGAGCCGCTCTTCGGCAGCTTCATGGTCATGAACGCCACGAGCTGCAGCAGGTGGTTTTGCGTCATGTCGCGGATGGAGCCCGCGCCGTCGTAGTACGGCCCGCGCGCCTCGAGCCCTCCTGGTTCCAGCGCGTCCACGCGGATGGCGCGTACGGACCTGGCATCGAGCGTCTGCTCGAACGCCGGGTGTCCGCGACGATAGGCGAGGAGGTCCTGCACCGCCTGCTTGCCCAGGTAGTGGTCGATGCGGAAGATCTGCGGCTCGTCGAACGAGGAACGCAAGACGCGCTCGAGTCTCTTCCCCGACGAGTAGTCGTAGCCGAACGGCTTCTCCACGATGACGCGCGAACGCCCCGCTCCCATGTTCGAAGCCATCCCGCTGCGATCCAGGTGCTTCACGATCGGGTCGAACAGCCGGGGCGGAAGCGCCAGGTAGAACAATCGCAGATCGTCCTTGAGTCGCGCCTTGAGCTGGTCGTACGCCTCGTGATGGTTGAGGTCTCCGGCAAGGTAACGCGCTTTCGTCGTGACCTTCTTGAGCGCGCGGACGTCGATCGGACCATTGGCGAACGACCGGATGTCACGCTCGATGTTCTTCTGGAAGTCCTTGTCCGTCAGCTTCTTGCGTGAAACGCCGTACAGGGAAAAACGTTTCGGGAGCAACCCGCGTTTCGCCAACTGATACAGCGACGGATACAGCTTGCGCTGGGTGAGATCGCCGGTCGCGCCGAAGACGACAAGGGAGACGCCGGTCATAGCGATCAACGCTTCTTGGGGTTCGGATCGTGGCCGCCGAAGCGGTTCCTCATCACCATCACCACCTTCCCTTGGAAGCTCGGGTCCTTCATGGACTTCACGCGCGCCGCGACCGAGGCGGAAATGACCGGCGTCGGGACGCCGAGCGATTTGGCCGTCTGCACGGTCCACTTCCCTTCGCCGGTGCCCACCGCGCTGCCTGAGACTCCTTTCAAGCCAGTCCCGAACACCTTGAAGCCGTCCTCGAGCCAGGAATTAAGGCGGGAGGTGACGACGCTGCCGCGCGAAAAGAGACGGGCCACCTGGTGCAGGTCGTAGCGGAAGGCGGATTTCTTCCGCAGCACGTCGAACCCTTCGGCGAACGCCTGCATCATCCCGTACTCGATCCCGTTGTGCACCATCTTGGCGAAGTGTCCGGCGCCGGCGGGGCCAAGCAGCGCCTCGCCGTCCTTCACGGAGAGGTCCTTGAACAACCGGCGGAATTTTCGATACGTGGAAGCAGGGCCCCCGATCATGAGACAGGCGCCGTTGCGCGCCCCGCCCGGACCGCCGGAGACGCCGATGTCCAAGAACGCGATCCCGCGTTTCTTGAGCCGGGCGGATCGTTTCACGGACCGCGTCCAGGGCGAGTTGCCGCCGTCGATCACCGTGTCGCCGCGCTTCAGGAGCGGCAAGAGCTCATCGAGCACGCCGTCTACGGCCGCGTGCGGCACCATGATCCACACGAGACGGTTTTTCGTCCCAAGGCGCTTCATCATCTCCGACAACGATTCCGTACCCGTCGCTCCACATTTGACGTACCGTCGGACGGTCGCCTTGGTGCGCGCGAAGATCACCGGGCGGTGCCCGTGCTCGAGCATCCGTTCCACCATGTTCCCTCCCATCTTGCCCAGACCGATGAAGCCGATTCTCATACGGCCAGAGTATAACACGCGCGCCTTGACGTTTGACAAAAGCGGGAAAATCCGATAGCGTGCCCGGTCTGGGCTGAACCCCGACAAAGGAGATGCCGATGACGGAGCCGTCCGTTCGAGAGAAACGCCACCGCCAGTGCCGGAGCGCGGTGAAGCAGGCTCTTTCCGGAGTGACCAAGGACCGCGACGCCCTGAAGCGGCGCCTGATGCAGCAGATCTATGAACGGCTCGACCCGGTCGTCGACGCCGTGACGGAGATGTGCGACGTCACGTTGCTCAACGCGCTGACGACGCGGATGGAGCAGCTGATGGCGAAGGTCGAGGAGCCGTGCAAGGGGTGTGGGAAGGTCCACGACGATATCCCGGCCTCGACGCTGCTCGAATCGTTCCGCCAGCAGCGCGAGACGCTCGAGACGGAATTCCCCGGGTTGGTGGCGGAGGCGTTCGTCGCCCTGCTGACGGCCGGCGTGGGGGACAAGCCGGGACTCACGCCCGCCTTCGAGAGGATCGTGTACGAACGCTTTCACCGCTCGCTCGTCTCCGACCTCCTGAACGAGCAGATGCTCGACGCGCTCTCCCACATGAAGGGAGAAGAGGCGTGAGCGCCAGGCGATGGCCTGTCATGTCCTGACAGGCCTTTTCTTTTCCCGGGCTCACGGGAGGAAATCGAGCGGCACCGTGAGATATCCCCTGCGAGGGGAAGCCTTGAACCAGGCCTGGGCCTCGCGGCGCGTGAAGTCGACCACCATCCTCCCGATCGTGTCCTCGTTGAAGATGCTGTCCGCGTCCCCGCGCGAACGGTCGGCCATGAGACGTTTCAAGGATGCCACGCTCATGCGAGGTTTGAGCCGGCGCGTGGCGAGCGTGAACCGTTCTACGGAGCTTCCCGAGGCGAACGTCTCGTCCTCCTTCAGGCGGGAGAGATGGTGGTTCGTGTGGACGAACGGGCTGCGCACCTTCTCCATGGAAACACCCTTCGCGCTTGTCTCGAGGTTGGAGATTCGTCCATCGAGATGCACGAAGGTGTAGCTGTACCCGTCCATGAGCGGCAACTTGCGAAGACGTCGCGCATCACGTTGGGGGTCGCGCGTCTCGGACAGCCATCGAGCGATGACATTCCGGGGGATACCGGACGGACTCGTCGATCCATGCAACGAGTTGACCATCAGGCACCAGCCATTGGAATTCACGCTCGCGGCGTTCCCGCCCAGCGTGTAGAAATAATGGAGATCGAGAACGGTGGATTTCCCGACCGTCTTCCGGATGAGGAACAGGTCGTGCGCCGAACCGGGCTCGAAATCCTCGTCGTGCCCGACGAGCCTTCCGCCGTTGGTCACCAGGGCGGTGCACCGGTCCGCGTCCGTCCCGAGCTCGAGCCCCACGGTCCACAGATCCTGCCATCCCACCTTCGCGGCGCGGGCGTAGGCCCGTACCTCATCGCCGTAATCCGGGAAGTGCGTGCACGCGATCTTCCACGCCCTCACGGCGCGTCGGACCTTGCGGTCCCACCCGGCGCGTCCGGCCTTCGCGATCTTCGCCTGGATGCGATCGCGAAAATGCTCCCCGATCTGGTGCCCGAGGTCCGTGTTGTCTTTCGCCTTGAACTCGAGAGAGCGGGACATGTCGCCAAGTCTATCGCCGTTTCTGAAGTTTGGCGATGAACGCCCCTTCGTGTTCCTTCGTGGGCAGCGCGATGATCATCCCCTTCCCGGGCCGGCGGACGGATGAGACCGGGAGATCGAACTCGACCGGCGCGAACTCGGGGAACTCGCCCAGGAACCATTTCATCATTCCCTCATTTTCCTCCGGAGCGAGCGTGCAGGTCGAGTAGACGAGCGTCCCGCCCGGTTTCAGGGTTCGCGCGGCGGATCGCAGGAGCCGCCGCTGGAGTTTGGCGTGGATCGCGATGTTCTTCGGCGACCAGAACGAGTAGCTGCGCGCGTCCCGCAGGCTGATACGCCCCTCCGCCGAACAAGGCGCGTCAAGAAGCACGCGGTCGTATGCCTCGGGTTCCTCGTGGTGAACGAGCGTTCCGTCCGCTTGGCGCGGCGTCACCATTTTCGCCCCCTGCATCCACGCGGTGTTCTGCAACTTTTGGAACCTCACCTCGTCCTCCTCGACCGCCACGATGCGTCCCTTCCCCTCCATCATCGCCGCCATCTGCGTGGTCTTGCTGCCCGGCGCGGCGCACAGGTCGAGCACGGTCTCGCCCGGCCGTGGATCGAGCGCGAGTGGCGCGAGCATGGAGGCGATGCCCTGAAGGTAGATGCTTCCCTGCTGGGCGAGATACGACTCGAGCAATTCGGAGCTCGATCGGTTTTTTACGGCCATCGCGTGGGGGATCCCGCGGATGCGCTCGAATTGGATCCC
Organism: Candidatus Uhrbacteria bacterium RIFCSPHIGHO2_01_FULL_63_20; assembly: GCA_001791045.1. Taxonomy (GTDB): domain Bacteria; phylum Patescibacteriota; class Patescibacteriia; order UBA9934; family GWF2-40-263; genus 2-01-FULL-63-20. Next base: position 131,957 of record MGDT01000007.1, on the reverse strand, counting down.
GTCCTCGCGCATGAGACCCATCACCTCCTCGTCGGATGCCTTGAGTGCGTTCACGCGAAGCGTCGGGCGCCGTTGCTCCTTGAACGCGGCCGATATCGCATCGGCCGCCGGCTTCCCGAATTGATTTTCGAGGCGCTCGACGAACGGTTTCGGGAGTTTGCTCATACGCGTGAGGCGATCAAGCGGTCGATCTGGCGCAGGGCGCGACGACAGGCGCGATGATGCGGGATGGCGCGTTCCACCATCGCCCAGAAATCCGAGGAGTGATCCAGATGCTTGAGATGGCACAGCTCATGCACGATCACGTAATCCGCGAGTTCCGCGGGGATGACCGCGATGCGCCAGTTGAACGAGAGCGTCCCCGTGCTCGAGCACGACCCCCAACGCGTACGCTGGTCCCGGATGCTCACCCGTTCCCAACGGAACCCGTAAAGCGCGTTGTAGTGCGCCAAACGCGACAGCACCAGATGCTTGGCGCGGTGGCGGAACCGGGCGAGGCCCTGCGGGGCGTACGGGTTGGAATCCATACCGGACCCAAGTGTACCAAAAAGCGGGGCGATGTCCCCGCTTTCGACCGTTACGGTTGCACCTGGATAGTCGCGGCGCCGGCCCCGTCGCAGGTGACGTTGAACGTGCCGACCTCCCGCGCGGTCGCGATCGCGAAGTTGAGCGCGCCGAGCTTGTACGCGGTCGTCCCCACCTTCACGGTGTGCGCCTTCTTGTCGCGGTTGTCCAACATGAACTTGGCCCCCTTCCCCAGCACCATGGACCCGGGCGTCCCGTGGCACGAGACGAACTGGATGCGCCGGTCGCCGTAGAGCTCGAGCGCCCCTTGGTAGGTGAGCGGCTTGGGCGCGGCCGGGGGCTTCGGGGTTTCCTCGACGACCTTCTCGGCTTCCGGAGGAGCCTGGAGCGGAGCCTCGATGGACGGCGACCCGCCCTCGGCGCGGGAGGCATCCGTCCCCGTCGCCGACGTCGCGGAGTAGGCGTAGAACCCCGCGAGAAGCGCGAGGACGGCGACGATGGCAGGGAAAAGACGATCGTTCGTGTTGGTCATACCGTCCTGGAATATCACGCTTTTTCCATGCGGTCAAGGGAAGGATGCCGGACCTGGGCAAAACGAAAATCCCCGCCGTGAGGCGAGGATTTCCCGAGCGCACTATTAAGCGCGCTGCACGTTGACGGCGCGGGGGCCCTTGTCGGACTCCTCGGTGTCGAACGAGACCTTGTCGCCCTCGTTCAGCTCGTCGAACGAGACGCCCATGAGGGCGGACGTGTGGAAAAACACGTCCTTGTCCTGGCCTTCAGGAGTAATGAACCCGAAGCCCTTCTCGTTCTTGCGCTTGACGATACCCATCATATGGATGATCAGTCAGGTGAATTATCCGCAAAACGGACCTCTTTGCGGAAATTCGACTCATCTCCACTCCGAGCGTGCTTTGCTTGGGCATCATGATAGCCCATCCGCTCCCGTTTGTCAATCCACGGCCGCAGGCCCGCTCTAGGCCATCAGGTCCGCCATGGCGGCGAAGGTCATACGCGGGTAGTATACCCCAAACCGTATGCGCGTCCCCAAACGCAAATCCGAGGAGCTCCGACGGTCGAAAGAGACCGAACCGGACCGGTACCTCACGCCGTCCGCCATCGCGAGGCTCACGAGCGAGCTCGAACGCCTCGAGAAGATCGAGCGGGCTGCCGCGGCCGCCGAGGTGCGCCGCGCGGGCGAGATGGGGGATTTTTCCGAGAACGCAGGCTACCAGGCGGCCAAGGCGCACTTGCGGCGCGTGAACGCGCGCATCCTCTCGCTGCAGGAACGGCTGAAGACCGCCATCCCGATCCCCTCCGGCGCCTCGGACGGGACCGTGCACATCGGGTCCGTCGTCGAGGTCGAAATCGCCGGACGCGTGACGACCTACGAGATCCTCGGGTCGCAAGAAAGCGACCCCTCGCGGGGCCGCATCTCGTATCTTTCTCCGCTGGGCGCCGCGCTCATGGGCCGCGCGACGGGCGAAGAGATCATCGCTCCGTCAGGGGCGGCGCGTATCGTCTCCGTCCGCTGACCCTTCCTTGGACGTAAGCGGCGCGAACACCGCGGGAACCTCCTCGCCCTCGACCTCGAGCACGGCCCAGGCGCCCTTGTTCATGCGCGCGAGCGCATGGTCGACCATCAGGTATTTGCCCGGGACGTCGACCGTGAATTCCACGATCGCGGCGCCTCCGGGCAGCACCGCCGTCGTCTGCACGTTCTTGAAGACGGTGGAACCCTCGCCGATCGCCGCTTCGGGATACACCGTATCGAACACCTCCCCGATCACGTGGAACGACGAGACCAGGTTCACCCCGCCGTTCCCCACGAACAGCCGGATGCGGTCGCCAACCCGGGCCCTCATCCTTGGCGCGCCTTCCACCTTGCCGTTGAACGTCACGTAGGTCGGGTTCCCGTCGATGAGCCCCTGCGTGTCAAACGCCACCAACCCCTTCTTCCCGATCCCGCCCATGGCGTAGAGCTCCCCTTGCATCAGGTAAAACTCCTTGTCGACCGGCGCGAGGCCCCCTTCGGGTTCCACGAGGATGAGCCCGTACTGGCCGTGGGAGTTGTGCGTGCTCACGTTTGGCATCGCGCAGTGGTACTCGTACAGCCCCGGATGCTTGGCAAGCCACCGGAACGCCTTGGTCTCCCCGGGCTTCACGTTGGTGAGCGACGCGCCGCCTCCCGGGCCCGTGACCGCATGCAGGTCGATGTTGTGCGGGTGCAGGCTCGTCGGGTCGTTGGTAAGGGTCGTCTCGACGGTGTCGCCCACGCGCACGCGATACATGGGCCCCGGCACCTGCCCGTCGTACGTCCAATAGTTGAAGAAGATGCCCGGCGCGACCTCGGAGACCACCTCCGCGGCGCGCACCTCGATCCTCACCGTCCGCGGAGTGCGCGCGCCGACCGGCGCGGGAACGTCGTTGGGATCCCTTCCGATGTCCGCCACCTTCTCGAAACGGTCCTTGCGCGCCAGGAACTCGAGGACGGCGCCAAACGGCAGCGAGGCCGGCGTCCGGTCCATGGTCATGGCGTGCATGGCGGGCGGCATGGCGAAATTCAGCGGTAGCGGGACGCTCGCAACCACGTAGGTGACGGCGGCAATCGCGAGGCCGGCGACCCCGGCGTCGATGGCCAGGCGCGTCCCCGGTTCGGAGCGCCTGCGGATGAGCAGCATCCCCTTGAGGACGAGGGCCAGGGCGATCGCGCCGACGACGAGGGAGAGCAGCTGGAGGATGAGGTAACCGTACATGTTGTTATCGATTCGGACGTAACGATACCGCGCGCCAGACGAAACGAAAAGTATCCGCGTCCTTCACGACGCACGTCCGGTGATCCGCGTCACTTCGCGTCCGCGGTCTTGTTCCAAATGGTCGCGATCACCCACCCGGCCGCGTATCCGACCGCGGAGCTGACGACCACGAGCAACGCGGCGTTCCCAGGCGAGAACGCGTCGGCCTTCGGCGCCATCCCCGACAGGAAGTGGATGGAGTAGATGAACGTCGCAAGCCCCTGGGCGAGTCCCAGGGCGACGAGGACCGACCATGCCAGATGAATGAGGCCCGCGAACGCGCCGAGCGTCATGCCGAGCCTCTTAGGACTGATGGACATACGCGAATGATGAAGCGTTATCCATCCATCGTACGCTTCCTGGCATCCGCACGCCAGCCGTGTTCATTTCAGATAACTCCCGAATCGCGGGAAATGGCAGGCGTACCCCCCGGGGTTCTTTTGCAAGTAATCCTGATGCTCCGCCTCCGCCGGCGTGAACGTCGTGAGCGGCTCAAGCGAGGTGACGACCGGCTTTTGCCACCGTTTGGACGCGTCCACGATCTCGATGAACCGCTCGGCCTCCCGTTTCTCGTCATCGTCGCCATAAAAGATGGCGGAACGGTACGAGGCCCCGATATCGTTCCCCTGCCGGTTGAGCGTCGTAGGATCATGGATCTGAAAAAAGAAATCCAGAAGATCCCTGTAGGTCGTCTTCTTCGGGTCGTACGTGATCTGCAGCGCCTCGGCGTGACCGGGGTGGTTTTCGTACGTCGGGTTTTCGTGTTCCCCGCCGGCGTATCCGGTCTCGGTATCCACGACCCCCGGCTGGGCGCGGAACAGCTCCTCCATCCCCCAAAAGCATCCGCCGGCGAGCACCGCTTTTTTCGTCGTCACATCTTGGCCATAACCGCGCCGACTTCCTCATCGCTCGCCATGTCCCCCTCAAGCGGCATACCGCAGGTGATGCACTGTTTCATAGTGCCATCAGCATACACGATGGGACGGAGCGAAAAAAGAAAGATCCGCCTGCCTGTTCGACGATGAGGGCAACCCGCCCAACAACAAGGCCTGCGCTTACCTCCCATGAGCTCCGCCCGGGTCCGTTCGATCCGAAAGCTCCGGGTCTCCGCCTTCTTGCAGGATTCGACCCAGCATATCCACTCGTTGCGCGCGAGCGGCGAAATGTCCTCCCATGCCGCGCTTGCCGCCGGGGCAGAAGCAAGGGCCTTCCGTAGGTCTGCCGGCACGCCGTGCACCACGCCGGGAGAGAGTGTCTTTATCATGCCGCGAATGACGAGAACATGAGAGCGCCGTCGGCTTTACTATAAAGAAAAACATAAAACCGACCAATATGATTCGGTCGGTTCCATGTGGCTCCGGGGGTGGGATTCGAACCCACGACCAATGGATTACACTTGATCACTCGGTTTCCCGAATGCGTGGACTATATCTTCATCCCGATGGGATGCAGGGCGCTTCGAATCGAACCGAGCTCGACTCTACTCCTTGCGGATAGTCTCTGAACCTGCCTTCGCTGAAGCTTCGGCAGGCAGGCCTTTCCCGCCTTTCTCGCTTCAACAAAGGATTGGCTGCTGATTCCCATGTCGTTCCCGACGAAGGGTTCCAGTCAATTCACCCTGAGTTCACTCCGACATTGCTGCCGGAGGCTGCCATTTTGACAGTCCACTGCTCTGCCGCTGAGCTACCCCGGAACGGATAACTCCTAAAAGAACTGGCGCGAGTATAGCAAGGGATTCCGCTTGCGGCAAGGGAGAAGCGAATCACAAAACCCCGCCAACGGCGGGGTTTTTATGGACGCGTTACGCGGCTGGCTCGGTCGGAGCCGGCGTGACGGCCGGGGTGGCCTCGGTCGGCTTCTGCGTGTCGTCGGCGGCCGCGGGGATGTTGAGGTCGTCCATAGGGCGTGAGATTCCGTATTAGGTCCAAAGTATAGCGGAAAAATCGCTTTCTGTCAACTTCGACTCCTTAATCGGGACCCCCCTCTTGCCAGATACGTCGAAATCCGCTATGCTTCGCCAATTCTATGCATAAGCCCCACAACGACAAACGCGGCGGCGGCAAACGGTACGGCGGCGCTCCGGCGTGGAAGCGTTCGGGTTCTGATGCTCGGGGCTTCGACCGCCCTGAATTGCACGATGCCACCTGCGGCAAGTGCGGTTCCCCGTGCCAGGTGCCGTTCCGTCCCGACGGTTCGCGCCCGGTGTACTGTCGCGACTGCTTCAAACGCGAGGATGGATCTGGGCCGAAACGTTTCGAAAAAAAGTACGGCGAAAAGCGTCCGTACGTCTCCACGCCACACGCCTCCAAGGACACCGGAGGCATCGAAGCCAGGTTGAAGTCCATCGAGGACAAGATCGACGCGATCATCGAGGCGCTCGAGGACGACATGTAGCGCGCAAGAAAAACACCCAGCCGACGGCTGGGTGTTTTTTGTTGCCCGTTACATCGCGGCCGCTTCTTCCTTCTTCCCGCAGGTGCAGTCCGCCGGCAGCTTGCCGCATCCCGAGCACATCCCCTGCTCATCAAGCGCCATGTTGCACGTGCTGCACGTGCCGGCGCCGCCCATCTGTCCTTCCTCCATATGAAAAATGCTTATATGGATTACGTGCGTCATGCTACAGGGCGCGGCGACGGATGTCCACGGATCGGTCAAGGGAGCAATCTCCCCTCATGTACCATGTAGGATACCTATCGTTATGACTCCCGCCGCCCGATTGCTTGCCTGGTTCGACCGCAATGGCCGCGACCTCCCGTGGAGGGACACGCGTGACCCGTATCGCATCCTCGTGTCCGAAATGATGTTGCAGCAGACGCAGGTGTCGCGCGTGCTCGTCTTTTACCGGCGATGGCTGGAACGGTTTCCGGATTGGCAGACGCTCGCGAAGGCCGACAACGCGACCGTGATCCGCGCGTGGTCCGGACTCGGGTACAACCGCCGCGCGCTCATGCTACGCGATATCGCCCGTCAAATCGTCGGCAACCCCCCAGCTCCCAAATACCAACTCCCAGGTACCGAAGCTGAATGGCTGGAGCTGAAAGGGGTAGGTCCGTATACCTCCGCGGCGCTCGCGGCCTTTTCGCTTCATGAGCGCACGATGCCGGTCGATACCAATGTCAGACGAGTGCTCGGACGACTTCTGCTTGGCATCCCCTTCCCTTCACCAAAACAGGATGATCGTATCAAGAAGGCTGCGGACGAGTTCCTGCCTGAACGCGGACGGTATTACGACGTCCCGCAGGCGCTGTTCGACCTCGCGACCGTCGTGTGCAAGAAAACGCCGAATTGCGCCGTCTGTCCGATGCGGTCCCTCTGTCCGGCCGCCCCGAAATTCCTTTCCGGCAAGGTTCGCGTCCCTAAGCGTTCCGTCGCCAAGACCAACGAATCCCGCCATCGGAACAAGCTGCATCCGGACCGCATCTACCGCGGACGGATCCTGAAGCTCGCCGGCCGGCCCGGCGGATTCCCGCTCGCGCGCCTGGGCGAAGCGATCGATCCAGGATACGACGGCGCGCTCGACCGCGCCTGGATCGCGGCCATGGTGTCGCGCCTTGTCGCGGACAAGCTCGCGCGCCTGTCCCGCGGGCGCGTGTCGCTCCCGCGTTGAGGAGATGCTCCCGGACAGGAGACGAGACCCGCTTGTCGTCTTTTTTCCCCGCGGATGCTATGCTTGGATTGCTCCGCTGCGATACGTATTGGCCAAACGAATTGGCGGGCTCAAAACCGTCGCGACCGTGGTCGCGGCATGGGAGCCCAGGGATACCTTGTCCCATTGCTTCATCGCCAATTCCGTACGCAGGGAGCACGAAAAGACCGCCCGTCGGGGCGGTCTTTTCGTTGATGACTATTTCCCTTTGATGGCCACGAGCTCGCGATACAGGACGGTGTCCAGGCAGATCCAGAACGGGAAAAACACCAGGATGTCGAACAGCGATTCGAACCAATCCGACGCGTCCTGCCCTGCGGCGCCAAAGGCCGTGGACAGGATGCTTCGCGCGATGACGATGAGCGCCACGATCGCCAGGTAACGCCCGAAAATCGCCCACCAATACCCGCGCACGAGATCGCGGCTGCGCCGCAACGCGGAAAGCCCCCGTTTCCCTTCGGCGAGGGCGACTTGCACCACGAAGGCGACGGCGATAAGCACGTACACTCCGGGAAAGAAGAACACGGCGAACCCGAGCATGATCGCGAAGAACGTCAGGAGCAGAACGACGAACATGGGGAGCGCGTCCTTCAGCGCGGCGCGGCCCGTATCCATGAACGAGGCCGGGTGCGTGGCGAGCGCGGCGCGGCCGACCGCTGCATACTGCCAGCCGGAGACCAGAAGCCCCACAAGCAGGGACAGGATCACCCCGACGACGATAGCTGGAGACGCGAGATCGATTTCCCCGACGTTGCCCTGTAACGCCGTCAGCTGGTCGAGGAGCGCCGAACCGCCGACCGCGAAAAGAACGGCGCCGGCCGCAAGCATTCCGGCGACCGCGCCGATGAACGACAGGGCGGCCAGGGAGATGAACCGCTCGCTGAACAGCGCCCAGCTCGCGCGCAGGAGTTCGCCGATGGGCTTGAGGCGTGTATCCGCCATAACGAAAAAATGATGTGTTTCCCACATCATACCAAATGCCGCCCCACGGAGGAACGCTAGCGGGCCGACGTGAGCTTGATCACGGAGTGCCACGCCTCGCCCATGTCGGCCAAGGTGATTCCATCCGGAAGCAGGCGCTCGGAGGCGGCCTGCACCGGGCGTGTCGTCGGCGCGGCGGCGATGGCGGTGGGGCGCAACACGGACACGCGCACGCTTACCACCACGGCGACCGCGACGGCTCCGGTCGCGAGCGCGGTGCTCGCGGAGAGCATCCATTCGGCCACGGCCTCGGCCGTGCGGTGCTGCTCGAAATAATCGGAAGAAAGCAGCGCCCGGCGGAGCCGATAGAAATGCGCGGCGTCCAGCGGCGCCGGTTCAGAGCCGATGCGCGTGAGCAGCGCTTCGAGCGTGCGTTTCTCGTCCAGCGACATACGTTTCGTCCTTCGCCGCGGCCTTCTCCTTCTCGGCCACGACGAGCCCGCGCAATTTATTCAGCGCGCGGTGGATGTGCGATTTGATCGTTCCCTCTTTCATCCCGAGGGTCGCGGCGATCTCGGGCACCGTGGCCTCGTTGAAAAAACGCAGGTTCAGGATGGTCTGCTGCTTTTGGTTGAGCTTCCCGAGCAATCGGCGCACCAGGCTCGCGTCCAGCTTCGCCTCGCGTTCGGCCTCGTCGGACAGAGCGCTCGCGTCGGGGCGATACAGGTCATCGGCCACCACGTCGGGGGCTTGATCGGTGGTGATCGCGAGCATCCTGGTCTTTTGCCGGAAATACGTCCCGGCCTGGGCCGCCGCGATCGCGAACAACCAGCTCTTGAACGGCTTCCCGCGCCACTCGTAGCGGCGGATGTTCTTGAGCGCCTGGAAAAAGGTCTCGCTGACGAGGTCCTTGGCCACCTCGGCGTTGCCCGTGCGCTTGTACAGGAAGCCGAAAATCGGCTGGTAGTACGCGTCGTACAGCCGGCCGAAGGCTTCGGGGTCCGTCTTTGCTTGGACGATCACCTCCTTTTCGTTCATATGGCAGCAGGAATTCGCTCGACCTTTCAGAAGTATATACCAAAACGGAGTGCACCGTTGCACCCCGTTTACCTACGCACTACGCACTACCAACTACGCACTAGTAATCCCTCAATTTCGCGATCAGCTGGTGCTGCTGGATCTTCTCGAGCGCCTTGGCCTCGATCTGGCGGATGCGCTCGCGGGTGACGTCGAATTCCTTGCCCACCTCCTCGAGGGTGTGGCTGACCCCGTCGGTGAGGCCGAAGCGCATCTCGAGGATCTTCTGCTCGCGCGGGGAGAGCTCGCGCATCGCCTCTCGCACGTAGTCGCGCAGCAGCTCGCGGGCCGCGGCGCGGTCAGGCGAGATCGTCTTCGTGTCCTCGATGAAGTCCTCGAGCTTGCTGTCCTCGTCGTCCTCGCCCACGCTCGTCTCGAGGCTCACGGTGTCCTGGCTGATGCGGCGGATGTGCAGCACCTTGTCGAGCGGCTCGTTCATCTCCGCGGCGATCTCCTCGGGAAGCGGCTCGCGGCCCAGGTCCTGGATGAGCTGGCGCTCCACCTGCATGAACCGGTTGATCGTCTCCACCATGTGGACCGGGATGCGGATGGTGCGGCTCTGGTCGGCGAGCGCGCGCGTGATGGCCTGGCGGATCCACCAGGTGGCGTAGGTGGAGAACTTGTAGCCCTTGCGGTATTCGAACTTCTTGACCGCGCGGAACAACCCGATGTTCCCTTCCTGGATGAGGTCGAGGAGCGACATCTGCTTGCCCACGAACTTCTTGGCGATGGACACCACCAATCGCAGGTTCGCCTCGATGAGGCGCCGTTCGGCCTCCTTCTCGTTGCGTTCCTTGCGTTTGGCGAGCGCGACTTCCTGTTCGCCGGTAAGGAGCGGGATCTTGCCGATCTCGCGCAGGTACATCTGGATCGAGTCTTGCGTGAGCTCCGGGATGCCCGTGTCCGAGAGGCCGCCTTTCTTCTCCTTCTTCGCCTCCTTGTCGTGACTGACGCGGATCTTGTCATACACGTCATCGCGATCCTTGTCGCGGCCGAGCACCCCTTCCTTCATCTCGATGAAGTGGATGCCGACCTTGTCGAGCCGGTCCAGGAATTCCTCGTACGAATCGAGGTAATCCTCCACGTCAGGGAACGTGAACAGCACCTCGTTCTCGGTGATGAACCCGCGCGACTGCCCCTTCTTGATCATCCGTTCGATCACGTCGGGCTCGGGGGGCTTGGCGCGCACGTACTTCGCCTTGGGGGGAGGCGCGGCCTTCCTGGCCGGTTTCTTCGACGGCTTGGCGTGCTTCTTGGCGTGGAGGAGCTTGCGCGCGTGTTTCTTCGCCTTCTTCGCGTTCATACGAAAATGCCGCAGGAACCCGGAAAGCCCTGGCTTGAGCCAGGTGTCTGGGATTACCGAAGCGATGTGAGCTCAATGATGAGACGCTCCACGGTCGCGTGGTCGCCGACGCGTTCCGCGCGCCGGATGTCCTCCTCGATCGTCTTGCGCCGGCGCTTGGCATCGGCTGCGACGAGGGTGCGGACGAGTTCGGTGACCTGGCCCGGCAGGTCCTTGGGCGCCACGCTCGCGAGGAGCTGTTCGGCTTCGAGCGCGGAGAGATCGAGCACCGGCACGAGGGCCATGTGCTGCGCTTGCGCTTCGAGGCGGGAACGGAGGCGGCCGAAAAGAGGCCTTGGATCCGGAGGGTCTGTCTGCACGCGATGATACTCTTCGCCCAAAAGGCTGTAAAGGGTGGCCCAGGGCTCGGGCATCATGTCGGGCGCGAGCTTGGCGTCGTGCACCAGCTTGAAGGCCTTGGCGTCCTGCGAGGCGAGTCCGACCAGGATGCGAGCGGAGGTTTCTTCCTTTTTGTCATTGCGAGGAGCCTTATTGCCTGAGCTTGTCGAAGGCCGTGAAGGCGACGAAGCGATCTCACCGGGAGATTGCTTCGTCGGCTGCGGCCTCCTCGCAATGACAGATGACCCTTGCCCAACGCCGCCCGCTATGGAATTACGCAGGGCGCCGATATCCGTCCGCAGCAGATCCGCGACGGTTTGCAGCCAATGCTCTCGTTCCACGACGTCCGTGATGAGCTTCAATTCAGGAAGCAGCATCGCGGAGACCGCACGCTTCTCGTCCACGTTGCCAAGGTCGCGGCCCGCGACCGCGCGTTCGATCGTGAACTGCATGATGGGCACGCTCTTCCCTGCCGCCGCGCGCCACAGCTCGGGGTTTTTCTGCACCGCTTCGTCCGGATCCTTTCCTGCCTCGGACGGGAGCACGGTGGCGCGCACGTCGAATCCTTGCGCGCGGGCGAGCGCGATCCCTTTTTGCGCGGCCTTGAACCCGGCCGCGTCGCGATCGAACGAGAACACGATCGTGTCCGTGAAGCGCTTGAGGAG
>MGDT01000007.1:60871-120572 GCA_001791045.1 Candidatus Uhrbacteria bacterium RIFCSPHIGHO2_01_FULL_63_20 | reverse complement strand
TCCCGAGCTCGCCACCACGTTCTCGACCCCGGCCTTGTGCGACGCGACCACGTCCAGGTTCCCTTCCACCACGATCGCGTATCCGGCGCGCTTGATCGCCTGCTTGGCGAGGTCGAGGCCGAACAGGATCTCCCCTTTGCGATACAGGGCGGTCTCGGGGGTGTTCATGTACTTGGGGCCGTCTTGGGAGGTGGTATTTGGGAGTTGGGGGTTGGTAAGCGCGGGAAGAAGGACGCGGCCGGTGAAACCCACGGTGTTGCCGTGCTGGTCGCGCAGCGGGATCATCAGGCGATTCCGGAACCGATCGATCGTGCCGCTCCCTTGTTTGCGCCGCTGCGTGAGACCGGCGTGCTCGCCGTCCCCTTCGCGATATCCCTTCTTCGCCAAAAAAAGCGACAACGTGTCCCAGGAATCCGGCGCGTAGCCGATGCCGAATTTGTCCAGAAGGTCTTCGGGGATCCCACGTTGCGCGACATAACTCCTCGCTTTTTCCGCGGCGGGTGAATCAGACAGGACCTTCCGGAAAAACCTGGCGGCCAGTTCGTTCACCGCGATGAGTCTCTGCCGGTCGTTGGTCGCCGCCGAATCGAACCGCTTCACCTCGACCCCCACCTTTTCGCCCAGATGCCGAAGCGCCTCCGGAAAATCCATCCCCTCGATCTTCATGAGGAACGAGAAGCAGTCGCCCCCTTCCGAGCAGCCGAAGCAATGCCAGATCTGCTTGTCGGTCGAGACGTGGAACGACGGGGTCTTCTCGGCGTGGAACGGGCACAGCCCCTTGAAGCTCGCCATCCCGGCGGGTTTCAGCGTGACATAGCCGGCGATGAGCTCGGCTATGTCCGTTTTCTGCTTGATCTCATCCTTGGGGTCCATGGCCGAAGAGTGCCCCAGCTGTCCCCTCGTGTCGAGTCACGAGACGCGCGAGGCGAACAGGACGAACGCGACGTAGAGCGCGAACAGCGCGATCCCCTCGCCACGGTGGAAACGCCGGCCGCTGCGCGCGAAGACGAAGAACAGCGCCACGATCGCGGCGTACAGGGCGGCGACTGCGCGGAACCCGTCGTGGAACTCGAGCGGGCGGTCCGCGGAGAGCGCGAGCAGGCCGAGCATGAACGGGTTCGCGAGCGCGGAGCCGAGCAACGTCGCGACCGGAAGCGCGTCCGGGCGCTTCGACGCTCGTGCGGCGATCATGAGCTCGGGCAGGTTCGTGCCCAGCGAGTAGGCCACGATGCCGATCACGAGCTCGGGGATCCCGAACGCGGCCGCGAGCGGGACGGTGAGGCGCACCACGGCCGCGGCACACAGCGCGATGGCCGCGGTCGCGGCGATGAGCACGAGGATGTCGCGCGGAGATCCGTCCGTAAGCCGCACATGGGGCAGCGCGAACCCTTGGCGACGCGAGGCGCCGTACACCAGCACGAGGACGCCGAAGTACCCCGCCCCGAGCGCGAGCGCGTCGACGAGCGAAAGCGATCCGTCCAGCGCCAGGATGACGGGCAGGAGGAGATACGCCCCGGCCGCGGCGAGCCCCGAGATCCCTTCATGCACCGGGAGCTTCCCGGCGCGGATGGCAAGGAGCGCCGCGATGAGGCCGAACAGCACCGCAGTCCCTCCGATCAGGTTCCCCGCGGACAACGACGGAGCCTGCGCGGCCGCGGCATTGATCGCGATGGCGGCTTCGGGCGCCGAGGTGAACAGCCCCAGCAGCACTCCCAAAAAGAACGTCCCGATGCCCAATCGCGTGCCGAGCGCGCGTGCGCGCGACACCACCACGCCGGCCAACCTGCCGATGAGCAGGAACAGGAGGACGATGGCGATCACCGAAAGCGCGGAACCCATGCTCATCCGAACAGGCGGGAGAAGAACCCTCCCTTCGAGACCTCACCCATGCCCTCTCCTGAATCAGGAGAGGGATAGCTCGTCGTTGGCGCGGCTTGCGCGGCTGGGCGGAAGAACGCCGCGATGCGCTCCATCTCGCGTTCGACGAGCGGGCCAGCGTATTCTCCCCCGTGCGCGCGCGACCCCCCGTAGGTCGGCTGCTTCTGGTCGATGTGCAGGCTCACCCGCGTCCCGCCGTCACGCTCCTCGATGTAGGCGTGAAGCCGAGGGAACGGGGTCTGCTGGAGCCGTCGGGTGAATCCGATCTCGCCCCCCACCACCTTTTGCTCGGCGTATCCCGCCCGCCGCATGATGTTCCATCCGCGGTCAGCAAGGGGGCCTGGGAAGAAGCGGTCCATACGAATGGAGGATACCAAAGGTTGACCGAAACCGCGATTCCTGCCATGATGGCCCGTCCTGCATGCGCAGGAAGAAAGGAACGAGATGCGGGTCGTCGCCGTACGCAAGCAGGACCTTCCAGGCCTGCTCGAGATCGAGGACGCCGAGGTCTTCAAGGCCCCGGAAGGCAATGTCAACTGGCTGCTGTTCAAGGAGGAGAATCGGGAGCCGGTCCTCGTGATCGGCGACGTGAATCCCCACGAGACGCTCTTTCACCTGTGGGTGCTCCTCGAGGAGCGTCCGAAGTCACCGCGCGAGCGGTACAAGGAGATCCGCGCGCGCAAGGACGAGTTCCACGCGCTCTGGCGCGAACGCGTGGCCGCCGGCGGCATCATCGGACTCGACGGGAAGCCTATCGGCTGGGAAACGCTCTACTTCGACGTCAAGACGCCGGAGGAGTGGCAGCGCATGCTTTCGGCCAAGCTGCCGCTGGTCGTCAACTGGGCGTTCCTCGGGCGGCCGATGCCCGAGGACGCGGACATCACGCTGTCGTGAAGGAGGTAGCATGCGCATCATTCCCATCCGGATGGATCAAATGTCGGTCATGTTCGGGATGAAACCGGAGACTGCCAAGATCTATCGCGGGCTCTCGAACGAACTCGCATGGCTGCTCTTGCGGGCGAAGGGTCCGGAGAACCGACCGCTTGAGACGCGCGTCATCGTCGGCGACGTGAACATGCACGTCACTCTCCTCATCTTCTGGAAGATCACGGAGGAGAGGCCGGCGAATCCGCGTGAACGGCTGTTCTATCTCAAGACCAGGGATGCCGAGCTTGTCGAAGAATACAAGGACCAGGTCATCGGCGGCGGCTACCTCGATTCCGCTGGCAAGATCGACAACTGGAAGACGCGGTTCTTCAAGACGGAGACGGCGGCGGAATTCCGCCCCTTGGTGCTCGGGAAGCTCCGCGAGACGCTTGCGACCTTCTTTCCGACGAAGGACGCGCCCTCAAACGGAACGCGCTGACGATGGCATCCCGCCCTGGGGTGCCTTTTTCATCCTCTGACCCTTGCTTCGGTACCAAACGTCGGGTATATTCTCGCCACGACACAGGCCACGGAGAGGTCGCATAGCGGTCTAGTGCACACGCTTGGAAAGCGTGCAACCCGCAAGGGTTCGAGGGTTCGAATCCCTCCCTCTCCGCCAAAAAACACCCTGCACCTGCACGGGGTGTTTTTTGACAAGGAAAAACCCGCCGAGGACCGGCGGGATTCGCGTTCATCCGACGCGTCGGATGCCAAGGAGACGCCTCGCGAGCGATCTGTGCCGCAGGGAGCGCGAGCGCTTGGGCGGCTGCGGGAGGCGAAGGAGCGCGTGCCAGGAACCGAGCATCTCGCCGGGAAGGCGGCGCAGCCCGTCGCGCAGGTGATCCCACACCGGGGAGGGCATCACGGTCACGTGGCTGAACCCGCGGCGACGGAGCCGATGCGCGAGGCGGATCGTCGCGCGCGGCACGTGGTACCAGTCGGTGACCAGGTACGCGGTTTCCGTGCGCGGGAACTCGGCCGCCACGACCGCCGCGGCGCTGATGGCGTCGCCGTGCGTGTTGCGCTTCCCGTTGTACCGCGCGACCGTGATGGGCACTCCGGCGTCCCGCGAGCGCGCCTGGAATTCGTCAAGCTCCCGTCCTCCGGTCCCGTCCCCGCAGATGACGAGCGGGCAGCGGAAGGCGTTCGCGAGGGCGATCGCCCGGTCGATGCGACCGTAATGGAACGGCCTGTGCCCGTAGAACGGGCCGCAGAACATGATGACCACTTCCGTCACTGTCTACCTCCGAGCTGCCATGCTACCGGAACGGTCGCGAAACATCCAGAGTCCCCACAGGAACATGGCGACGGACAGGTATTGCGCCGGGGTGAGTCCCCCGTAGCGCGCGTCCACGATGGCGCCGTCGGTGGCGCGCAGGAAGTCGAGGAAGAATCGCGCGAACCCGTACCAGACGAGGAACAGCGGGGCGTAGATCTTCGTCGGGGCCTTCCTCCGATACAGGATAAGGAACAACAGCGCGAGCGCGAACCCGTTGAGCGCCTCGTACGACCCGAGGTCGTGTCGGACGATGCCGTCGGGGAATCTCACGCCGAGGAAAAAATCCGTGGCCGTCCCCGGATGGTCGTGGATGAGGAAGCAGCCGATGCGGCCGATGCCGTAGCCCAGCGGGACGAACAGCGCCGCGATGTCCGCGTACGGGGCGAGCGCCGCGCGTTTGACGCGCGCGTAGATCACGCCAGCCAGGATGGCGCCCACGAACGCGCCGAGGCTCGAGTAGCCGCCGTCGCGCAACGCGAGGATGCGGATGGGTTCAGAGACATATTGCTCCGGCGCGTAGAGCAGGACATGTGCCAGCCGGGCGCCGAGGAATCCCCCGGCCGCTCCCCAAAACGCCAGGTCCCATATCACCCGTTCGTCGAGCCCGCGCCGTTTCGCGACCCGCGCCCCGAGCGCCGTGGCGACCAGGATCCCGAGCGCCACCATGAGCCCCCATACGTAGATCGTGAGCGGACCAAGCTGGAACGAGATGAATTGGATGTAGGGGATCATACCCGCTTGACATGGAACGCGGCGACGGCCCCGACCACGAACCCGACCACGTTCGCCACCAGGTCGATTTGGGTATCATTCGGTTGGCCGGCTTCCCCGTACATCATGGTGCCGAACAATCTGTCCCCGGCCCATTCGAACAGTTCATTGCCGACGCCGGCAAGCATGGCGAGGACGAAGCCGATCGCGGCCAGCACAGGGAGATGATGCGGTCCGTGCTGCCGGGAGATGCCGTCCATCATCACGAAGGTGAACAATGCCATGCAGAACACGTGCACCGCCGTGTCGTACCCCAATCCTGCGCGGTACAGCCCGAACGTACCCGCCCATCCGGCGACGAGCCCCGAGACGGCCATCACTTCGTAGGATCCGACACGCTCGGTCCCCAGGGAACGGAATATGATCCACGGGATGAACATCGCGGCGGCTGCGAGGAGCGCGAGGTATCCAAGGAACCATTCGGTCGACGGGTCGGGGACCGAGACCATCTCCGTCCAGAACCCGACCGCGAGCGCGATCTGCCCCAGGAACGCGGCAAGGGCGACCTGGCGTTTCCATGGTTGGTGGCGATGGAGGAACGTGGGGGCGTGCGTCACAGGGTCGGCGTCAGCGTGTGCCAGGTGGTGAGCGATTGATACGTCATGCCGGCGCGGAAGAGCGTCGCTTCGGAAAACGGCCGGCCCATGAGCTGCAACCCGATCGGAAGGCCGTCGGAAAACCCGCACGGGAGCGAGAGGGCCGGGATGCCGGCGAGGTTCGCGCTGATCGTGTAGATGTCCGCGAGGTACATGGTGAGCGGATCCGCCGACTTCTCGCCCATCCTCCAGGCCGCGCACGGCGAGGTCGGGGTCGCGATCACGTCCACCGTCTTGAACGCCTCGTCGAAATCGCGGCGGATGAGCGTGCGCGCCTTGAGCGCCTGGCGGTAATACGCCTCGGCGTACCCCTTGGACAGCACGTGGGCGCCGAGCATGATCCGACGCTTCGCCTCCTCGCCGAACCCTTCCCCGCGGCTCATCTCATATGTCTCGCGCAAGGACGGCGTCCCCGCGCTGTAGCCGTAACGGATGCCGTCGAACCTCGCGAGGTTGGAGCTCGCCTCGGCCGGCATCACGAGATAGTAGGTGGCGAGCGCGTATCGGGCGTGCGGGAGCGACACCTCTTCCGCCGTCGCGCCGGCGGCCTCCATCGCGCGCACGGCATCCATCACGCCCGCCTTCACGCGCGGGTCCATCCCTTCCACGAAATATTCCTTAGGCAACCCGATGCGCAGCCCTTTCACCGACGGCTGGTCGAGCTCCGGGACGTACGTCTCGAGCGGGCCCACCGTGGTCGCGTCGCGCGGGTCCTCTCCCTCGATCGCGCGCATGAGGATGGCCGCGTCTTCCACGGTGCGGGCGAACGGGCCCACCTGGTCGAGCGAGGAGGCGAGCGCGATGAGGCCATAGCGCGACACGCGCCCGTAGGTGGGCTTCAGCCCGACCACGCCGCACAACGACGCCGGTTGGCGCACAGACCCGCCCGTGTCCGATCCCAGTGCGACGCTCACCATCCCCGAAGCGACCGCCGCGGCCGATCCGCCCGAAGAGCCTCCAGGGACCCGGTCGAGATCCCACGGATTCCTCGTGGGACCGAAATGCGAGGATTCCGTCGAGGATCCCATCGCGAACTCGTCCATGTTCGTGCGCGCGACCGGGATCGCTCCCGCTTCGCGCAGCCGCGCGATCACCGTCGCGTCGTAGGCGGCCGTGTGGGTTTCCAGGATCCTGGAGCCCGCGCTCGCGCGCCACCCGCGCACCAGGATGTTGTCCTTCACCGCGACCGGGATCCCCGCGAGCGGGCCGAGTTCCTCGCCCTCCTTGCGCCGGCGGTCGATGTCGCGCGCGGCGTCGATCGCATGGGAGTCGACCTCAAGGACGGCGTTCACCTTTTCGTTCACGGCCGCGATGCGTCCAAGCGACGTCCGAACGAGCTCCTCGCTCGACCGTTCGCCTGCCGCCATTCTCGCGGCCGCCTCGCGCAGCGTCATGTCCGTGGCGCCCATATCAGTCGGTTCGATCCACGAACACCGCGTTCACGGCAAGCAGATCCCCTTCCCGGCGCGGGAACGCGGAGAGCATCGCGTCACGCGTCGCCTGGTCGCATCCCTCCACCACGTCCTCGCGCGGGGAGTTCGCCAGGTCTTCCACGTGCGCCATCTCGGGCACGCCCTCCGTGTCGAGCTCGCGCAGCTTGTCGACGTACCCCACGATCGCATCCAGGTCCTTGGCGTACGCTTCCACGTCGTCCTCGTCGATCTTCAATCGCGAGAGCGAGGCGAGATGGCGGATTTCCTCGGGGGTGATGGGCATAGGAAGGCGTTAGGCCGCAGGCATGAAGGCCTCAGGATTTGCGAAGCATACGGAGGAAATCGGCTTCCGACAAGATGGATATCCCAAGGCGCTTGGCATCGTCAGCCTTGGAGCCGGGGTTCTCGCCTACCAGCACGAAGTCCGTCTTCTTGCTCACGCTCTCGCCGGCCTTGCCGCCCGCGGCGCGCACGGCCTCCTTGGCCTGGTCGCGGCTCAACGTCGACAACGTGCCGGTGATGACGACCGTCCTGCCGGCGAACGCGCCGCTCACGGCCCGCTTCTCCCCCGTCCCGACGACGATCCCGTTCTTCCGATACGACGCGACGAGGTCGCGGTTGTCGCTGTCCGCGAACCACTCGAGGACGCTCGTCGCCACCACCGGGCCGATGTTGGGCACCTGGGTGAGCGCCTCCTCGCTCGCGGCCATGAGCGCTTCGAGGGAGCCGAAATGCGACGCGAGGTCGCGCGCGGTCTCCTCGCCCACGTTGCGGATGCCCAGCGCGAGGATGAACCTGTCGAGCGGGATGCGCGTCTTCGCCTTGATGGCTTCGACGAGCTTCCTCGACGAGACGTCCGCGAACCCTTCGAGCTTGAGCAGGTCGTCGACCTTGAGCGCGAACAAATCCGCCGCGGACTTGACAAGCCCCTGCTCGAGCATCTGCGAGACGGTCTGCGGACCCAGCCCCTCGATGTCGAAGGCGCGCGCGGCGTGGAGCGCGTTCTCGCGGTCCTGCGCCGGGCAGCGCTTGTTGGGGCAGACGATCGCCACCTCGCCTTCTCGACGCACCACGTCCGTCTTGCATACCGGGCACTTCCTGGGAGCCTTCGTCGCCTGCGACCCTGCGGGCCTGAGCTCCATCAACACTCCCTTCACCTTCGGGATGATGTCCCCGGCCTTGTACAGGATCACCGTGTCGCCCACGCGCACGTCGAGGCGCTCGATCTCGTCGAGGTTGTGGAGCGAGGCGTGCTGCACGGTCGTGCCGGCCACGAACGTGGGATTCACGACGGCCACGGGCGTGAGCGCGCCCGTGCGACCCACGTACCAGGCGATGTCCTTCACGACCGTGGTGGCCTCTTCCGCCGGGAACTTCCAGGCCACGAGCGCGCGCGGGGTCTTGCCGACCACGCCAAGCGAGGCGTACAGCGCGTTGTCATCCACGCGCGCCACCATGCCGTCGATCCAGAATCCCATCGTGTCGCGCTTTTCCTGCAGCGCCCTCCAGAACGCCTCGACTTCCTCCACGCTCCGGCAGAGCTTTGCCTGCGCGGCCTTGAACCCCATCTCGCGCAACAGCTCCCATTCCTCGTGCTGGCGCGCCTGGCCGAGGTCGTCCACCAGGTCCCACGCGATGAACGCGAGCGGACGCTCCGACGTGACCGTGGGATCGAGCTGGCGCACGCTCCCGGCCGCGGCGTTGCGCGGGTTCACCAACGGCTCCTTCCCTTCCTTCTTCATCTTGCGGTTGTACGCGTCGAACTCCTTCACGGGCATGTATACCTCGCCGCGCACCTCGAGCGTCTTGGGGAGCTTCACCCCCATCGGGGAGCGCAAACGCAATGGGACCGAGTCGATCGTCTTCACGTTCTGGGTGACGTCCTCGCCGACCTTGCCGTCCCCACGGGTGGCGGCGGACTTCAACAGGCCATCTTCATACACGATGGACAGCGCGAGCCCGTCCACCTTGGGCATGCAGAAATAGGGAGTTGGGAGTTGGGAGTTGGTATGCTCGGTGAGCTTTTCTATACGGGCGGACCAGGCGGCGAATTCTTCTGGGGAAAACACGTCCTCCATGGACAGCATGGGCCGGCGGTGGGTGACCTTTGCGAACTTCGCGAGCGCTTTCCCGCCGACGCGCTGCGTCGGGGAATCCGGCGTGATGAGGTCGGGATGCTCCTGTTCGAGCGCGTACAGCTCGTGCTTGAGCGAATCGAGCGCGGCATCAGAAATCGTGGCTCTATCGAGCACGTGGTATTCGTAGCGATATTTGTCGATGGCCTTCCGGAGCTCCGCGATGCGGGCCTTGGCCTCGGCCTTCGTCATACGGCCAGATTGTAGCCTATTTCGTGGTGATGGACACGACCTCGTACCCGAACGATCGGGCGAATGCCGTGGCTGGCGAAAGCAGCGCGTCCGGGCCGTACGCGGCCGGGGTGAGCTTCACCTGGAGCACCAACGGATTCTCCGGATTCGCGAGCACAACGATACGGGCGAACCAATTGCCAGCCTGCACGGTCCGTACCGAAATCTCTTCCCCGTCCACCTTGAGCCGGTACTCTCCCCATTGCTCATCCGCGTGCATGGCGTCGAAATCCGGTTTGCCCGTGGAAGACGGCGCGTCCTTATTGAGCGACTCGATGAACGACTTGAACCCGGCGAGCGCCTCGTACGCGCCGGCGAGCTCCTCGTCGAACAGCCCGAACCGTACCGTCGCGACGCGCGTCGCGACAAGCGAGTCGTATTGCGCACGAGACAACCAAAGCAACGTCCGTCCGTCGCGGCTCACGTCCTCTCCCTCCGTCCACGCGGCCGGGAGAAGCAACCCGTCCCCGTCATCCAGATCATCGGCGTGCGCCTCCCCTGCTCGGGTGACGGCGTCGTACGCGGGCT
The DNA here is from genome assembly GCA_001791045.1 of Candidatus Uhrbacteria bacterium RIFCSPHIGHO2_01_FULL_63_20. Taxonomy (GTDB): domain Bacteria; phylum Patescibacteriota; class Patescibacteriia; order UBA9934; family GWF2-40-263; genus 2-01-FULL-63-20. Next base: position 110,794 of record MGDT01000007.1, on the reverse strand, counting down.
CCGGCGGTTTGGGAGCGATTTCGCCCACGGGCGCGGGCGGCAACGCCTCGAAGGCCTCGCGCGCCCGCTTGGACGCCTCGGTCTCGATCTTTTCCTCGCTCACCCAACGCAACGACGCGTGCGGCAGCTCCCAGCGTTCGAGCGTCACTACACGCGTGTTCCCATGTCCGAACGCCTGGAACCAATCCCCCGCGAGCCCGAGCGGGGATTCGCTCAGCGTGATCGTGGAACCCGCGCGCACGAGGAGCGCGGCCGCTTCCTCGGCCGGGGTACGCAGAGGAAAAACCGTCGGAACGCACCCGGCGCCCGCAAGCAAGATCGCCGCGATGGCGGCGAACGTCCTCACACCTTTTTCCCCGCGGCCCAATCCCGCAGCGTCTTCTCGTCCGCCTCGCCGCAGATGAACTGTTTGGACTCCGTGTTGTAGAAAAACGGCACGCCGCCGCACAGCCCCTTGTCGAACGTCTTCATCAGCTCGGCATTGGCCTCGTCGTGCCAGGTCTCGTGCTTCTTGATGTCGAACCCCTCGGAAATCAACGTATCCACAAGGGGCATCATCTTCACGCAGTGGGGGCATTCCTTGCCGTAGAATTCGAGCAGCATATTTGGGTATATGGGTGATACTCCATGCTACCATAAGGCCATGGAACGGAAGACCCTCATTCCTGTCGCGCTGTCGGGATTTTTGATTGCCAGCCTGCTCGTCGGGGCCAGGTTCGGATTCCCGTGGGCCGGAGGCGCGGGGGAGGCCGAGAAACCGCTTTCACTCGTCGTCTCGAGGATCGAGGGTGAGGCGACGGCGGACGCGGCCGGACGTTCGCGCGCATTGGTGGTCGGAGATACTCTTGTCCGAGGTGAGGTGTTGGCCACTTCCGACGATACACGTCTGGAACTGACCGCGGACGGAGTGAGATTCGGCATGGATGAACGTACGCTGGTGGAATTGACAAGCCTTATCCCGTCGGACCTCGCCGTCACCGTGCGGACCGGACGCGTGGCTGCCACCATTTCGGCAGATACGGCTGGATTCGGCATCGTCACTAAGGAAAGCGAGAGCCGCATCTCCACCGCTGGGACGTTGGCGATCACCTACTACAACTTCGAGGACCGGGTGGACATCGCGCCGGTCGAGGGACCGGTCGCCGTCTTCCTGTCCGACGGGAGGACGTTCATCAGCGCCTCGGCGCAGGAAGTCACCGAAGCGCCATCCCTTTCGATCCGCGCGATCCCGTTCGACCCGTCCGCCGGGGCCGGAGCCGCGTTCTTCGCCTGGTACGGCCTCACTCGATGATCGCCCCGCCGATGACCTCGTCCCCGGCGTAGAAGACGGCGGACTGGCCCGGCGTGACCGCGCGCTGCGGCTCGTCGAATGCGATGCGGACCCGATCATCGGGCAACGGTTCGATTTCGCACGGCACGCGCGGGGCGCGGTGGCGCAGGCGAACGAGCACGCGCGTCTTCCCCGCCGGCTTGCGGAACCAATTCGGGCGGATCCCCGTCGTTTCCTTCTTGAACAGGCCGGGATGGAACGCGCTCCCGACCACCAGTTCGTTCGTCTCCATCCGTTTCTCCACGACGTAGTACGGCTCTCCCATCGGGATCTTCAGTCCCTCGCGTTGGCCGATCGTGTAGAACGGCAATCCGTCGTGGATGCCGACTTCCTTCCCGTCCGAGGTGACGATCTTCCCCGGGACCTGTGGAATCCTTTGAACAAGGAATTGTTTCATGTCCACTTCCCCGACGAAACAGATCCCGACGCTGTCCGGCTTGTCCGCCGTCGCGAGCCCCAACTCCCTCGCTCGCTCGCGAACCTGCGGCTTGGCCATCTCACCCAACGGGAACAGCACGCGCGACAGGACGTTCGGATCGATGGCCCAGAGGAAATACGTCTGATCCTTGTTGGCGTCCGTGGAACGAAGGAGCTGGTATTTGGTATTTGGGAGTTGGTATGTCCGGGCATAGTGCCCGGTCGCGATGAAGTCGCACCCAAGCCGATCGGCCTCGCGCACGAACAGGTCGAACTTCACGAAGCGGTTGCATAGGACGTCAGGATTCGGCGTGCGCCCAGATGCATACTCGCGGAACATCTCATCCACCACCAACTCCCGATACGCCTTCTCGAAATCGAACGTCACGAACGGGAGGCCGAGCTGCGCCGCCACGCGCGCGGCGTCGCGCATATCCCTCCGCCACTCGCAGTCGCTCCAGTTCTTCATGAACGCGCCGATCACTTCGTACCCCTGTCCCAAAAGCAACGCCGCGGCCACGGACGAATCCACGCCGCCGCTCATGCCGAGAAGGACTTTGCGCTTGCTTTCTGCCATAGGGGAACGACGCAGGTTCGCACAAAAAAGCGGCTCCTGCAACAGGAGCCGCACGGCAGAGGAAGGGGGTCAGGCGCGCCGTTGCGCGCGCAGAGACGCGAATTTCGCCACCTTGTTGGTGCGCCCCCGGCAGCGTTCTGCCGCGACGACGACCCAATGGACGCCGCGCAGCCGGGCCTCGCGCGTGACGTCGGACTCCGGCGGGACCCAGACGGTCGCCTGGGCGGCAGGGGCATGCGGAGGAGGAAGGTCGGAAGGATCGTGGGGTTCGGGCACGGGACACCTCGGGGGCCGCGCACCAGCGCGCGGACTCGTGCGCGCAGGATACCCTATTTCTCCTTGGCGTGGAACGACCCGTCCCAATCCGAAGCGGGCGGGTCCACGCGCAACACGCGCACGCGCTCGAGGTAGCACGCCGACACTCCGTCGTCAGGCGCGATCGAGAGCGCCTTCCGCAGGAGCGCCTCGGCCTCGTCCCAGTCGCGCGCGCGATAGGAGGCGAGCGCCTCGCTGAAGAACGCCTTCACCTTCTGCGCGCGTTCCGACAAGGCTCCGGCGCGGCCCATGACCTCGTAGACGCGCACGCTCTTGGCCTTCCCCTTCACGGCCAGCAGGTCCACTTCCCGTCCTTCGACCGCCCCCTTGGCGGCGAGGTAGGTGGCCTCGGACACGAGGATGCGCGTGCCGTACGCCTTGTTGGCGCCCTCCAGCCGCGCGCCCAGGTTCACGGCGTCGCCGATCACCGTGTAGTCGAACCGGTTCACGGCGCCCACGTTGCCCACCACCATCTCCCCGGTATTGATGCCGAACCGCGCATGCAGCGGATCCTGGCCTCGGCGCGCGCGGCGCGCGTTGAGATCGTCGAGCGCGGCGAGCGAATCGAGCGCCGTGAGGCAGGCGCGCGCGGCATGATCCTCCTGGGGGAGCGGCGCGTTCCAAAACGCCATCACCGCGTCGCCGATGTACTTGTCCACGGTCCCGTCGTGGCGGTAGACGACCGCGCTCATCGCGTCGAGGTACTCGTTGAGCTGCTCCACGAGCTCCGAGGCGTCCGTGCGCTCGGCGATGGAGGTGAACCCGGCGATGTCGGAGAACAGGACCGTCACCGTCCGCTTGCGCCCGCCGCGCACCACGAGCTCCGGGCGTTCCACGAGCTCCTGCACCACGTGCGGGCTCACGTACATGCCGAACAGCCGGCGGATGCGCGCCGAGAGCCGCGCCTCGTCGGCGTAGCGGAACGAGAACGCGCACACGAACGCGCCGACGAGCGCGAGCGGCGGGAAGACGGTGTGCAAGACGACGCCGCGCTCGATGGCGATCCAAACCGATGCCGTGAACAGCGCGAACGCCGCGGCAAGGAGCGCGGCGGCGGGACGGGGCGCGAGCAGGAGGAAGGCGGCGAGCGCGAGCGCGAAGACGGCGGCGGCCATGGCCGCGTGCGCGGCGGGCGACGCCTCGCGCGGGTAAGACCCCTCGAGCATGGTCTGGATGGCGTTGGCATGGATCTCCACCCCGCTCATCCGCGCCCCCGCCGAGGACGGGACGTACTGCTCGTCGTGGATCGCGGTCCCCATCTCCCCCACGAGCACGATGGCGCCCGTAAGGTCCACGCTCTGCCCGGCGCGGTCCACGAGCCGCCCGTCGAGCGCGTCGGCGAAGGAGATGGTGCGGTAACTGCCGGGCGGCCCGAAGAAATCCGAGACGAATCGGCCGCGTTCGTCGAGGGGGAGGCGCACGCTCGGGACGCGCACGCGTCCCAGGCGCACGGATCGGGAGGTGATCTCGTAGGGCCCTGGAACGGTTGCCTGCGCGCGCTCGCTCGCCCCAAGCGCCGCGCGCAGCACGGCCACGCTGAAGGCCTCGGGGACCGCCATGTCGCCGGTGAGCGCGATCACGCGGCGCACCGTATTGTCCGCGTCGGGCCGGAACAGCACGCTCCCCAACCGGTCCTCGGCCGCGCTCGCGATCGCGGGCAAGGGAAGCAGCGCGCCAGCGCCCATGACGCCGGGCATGGCGGCCAGCACCACGTTGGGGTGCCGCGCGAGCGCGTCCACGAGCGCGCGCACGTCCGCTTCGGCGCTCGCCTCGCTTAGGATGACGTCCACGCCGACGGCGGCGGCGCCCGCGTCCGCGAGCGCGTCCACCACGCGCGCGTACTCGGCCTTGCCAAACCGCAGGGTCCCCTGCTCCCCCATGCTCCGGCGCGCAAGCGAGGCGTCATCGATGGCCACCAGCACGATGAACGGGGCCGCGCGTCCCTCGCGGCCCTGGAACAGGAGGTTGGATATCGAAAGGTGCGCCTGCTCGAGCGCGCCGCCGCGCGCGGCAAGCCACAGGAGCGCGAAGGCCGCCGCGGATGCGGCGGCCCAGAACGCGAGCCGTCGGACGCCCTGCTTGCTCATACGGTTCAGTAGGCGGAGGGCTTCCCTCCGGCGTCCTGGTCGGCAGGCATGACGGCTTGCCCGTTCACGGGTTCAAGCGGCGCGGACACGACGGACGGTTCCTCGGGCGCGGGGAGCGGGACCGGCGCGGACACGACGGGGGCCGGAAGCGCCGAGAGGATCGGCGCCCGTCGCGGGCACAAGCGCTTGGCGTCCGCGAGGAACGCCTCAAGGAGCGTGGCGAACGGCGCGTCCTCCAGGGCATAGTCGCGCAGGGAGTCGACCTCCGCGGTCATGGAACAGGCGTCCGTCCAGCCCCCCAGGAGCGCGTCCTGCAGCTCGAAGAGCTTGGCGCGGTTGTGCAAGGCCGTGAGGCGTTCGCATTCCTGCGCGTCCTCGGCAAGCGCCCAGGTCCTGTCACGCAGGCGTTCCTTGGCCGCGTACAGCGCCTCGTCGTCGGGAAGCGCCTGCTCGAGCGCGCGGCCCAGCAGCTTGATTTCCGCGCGCAGGGACTGCAGGAGGCGCGCGCGTTCTCCCTCGTCCGTGACCGCGGCGTTCACCGCGGTGATCGCCTCGTCGCCCTGCACGAAGGCGGCCTCCACCGCGCCGCGCGACCCGGTCCCCTCGACGAGCGCGAGCACGGACTCGGCGGCGCGCAATCGGGCCGCCGCGATGAGCGCCTTGGCGCGCGCGGCAGGGTCTTCCGCGCCGACGGCAAGGGCAATCTCGCGTTGCTTCTCCTCCCATCCCGTTTCCCCGGGCATGGCGCCCACGCGCGCGCGCAGGCGCGCGAGTACCAAGCGCTTGAGCGTTTCCCCTTCCTTGGCGTCCGCGGCCTTGTTGCGCGCGTGCCAGGCGTCGGAGGCCTTGAAGGACGTCACGGAGAGGGCGCGGGCGGATGAGCCGTCCACTGCCTGCGCGGCCTTGCCGCGGGTGAGCACGGATACGGGAGCGTCCGCGGCACGGACGCTCACCGCATGTTCCACCGCTTCCACCCGCACGAGCGGGCCGTCCACCGCGAAATTGAACGCGGTCCCGCGCACGCCGGCCACCACCGAGCCGGAAGCGGCCTCGAACGAGGAGGCGTCGTCCACGAGTCCCGCGACCTTCGACCACACGGTCCCGGCGGTGAGCTCGAAGCGTACGTGCGTCTCGCTGGGATCGAGCGGCGCGTAATCCGCGGCCGTGACGCGCATATCCGTGCCGCCGGAAAGCCGGCTCACGGAATCGTCGAACCAGCGGATGGTCGCCAGGCCGTCCGTGGAAACCTCGATGCGGTCCCCGATCCCGACCCGCGCCTCTGCCGCCACTTCGACCACCTCCCCGTCGACGCGGGTGAGCCGCACGCTCCCTTGTTCCACCTCCAGGCGGTTCGTGAGGGCAAGCATCTGCGCCGCGTTGGCGCGAAGGGAGGCGGGCAGCGCGGATTCCGACGGAGGGGCGATTCGTACGAACAGGAACGCGACGAGCGCGACGAGGGCCGCGCCGAGGAAGGCCGCGAGGGCGGAGGGTTTCATAGTGCGGCCACGGTAACGGATGCGGGGTGGGCGCGCAATGCCCCGTCAGCGTCCAAGACGCGCGGCATCCTCGCGTAGGACGAAGAAATCCGTGAAGCGCAGCCGCTCGTTGTACTTTTGCAACAGGTCGGAGTACTTGAAGATGGGGACGAACTCGATTCCCGAGACGGTCTTTTTCGCGACGTACATCATGCTGGCCGAATCGCTCCCCTCCCCGAAATGCGACAGCTCGCTCCCGGCCGAGTGCGTGAACCACCGAACGCCTTTCGCTTCGCAGCGACGCTTCAGCTCCTCGAGCGTCTCTCGGTCATCGAACCGGTCGGGGTGCAACCGCAGGATCCGCTTCGGCGCCTCGCGGCGCATGAGCCGGCGCGACCATTCGTTTTTCGGATCCTTGGCGGCTTCGAACAGCTGCTCGATCACCTTCCCGTCACGCAGTTCGGCGTACGCGTATGGGTCGGACGGGATTTCCAGCGTGATCTCGCCTGACGAAATCGCTTGTTCAAGGCAGTGGGTGAACCCGGCCTTGGTCTTGTGGAAATACACCTGGTCGATCATGTGATAGCGCGCGAGCAGCATGTCCTCGAACGCGCGCACCCCGTTCTCGGACAGCGCGAACACGAGCTTCCCTCCCTGTTCCGCGACCCCCATGCTCGAGATGAGCCAATCGAGGTCATATTGGCCGTAGGCCACCCCGCAGTAATAACTGTCCCGCAGGAGGTAATCCATGCGGTCGCAATCCACCTCGCCGGACACGATGGACTTGAGGATGGCGTGCAGGGTCGGCGCCTTGCGTTCGATCCCATCGAAAAACGGCGACGGCGTCACCCCGGCGTGCACGAGCGAGGCCACGTCACGTGCGAGCTCGGCGTCGAGGATGCCCTCCGCCACGAGGGTCTGGATGAGCAGCACGCTGTAGTCCTCGTGCTTGGCCTGGCGGTCGGGGATTTCCTTCCACCAGCTTCGCTCCAGCGGCAGGGCGCGCAGCCGCGGGAACACCGTTTCCGAGGAGTGCGAGAACGGCCCGTGCCCGATGTCGTGCAGCAGGCCTCCAAGCCGGACGCGCCGTCGCAACGCCTCAAGCTCCTCACCCGAGAACCGCGACGAGAGCGCGTTGCTCGACGCGAGGAACCGCGCGAACAGCCGGCCGGCCACGTGCATGGCGCCCAGCGCGTGGCTGAACCGGTCGTGGACGCCGCCGGGGTAGACGTACGAAAGCAAGAACGACAGCTGGTTCACGAACCGCAGACGCTGCGAAAACGGATGGTCGATGACCTTCCGTTCGTATCCGTCGAACCAGATGCGCTTGTGGATGGGATCCCGAACCTCGTATGAGGCCATACCGGTCCCATCTGAACACGGGCCTCCTTACCTGACAAGCACGAGCCAGACGACCGCGGCGAGGGCGATGCGGTATACGGCGAACGGGGCGTAACTCGCGCTCTTCATGAGTTTCAACAGGAGCCGGATGGCGAGCACGCCAAACGCGAAAGACGACCCGATACCGACGATGGTCGGCGCGATCGCGACCGGAGCCGCGCCGTTCCAGATCCGGACGAACGAGAGGCAAACGGCCGCGGCGATCGCCGGGAGGCCGAGCAGGAACGAGAATCGCGCGGCCGTGGCGCGATCGATCCCCGCGAACAGCCCGGCCGTGATGGTGGCGCCGCTGCGCGAGGTGCCAGGAATGAGGGAAAACACCTGGACGACCGCCACGAGGATGGCCTGCTTCCAGGAAAGGCGGCGGATATCATCCGTCGCGTCCGGCTTCACCGAACGGTCCGCGATCCACAACAACGCGCCCCACCCGGCAAGCATGGCCGCGACGAGCGAGGGGGAGCGCAGGTCGGGTCCCGAAACCTCGCTCAACAGGAACCCGACCAACAGCGTCGGGATCGTGCCGACGGCGATGAGCCAGCCGACGCGACCGAGCGAGTCCCCGCGGAAGATGCCGACCACGATGCGCGTCACGTCCTCGCGCAGGGCGTACACGACGGCGAGCAGCGTCCCAAGATGGATCACCGCGTCAAACGCGACCGGGTGCGGTTCCCAACCGAAGATCGCCGGGACCAGGATGAGGTGGCCGGAGCTGGAAACCGGAAGGAATTCGGCGAGCCCCTGCACGGCGCCCAGGATGAACGCTTGCAAGAGAGTCACAGGGAAAGCCGCGTGAGGATCATGTCAAAAAGCGCCGGATCTTCCTCGAGCATGTTCGTCCCGTGTCCGAGACCTTTTTGCGGGAGGAAGGTCGTGCGTTCGGGCGCGAGAGCGTTCAGCTTCGCGCAGCTGGCGAAACTGTCGTGCTGATCGTCATCGCTCGCGATCAGGATCACGCGCTGGTCGTCAGAGAGCTTTCGGATCGCATCATCCGTCGTGACGCCCCGGTAGTCGAGACCGGGAGAGAGGGCGACGGCCCGTTTGACGCCGGGGTGTTCCGCCAAGAAACGGATCGAGAGATTCGCGCCGATGGATCCGCCCATGAGGAACGTGTCCGACTCCGTCGCTCCTTTTCCTTGAAGCCAGGCGTATGCCGCCTCCAGGTCAAGCCGCTTGGCCCGGCTCTCGTCATCGGACAGCTTCTCGAAATCGATGGTGCCTCCCATCGTGCTTTCGCCGTGACCCCGCTGGTCGTACGCGAGCACGGACACGCCGCGCGCCTGGAGGATTTCCGCCCATCGCCGCCAGCTTTCCTTCGTCGCCGGACGGATGTGCAGCAAGATCGCGAACCGCCCGCCCTCGGACGGATACCAGTCCCCGACGATTTCCACGCCATCCTCCGTGACGAACGTCACGCGCTCCATATCAGTCGAACTTGATGGAATCCCCTGGCTTGAGCGTGCCGCTCTGTACGGACGGCTTCTTGGCCCCTTTGTCATTCTTTTTCTCCCGCTCCTGCGCGGTCGCCATGATCGCAGCAAGCGACACGGCCGGTTCGGTGATGGCGCGCTCCACGATCACCCCGTCGGAGGGCTTCGGCGTGGGCTTGGGTCTTAAGGGTTGGAAGGGTTTTAAGGGTGAAGGAGTCGTTTTTGGCGGAACACCCTTCCCGCCCTTTTCACTCTTAAATCCCTTATCCCCCTTCCCCCCCTTCCTCTCCGCGCGCACGATCTCGATGCACTCGTCGTCGTAGATGGGCCGGCTGCGGTCGAGCTCCACCGGCAGCGTGAACTCTTTCCCGCAGCGCGTGCAGGTGTACCTGTGTTGCGGCTTCTTCCCTCCGCCGCCCGCGGCCTTCTTCTTCGCCTCGGCCTCGGCAAGCAGCTTCTCCACGTCCACGCCCTCTTCCATGCCGGTCCACTTGAGCACCTTCTGCTCGATCTCGGCGCGAGGCAGCGCGTAGCGCTCGCGGCTCACCTTCACCACCTTGTCGGCGGATTGCGTGCGTTGCGCGATCGGCGGGAGCGTGGTGGCCGAGAACGGCTGGCTCGTGACCCCGTCGATGAGCAGCTTCAGGTACACGTTGTACTTGGGGAGGTTGATGATGTCCTCCACCATGAACCGCGGCGCGAATTCCTTCTCAAGCAGCTCCGCGTCGGGCGCGCCCACGCGGTAGGCGATGATGGTGCCGACGTTGCCGAACACCGCCTCGCGCACCTCGTCGGAGAGCTGGTCCACGTACTGGTGCGCCATGGTCAGGCACAGGCGGTATTTGCGCGCCTCCGACAGGATGTTCGCGAACGACTCCACGGCGAAGTTCTGGAACTCGTCCACGTACAGGTAGAAGTCCTGGCGGTCCTTCTCGGGGATGTCCACGCGTTCCATCGCCGCGAGCTGGAGCTTGGTGATGAGCAGCCCCCCGAGCAGGCGCGAGTTGTCCTCGCCGATGCGGCCCTTGGACAGGTTCACGATGAAGATCTTCCCCTCATCCATGATAGAGCGGATGTTGATGGTGGATTTCACCTGCGCCACGATGTTCCTGATCACCGAGGCGGAGAGGAACTGGCCGATCTTGTTCTGGATCGGCGCCACCGCTTCCTGCGCGTACTTCTCGTTGTAGGAGGCGAACTCGGTGAGCCAGAACTGGTTCACGATCGGATCCTTCACGTTCGAAATGATCCGCTTGCGGTAGTCCGCGTCGGAAAGCATGCGGTTGATGCCCAGTAGCGTGGAGCCCGGGTTGTCCAAGAGCGCCAGGATGGAGTTGTTGAGGATGTACTCCATGCGCGCGCTCCACAGGTTCTCCCAGATCTTCTTGAACACGCCCATCATGCCCGAGGCCACCAGGTGCTTGTGGCTGTCGTTCACGGATTCCAGGATGTTGAAGCCGACCGGGAAATCCAGGTCCGCCGGGTTGAAGTAGATGACGTCGTTGATGCGCCAGCTGGGGATGTAGTCGAGCAGCCGCTCGGCCGTGTCGCCGTGCGGGTCCACGTAGCAGCAGCCGTGGCCCGCGTAGATGTCGGAGAGCACCATGTTCTCCATGAGCGTGGTCTTGCCCATGCCGGTCTTCCCGATGATGTACACGTGCCGGCGGCGGTCGTCGGTCTTCACGCCGAACTTCCGCAGCTGGTTGCGGAAGTTGGTACGCGCGAAATACGTGATCTCGCCTTCGTGGTCGTGGTCGTAGGCCATATCAGACCGGCAGGTTCGGCGGCGCCTCGTCGTCCGCGGCTTCCCCCCTTGCCTCTTTTTCCTTCCATCCCGGCGGCGGGCCCGGCAATTTCACGTCCGCCGGCGGCCCCATGTCCGTCGCATCGAGTCCGGTCTCGCGCTCCTCGACGGGAGGGTGTTCCTGTGGAGCCGAGCGGTCGGAGACCCCGCGAGGCGACAGAGGAATACCCGACTGGCGAGGAGCGTCGGATGAGACCGCCACCTGTGGCGCTTCCATCGTCTCCAACCCGGGCAATTCGGGCGTGGGAACAGGCGCGGCTTCCGGCTCGTGCGTGGGCTCGGCATGCCCGCCGTGATCGTCGTGCGCGGCGCGCGCGGGCAACGGCGGCATCTGCGTGCCTTCGAAATCGATGGGCAGGCCCACCGGCGGTTCGCCGCGCCTGGCCTCGGCCTTGTGCACGAGCGGGGCCTTCACGGTGATCGCCGGGAAATGCCAAAGCGTGGCGAGCTCCTCGGCGTTCAACACCCGCGGGGTCGCGCCGATCCCCCAGCTGCGCTTCTTGTACGCGCGCACGAGCCTCCCCTGCTTCTTGGGATAGCTCCAGCGCTGCCAGAAGTAGTCGTCCTTCGGGATGGACGGCGGGTAGAACGCGAAGGAGTTGAGGTTCAGGTGTCCGTACGGTTGCAGGAGCCCCTTCAACATCGAGGCGCGCGCGCCCTTGTTGAACGCCTCCTTGCGCGCGGCGTAGATGAGCCGGATCTTTGTCGGCAGCCCGATCTTGCCGGTCTTCTCAAGCACCCCTTCCACCTGCTCCTTCTGCGTCGGAGAGATCTTGAACGCCTTCCACTGGTCCACCTCCTTCTCCTCGTGGCCGCCGCCAAAGCCGATCCCGACCGCTTCCTGCAACAACGCGCTCGGGATCGCGAGCGCCGCGCTCATGCCGGACTCGATCATCCCGGGCTTGTGCTTCTCCTCCACGCCGTAGGTCTTGTTGATGAACTTGCTCCCCTTCTCCTTCCAGTCGTTGCTCCCCGGCTGCACCACCACTTGCATCCAGAAGTGTTCGCCCGGCCGCATCTTTCCGAGCTGTTCCAGGATCTGCGCGAGCGGATCGCGCAGCTCCCCCGCGATCTTGTCCTCGAAATCCGCGTAGGTGCGGATCGGGAAATATTCGTCTTTCTTGAGCGTCACCTCGGCGCCCCAGGCGTCGTAGTGCTCGTCGGGAAAATTGGACGGCAGGAACGAGACGTAATCCCCCACCTCGCTGATTTCCGCCTCGGGATAATGCGCGTAGATGTTGGCCTCGAGCAGGTCCCGGAACTTGGTCTGCGCCCACACGTAGAACTGGATGTACCCCTCGTTCGACACGATCTCGAACGAGAAGGTGGGCTGCACCTTGCCGATTAGCCACTGCTCCTTGAAGTTGAGGTTCCCGAACGTGCCGATGAGGTTCGAGAACATCACCTCGACCGCCTTGGGCGTCTGCTCGGTCATGGCCGGCACGTTGATCGCGAGCAGCACGTGCTGGAGCGTCTGCATGTAGTCCCCCTGACGCTGGTTCTTCCACATCTGGATGAACCCCCACGCGAGCACGGCCGTGGTGCCGATCCAACCGAAAATCACCGTGAGCTGGTAGAGCATCACGTCGATGGGCTGGGCGAGGAACGCGGAAAGCCACGCCATAGGTCTGGGACAGTATATCACGTCCCACCCTTCCAACCTTTTCAACCCTTCCGCGGCCGCTTCTCCCACTCGACCAAGAGCGGGCTCGCGATGAAGATGGACGAATACGTCCCGGTCGCGATGCCCGCGAACAGCGCGAGCGCGAACGGGCGCGTGGTGTCTCCGCCGAAGGCCAGGATCGCGGCGAGCGCGAGCAGCGTGGTGACCGAGGTGTTGACCGAACGCATGGCCGTCTGGCGCACCGAACGATCCACCACTTCGTCGAACGGCTCGCTGGAATCCCGGCCCAGGTTCTCGCGCACGCGGTCGAACACCACCACCGTGTCGGAGATGGAATATCCGAGGATGGTGAGGATGGCGGCCACGAACGCGGCCCCGACCTCCCAGTGCCACACGCGTCCCAGCACCGCGAACAACCCGAGCGGGATGATCACGTCGTGCGCGGCCGTGAACAGCACGATGATCGCGTATTTCCAGCTGTTGACCTGTTCGCCGACCTTGCGGAACGCGAGCGCGATGTACAGGCCGATGAGCAGGAGCGTCACGAGCACCCCTATGATCGCCGAACGCTGCAGCTCGGCGCCGACCACGGGGCCCACCGAATTGAATCGCAATTCCTCGAATTCGCCGTGAGCGTTGCGGATCGCGGAAAGCGCGGTCTGGTGTTGTCCCTCGGAAAGCGACGGAAGGCGCACGATCACGCGGTCCTCTCCGGCCTGCTGCACCGTGGACCCGGGGAACCCGGCTCCTTCCAAGGTCGCCGCGAGCTCGGCGTTGACCGGCCGCTCGAGAGCGAATGAAAGTTCGAGCAACGTGCCGCCGGTGAAGTCGGTGCCGAACTTGAGGCCGAAGGCCGCAAGGGCGAGGATCGACAATCCGATGCTCACGAACGAGACCGTGAACCAGGCGCGGCGGGTCCTGATGAAACTGAAGGCCATATTACTTTGCGTCGGGACGCTTCTTAAGGCCGTACAACCAGGGGACCGAGAGGCCCGAGAACGAACGCGCCGCGTCCATGTACGCGCGCGTCACGATGAGCGCCGTGAACAACGACAGCAGCACGCCGATGCCCAGCGTGAGCGTGAACCCCTTCACGAAGCTCTAGCTGAACAGGAACAGCACGGAGGCCGAGATGAGCGTGGTGAGGTGCCCGTCGCGGATCGGGGCCCAGGCGCGGCGGTACCCTTCGACGATGCTCGCCGGCAGGTCGCGTCCCGCGCGCCATTCGTCGCGGACGCGCTCGAACACGAGCACGTTGGCGTCCACCGCGATGCCCAGCGACAGCACGAACCCGGCGATGCCCGACAAGGTGATGGTGACGCCGAACAGGCGGTAGCAGGCCAGGTTGAGCGCGGCGTACAAGACGAGCGCCGCGGCCGCGAACAGTCCCGGCATCCGGTACACCAGGATCATGAACGCGGCGACCAAGGCGAACCCGAGCAGCGCGGCGTTCACGCTCTGGTCGAGGGACGCGGCGCCCAGCGTGGGGCCCACGGTCTCCTGCGACAGGAGCTTCACCGGCACCGGAAGCGCGCCCGCGTTCAAGCGCTGCGCGAGCAGCTTGGCTTCGTCGAGGGTGAAGTCGCCGGTGATGACCGCGGTGCCTCCGTAAATGGCGTCCTGCACCGTGGGCGTGGAAATCGGGGTGCCGTCGAGGAAGATGGCGATGGGCTCGCCGATGTGGCTTGCCGTGAGTTCCCCGAACAGCTTCGCGCCCGCGTCGTTGAACGTGAGCGTGACGTACGGGGCGCCGGTGTTGGGATCGAATTCCACCTGCGCGCGCTTCAGGTCCTTGCCGGAAAGCCCGGTGTTCTTCCACGGGCTCGCGTCGGGAACGACGTCGGCTTCCGTCGAACGCTTCATGAGCACGCGCTGGAATTCGTAGGTGGCGATCGGTCGCTCGGCGCGCTTGTAGATGAGGTGGTAGCCGAATTCGGTCTCCACCTGCCCCGAGATGGCGCCCACCGCCGTTTGCCGCGCGGCGAGTTCGAACGCCGGCACCGTGTCTCCGGGCTTCACCCAACCAAGGTCGCCGCCGTTGTCCTTGGCGGTCGGGTCGTCGGAAACCTCTCGCGCCTTGTCCGCGAAATTCTCGGGCGTGAGCGTGTCGCGCATCGCCGTGAACCGCACGCTCGCGTCGAGGGCGGGCACGTCCTTGGTGCAGCCGATCTTCCCTTGGAAGCACAGCAGGATGTGGGAGAGCTGCATCTCCTTGGCCTGTTTCATGCCGATGTACTTCACGACGGAGAGCCCTTCGGGGGTCTCGATCATCCGCGACAACACGCCGCCGGGGCGCGTACCGGCCTTCACGATCGCGTCCACGATCGCTCCGTACTGGGCGGAACCCCTGAGGGCGGTGATGGTGCCCGGCGTCTCGCCCACGGTCGCCTCGATGCTGTGTTCCGCGACGAGGGCGGCGAAATCCGCCCCCGCCCTCGCCTGGCGCAAGACGGCGTCGGAGGCGATGCGCTCCTCGCCGTTGAGCCTCGCGAGCAGCGCCTGCTCCTCGTCGGTGAGCTCACGGCCGATCTCGGTCCCCGGTTCCTTGAATTCGAGCACCGGGGTCTCGCCGATCTGATCGATGGCCGCGTTCACGTCGAGCACGCCCGCGAGCTCCACGATCACGCGGTACGCGCCGCCGGTCGTGGTGGTCTGCACCACCGGTTCGGCCACGCCGAACGCGTTCACGCGGCGTTCGATGACGTCGCGCACCCCTTCGAGCGCCGCCGCGCGGTCCGCCTCGGCGATCTCGCGCATGTCTGCCTCGTACACGAGATGCGTGCCGCCCTGCAGGTCGAGGCCCAGGCGGTAGGCGGAATCCGACACGGCGGGCACGTTCCAACCGGTCTTCTCGTTCACGAACCCGGCGAGCCCGTTCCACGCGGACGGGGCGTCATAGAGCCCGGCCCCAACGGTCGCGAGCAGCATGAGGATGGCGAGCAGCCGCGCCTTCGCCTTCCCCGAGGATCTCGGGCGCAGCGCATGCGTGTTCTTCTTCAATCTCCAAGTCTGCATACGGATAATATCGCGGCGAAGTTTAACCGACGGGCCTGAAAAAAGAAAGGGGCGTCAGATGACGCCCCTTCTGGACCCGTTCAATCGTCCGAATGCCCGGTTTCGGGGACCGTGACCTGGCTCACGGTCGGCTTGATGCGATCCGCGAGCGACGGCCCGGGCGTGAGCGGCACGTCCGCGGGGTGCGTCGCCGCGCTCCCGCTTGAGCCGCACTTGGTGCACAGGAAGTGGAACAGGGGCCCAAGCGGGACATGGCGGCGGTTCTCGACGCGCACGAGCTTCATGGCGTCCCCGCAGTGAGGCGGGACGATGTCGCGGCAGGGTTCCAGCCGCTCCTTCTGTTCCTTGCGGCAGGTCGAAGCGATGTCGCACTCCTCGCAGGTGAGGGAAATGGCCATGTCTCCTCCTTGGGATCAGGACCGAACGGACCTTAGCGGCTCATCGCGCGTTTGGCAACCCTTTGACAGCCGTCCGGGAGGATGGCCACAATGCACGAGTCCCCTGTCCTTTCCCTTTCACCGGAGCGTGCGTGAGACGCAAGCCCAACGCCACCCGCGACCGTCTTCCCAGGAAATCCTTGAGCAACATGCGCGAGGCGGCAAGCCGGTTCAGGAACGCGGTTTCGGAACCGCCCACGCGCTGTCCGCATATGGAGTGCCAGTCGAGGAAGCTCGCCGTCGACTTCGTGCACGTGCGCAAGCGATTCCCCTGCAAGGTCGCCTACCTGTATTGCGTCGCCTGCCTGGAGCCGGTGTACCGGTTCCCGCCCAAGATCCTGATCGCGCCGCAGACCGACGCCTGGATCCCGGCCCCGCCGCCCCGCCCGTCACAACAAGAGTGACCCGTCCTCATCGAGCCGCCCGCGCGGCTCTTTTTCCTTCTGCACTCACGACTCGTCCAGGATGTATTTCATTCGTCATCCCAAAAGATGGGATCGGAAACGAACGGTCCGAACGCGATGAGCATGGCGTGCGAACAGGCGATGTCGCGGGTGATGTTCCCGTTCGTGATGAGGCCGTACATCCCTTCCTCGTGACGGACGTCGGAGCGGCCCGTGAGAGCGTCCACCACCTCCGCAAGCTCCTTCCCTTCCTTGAGCATCCGCATGAGCTTGCCGGACAGCTCGAACCGTCCCGAACTCCCCATGCCGACGCGCCCGTCGCGCCGGACGACCGCCGCCCAGCCGCATTCGAAATGCCTGTTCCCGATGGGATGGTAGCCGGCCTCAAGTCCCACGCCGAAGTCCGCATCAGCGGCTTCCCGCGCCGCCCGGGCCCGATTCTCCGCCCCGCGCATCGCTTCCTCGTCCGTGGACGGCTGGTCGCTTACGCCCGACGGCACCTTCACGCACACGATCTCCGCTTCGGGGAATAATTTCTCGGCGGTCATTTCCAATGCCCGGCGCTTGGCCTTGTTCTCGCTTCCTAACGCGATGCGCATATCATTCGACCTTCCTGAATCTCGGCACTCGAACCCCGTCCTTTTCGACCTCCGCGAGGAAATCCGCGGTGGGCCGCACCCAAACATCTCCTTCCCCGTACAAGGCCCGGTAGATCACGCACGGCTCGAGCGTCGCCTCGATCTTCCCTTCCGCGATCACCTCGTAACAGTTGCCCTTATAGTGTTCGTAGACGCCCAGCATGTGTTTGCATTCTAAACGAAACGCCGCCCGGAGCAAGCCCAGTACTACAACCGGAGACGTATGGTTGTAGTACTGGGCAAGGGCGGCGGCGTTCATTCGAGTTTGGCGTCGTCGATCGTCTTCGCGATCAGTTCGGCGAGATGTTCGGTATCGACCGGGATCGGCTTCCCGACCGGGCGTTCCTTCAGGAATCCTCCCGGACGGGTGATCTCGATCTCCCGTCCAACGTGCGCGTAATAGGGCAGGCTTCGATAGATGAACTTGAGGATGTTCGCTTCCCACCCCCTTTCGTCCATCGCGAGCTGCGGCCGTGCGTGATCCACGTCCTTGAACGCCCCATGGGCCTTGAGCGCCTTCTTGAGGAGTTCGGTCGCGGAGCTTGGGACTTCGTGCCTTGGGAATTCGTGCATGGTAACCTCCGCCGCCATCCTGCAGCGAAAGCCGCCCCCGGGCAAGGGGCGGATCAATCGGTATCTCGCTTGTCGCGACGCATGCGATACAGCCGCTCGGTGAATCCACCCTCCTCCATGAATTGCTTCTCCAACGCGCGAAGCTGCTGGTCCAACAGGTAGTTCGCTTGATGGATCAGGCAGAGCGCGGTGTTCGCGGCGCTCTCGGCCGTTTCCACATAGGACGAATACGTCGAATAGGACCTATCGTCTTCGTAGCCGAACGCGCGGACGCTCAACGCCTTCGGGTGATCCTTTTCCCATTGGGCCAGCTGATGCTGACGCAAATAATCCTCGAAATCCAACAACAGCTCTTCCAGGCTCGCGCGAGCGACGCTGATAAGCTTCAGCTCGGTCTTTTTCGACGTGCCGGATGCCTGGCAGCCCTCCGCGATGTTCTGCCGTCCTGATCGAGCCGCCTGGACCATTTGGTCCTTCATCCGGTAATCCTTCACGAAACGGCTGCAGAAATCGACGGTCAAATCGTAAACGATCGTCGTGGTCTGGAACGATTTCAATTTTCGGTAGCCACCATGTGCGGGAATGAGCGATTCCTCCATAGGTCCCAGTGGTCCTATACGACCTATTTGCCATGGCACTTTTTATACTTCTTGCCGCTCCCGCATGGGCACTGGTCGTTGCGGCCGACCTTCCCCTGGGTGGACGGGATTGCTTCGTCGCCTCCGGCTCCTCGCAATGACGGAGAAGAAGAGGGTTTGGATTCTGTGACAGCTCCCTGGAGCGTGACGCCGGCCTTGTCGAATACGGACCTGTTGAATTCCTCCTGCGCGCGCTGTTGGGCGATGGCGTGGGTCGCGGCCTTGAAGAAGGTGTACACCGCTTCCTGGTTCACGGCGGCGAGCAGGCGTTGGAACATCTGGTAGCTTTCCTTCTTGTATTCGACCAGCGGATCGCGCTGGCCGTAGCCTTGCAGCCCGATGCCGTGGCGCAACGCGGTCATGGCGGACAGGTGGTCGATCCACAGCGTGTCCATGGCACGCAGGATCACGCCGCGCTCGATCTGTCGCAGCGCCGCGCGGTTAGGAAAGTTCTTTTCGAGCGCATCGTACGCC
The DNA here is from genome assembly GCA_001791045.1 of Candidatus Uhrbacteria bacterium RIFCSPHIGHO2_01_FULL_63_20. GTDB lineage: Bacteria > Patescibacteriota > Patescibacteriia > UBA9934 > GWF2-40-263 > 2-01-FULL-63-20. The sequence goes on along the minus strand of MGDT01000007.1, from coordinate 92,158 downwards.
TCGCGCACGGTCTCGATGATCGCCTCGATCACCTTCGTGCGCTGCTCGGCGACATGCATCTTGTCCTTGGTGGCGGACAGGGTCAGGGCGGACAGTTTCTCTTTTTGGACAGACGTAAGCGGAACGATGGTGCTCATCGTCTCCACGATCTCCTTCACGTCCCAGTCGCCCGGCCCTTTCCCTTCCGACCCTTCCGACCCTTTCAACCCGAGCGCTTCGCCCGTGTGGAACAGCACCACCTGCTCCACCTCGCCCTCGACCAGTTCCAGGATCTTCTCCCTGAGTTCGGTCGGACCGCCCTTGTCGAACGCGTCCAGCACCTCGTGGCGGCGTTCATAGATGACCTGGCGATGCTTGTTGAGCACGTCGTCGTACTCGAGGATGTGCTTGCGCGTGTCGAAGTGATGCCCCTCGACGCGCTGCTGCGCCTTCTCGATCGAACGGCTCACCATGCCGTTCTCGATCGGCATGTCGTCCGGGATGCCGAGTTTCTCCATGAGCGCCTTGGTGCGGTCGCCGCCGAAGATGCGCATGAGGTCGTCCTCGAGCGACACGAAGAACTGCGTGGCGCCCGGATCGCCCTGGCGTCCGGCGCGGCCGCGCAGCTGGTTGTCGATGCGGCGGCTCTCGTGGCGCTCGGTCCCGAGCACGAACAATCCGCCCAGCTCCTTCACCTTTTCAGCCTGCATCGGGTCCGGCGGGTTGCCGCCCAGCATGATGTCCACGCCGCGGCCGGCCATGTTGGTGGCGATCGTGACCGCACCCACGGCACCGGCCTGGGCGATGATCTCGGCTTCCTTCTCGTGGTTCTTGGCGTTGAGCAGGTTGAACGGCACGCCCTCGCGCGCGAGCAGCGCTCCCAGCAATTCGTTCTTCTCGATGCTCGCGGTGCCCACGAGCACCGGCTGCCCGAGCCCGTGGCGGCGCCTCACCTCTTCCACCACGGCCTTCATCTTCCCCGCCTCGGTCTTGAACACGCGGTCGCCAAGGTCCTGGCGCTGCGTATCGATGTTCGTCGGGATGCTCGTCACTTCCAGCTTGTAGATCTTGGCGAACTCCTCGGCCTCGGTCGCGGCCGTGCCGGTCATGCCCGCGAGCGCCTCGTACGCGCGGAACAGGTTCTGGAAGGTGATGGTGGCCAGCGTCAGGCTTTCGCGCTGGATCTCCACCCCTTCCTTGGCCTCGATCGCCTGGTGCTGGCCTTCGCCGAAGCGGCGGCCCGGCATGAGGCGCCCCGTGAATTCGTCCACGATGATCACGCCTCCGTCCTTCACCACGTAGTTCACGTCGAGCTTGTAGAGCGTGTGGGCGCGCAACGCGTTGTCCGCGTAGTGTTGCAGGTTCACGCCGGAGGCGTACAGGTTCTCGATGCCCAAGGCCCGCTCCACCTTCTCGATGCCCGAAGCGGTGAGCGTCGCGGCGCGCATCTTCTCGTCCACGTTGTAGTCCGCGTTCTCGACGAGCGTCTTCATGATGTCCGCGAAGGTGTAATAGATCTTGCTCGACTGCTCGGCCGGGGCGCTGATGATGAGCGGGGTGCGCGCCTCGTCGATCAGGATGGAGTCCACCTCGTCGACGATCGCGAAATGCAGCCCGCGCTGCACGCCCTGCGCCGCCGTGGGCGCCATGTTGTCGCGCAGGTAGTCGAAGCCGAACTCGTTGTTGGTGCCGTAGGTCACGTCGGCCGCGTACGCCTCGCGGCGGCTCACGGGACGCAGGTAATCCATGTGCACGCGCCAGGCGCCGGTCGTGTCACGCTCCTCGTCGTGTTTCTCTTCCTTGGAAGTGTCCGGCGCATGCTTGTACGCGGGATCGTACAGGAACGACCCGTCATGCTGGATCACGCCCACGCTCATGCCCAGCGCGTGGAACACCTGGCCCATCCACACGGCGTCGCGCTTCGCGAGATAATCGTTCACTGTGACGAGATGCGCGCCTTTGCCGAGCAGGGCGCGGGCGTACAACGGCGCGGTCGCGGTGAGCGTCTTGCCCTCGCCCGTGCGCATCTCGGCGATGCCTCCGCGCAGGAGGGTGAGCCCGCCCATGAGCTGCACGTCGTAGTGGCGCTGGCGCAGCGCGCGCTTGCTCGCCTCGCGCACGGCCGCGAACGCCTCGGACGTGACGTCAGAGAGCGTCTCGCCCTTCGCGATGCGCTCGCGCAACGCCGTCGTGACGCCGCGCAGCTGCTCGTCGCTCATCGCCGTCAGGGCCGGCTCAAGCGCCGTGATGCGCTGTGCGTCCGCGCGCAGCGCGTCGATCACTTTCTTGTTGGGGTCGCCGAAGACGAGATGGAACAGCTTTTGCATATCGCGCGTGAGTGTGCCGGAAAAACGGGTTTAAATCAAGAAGCAGGGTCCCCCCTGCTTCGCCTACTCCCTACGCACTACCCCCTACACCCTGACTCACACCTTGTCCGGGCGCGCCCCGCGATGCGAGTCCGAAAGGATTCCCTTGTAATCCTTGACCTGGCGCACCAGCTCGTCCTTCACGAGGTCGATCGCCTCGTACAGGTCCTCGGCCTCGCGCTGGGCCCGCAACACCTTGCCGGGCACCTGGAGCGTCATCTCGCAGCGGTACACGTTCCCCTTGTTGTGATGCCCGCTCGTGCGCCCGCACTCGACGCTGATCTCCGCCATCCCGAAGTCCGTGGTGAATTTCTCGATCGCCTTGAGGCGGACGTCCACGTAGTCCTTGATGGCGTCCGTGAGCTCGATCTGCGTCCCTTTGAGCGAAATGAGTTGCATATCGGTCGCGTTAAGAAGGGTTCCCGACCCACTGTACCTCCTCTTCCAACGGGATGCCAAACCGGTCGCGGACGGCCCGTTTCACCCGGCCAGAAAGGGCGCGGACGTCGGCCGCCTTCGCCCCGCCGAGGTTCACGATGAAATTGCCGTGGCTCTCGCTCACCTGCGCGTCACCGACGCGTTCCCCTTTCATCCCCGCCTTGTCGATGAGCCAGCCAGCGGACACCCGATGGCTGGCGATCATCTCTTTGGCGCCAGGTATATCGGAAAGCGCGTTCGCTCGTTGCATGAGATCCTCGGAATCCAGCTCGACGTTCTTGAACAGGCACCCCGCGCTGCCGGCGTACAACGGTTGGCTCGCCTTGCGCTTCGCCAGGATGTCGGCCTGACGCTTCTTCAATCCTTCCGGATCGCCATCGACGAGCTCGAACGTCGCGGACAGCACGATATCGTGCGAATGCTTGATGGCCGAGTGGCGATACCCCATGGCAAGCTCGCTTGCCGGTACTTCCTTGATTTTGCTTTTTGTCGCGGTCGCGACCGTTTCCGAAATGAGCATCCGGACGCTCGTCAGACGGTCTTTCGTCTCCCCGCCGAAGCATCCCGCATTCCCCCGGACCGCGCCGCCGACGGTTCCTGGGAGCGAAATCGCCCACTCGAGCCCGGCGAGCCCCGCGTCCGCCGTCGCCCGCGCAAGTCCGGCCATCAGCGCTCCGGCCTCTGCCATGACGGTAGTTCCGACGATCTCGGTCTTGCGCATGGCCATTTGCAACACCAGCCCCGGGAACCCCTCGTCCGCGAACAGCGTGTTGCTTCCGCCGCCCAGCACGAACATCGGCACGTCCGCCTCCTTCGCCGCCTCGAGCGCCGCGACGAGCTCCTCCTCGCTCTTCACCTCCGCATACCACCTCGCCGGCCCGCCGATGCGAAAGTTGGTATGCCGAGCCATGGGCTCGTGTTCTTTCAAACGGCCGCCGAAGACGTCGCGCATAGCGTTCGTGCCAGTTCATCTACGTCTCCCGCGCCCTGGATGATGAGCACGTCCCCGTCTCGGACGACCCCGGACAGGATGGTCTGCGCCTCCCCCAGGTCCTTCGCGTAGACCGAACCCTTCACGCCATCCACCAGGTCCTGGCTCGAAATGAGCTTCGCTTCTTCCTCGGTGCGGCCGGTGACGCCGTAGATTTCGGGGACCACGGCGACGTCGGCGTCCTTGAGCGCCGCGATGAACTCGTCCTTGAGCTCGAGCGTGCGCGAATGCTGATGCGGCTGGAAACACAGCACGACGCGGCGACCCGGGAAGAACTCGCGGGCGGCCTCGATGGTGCCGCGGATCGCCGTGGGATGATGGCCGTAGTCGGAAATCACCTCGGCGCCCTGGAACGTCCCGACCCGCTCGAAGCGCCGCCAGATGCCGGTGAAAGCCGCGAGCGTCTTGGCGCATACGTCGAACGATACGCCAAGCTCCATGGCCATCGCGCTCGCCGCGAGCGCGTTCATGGCGTTGAATTTCCCTGGGACCGATAGGACCAATCGGCCCAATGAGGAGCCGCGTCGGACGACGTCGATCATTTGCTTTCCGTTTTCAACGCGGCGGTTTCCCCCATTGATGTCAGCGGATGCTTCCATGGCGTAGCTCACTCCTTTGTCGAGCGTGAGCGTCGAGGATTGCGGGTCATCGGCGTTCCACGCGACCGGCCCCTTCCCCTTCGCCTTGTCCGCAAACGACTGGAACACCTGGCGGATGTGGTCGATGTCCTTGAAATAATCCAGATGGTCCTCCTCGATGTTCGTGAACACGATCGCCTCAGGATCGAGGTTCAACACGTTCGCCCGGTACTCGCACCCTTCCACCACGAACCATTCCCCTTTGCCCACCCGCAGGTTACCGTCGGGGAACCCGGGCACGAGCGAGCCGACGATGACCGTGGGATCCATGCCGGCGGCTTCCAGGATGAGTCCTAACATCGCCGTCGTCGTGCTCTTCCCGTTCGTACCCGTGACGACGATCGTCCGTTTGGCCTTGGAAATCTCCCCGAGGAATTCCGGATATGAACGCTCTGGGACGCCAAGCTCCTTTGCCCGGACCCGTTCAGGATTCGTCTCGGGAACGGCGGAGGAATAGACGATGAGGCCGGCGTCTTCGGGCACGTTCAGAGCGGACTGTCCGATGGAGACGGAAACGCCCCGCGCCGCGAGCGCGTCGGCGATCGCCGACGTCTTCATGTCGGAGCCGGTGACGGCCACGCCTCGCGCGGCCAGGAACTTGGCCGCGGCGCTCATGCCGATGCCGCCGATACCGACGAAATGCGCGCGTTTCAACCCTTCGAACATACCGCGCAGAGCATAGCGAAAAACGCGTCTTTTGCAAAGAAAAACCCCCGGACTCCTCATCCAGGGGTGGTCAGGTCGCCGTGACGCGTTGCACATCGCCGCCGTCCATCGCGTTGAACACGACCTGGTCCATGTCGACCGACAAGTTCCAGGCGTGGTCATAGGGCCCGTACTCGCGCCGACCCACGAACACGGAACAGCGTCCGCTCCATCGCGCCACGTAGGCCGCGACGGTCCCGTCGCTCGCGACCAGGCACTCGTCCATGCTCACGTCCGGGGCGAACGTCCGCGCAGGCGAGGCCGAGAGGAGCACCTCCCGCCCGGTCCGCCGGCCGAGGCCGTCCTCGTACCGCACGAGCGCGGCCGCGACGCACGCATGCCGCGACCACCACACGTCCGTGAGCCGCATGCAGAAGCGCCCGTGATGGATCACGTCGATCGTGCCGTCGTCCGACAGCCGCAGCAGCCGGCGTTTCGGCCCGGACCATGGCGAGACCGCGCTCGCCTGCGTGGGCGGGCTCTCGAGCAGGAGCGCGTGCGACAGGTCGCTCGCGAGCCAGGCCATCTCGATCGCTCCGTCCCGCTCCACGAAGCCGCCAGGCCCCTCGAGCAGGTACGACACGCCGCGATCGCGGATCGTGACGCCCTCGGCGAGCGGAAGCCAGTACACCGCCGGATCGTTCCCGAGCGGGAGCACGTCCGCGGGACCGTCGCCGTAGACAGCCCGTTCCCACGTGCCGTCGCGCCGGCGCACGGACAGGAGCTTGCCGTCGGGCAGCGCCGTGAGCACCGTCTCGAGCGGCCGCCACTCCCCGACCCCCCTCACGAATTCCATCTGGTCGTCGACCGCGTGGAAATCGGGGAGCACGATCCGGCGACGGCTCTCGGTCACCTGTCCGTGCACGAACGGTCCCGACGGACTGGCGACCACCCCGCTGAAGACGGGGAGCTCCGCGAGCCGTTCGATCCCATCGGTGGTCAGGCGGACGATTCCCGCCCAATCGTGCAGCTGGGCGTGCGCCATCACCGCGTCCGGGTGGACGAGGATGATCGACGCGTCGGCCATCGGCACGGGCGCGAGCGCGGAGGCCGAATGCCTGAGGTACAGGCCGCCGCCCTCCTCGGTCACCGTCGCCGCGTAGTGGCCGTCCAGGCTCGTCGCCACGCGTCGCGACCGCACGAGCATGATCGGCGAGCCGTTGGGGGCGCTGGACCGCGGGACCGGGCACAATCGCTTCGATTCCGATTTCTTTTTCGGCGCCCGTGGGGCGCCGTTGTCCAAGGTTCCGGGCATGGCACCCATCGTGCCTCCGTCGCCCTCGCTTCCGCCACCGTAGCGGGGTTGAAGGGTCGACGCAGCCTAGGGTTTTCCGGCCTCGTTGTCAAGCGGGCCACCTCTCACTACAATGCGCTCAGTATGAAACTTGCCGCCTACGACCCCGACGTGTCCGCCGCGCTCGACCGCGAACTTGCGCGGGAGCGAGAAGGGCTCGAACTCATCCCCTCCGAGAACTTCGTGTCCGAAGCCGTGCTCGAGGCGCTCGGGAGCGTCGCCACCAACAAATACGCCGAGGGGTATCCGGGCAAGCGCTATTACGGCGGCTGCCAGTTCGTGGACGAGATAGAGACGCTCGCCATCGGCCGCGCGAAGGCGCTGTTCGGCGCAGAGCACGTGAACGTGCAACCGCTCTCGGGCGCGCCGGCGAACCTCGCCGCCTACTCGGCCCTGCTCAAGCCCGGCGACACGATCCTCGGCATGGACCTCTCCCACGGCGGCCACCTCACGCACGGCCATCCGGTCACGTTCATGGCCGGCATCTACGCCTTCGTCCGATACAAGACCGCGCCCGACGGCACCCTCGACTACGACCACCTTCGGACGATGGCGCTCGAGCACAAGCCGAGGATGATCCTGGTTGGCTACAGCGCGTACTCGCGCGAGATCGATTACGCCAAGGTGAAGGCGATCGCCGACGAGGTCGGGGCGTTCGCCATGGCGGACGTGGCGCACATCGCGGGGCTCATCGCGGCCGGCGAGATGATGAACCCGGTGCCGCTCTTCGACATCGTCACCACCACCACGCACAAGACGCTGCGCGGCCCGCGCGGCGGGATGATCCTGTGCAAGGCGGCCCACCAGAAGGCGGTGGACAAGGCGGTCTTCCCCGGCTTGCAGGGCGGCCCGCACGAGAACGTGATCGCGGCCAAGGCCGTCGCCTTCAAGGAGGCGCTCGAACCGGCGTTCAAGGAGTACGCGAGACAGGTCAGGAAGAACGCGAAGGTGCTGGAAGAGGAATTCCTGAAGCGCGGGTATCGCCTCTGTTTCGGCGGGACCGACAACCACCTGCTCCTCATCGACGTCACGCAAAGGGGGCTCACGGGGCGTCAGGCGCAGCACTCCCTCGATTCCGCGGGGATCACGGTCAACAAGAACGCCGTTCCCGACGACCCGCGCGGTCCCATGGATCCTTCCGGCATCCGGCTGGGCACCCCGGCCATCACCACGCGCGGGATGAAGGAAGGAGAGATGCGGACGATCGCCGGTTGGATCGATGAGGCCATCGCCCATCACGAGGACGAGGCGACACTCTCCCGGATCAAGGGCGACGTGAAGGTGCTCACCGATCGGTTCCCGCTGTACCCGGGGCTGTCGTACTGATATGAACCGGCCTGATTGGATCCGCGACCTGGTCGCGGGTCTGCTGGTCATCGGCCTCCTGTACCTCGGCCTGTTGGCCAAGCCTTGAATCCAGAGTGACAAACGGCCTGCAGGATGCTAGATTACCGCCGATATGGCGGTAATTTTGGATGGAAAGGCCGTGGCCGCGCGCATCCGCGCGAAGATGAAGGAACGCGTCGCGGCCATGCCGGAGACGCCGCATCTGGCCGTCTTGCTCGTCGGCGAGGACCCGGCCTCCCACACCTACGTGCGGCTCAAGGAACAGGCGTGCCATGAGGTCGCCATCCCGTTCGAACGCTACGAGTATCCCTCGGACGTCTCGACCGGCGAGCTCGTCGACCGCGTGCGGCAACTCAACGCGCGCCCCGAGGTGGTCGGGATCCTGGTGCAGCTCCCCCTCCCCGCGCAGGACGCAGACACGGTCGTGGCCGCCATCGATCCGAAAAAGGACGTGGACGGGTTCCATCGGGCGAACGTGGAGGCGCTGAAGGCCGGGAAGCCTGCGCTGGCGCCGGCGGTCGCGCTCGGCGTGATGAAACTCATCGAGGAAACGAAGCAACCGCTCGCGGGCAGGAAGGCGGTGATCGTGTCTGGCGAGGTGTTCGCCGAACCGCTCATCGCGCTGCTCGCCGAACGCGGCGTCACGGCCACGGCCGAGCCGGATCCTCGGACGACGAAAAACGCCGACGTGCTCATCGTGGCCGTCGGGCGTCCGAATCTCATCACGGGAGACATGGTGAAGCCGGGTGCCGTCGTCATCGACGTGGGGACGACGAAGATCGACGGGAAGATCGTCGGGGACGTGGACCGCCCGAGCGTCGAGCCGGTGGCCGCGTTCCTCACCCCCGTCCCCGGGGGCGTGGGTCCCATGACCGTCGCGATGCTCTTGAACAACGTCGTGAAGGCCGCGCTCTCCCGTTAGGGATTCCCCGGAAGCGACCGGTTGGGATGTTTCTTGGCGATATGACCGGCGATGAGCACCGCCGCAAGATTCGCCGCCTGCCCCACGAGCGTGCCCACGCCGAACACGGAGAGCCAGGACACGCCGTAAATCGGCCGCATGAGGAGCGCGTAGCCCGCGAGGGTGAGCACCACCCACATGAGCCCGGTCGCGAAGTGGAATTCGAACGTCTGGATCTCGAGTTTGCGGAAATAGAGCCAACCGAACAGCAGGAACAGCCCCGGGCCGGCAAGTTGCGCGAGATAGAGGTAACTGGGGTTCCCCGTGGCGACCGTCGTCACGTACAGCATGACCGAAGCGATGTAGAGCGTCGGGAACAGGCCCAGCCACCACAAGAGGCTCCGGAAGGAAAAGAAGACATGGGTCATCATAAGGAAATGATTCCGATGGCGATACCGATGATGAATACTACGGCAATTCCCCACGAGACGCCAACCGGGACCTCGAGGCAGCGGCGTTCGCGGCACCGGGTCCCGCGCCGCATCGTCTCGTAGGTCGCGAGGATGAGGAGCGCGATCGCCCCGCCCAGCACCGATCCCACGAACGAGATGATGCTGATGAAATCCCTGGCCCCGGACAGGTACAAGGCGGGCGCGGCGAGCGAGGCGACGAGCCAGGCGTGCGCGCGACGCATCCCGTGGTCCACGTGCAACAGCTGCTGGAGCTGGACGGAGTGGGTGAGGAAGATGGAGGTAACCGTGAGCGAGCCCAACAACGCGGCGATCAGGCCGAAGGAGCGCCCCAACAGCGGGATGAGCCCGTCGAACGCCGCCTCCGTGGTGGCCGACCCGGTCGCGCCCACCACCGACGCGCAGAACGCGGCGTACAAGAGGGCGATCACGAGCGAGGCGCGCACGATGGCGCGCGGGAGCAACCGCTGGTGCCTGGCGCCCAACACGTCGCGCATCTCGGGGATGATCCCGGCGCCCGTGAGCGCGAACAGCACGATCCCGAACGGCAGCAGCGCGCGTGCCGGGTCGTTCGTGGCGAGGTTCCCGACCGACGCGTGCGGGAGCGCCGACAGGGCGATGAACGCGAACAGGAACAGCGTCGCGCCCACGACCACGGTCTCGACCTTGCTCGCGAGCTTGACCCCGCGACGCGACGCGAACAGGGAGAACAGGGGGATCGCGAACGCGTACGCGGCCTCGGGCCCGCCCAGCGCGGGCGACAGGAGCGTCGAAAGGAATTTCCCGCCCACCACCATGAACGCGAGCATGGCTCCGGCGAGCGACGCCATCATCACGACCGACGCGGGGAGGGCGAACCGCTCCCCCAGGTACGTCCGCACGTACCCGCCCAGCCGGTGCTTGCCCGGCGTCTGGAGCACGAGCTCGGCGTACATGAGGTTCAACGCGAGCATGGCGAGCGCGAGCAGGGCGAGGGTGAGCAGGCCGGTCGCGAACCCGCTGCGCGAAAACGCGTACGGCATGCCGAACACGCCGACCCCCACGATGCCGCCGATCATGATGGCGACCGCGCGCCAATATGGGACGTTCAGGTGAAGCACAACTCCCGGGATTCATGCACAAGTTTATCACATCCCGTCCCCTTCCCCCCCCTTCTCCCGCTTCCCCCTGTTCGCTACCATGCTTCTCGCTATGGCCGCTGAACGGATGCCCCCGCAGAACATCGAAGCCGAGCAATCCCTGCTCGGCTGCCTCTTGGTGGACCCCGACGCCATGATGAAGGTGGCCGACGTGGTGCGGGCCGAGGATTTCTACCGCGATTCCCACCGCCTGGTGTTCGACGGGATGATCGAGCTGTACGAACGCCACGAACCGGTGGACATCCTGACGCTGGGCAACCGCCTCGAGGAGAAAGGCCACCTGCAGCGCGTGGGCGGGAGGAGCTACCTGGTGGAACTGTCGAACCTGGTGCCCACCTCGGCGCACATCGTGCAGTACGCGCAGATCGTGCAGAAGAAATCCACGCTGCGCCGCCTCATTGACGCGGCCGCCGGGATTACCAAGCTGGGATACGCGGAGGACGAAGACGTGGAGCTCACCCTCGACGAGGCCGAGCGCACGCTGTTCGGCGTGAGCCAGAAGTTCCTCAAGAACACCTTCGTGGCGATCAGGAGCGTGCTCGCAAGCGCGTTCGAGCGCATCGACGAGCTGCACCGCGACCGCGGGAAGCTGCGCGGCGTCCCCACGGGGTTGAACGAGCTCGACGGGATGCTGGCGGGACTCCAGAAAAGCGACCTCATCATCCTGGCCGCCCGTCCTTCGGTGGGAAAGACGTCGCTCGCGCTTGATATCGCGAGGAATGTCGCCGTGAAGTCCAAGATCCCCACGGCCATCTTCTCGCTCGAGATGTCCAAGGAGCAGCTGGTGGACCGCATGATCTGCGCCGAGGCGAACGTGGAGCTGTGGAAGCTGCGCACGGGGAGGCTGTCGGACCGCGAGGATGATTTCCCGCGCATCGGCCACGCGCTCGGCGTGCTCTCCGAGGCTCCCATCTTCATCGACGACTCGGCTTCGCTTTCGGTGATGGAACTGCGCACCAAATGCCGCCGCCTGCAGGCCGAACAGGGCGTGGGGCTGATCATCGTGGACTACCTGCAGCTCATGGAAGGCAGGAGCAAGAACTCCGGCCCCGAGAACCGCGTGCAGGAAGTGTCGGAAATTTCCCGCGGCCTGAAACAGATCGCGCGCGAACTCCACGTGCCGGTGTTGGCGCTCGCCCAGCTCTCGCGTGCCGTCGAGATGAGCAAGCCGGCGATCCCGAAGCTCTCCCACCTGCGCGACTCGGGTTCCATCGAACAGGACGCCGACGTGGTGCTGTTCATCTACCGCAAGTCCGCGGACCGGAACTACCGCCCCGAGGACCTCTCCCCCGAGGAAAAGAACCTGGCCGAGATCTACATCTCCAAGCACCGTAACGGGCCCACGGGGATGGTGCGGCTGTTCTTCGACGACACGCGCACCAGCTTCAAGAACCTTGATCGCCGTCCGTCGCAATACTCGGGCGGACCGACCCCTCCTCCCATGCACTCACCGCCCCCCATGGCCGCGCCGGCGCATGCCGCTCCCCCTTTGCCCGCCCATGCCCACTCCGCAACCCCCGTCCCTCCCGGTGACACCCCTCCCCCGCCCCTGGACCCCAACCCGTCCGGAGGTTAGACTGGCTGCGATATGTTCAACAAGATCAAAGCCATCAAGAATCTCCGCACCCAGGCCAAGCAGATGCAGAACACGCTCGACGACATCGTGGCCGAGGGCGAGGCAGGTTGGGGCAAGGTGAAGGTGAAGATGAACGGCAACCAGCGCGTGCTCGACATCCACATCGCGGACGAGCTCATGAGCGACAAGACGAAGCTCGTAGCCACGCTGAAAGATGCGTTCGCCGACGCGACCAAGAAGTTGCAAAAGGAAATGGCCGGCAAGATGAAGGACATGGGCGACCTGCGCGACCTCATGAAGCAGGCCGGGATGTAGCATGCGGCGCTTCCCCGAACCCATCGCCAATTGCGTCGCGGCGTTCGCGCGACTGCCAGGCGTGGGGCCGAAAACGGCCCTGCGCTTTGTCTATTACCTGCTGAAATTGCCCAAGGGCGATCTTTCGGTGATGGCCGGAGCGATCGTGAAGCTGGGCGAACGCGTGAAGGTGTGCGGGAAGTGCTTTTGCTACGGCGAGGCTGACACCTGCGACATCTGTTCGGATGGCCGCCGGGACAAAACGGTCGTGTGCGTCGTGGAAGAATCTCGCGATATCGCCACCATCGAATCCACCGGAGCGTACCGCGGGCTGTACCTCGTGCTCGGAGGAATCCTGAACCCGATCGAAGGGGTCATGCCCGAGACGCTGCGCATCGCGGACCTGGAGCAACGCGTCGCTTCCGACACGGGGATCAACGAGATCATCCTGGCACTCTCCCCCACCGTTGCCGGCGAGACCACCATGATGTATCTGGGGAAACGCTTGTCTCCGCTTGGCCGCCGCGTCACGCGTCTCGCCCGCGGCCTCCCGATGGGCGCCAGCCTCGAGTACGCCGACGAGGTCACACTCGGCGACGCGCTCAAGGGACGGAGGGACGCGTGATTGTCCAAAACGCGGCCATTGACAAACCCCTGCGGATACCGTATTCTGATGATGATTCTGGATGTCAGCAAAACGACCCCCGCCTTGCGGAGGTCGTTTTGTTTTTTCCCGGGCAGGACCGAAGGGGACGGCTGCCGTCCCGGGCCCGTGATTGTATTGGTATATGAAAAATCCCCGCTTACGCGGAGATTTTTTCGATCTTGAGCTTGGTGAACGGCTGGCGGTGGCCGACATGGCGGCGGTAGCGCGACTTCGGCTTGTACTTCACGACCAGCACCTTCTCCCCCCGGCCGTGCTCCATCACCTTGGCGGTGACCTTGCCGGCCACGGGATTGCCCACCTTCACGTTCTTCCCCTCTTCGTCGGCGACGAGGAAGGTGGTGAGCTCGATGGTGGATCCCACCGGGCTCTCTTCGATCCATTCGGCGACCAGTTCCTGGCCCTCGCGGACCACGTACTGCTTGCCACCCGTTTTGACTACGGCGATCATAGGTGCTCTCACGGCCTCGGCTCCCAAGGGCTTATCGCCTGTGATCTGAATGATTAATGCGCGAAGGTTAGCGTGATGGCAGCCGGATGTCAAGCGTCGCGCCTTCCACGACCCCATGGGCCGAGGCGTATCCCGCCGGCAGCTCCAAGATCATGTCCGCCGGAGCCGTTGGGTTCGTGATGGCGAACTGGCTGGCACCTTGATACGGCACGTCGGACGCGACCGTGACGACCTTCCCTTCGTCCATCCAAACCATGTCGATCGGGAACCTCATCCCCTGCATCCAGAACCCGTAGACGCCTGGCGTGTCGTAGATGAACAGCATCCCTTGCCCTTTAGGCAGGTCATCCCGTCCGGAGAGTCCGCGGGAACGCGAGGCGGGCGTGTCCGCGATTTCCACCGCGACCGTGGTGCCGTCCGGAAGCCCCGCGATCCCTTCCGGAAGCGGGACGGACGGCGCCCGCGTGCGGAAAAACCAGAACGCGACCGCGAGGACGATCAGGATGGCGGCGATCGCCTTAAGCATGCGATTGCCGTTCGCGCGCGACCAGGAAGGCGGCGAGGAAGAGCATGAGCCCCATGAGTGCCAACATGGCGAGCAGCTTCTCGCGGCTTTGCAGGAACAGCGCCGCGGCGCCGAACGCGGCGGCCACGAGCGTGTACCCGGCCACGACCTGGCGTTGCGACCAACCCAGCGCGAGAAGGCGGTGATGCAGATGTTTGCGATCTCCCCTGAACACGTTCCTGGGCCCGCCCGCGTTCCATCGGCGCAAGATCACCCAGGCCACGTCCATGATCGGCACGCCCAGCACGAGCGCGGCGGTCGCGATCTTCCCGCCCGAGATGACCGCGAGCGTCCCGATCAGGAAGCCGACGAAGGTGCTCCCTCCCTCTCCGAGGAAGATGGCGGCGGGAGGAAGATTCCAAAACAGGAACCCGGCGAGCGCGCCCACGCCGATCGCCGCGAACAGCGCGACGTCGGGCTGGAAGTACGCGGCCGTGAGCGCGAGGCACATCACCATGAACGCGCCGACGGAGGAGACCGAGGTTGCAAGCCCATCGAGGCCGTCCAGGAACTTCGTGGTGTACATCGCTCCCATGAGCCAGATGAACACGAGCACATCGCTCTGCCACGACTCCAGATAGATGATCCCGCCGAACGGGTTCGTGAGTTTCTCCACCTGGATGCCGGACGCGATCGCGACGAGGGCCGCGAGCACGGGGGCGACCACCGCGAACCGCGGCGGGAGGCGATGCTTGTCATCCAGATAGCCGCCCACCATCAGGATGAGGCCGCCCAGCAGGAACCCGGCGTACTGCCTCGTGCCCACTTCCCCGCCCGTGAGCGAATCCGTGTCCGCGAGCAGCACGTGCAAGCACGCGGCGACGGTCACGAAGATGGCAATCCCGCCGAGAAGCGGGACGGCGCGCGCGTGCGTCCTGCGTTCCCCGTCGGGGGTGTCCACCACCTTGAGTTTCGGGACGAGCGAAACCAAACACCGTGTCGCGATGAACGACACGGCCAGGGCGATCATCATCCAGGAAACGATGGCGGGGATCACAGTTCAGCGGCTTTTTCGATGTCGATGGCCCCGCCCGGCTTCAAGACGATCGTGTCTCGGCGGCGGACCTTCCCCTCAAGAAGCGCTTTGGCGATCGCGTTGTCAACCTCCTCTTGGATGACGCGTCGCAGCGGGCGGGCGCCGAACAGCGGGTCGAATCCTTTCTGCGCGAGCTCGGCGACGGCTTCGTCGGTGGCGCGGAAGGCGATCCCTTTCGGTTCCAATCGTGAGGCGACCTTGCCGACCAGCAGGTAGGCGATCTGCAACACCTCGTCCTTGGTGAGCGGCTTGAACACGATCACCCCGTCGAAACGGTTCAACAGCTCCGGCCGGTAGATGCCGCGCAGCTCGACCTCCATGAGGTGGGTGCGGATCTCCGGCAGTGCCTTCCCTTCGGAGACCGCTTGCTGCACGTACGGAGTGCCGGCGTTGCTCGTCGCCACGATGATGCAGTTGGTGAAATCCACCGTGCGGCCCGCGGCATCGGTGAGCCGCCCGTCGTCGAACACCTGAAGGAACAGGTTGAGGATGTCGGGATGCGCCTTCTCGAACTCGTCGAGGAGCAGGATGGCGAACGGCTTGCGGCGCACCGCTTCGGTGAGCAACCCGGCCGGGTTCGTCGAGGAGCCAAGCAATCGTTCCACGCTTCCCGCCTCCTGATATTCGCTCATGTCGAACCGCAGCATGGAGTCCTCGCTCCCGAAATAGGTCTCGGCGATCGCCTTGGCAAGCTCGGTCTTCCCCACCCCGGTCGGACCCAGGAACAGGAACGCCGCGATCGGGCGGGTGTCGCTGCGCAGCTCGGTGCGCGCGCGACGAAGCGCCGCGGACACCGCCTTCACCGCTTCCTCCTGGCCGATCACGCGGTCATGCAGGCGGGTTTCCATGTTGAGCAGCGCCTGCGTCTCGTCCCCGCCGACCTTGGTGAGCGGCACGCCGGTCTTGTCTGCCACGACCTTCGCCACGTCCTCGCCCGTCACCTGTGCGTTCTGCCCCTTCGTCTTGGCCACCTCCTGCGCGGCTTCGCGACACACCTGGATCGCCTTGGCCGGCAGGTACTGCTCGTGCAGGTACCGATCGGACAGCTTCACCGCCTTCTCGACCGCCTCGTACGTGAACATCACCTTGTGCTCGTACTCGATCACGCCGATCTTGGACTCCAGGATGCGGATGGCGTTCTGTTCATCCGGCTCGCCCACGTCCACTTTCTCGAATAGCCTGCCGAGCGCGCTTCGCTCAACGAGCGTGCCGTAGGACTGGATGTCGGTGGTCGCGATCGCGTACACCACGCCGCGCGAGATCGCGTCGGAGAGCACGGGCTCGATCGCGGCGCCGACCGCGAGATGCAGGTCGGGGATCGCGAGCACGATGTTCTTGGACCGCGCCGCCTCCACGAGCACGCTCACGAGACGCGCCTGCATCTCCTCGGCCGCGACGCCGGCCATCAGGTGCGGGAGCGACAGGCTCACCAGACGCTTGTCCTGCAGCAGAGCGGGGACGCGCTCCTCGACCATGAGCTGCGCGATCCCGGCCAGGATCGTGCCGCGGCCGGTGCCATCGGGGCCGACGAGCAGGACGCTCTTCCTCCCCCCTTCGATCACCCGGAAGGTCGCGTCGATCTCTCGGTCACGGCCCACCAGCATCTGAAGCCCGCCGCGCGCGGCGAGCGAGGTGAGATCCTCGGAGAACGCGTCGAGCGTCGGGGTCGCGACCGCGGTCATGGACCGGTTCATGGCTCCGGTGGGCTTGTACGCGGCCGCGCGGCGGAACCGCTGGTAGCGCTCGCGCATCTTCCCTTCGATGCGCAGCCAATCCACGCACGCGGCGAACTGCGTCTCATCCACCTTGAGGTCGAACAGGAGCTCCTTCAAAAACGCGTCGCGCGCGTAGGCTTCCGCGAGGATCTCGACCGCCGACACCTTGGCGCGCGCCTCCCAGAAGGCGTTCACGAACGCGGCGAGCAGCGCCTCCTCGGCGGCGGCGGACATCCTGGGCGGCTTGCCGAGCTGCTGGGATTGCAACCGTCGGGCGAGCGGATCCTTCATCGCCTCGAACGACACGCCCAGGCGCGCGAACACGGCCGCGGCTTCGCCCGACGTGAGGGAGCCCACGAACAGGTGGAGCGGGAGAAGCTCGGCATGACCATAACGCTCCGCGAGCCGATACGCTTCCTCCACCGCCTTCATCGCGTCAGCGGAAAAGAGCGGCGCCACGTTCACGGCCTTCGCATTGGGAAGCGCCGGCTCAAGCGTCGGACGCGTGGCATCCTTGGCACGCTTGGGCATCGCGAGATGCGCGCGCGACGTCTCGCTCAACCGATAGAAAACGAAACATCCGCCCAGGAGCGCCAATGCTCCGAACAATCCTCGTGCGGACGGCTGGGCAATCGAAGACACATCTGGCGGGAAGAACAGCGAGAGTGCGATCGAAAGCAAGAGGCAGGCGACGGTCAGGAAAAACGCCGCCAGGTTGATTCCCATGCTTGCGCTATCGCGCGCCTTCTTGAGCGCGATCGAGCCCGCGTCCACGCGTTCGTCCCAGGCGAACGCCACGCCGCCCACGCGCACCATCACGCGCGGCTGACCGTCGAATTTGGTGGTGAACGGCGCGTCCATATTTATGAGGCGATCGAGCCCACCGCGTTGTAGAGGATCCCGATCACAGCGAGTGGAGGGGCGATGAGATAGAACACGAACAACGCGAGCGCGCCCACCCCCCAAACCAGCACGCCGACCCCGCGCACGATAAGCATGGTGAAGCGCACGCCGAACGAGATGATGCGGCCGGACCATTCGGTCTCGCCGTACATGGGGACGAACAGGTTCTTGGCCCAGATGCTCCAGCCGAGCGTGCGGTTGGCCGACGAGAACGCGCCCACGGCCCAGCGCCCCGCCTGCATGAGCCCGCGGGTGTACCACCAAACAGGAAACAACACGACCCCGCCTACGAAGTCGCCGAAGAAGTATTTGATCGCGAGGCCCGCGTTTGATTGGGCCATAGACGGCCCTATTCTAGCACGGAACGCAGCTCCTCCATAAGGCGCAGGTAGAAGCGCAGGTTGTGGATGGTGGCGAGGTGCTGGGCGACCGGTTCCCCGACCGCGAACAGGTGGCGCAAGTACGCGCGGCTCACGGTCTTGCACGTGGAGCAATCGCAATGCGGATCGATGGGCGTCTGATCGAACGCGAACCGCTCGGAAGTGATGTTCAGCTTTTGATAAAAATCCGACGACCCCAACTCCCAACTCCCAGATACCAACTCCCTGCCGAATTCCTTGGGATCCTTGTTCCACGTAAACAGCGTCCCGTGGCGGGCGTTCCGGGTGGGAAGCACGCAATCGAACATGTCCACGCCCGCGAAGACGTTCCGGACGATCTCCTCGGGCATTCCGCCACCCATGAAGTAGCGCGGTTTGTCTTCCGGCAGCACGGCGCAGGTCTTTTCCACGATGCGATACATATCCTCGCGCGGTTCGCCGACGGACAGCCCGCCGATGGCGTACCCGTCGAACCCGATGTCCATGAGGCCCTTGGCGGAGCGCTCGCGCAGGTCCTCGTGGATCCCGCCCTGGACGATACCGAAGAGATTTTGGGAGTTGGGAGTTGGGAGTTGGGAGTTGGTATGCGCGGTATCGAACGCCACCCGGCACCGCCTGGCCCATCGCAGCGAGCGCTCCATCGCGTCCTCGAATCGTTCGCGAGTGGACTGCCCGTCCGCCACGTCGTCAAACTGCATCACGATGTCGGAGCCGATGGCGCGCTGCATTTCCATGGAGGACTCCGGGGTGATGGTGATTTTCGCCCCGTCGATGTGGGATTGGAACTCCACCCCGTCCTCGCCGATGCGGTTCAGTTTCGACAGTGAAAATACCTGGAACCCGCCGGAGTCGGTCAGGATCGGCTTGTCCCAATTCATGAGCTTGTGGCTTCCGCCCAGCTTCTTCATCGCTTCAAGCCCGGGCCGGAGCAACAGGTGATAGGTGTTGTTGAGGATGATCTGCGCCCCGAGCGCCTTCACCTCGGGCAGCGTGATGCTCTTCACGGCCCCGCGCGTGGCGATCGGCATGAACGCCGGCGTCTCGACGATGCCATGTGCGAGCGTGAGGCGCCCTCGCCGTGCCTTCCCGACTTTGTTTTTCACCTTGAACACAAGGATTATTCACGAAGATTCAGATCCTCCAACATCTTCCTTTGTTCCTTCGAGAGCTTTGTGGGAGTGACGACCTCGACCGTCACGATCTGGTCGCCGCGTCCACGGCGTCCGCCGATCCCTTTTCCACGCAATCGGAACTGGGTACCGGCCTGGGTACCGGGCGGAATGGTGAGCTCCACCGTGCCGTCGAGCGTGTCCACGTCGAGTTTCGTCCCGAGCGCGGCCTGCGTGAATCCGATTTTCTCCGACGAGAACAGCGTGTCGCCGTCGCGCTCGAAACGGCGGTCGGGCTCCACATGCACGCGGATGTGCAGGTCGCCGCGTTCCCCGCCTTTCACCGCCTCGCCCTCGCCGCGCAACCGGAGCGTCGCACCGTCATCCACGCCGGCAGGGATCTCGACCGTAAGCGTCTTGCGCGCCTTCTCGAGTCCGGCGCCCGCGCAGGTGGTGCATTTCTTCTCGGGGATCTCTCCCTCGCCCTGGCACGCGCCGCACATGGTCTTCGTTTGGATGTTGCCGAGGATGGTGCGCTGCGTGTGGGTCTTGGTCCCTTTCCCCGAGCACTCGGCGCACTCCTTCATCTTGCTCCCAGGCTCGGCGCCGACGCTGCCGCAGCGCTCGCACGGGAGGGTGCGATTGAGCGAGAATTCCCGCTCCACGCCGAAGGCCGCATCCTTGAGGGTCAGGTCCACGTCCACCCGCACGTCCGCCCCGCGTTTGTGCCTCCCCCCGCCGAATCCGAACATTTCCCCGAAGATATCGCCCAAATCCACCCCGCCTTGCTGGAAGCCGGAGAAGTCATATCCGCCGCCTCCAAACGGATTGCCGCCCATCCCTCCGTTCTCGAAGGCGGCCGAACCGAACTGGTCATACTTGGCGCGCTTCTCGGGGTCGCCGAGCACCTGGTACGCCGCGTTGATCTCCTTGAACTTCTCCGCGTTCCCGCCCGGCTTGTCCGGATGGTGCTGGTGCGCGAGCTTCCTGAAGGCGGCCTTGATCTCCTCCGCGGAGGCGGACTTCGATATGCCGAGCAGGTTGTAGTAATCCTGCGCCATGCGTCAGTGATGATCGCCGCCCCCGAACACGCCGAACGTGGCCGCGCAAAGGAGGCAGATGAACGCGACGAGCGCGATCCCCTTGATGGCGATGTCCGCGTACTGCTCGATCGTCACAGTCAATCCTTCTTCTCCTTGAACTCCGCGTCGATCGGTTCGTCCCCGCCAGGCCCTGAGCTTGTCGAAGGGTTCGGTCCGGCGGCCTGCTGGGCCTGATACATCTTCGCCCCCACCTTCTGCGCGACGTTCGTAAGCTCGTCGGCAGCTCGCTTGATGGCCTCGTGATCGTCGCCGTCCTTCACCGACTTCAGCGCCTCGATCTTTTCTTCCACCTCTTTGCGCTCCTCGGCGCTCACCTTGTCCCCTGCTTCCTTCAACATCTTCTCGGACGTGTAGATCATCGTCTCTGAGATATTCTTGTGTTCAATGGCCTCGCGCTTCTTTTTATCCTCTTCGGCGTGAAGCTCGGCGTCCTTCTTCATGCGTTCGACCTCGTCCTTGCTCAGCCCGGTCGAGGCGGTGATGGTGATGCTCTGGCTCTTCCCCGTCGCCTTGTCGGTCGCGGACACCGAAAGGATGCCGTTCGCGTCGATGTCGAACTTCACCTCGATCTGCGGGGTGCCGCGCGGGGCCGGCGGGATGTCGTTGAGCATGAACCGGCCGAGCGTCTTGTTGTCGGCGGCCATCTGGCGCTCGCCCTGCAGCACGTGGATCTCCACGGAGGGCTGGCTGTCAGCCGCGGTGGAGAATACCTGCGACTTGCTGGTGGGGATCGTGGTGTTGCGCTCGATGAGGCGCGTCATCACGCCGCCGAGCGTCTCGATGCCCACCGACAGCGGCGACACGTCGAGCAGCAGCACGTCCTTCACTTCGCCCTGCAGCACGCCGGCCTGCACCGCCGCGCCCACGGCCACCACCTCGTCCGGGTTCACGCTCACGTTGGGCTTCTTGCCGAAATAGTCCTCCACGGCCTTCAGGACGAGCGGCATGCGGGTCATCCCGCCCACCATCACGATCTCCTGGATCGCGCCACGGTCGAGCTTCGCGTCGGACAGCGCCTTCTTCACCGGCTCAAGCGTCTTCATCACGAGGTCGTGGCACAGCTCCTCGAGCTTGGCGCGCGTGAGGGTGAGCACCAGGTGCTTGGGCCCCTCGGCGCCGCTCGTGATGAACGGCTGGTTGATTTCGGTCTGCGCGGCCGTAGAGAGCTCGATTTTCGCGCGCTCCGCGGCATCCTTGATGCGCTGCATGGCAAGCGCGTCCTTGCCCAAGTCCACGCCCTCCTGCTTCTTGAACTCCGCGAGGATCCAGTCGATCACTACGCGATCAAAATCGTCGCCGCCCAGGTGCGTGTCGCCGTTGGTGGCCTTCACCTCGACCGTGTCGGAAGACACCTCGAGCACGGACACGTCGAACGTGCCGCCGCCCAGGTCGTACACCAAAATTTTCTGACCCGTTTTCTTATCAAAGCCGTACGCGAGCGCCGCGGCCGTGGGTTCGTTCACGATGCGCAGCACCTTGAGCCCCGCGATTTCGCCCGCTACCTTGGTCGCCTGGCGCTGCGCGTCGTCGAAGTACGCCGGAACGGTGATGATCGCCTCGGTCACCTTCTCGCCCAACTTCTCTTCGGCATCCGCCTTCAGCTTCGCGAGCACCATCGCGGAGATTTCCTCCGGCGTATGCTCCTTACCGCCCAGCATCACGGCAACCCCTTCGCCCTTCTTCACGATCTTATACGGCATCACCTTCATGTCGCGAGCCACTTCGGCATCGTCAAACCGGCGCCCGATGAGGCGTTTGATGGAGTACAGCGTGTTGTCCGGGTTCGTCACGGCCTGGCGCTTGGCCGGAGTCCCGACGACGCGTTCGCCAGACTTCGACACCGCCACGATGGACGGAGTCGTCCGCAACCCTTCCTTGTTTTCCAACACCTTGGGCTGGCCCCCTTCCATGATGGCCATGCACGAGTTGGTGGTCCCGAGGTCGATTCCGAGGATCTTTGGCATATTGAAATTGGTATTTGGTAGTTGGTATCTGGGAGTTGGGAATTAAGAATTGACGATGACGGAGGCGGGGCGGATGATGCGGTCGCCGATCTTCCACCCGCGCGAGACGACTTCGACGATGGCATCCGGCTTCGCGTCGTCCTGCGGCCTGCGGCCTGCGGCCTCATGCCTTCCGGGATCGAACGCTTCCCCCACCTCCCCGAACGGCGTCATTCCGAGTGAATGGAAGGCTTCGTCCATGACGCTTCGAATGTGGAGAACACCTGCCAGCCATTTACGCGTACTCTCGTCTGGCGGCTGGAAACGTACGGCTTGGTCAAAGTGTGCGGCTACGGTCAGAAAGGCTTCGGCGGCCGCTTCCATGGCATCGCGGCGCATCTCGCCGCGTTCGCGCGCCAGGTCCTTTTTCAGATTGTCGTAATCCGCAAGCGCCCGTTTCCATCCGGCGAGGTACTCCATCGCCTTCACCTCAAGCCCTTCAAGCTCCCCAAGCTCCTTTTTGTTTTCTTCTTCCATATCAGTCTGATTCGTCCAGGATGTCTTTGGCCGTCTCGAGGAGCGTGAGGTTGCGCCCGTAGTCCATCCGCATGGGCCCGACGAGCCCGAGGATGCCGCTCACCCCGCTCGGATGCGCGTAACGCACCACGATCGAGGCCGTGCCCGGGCCGAACGGGTTCTCGTCGCCCAAGAGCACCTGCGCCGACTGCGGCGCGCGGCCGTACATCTCGTTCATGATGTCATCGAACCGGTCGAACATCGCCGTGAGCGTGCGCATGATCTCGAGGTCCGCGAAGTCGGGCTTGCCCATCAGGTTCCCGAACCCGATGCGGTAGTTCCATCGCGGGTCGAACGCCACGATCGCCATCTCACCCGAAAGATCCGCCACGGTCTTCGCGAGCGTCTTCACCGCTTCTTCCCCGTCGCTCGCTTCCCTCACCGCGCGGCGCATGCGGCCCTCGGCCGTCGGCTCGCTCGCAGGCTCGAGGAAATGTTTCAAGTAATGGATGAACGCCTTCTCGGTCGGAATGCGGCCGGCGGAGGTGTGAGGAGCGCGGACGTATCCCTCCTCCTCGAGCGCCGCGAGTTCATGACGGACCGTCGCCGGAGAAAACCCGAGCGGATACTTCTCGCAGAGCCATTTGCTCCCTACCGGCTCGGCGGTCGCGATGTATTCCTCGACGAGGAGCTTGAGGATGGTTTCCTGGCGAGAATCCATGCGAAAACAAATTAGCACTCTGGATTATAGAGTGCTAACCATCTGCGGTCAAGGAGGCTATTTGGAGCCGAACAGGCGTGCGAAGAACCCTTTCTTTTTGGGGATCTCCGGGCGCCGGATCACCTGGGTCGGGATGTCCTGCTGCCGGAGATTCCCGTGGTCCGGCCCCTGGGCAGCCGCCTGCCGCTCGACCTGCGCGCGTGCCTCTTCCAACTGCTGCCGTGCCTGCGCCTGGATCTGCGCCGCTTCCTGCGGCGAAATGGTCCGGACCTCGGTGCCGACACGCTCCTTCCCTGCCGCTTCCTTTTCCGCGTCCGCTTTCGCCTTCGCGGCCTCCGCGGCCTCCTTGAATTCCGAAAGGCCCATCATCCGTGCCTCGTTGTCGCGTTCTGCCATACGCCATCAGGATAGACCACCCTCCGTGGGCGGACAAGCGTCTCACGTCCGTTCGGCCTCGATCTCCTTCTTTTGTTCCGCCCCAAGCGAGGCCCATTCCCGCCGTCGCGTCCCGCTCTTTTCGAGCATCTCGGCGAACCGCTCCCCGCCAAGCAAGTTCGGCACGATCACATAGGTGGCGCCGGCTTCGTAGCAACGCGAGGCCTCGGCATGGGTGCGGGCGGCCACGATCGCGGACCCTTTGAACGCGCGGCTCCGGAGGAACGTGAGGAGCGCGATGGACACGTCCGCGTCGGGGACGGTGGAAATGATGGTCCCGGCCTTCGCGGCATGCAGCTCCTCGAGGAACCGTTCGTCGGACACGTCTCCGTACACGACCGGCTCGCCGGACTCCGACAGTCTCTTCACCACGTCCGGATCGAAGTCCGCGATCAGGTACCGCCGACGCATGGACCGGAGCGCGCGCAACGCGTGCACGCCCACGCGGTGGAACCCGAACAAGAGCACCTGCGGCGGCCCGGGCGGCCGTCCCTTCCCTTCCGGCGCTCCCGCGCGCGGTTCGAGCCAGCGCATGAGCGGGCGCAGGCGGTCGTATAACGTCTCGTTGAACTCGATGAGATAGCTGCTCCCGGCGATGGTGACGAGCCCCACGGCCGTCACGAACGCGAGCGTCTCGGGGGCGATGTGCCCGAGCGCCACCCCCAGCGCGATGATGATGTAGGAGAATTCGGACACTTGCGCGACCGTGGTGCCGGTCATGAACCCGGTGCGCGGGTGATAGCCGAGGACGCGCATGATGAGCGTCATCACGACGGGGCTGCCAAGGAGCACGAACGCGCTGAACGCGGCCACGGATGGCCATTTGCCCGTGAGAAGGCCGGGATCCAGATGCGTCCCGAGCATGATGAAGAACGCGACCAGGAAGAAATCGCGGATGGGCCTCACGCGAGCCGCGATTTCGGTCACGAACGGGCTTCCCGAAAGCGTGATCCCGGCGATGAGCGCGCCCAGTTCGATCCCGAACCCCAGCCAATTGAGCGCGCCGGCCACGAGAAAGCACCAGGCGAGGGCGAACACGAACAGCAATTCCTGGCTTTTCGCGGCATACGCCACCACGCTCGGCGCGAGGCGCGTGGCGACGAGCCACAGCACGGGCAACGCGATCAACCCCTTCACGAACGTCGACACGAGCGCCGCTTCCAAGCCCGCTCCCGAGCCGAACGCCCCGAGCGCGAGCAGCGCCAGCATGGCGATGAAATCCTGCACGAGCAGGAACCCGACGCTCACCCGGCCGTAGAGCGAATCGAGATCGTCCTTGTCCGAGAGCAGCTTCACCACGACGATCGTGCTCGAGAACGACGTGGCCACCGCGACGTACGCCGCGGTGACGAGGTCGAACCCGAGCGCGCGCGTGAGCGCGAATCCGAGGATCGACACGAACGCGATCTGGCCGATACCGGTCGCGAGCGCCACCTTCCCGATCTCGCGCGCCCCTTTCCAGTTGAGCCCCAGCCCCACCGTAAACAGCAAGAACGCCACCCCGAACCGGGACATGACGTCGAACAGGCCGCGCGAGTCCGCAAGCGCGACGGCGAACATGGGCCCGGCGACCACGCCGGCCACCACGTAGGCCATGATGAGCGGCTGGCGCAACCGGTACGCGGCGAACGACAGCGCCGCGGCCAGCACGATGATGGCGCCGGCTTGCAAGAAGATGTCCTCCAGGATCATGCGGGCATTATACCAGGTTGGTTGACCGTCCGCCGGTCGCATGATTGGATGGACAAGCCCTTCGCAAAAAGGAGTACCCATGGCGGATGACAAGCCTTCGCCTGAGCCGTCCACGGCCCTGACGAGGCAGCAACGCGACGATCTCGACGCGCAGTTCAAGAAGGAACGGACGGCGCTCCGTCATCTCGAATGGTCCATCACGGGCCTCCTGGGCGGCGCGAGCATCGTCATCGCCGTGGTCGGCCAGGCCTTCCTGGGAATCGGAGGGGTACCGACGTTGGTCGGGATGCCGCTCGCGATGCTCACCATGCTGGTCGTGCGATTCCTCGCGAAGAAGATCGCCGCGAAACTTCCGGTCCCGGTCAGCGACCGGACGCCGATGGTGTGGCCGATCCTCCCGGACCCGAAGATCATGGCGTACGCGTCAAGGATGGAAGCCGAGGTGCTTGCCTTGGCCGACGCCGCGAGCGACCGCGGGGTGGTCTCCAAGCTCGATCGCGTGCGCGAGGCGCTCGCCTCCGAGCTGTCCTCCTATCGGACGGCCGCCGCGGACCTGACCAGGATCGAGGCGAAAAAACGCCGGCGCAACGGGCGCGACGTCACGTCGGTCGACGAGGTCATCAAGGAACTCGCCGAGCGCCGCGACGCGGCGGAGGGGCACGTGAACCAGTGCCTGGACGCCTACGACACCTTCGTATCCCGGTACCTGCTGCGACGCGGGAACGCGGGAAAAGAGGTTTCCAGCCTGATTGACGATCTCCTGAAGGAAATCGGGAAGAAGGACGAGGCCATGAAGGAGGCCGAGAAAGAGGTGGAGACGCTCGTTCCCGCCGAGGCGGCTCCGAGCCAAACGTAAAACCCGTCCGGGTCTCCGGACGGGCTTTTCCTTTCTTAGAACGTCACGTTGACCACGTTCCCGCAGCTCACGGGCGCGTCCGCGGCAAGCCGGCAGACGCGATAATGGTAGGTCTTCCCTCGCACCGCGCCGGTGTCGAGGTAGGCGGTGTTCGACCGGTCGGTGGCGAACCGGATGTAGCCGTCGCCCGGGTAGTACGGGTCGGGATTGTCCTCGGACCGGACCACCTTGTACCCCTGGAACCCGGCGGTCGAGCTCTTGGTCCATTGCAGGTTGATCCCGTCGGGCGTCGGGACGGCCGTGAGCCGCAGCTCGGAGGAGACCGGGTTCACCTTCGTCACGGTCGTGGCCTTCGCCGTGGTGGTGGTTTTCGTGATCGAAGCCGCTGGTTTCACAGACGGCTTCGGCGCGACCGGAATCGCGGTGGGAGCGGCCTGGGCCACGGGCGCAGTCGGGTCGAAGATGGCGAACAACGACCCCATCTTGCCGTCCTCCTCGATGTTCCAGCCCAGGAACGGGTCCTTCTTGGCGTCCGCGGGCTTGATAGGTGCCTGCGCGAGCGCCGTGAGCGCCGGTTTGTCCAGATCCACGGCCAGGAACTGCCCTTCGGCCACTTCCCGTTCCACGGCCGCGTCCGCCGCGCGCGCCGTGAGCTTCACCGTGCCGGAGAGCACGTCCACGCCCACGCGGTTCCTGGCTTCGTCCGCGGACACGGAAAACGCGGTCCCGAGCGCCTTCACCGACGCGCCGAGCGCCTTCACCTCCCAACCCGACCCGGCCTCCACGCGGCTGTACGCGCGGCCCCCTTCAAGCTCGACGAGCAGTCGGTCGCGCGCGAGCGCCACCACGGTCACTTCGCTCTCCGCGTCCAGTCGCAGCGCGGACCCGTCGCCCACGCTTACGCTCACGCGTCCGCCCCGCGTACGCAACCGCGTGCCGGAAATCACCTTGTCCCCTTCCTCGGCATCCACCCAGCCGGTCCCTTCGGCGTACCGCTGCGCTCCCTCCCCGGCGTAGGCGATCTCGCCCGAGGAGGCGAGCCCGTGCTGGGTCGCGAGCACGAACGCGGCGACGAGCACGACGAGCGCCCCGAGGATGAACGGGAGCAAGCGCGGGGCGTTCCCGTGATGGTGTCTCTCGTGCGGGTCTTCGGCGATCAGGAGCGGGAGGTCCTTGGGGAGCAAATCCATAGCATGGCGGTTAATGGAAGCATCTAAGCATGCCCCGGCATGGCGTCAAGTAGTCAAAAACAGCCGCCAATCGGCAGCTGTTTTTGGTGACCCCACGGGGAATCGAACCCCGATTTCCAGGATGAGAACCTAGCGTCCTGACCGTTAGACGATGGGGCCTCGACGTGGCGGAAAGATATCAGACCTGATGGAAACTTTCAAGTGTCGTGGAAACGAAACGCCGGCCGCAGTGGCCGGCGTTCCCGCTTCATGACCGTCAAGTGCCGAGATACGCGTTGAGCGCGTCGCGCGTGGCAGGCCCCACGAGCCCGAGCGTGTCGAGGCCGTTGTCGGCCTGGAAATCCTTGACGGCGGCCTCGGTCGTCGGGCCATAATTGCCGTTCGGCGCGACGCTCGTCGGGAATGAGCCGAGGCATCGCAGAAGCTCCTGCATTGCGAGCACGTCCGTACCCGAGGAACCGGTCCCGAGTGAGCGGTCGATGCGGACGGAAAGCGTGCACTCGGCGGTCGGCGGTCGCACGACCGCGGTCGACTGGACGGTGCCAGCGACGAGCGCGGCAAGCTGGGCTCGGGTCTTCATGATCGAACGATTGACGACGACCGACGAGGTCATGTCCGCTCCGTCGTCGTATCGGGCCAGCGTGGTCGGCTCGACGTCGATCACGTAGTCGGCCCAGGCGCCGCCGTACAGGTTTACGGCGATGTCCTCCGTCGGTACCCACCGCAGCTGGTAGGTAATCCCGTCGTTGGCATCCACGGCGTACACGTTGGAATCGCTCTGGATCTTCACGAGCACCACGCCGGGCTTGGGCAGCAGGGGGGAGGAGAGCGGGAGCGTCGCGAGCGTCGCGTCGGTCACCCACACCACCCGGTCCCAGCTGTCGGTCCAGGTGAAGTAGGTCGTCGCGTCCCAAAGCGGATGGCGCTTGAGGTCGTCGGTGACGAGATAGATGGTGGGATACGAGTTACCGCGCACGAGCTGTCCGGGGCGGACCACGGAGATGGGCTCGAGGACGCCCGAAACCGGGGAGGGGCCGGCGGTGCCGCTGTCCGGAGCCACGCGCCTGCCTTCCTCGTTGCGCGTGATGCCGGCCTGTTCGTCGGTCAGGGTGGAGAGCGTCGGAAGGTTTCCGTCGGAGAGGGCGGCCGGAGGCGGTTCCGCGGAGGCCGGCGCGACCGTGAGCGTCGCCTGGTCGGTCGCGAGGTACGCGCCGCCGCTGTCGCGGCCTTTCGCGTACAGGATGACGTTTCCTTGCAACGACGCGGGAATCAGCCAGGAATACGGGAGGGTCTTGTCCAAGCCGGTCGCGATGAGCGTCGTCGAGATGCCGCCGTCGGCCGAATATCGCAGCTCCATGTTACTGATGCCCGAACCGCCGACGGTCCAGATCACGGAAGCCGCGCTGCCAGC
Organism: Candidatus Uhrbacteria bacterium RIFCSPHIGHO2_01_FULL_63_20; assembly: GCA_001791045.1. Taxonomy (GTDB): domain Bacteria; phylum Patescibacteriota; class Patescibacteriia; order UBA9934; family GWF2-40-263; genus 2-01-FULL-63-20. The sequence continues at coordinate 63,330 of MGDT01000007.1, read as the reverse complement.
CGTCACGGTGCCGGAAGGTGCCGTAAGGTCGAGCGTTGGCGTGGTGGATGGCGCGGTCGTAGAGCCTCCGCCTCCCCCGCCGCCGCCGCTGCTGGCGGTCGTGAAGCCGATGGTGACGGCGTCCATGTCCGGATCCCCGAGGGCGGCGGACTCCGCGGGGCCGCCGAAGTCGATGTCGTAAGCCGTGTTCGCCGCAAGCGTGCTCGCCGGATTCACGGTGAGCGTCTCGCTCGTGCCGTCCCAGGAGAACGCGTTGACGCCCGCGGCAGGCGTGAGGGAGAAGGCGGCCTCGGTGGTGGCCTCGTCCATCGGTTCCGAGAACGTGAAGGTGAAGTCCGCCGTGCGAGACACGCCCGTGGCGCCGTCCGCCGGGGTCGAGCTCACGATGACCGGCGCGGCGCCGTCCGTAATGGCCGGAACCGAACCGCTATCAAGCGTCACGGTCGCGACCTGGTTGCCCGCCGCGTCAGCGACGCCGGCGTTGGCCACGAGGTCGAGCGTGAGGTCTCCCACGGCCGTGTACGCGACCGTGCAGGCGAATACCACGGAAAGCGTCGTGGTGCCGTCCGGATCCGCATCCTCCCCCGTGCAGCTGCCGTGGTCGGCGAGCGAGGTGGCGTCGAACCCGTTGGTGCCGGACACCGAGTCGTCGAGCACCTCGTCGAGGGTCAGGACGATCTCGTCGAGGGTTCCGTCGTCATCCGTATCCTGCATTTCAGCGGCCGTTATTTCAGGCGCCGCATTGTCAACGGTGACCGACAGTCCGGCGGAGGAACCGGAGACGTTGCCGGCAAGGTCCGTTTCCGTGGCGGTAATGCTGTGGACCGTTCCCGTGGCAGACCCGGTCAGGCCGCCGGCGGTGATGGTGGCCGTGCCGCCGGATTCGGCGGCGCTTCCCTGCGCGCCGTCCACGTCGGAGATCAGGTTGATGGTGGAACCGGTCTCGCCGGCCACGATGTCGAAGTCCGGCGTCGTGTCGTTCGTCAGGTCGTCGGTGTCCGAGGAACCCGTGTCCGTGCCGGCGGTCAAATCCGGCACGCCAGGGGCGGCGGCCACGCCGGTGTCGATGGTGACGCTCAAGGCCGCCGACGCTACGGACTCATTGCCGGCCGTATCCACCTGCGTCGAGGTGATGTCATGGGCCGTACCCGCGTCGCCTCCGGTGAGCACGCTTGAGGTGATGGTGGAAGCATTGGCCGTCTCCGTCCCGGTACCGATGGTCCCGTCCACGTCGGAAATCAGGTTCACGGCAGCGCCCGTCTCGATCGAACCGATATCGAAGGTCGGCGTCGTCTCGTTGGTGACGTCGTCCGCGTCGCTTGCGCCGCTGTCGCTGCCCGCCTGCAGGTTCGCCACGGCCGGTGCGGTGGGATCGGTCAGGTCCCACGAGCCTCCGCCCGTAGGCGCGACATCCGCTGCGGACGAATTCACGGAATTGCTGGCGCTGTCCTTGACGGACCCGACGGAGGTCGAGGAGAAGGGGCCTGACGGCTCCGTGCCCGGATCTGAAACCGTCGAGATCAGCCCGCCCGTCTCTCCGGCCAGGATGACGAGGATCGAGGACGTCCCGGATCCGGACACGCTGTTCATCGTGGTCTGGACCGTGGCATCCCCAGCGGTATCGAACGAGCCGAACCCGGCGACCGTCCCCGCGGTCGTGATGTTCCCGACCAAGGTCGTGGAAGCCCCGTCGCCGCCCGCCAAGGTGATGTTTTCCGAATACCCGAAAGTGACCCTGTTCTTTCCGCCTGAATAAGCGAGCGTCACGCTGGTCAGGATCGGCTCCGCCCCATCGGTTTCCACGACGTCGCCGTCGGCGATCGTGCCGTCCGTCGCCGTATTGAGAAGGTTTCCCGCAAGGTCCGTGATGAACGTCGTCGCTCCGGAATAATTGAATTGGGCGGCCGTCGCGGACGTGTCCACGGCTGCGGTGTCGAGGGTTCGGTCGAACGTGGTGGTATCGTCGTCCGCCGTGCCGGTCGTGAACGCCCCGGCCGCGCCGGCGAGCGATCCGTCGCCGTCGGTGATGTTCGCGTCGCGCACCGCGGAGTCGAACGTCACGGTCGCCTGGTCGACCTTCCCGTTGTCATCCGTCGCGTCCGCGATGGCGACCGAACTGATCGTCGGTTTCGTGAGGTCCCACGTGCCGCCGCCGGTGGCCGTGGGCGCCGCCGCGGACGCGTTCACCTGGTTCGACGCCGCGTCGGCCACTGTGGCGCACGCCACGGGCGTGAATACGCCGCTGGGCTCCGTGGTCGAGCTGGCGTTCATGTACCCGGCAGGCTGGTCGGCCAGGTCGACGGTGAGCGTGGACGTGCCATTCCCCCCGACCGTGTTCAACGTGGTCGGTACGGTCACGTTCCCGGCCGTGGCAAAGCTGCCGAAACACTCCACGGTGCCGGCCGTCGTGACGTCGCCCTTGGTGGCAGTCGAAGCGCCGTTGGTGACGACGATGTTTT
>MGDT01000007.1:56177-60831 GCA_001791045.1 Candidatus Uhrbacteria bacterium RIFCSPHIGHO2_01_FULL_63_20 | reverse complement strand
TCGCCACCGCCGTCAAGATCGGCTCGGCGCCGTCCGTTTCGGCGATGTCGCCCGTCGCGATCTGTCCGTCCGTGGCGGTGTCGAGGAGGTTGCCGGCCAGGTCGGTGATGGAGGTGGTCGCGGCGGAATAGGTGAAATTGCCGGCGGCCGTCGACGTGTCGACCCCGTTGTCGTCGGCGGTGCGGTTGAAGGTGGTGGTGGCGTCGTTCGCGGTTCCGGTCGTGAACGTCCCGGTCGTCGTTCCAGAGGCGCCGAGCGCGGCATCCCCGTTGGTGATGTTCGCGTCGCGCACCGCGGAGTTGAACACGACGATCGCCTGGTCGATCTTCCCGTTGTTCCCCGCCGCGTCGTCCACGGTGACCGAGGTGATGGTCGGCTTCGTGAGGTCCCAAGAGCCGCCGCCGGTGGCCGTGGGCGTATTGATCGGGTTCGCCTGGTTGCTGTTTGCGTCCACGATCTCCGCGCTCGCGCTAGGCGTGAACGCGCCGCTCGGCTCGGTGGTGGACGTGCCGGCGAGGAAGGCGGCCGCCTGGTCGGCAAGGTCGATGGTGAGCGTCGTGCTGCCGCTGCCGGCGACCGTGTTCTTCGCGGTCGCGACCGTCACGTTCCCGGCCGTGGCGAAGCTGCCGAACCCGGCGACCGTGCCCGCGGCCGTGGTGTCGCCCTTGGTGGCGGTCGACGCGCCGTTGGTGACCGTCACCGTTTCCGAATACGTGAACGAGAGCCTGTTGCGGCTCCCGGCGCTGCTCAAGGCGACGGCGCTCACGATCGGGCGGGCATTGTCCGTGACGCTCCCGTCCACGATCGTGATGAGGGCGTTATCGACGCTTCCTGAATCCTGCACGGTGGACGCGGCCATGGTGAGGCTGCCGCCGGATTTCGCGGTGCCCACGGCGGAAATCAGGAAGCTGGCATCGATGCGCGTGGCGCTCACGACGGTGGCGAACGTGGGATTCGCCCCGGCGTAGGTGATGTTGGCGCGGTCCGTGGCATCGGCCGTGGCCGTCCCGGAGCTCACGAACGTGTCGAAATCCGTCCCGTTGATCTGGATGCGGATGTGCGTGGCGCTGTTGTCCTCAAGCGAGGCGCTGGTGCCCGTGGGCGCCGCGGCGAGCGCGAACGGCGTGCGGGTGAGCGAGAGCGTAGCCGCGCCCACCATGAGGGCGACGATGGCGCCGGCCGCGAGCAGGGCGAGCGCCCGGTCGCGCCGGAATAAAACCGCGTAAATCTGACCCATAGGGAAGGCGCGAAGGCTTAGGCCGAATCGTGCTTTACACGACTCTAAAATTACCTGAAGTATAGCACCGAACTGGAAAGACGTGTTTATCCACAGCCTCCTAGGATCGTCTGTTGAGTCGTCGCTATTCCAGAAGCCACTTCCCGTATTGCCTCACCAACAGGGTTTCGGCAAGCAAGGGCTCGGCCATGAGGTCCTTGGTCACTTTTTCCATGCGGGCGCTCTGCGATCCTTTCACGAGAACGACGTCGCCCTGTCTGACCGTGCGGTCCAAAAACCGTCCGGCCTCCTCGGGCGTGGCAAAATGCACCGCGTGCGCCTCGTCGATTCCCGCTTCGATCGCCGAGCGACGGGTGTCGAGCGACATCTCGCCCACGGTGACGAGCAGGTCGATCCCCTTTTCGGCGACCAGACGACCAAGATGGTGATGTTCCTCTTCGCTCACCGGCCCGAGCTCGGCCATGTGCCCGAGCGCCGCGATGCGCCGCGCCTCGCCGATGGGTCGGAACGAGGCGAGCACCTCGAGCGCCGCGCGCATGGAGGCCGGCGCCGCGTTATAGCTGTCGTCGAGGATGAGGCTCCCTTTGATGCCCGCGATGGGCCGCATGCGTCCGGGGACCTGCGGGACGGAGGCGAACCGGGCCACGATCTCGTCGAGCGACAGGCCCAGGTGCAGCCCGACGGCCGCGGCCGCGAGCGCGCTCTTCACGAACGATGCGCCCACCAGGTTCGGGAGCACGGCGTCGAGACGCGACTGCCGCGTGACGAGCGTGAACGCGGTCTTCGCGAACGTTTCGGCCGGAGAGAACGAGAAATCATCGCGCGTCTGGATCGTCACGCCCTCGGCGCGCACGTCGGCCCCGGCGTCCAGGCCGAACGTCGTGACCGGCGCGGGGGAACGATCGCGGAAGCCCATCGCCTGCGCGTCGTCCGCCGAAAGCACGACAAGCCCGGTCGCCTTGGTGGAGAGCACGTTGGTCCCCTCTTCCTCCACGAGCGCCTGCATGGACGGATAGTTCGCGAGATGCACCGGGGAAATCGCCGTAAGCACCGATATGTCCGGTCGGGCGATGCCGCACAGCTTCTTCATGTCCCCGGGGGCGTCGGCGCCGAACTCGAGCACCAGGATGTTGGGATAATCGGCTTTCCTTTTCAGCAGGAGCATGTCCGCCTTGGCGAACAGCTTCATCCAGGCGATGGGCGAACGCCCCGGCTCTTGCGTTTCGCCGATGATCGCGAGCGGGACGCCCACGTCGGTGTTGAAATTCCCGGGCGACGTCCCCACGCGGAACCGCCCAGACAACACCTCCACGATCGCGGCTTTCGTGGAGGTCTTTCCCACCGATCCGGTCACGGCGACCACGGTCGGGCGGTATGTTTCCACGATCTTCCTCGCTTTCCAGGCAAGAAGGCGTACGACCAATGATTTCATATCAATTCCGATTCGGAGACACTTCGAAATACTCTAGCAGGAACTTGGCCAACTCGCCGAATACCGGGGCGGCCGTGGATTCGGCGAACACCGCGTCCGCGGGGCGGTCGATGCGCACCACCATGGCGAACTTCGGGTCATCGGCCGGAGCGAACCCGGCGAACGTGCCGATGGTGGCATGTTCCTCGTATCCCGCCGCGTCGGCTCGGGCCACCTGCGCGGTCCCGGTCTTCCCGGCGACGTAGTATCCCTTCACCCCGGCCTTCTTGCCGTGGCCGTTCTCCACCACCGAGATGAGCATCGCGGCAAGCGTCTTCGCGGTCTTCGGCTCGATCACGCGCCGCACGTCCTCGGTCGCGCGGGCGTCCACCCGGCCGTCGGGGGACCGCACCTCGTCCACGATGCGCGCTTTCTTGAGGATCCCCCCGTTCGCGATCGCGGCGTACGCGCTCGCGATCTGGAGCGGCGTCACGGTGATCCCCTGCCCGTAGCTCGCGGTCGCGGCGAACACCTCGCCCGCCTTGTCGAGCCCCTTGAGGTCGCCGGCCACCTCGGTGTCGAGTTCCACCCCGGTGCGGGAGCCGAACCCGAACCGACGGACGTAGTCCTCGAAGGCGTCGCGGCCCACCTGGCGCATGGCGAAGATCATCCCGGTGTTCAAGGATTTCTCAAGCGCCTGCGTCATGCTCTGCCACCCGTTCGCCGCCCCGGTGGAGTTCTTGATGTCGAACCCGTCGATCTTCACCACTCCGACGTCCTCGTAGATGGTGTCGGGAGTCACGGCTCCCGCATCTAGCGCCGCGGCCATGGTCACCGCCTTGAACACCGATCCCGGCTCGTAGGCGTCGAAGATGGCCGGATTGTTGAACACGCGCACGCTGTCCACGTCCCCGTAGTCGTTGGGGTCGAAATCCGGCGCGGCACACATGGCGAGGATCCGCCCGGTCGACGGTTCCATGATCACCACGCTCCCGCCGTCGGCCTGGTGCCGTCGCACGGCCTGCGTGATCGCCTGGCAGGCGCGGTACTGGATGGTGCGGTCGAGGGTGAGCACCACGTCGGCGCCGTCCACGGCAGGTTCCACCGAATGCTCGCCCACGGCGATGAGCCGCCCGCTGATGTCCCGCTCGCTCCGCACGAACCCCATGGTGCCCGACAGCTCCTGGTCGAAATACCCCTCGATCCCGTATTTGCCGGACCGCTTCCCGTCATCGTCGGCCCCCAAGAACCCGAACACGTGTCCGCCCAGCCCTGACTCCGGGTAAAACCTGGTCTCCTCGGGGACGTCCTTCACGCCGGCAAGCGCGAGCGCATGGACGCGCGCGAGGGTCGCCCCGTCCACGTGCCGCTCGATCGGCTCGTACGGGTCCTCCCTCTGCCCCAGCCGTTTCTCGAGCGCCTCGATCCGCTCCTCGTCGTACCCGAACAGTTCGCCGAGGAGTCCCGCGGTCTTTGCGGCGTCCTCCACGCGCCGGGGATCGGCGTACACGAGCGCGAGGCGCTGGTTCGTGGCCGCGGTGACGAGCGCGCCGTCCTTCATGTCGTGCACCAGCACGTCGCCGCGCGTCGGGAACAATTCGCGGAAAATGCCGTGCTGCCCTTCGGCGAGCGCGGCATACAACGGGTGGTCCATCACCTGCAGGAGGAACAGCTTCCCGCACACGGCGAGCGCGAAGAGCGCGACGACGGTGCGCAGCGCGTCGGTACGCAGGTCGCGCGCTTCGCCGCTCGCGCGCGGCTTCCATCGTGCTCGACGGTCCTCTCCCATGGCTCCATCTTATTCTATCGGGAGGATGTCGTCTTCTACCACGACGTTGCCCAGGTACACCGCGGTCTCTCCGCGGTTCTCGCTCGTCACGATGCGCAGCTTCTCGCCGTCCTCCGATTCGTACTCCGAGAAGGTGATGCGGTCCTCGGCGTCGGCGTCGGCGTCGCCGTCGACATCGGTCACGGTGCCGGAGTCCTCATAGCTGAATTCGTATTCC
>MGDT01000007.1:26599-56167 GCA_001791045.1 Candidatus Uhrbacteria bacterium RIFCSPHIGHO2_01_FULL_63_20 | reverse complement strand
CACGATCTCCTCGTCGCGCGGGGAAACCGAGAGCATGCCGCCATCCTTGTCGAACAGCCAGTGGCGCACGTCGCCCCCGTCGAGGGTGACGTCGGCGCGGCCGGAGAGGGAGAACGGTTCGTTGTGCACCGTGTATTCGGCGCCGATCGCGGCGGTGAGGAGTTGGTCGAGGGTCATATGATGTTCCATCATGCCGCATTCGTTCGCTCGGAAGTCCCAAACGCCGTCTGGCACCTCGCTCGCTCGCTCATGCGTGGCATCAATAAGCTTGTCGTCGGGATTATACGCATGTCACCTGGAAGCGCCAAGGGTTTCATCCGAAATTCCTCCGGCTTCAGAAGAAACCGTTGACCGTATCCACGATTTCAGGTATCCTCCCCCTCTGCCCTTTCCCTTTCTCAAACCCGGCCGCTGTACGGCCACTGGAGGCGACATGACCGTGAAGATCCTCATGAACCCGCACCCGGGATTCGTGGACATCCTGGCGCTCGAACGGCTCCTGGATGCCCGCCATCTCGTGAACGGCGACTACGAGATCCTGTTCCTGGACCTGGACGCGCATCCGGGCGAAGACGTGATCGACATCGGCGTACGCTCGCCGCCGGAGGGCGAGCAGGACCGGTACGCGGCGCTGTGCAAGCAGCTCGGCGCCGCGCCGGTGCAAGCCATATCCCGCATGCTGGTACTCGACGGCAAGATGAACGGCGCCGCGCACCGCGAGGACCTCACGTGGCTCGTGAAGCGCGGCTGGTGGACCTTGTTCCCCCAGGGCGCCACTGGGCTCGTGAACGGCGACGCGGTGCGTCCGGTCCGTCAGCGATTCCTCGCGGAAGCGATGGGCGCGGCCGCGACGTTCACCCGCTTCTACGAAGATCCCGCCGTCGCGGACGCCTTCGGCCAGATCCAGATGGAGGATCTCGACAGCACCAACCGCGTGTGGCGGGAGCGAATCCGTACGCTCCCGAAGATGCCGGAGTTCAACAAGGCCTTCGGCGGCCTGCTGCATCAGCCGGCACGGCCGTTCTCGGTGCGGGTACTCGCCTTCGCCCACTGGATGCCCGGGGACGACGAGACATCTGTCCGCAGCGCGCTTGCGGCGTGGCAGGCCAAGGTCACGCAGGTCAAGGCGACGGAAACCGCGGCCAAGGACCAGGTCGGCGAGGGGATGCGTTTCCGGGAAGTCCGGTGGCGCGACCGCCCGTACGTGGTCGCGTTCCTGGGCACGGCGTCGCCTTTCGACCCTGGCGCGGCGTTCGCGACCATGCGCGGACTCGACCTGCTCGTGGCTCGCGAAGGCGCAAGCGGCCGCACGGCCTTCATGGCGAAACGCGGCTCGGGCCTGGGACCCCTGCTCATGGACGTGCGGGACCTGCTCAACCGCGACGACAAGGATCGCGGGCTGTGGGAACTGGTCGAGCCGCGCGAAGAAGGCCAGGAGCCCATGCTCATTCCCCGTCGCGACGGGACGCGCGCGAGCACGGTGACCGACGACGCCGACAAGGTGTTCGCGGTCATCGAAGGATGCGCCGCGACGCGATGACGACGCACGCGACCCCGCCCTCTCACGAGGAGCGGGGTCTTTCATTTCCGGTAGAGGAAGATCGAAGGCGAGCCGTCACGACGGTCCTCGCTCACAGGCGTCCAGCCAGGGATGGGCCACACGTAGGTCACGACGCGCGCGCCCGGCTTGAGCTGCGCCTCGAGCGTGGGCCGGAGCCTCTCGTACGTTTCCGGCATCAGGAACAGGTAGACCACGTCCGCGTCGCGCAACGGGAAGGAAAAGGCGTCGCCGAGCACGACGCGCGCGCCCGTCCCCGACCGTTTCGCCCGGATCCGCCCCGCGGCCCACTGCACGAGCGACAGTTCCACGCCGGTCGCGCGCGCGCCGGTCCGCCGGGCGATTTCCACGCATACGCGCGCGTCCCCGCACCCGAGCTCGACGAAATGCTCCATGGGCTTCAGGTCAGCCATCGCGAGCAACCGATCGAAATCCTTCCGCCAGGTTGGCACCCACGGCGCCCCACGGGCGGCGGCGTACGCGAAGGAGATGGCGAGGAGGAGCAAGATGGCGACGACCCAGCTCATAGATACGGAGGACGATACCACGAAACGCTTGCCAAAACCCTCCTGTTTGTCTACTATTCGCCCATTGTCGGGCCGTGGCGCAGTTGGTAGCGCGCTTCGTTCGGGACGAAGAGGCCGCGAGTTCGAGTCTCGCCGGCCCGACCAAAAAGCGATCGCCGAAAAGCGGTCGCTTTTTTCTCTTACGATTTCCTCCCCTTCCATGGCGTGTCCGCCTGGTTCGCCCGCTTGTTGCACAGGCGCGCAAGGGTGAACAGCAGGTCGGAGAGGCGGTTGACGTACCCGGAGAGCGCCGTCCGGACGCCCTCTACGTTCGTCACGGACCGCTCGGCGCGGCGCATCACGGTGCGGGCGACGTGCAATCGTGCGGCGGCTTCGCATCCGGTCGGGAGGATGAACTGGGTGAGCGGGGTCAATTCTGCGTCCGCCGCATCGATCCAACGCTCGATTTCCGCCACGCGCTCCTCGCTCACGCGCGACGTGAGATGCGACGCGAGCAATCCCTGCGCTTTCTCATCCGGCGGCGTGGCCAATTCCGAACCGACATCAAGCAAATCGCTCATCACCTCAAGCAGCTTCTCCTTCACGTCGGCCGGAAGGGTCTCGCAGACGACCACCCAGCCAATCACCGAATTGGCCTCGTCGACGTCGCCGTACGCCGCCACGCGCGGCTCGGTCTTAGGCACCCGCTGGCCCCCGAAGAGGCTGGTGGTACCGGTGTCTCCGGTTCGAGTGTAGATGCGCATACTGACCAAAAAGGCAGGTTATCCCCGCCTTTTACCTCACCTAGGAATTATCGTCCATCAACTGCACCCGCTCGTCGCGCCGCAGTTGAGACATTTATAGCACGCCGCGTTCCTCACCATGATCGACCCGCAGGTGTCGCACGCCGGAGCGTCGGCGGAGTTGTTGAAGGTCGAGGTGAGCCCGGAGCCCTGCCTGGCGGACGGCGTCGGCGGAGGGGCGAACAGGTTCGCTTGCGGGCTGGGTTCGGCCTTGGTCTCCACCGCCTCGGCGAGCGCGCCAACCGGGGCGACGATCTCGTCCGCCACGTTCACGCCCACGGCGAGCTGGGCCTCGCGCGGGAGGAACTTGGCGGCCATCCAGCGGAAGATGTAATCCACGATCGACTTCGCGATGCGGATGTTGGGGTTCTGGGTGTACCCCGACGGTTCGAAGCGGGTGTGCACGAACTTGTTCACCAGCACCTCGAGCGGCACGCCGTACTGCAGCCCGATGGATACGGCCGTGGCGAAGCTCCCCATGAGCCCGCTGATGGTGGATCCCTCCTTCGACATCATCACGAAGATCTCCCCGGGCGTGCCGTCGTCGTAGAGACCCACCGTGATGTACCCCTCGTGCGCGCCCACCGCGAACTTGTGCGTGATGGAACGGCGTTCGTCGGGCAGGCGGCGGCGGCGGAGCTTCCTGTCCTCGGCGACCGGGGCGGTGGCCACTTCGGTCGCGGCCTTCTCGATCTTCTCGTTGGCTTTCTTCGAATCCTTTTCTTTCGAGACGGTGAGGGCCTGCTGGCGCTTCGAGCCGTCGCGATAGATGGCGATCGCCTTCAATCCCATCTTCCACCCTTCCAGGTACACGCGTTCGATGTCTTCCACCGTGGCCTCGTGCGGCATGTTGACCGTCTTCGAGATCGCGCCGGAGATGAACGGCTGCACCGCGGCCATCATGCGCACGTGCCCCATGTACTGGATGGAGCGCGTGCCGTTGGCCGGCTTGAACGCGCAGTCGAACACGCTCAGATGCTCGGCCGCGAGGCCGGGAGCGCCTTCGATGGTGTCCGTCTTCTCGATGTGGGCGAGGATGTCCTTGACCTGCGCTTCGGAATAACCCAGGTGGGAGAGCGCTTCGGGCACGGTCTGGTTCACGATCTTGAGCATCCCGCCGCCCACCAGCCACTTGTATTTGACCAGCGCGATGTCCGGTTCGATCCCGGTGGTGTCGCAGTCCATGAAGAACGCGATGGTGCCGGTCGGGGCGATCACCGAGATCTGCGCGTTGCGCACGCCGGCGGTGGTCGCGAGTTCCACGGCGTTGTCCCAGGCGCTCTTCGCCTCGGCAAGCAGGTCCGCGGTCACGCCGGTGCCGGAAATGGCCTTGCTCGCGTCGCGGTGCATGCGCAGGACTTCCAAACACGGCTCCTCATTGCGCTTATATCCGGCGAACGGGCCAACCTTCTCGGCGATCTTGGCGCTTTGGAAGTAGCAGTGGCCGCTCTGGAGCGAGGAAATCGCCGAGGCGAGGTTACGGCCTTCGTCGGAATCGTACGCGAGCCCCTGGCTCATGAGGAACGCTCCCAGGTTCGCGTAGCCGATGCCCAACGGCCGGTAATCGAAGCTGTTCTGCTCGATGGCGGGAGTGGGGTAGCTCGAGTTGCCCACCACGATCTCCATCGCGGTGATCACGATCTCGTTCGCCTTCTTGAACGATTCGACGTCGAACACCGTCTTGCCGCCCACGCGCTTCCTGAAGCGCATCAGGTTGAGCGACGCCAGGTTGCAGGCCGTGTCGTCCAAGAACATGTACTCCGAGCACGGGTTGCTCGCATTCACGCGCGCCGTGTTCTTGGAGGTGTGCCAGCGGTTGATGGTGGTGTCGTACTGGATCCCCGGGTCGCCGCACAGCCAGGCCGCCTCGGCCATCTTGCGCGACAGGTCGCGGGCACGGAAGGTGAGCGACGGCTTGCCGGTGGTCACTTCTTTCGTGACCCATTCCCCGTCGTCCTCGACCGCGCGCATGAACTCGTCGGTCACGCGCACCGAGTTGTTGGCGTTCTGGAAATAAATGGAGCCGTACGCCGGGCCGTCGATGGAACCGTCATAGCCGGCGTCCATGAGCGCCCAGGCCTTCTTCTCTTCCTCGACCTTGCACGTGATGAACTCCTCGATGTCCGGGTGGTCCACGTTCAGGATCACCATCTTGGCCGCGCGGCGCGTCTTGCCGCCGGACTTGATGACGCCCGCGAAGGCGTCCAACCCTTTCATGAAAGACACCGGGCCCGAAGCGCGGCCGTTGCTGCCGCCCAGATATTCCTGCTTGGAGCGGAGCGTCGACAGGTTGCTCCCGGCGCCCGAGCCGCCCTTGAACAGCATCCCTTCGGTCACCGCGAGCTGCAGGATGGAACGCATGTCGTCCTGCACCGAGTTGATGAAGCAGGCCGAACACTGCGGATGCGGGGCGACCCCCACGTTGAACCACACCGGGGAGTTGAACGCGGCCATTTGGTTGCCCAAGATATGGGTGAGCTCCGCCTCGAACGCGTCGGCGTCGTGCTTGGCGTCGAAATAGCCGTCGGTACGCCCCCAGTCGGCGATGGTGCGGGCCACCCGGGTCACGAGCTGGCGCACCGAGTGCTCACGGTCGGGAGAGCCCACCTTGCCGCGGAAATATTTGGAAACCACCACGTTCGTGGCCGTCTGCGACCAGGACCTGGGCACCTCGACCCCCTTTTGCTCGAACACCACCTTCCCCTTCTCGTTGGTGATCGTCGCGTCGCGCGTTTCCCACTCGATCAGGTCGAACGGGTGGATCCCTTCTTTCGTGAAATAGCGCGGGACCGTGATCCCGTGGCCGTAGGTGGGCTTCTTCTGCCCGCGCAGGAGCGCGGTGCGCCAATTCATGTAGCGCTTGGCCACGTGCACCAGGTTCTGGTCGATGAGGGTGACGTTCACCACTTCGCGCACTTCGGAGAAGTTCGGCGTCTTGTGCCCGTCGAACGCCGCCGTGAGGCGCGAGATCGCCTGGCTCGTGACGCGGGTCGCGAGCGCGGGGTTCTTCATCCCGGCGTCGAGCATGGCGTTCTCGATCGATCGGCGCAGCTTCTGCGCGTCGAACGCCTCGTTGGTGCCGTCGCGCTTGGCGACATGCTTCACCGAGGTCATGAATTCCCACACGGCGTCGACCACGCGTTGGGAAGAACGCGGATCAGCGACCTCGCTGATCCGCGAAGGGGAGGGAGCGGACATACCGACGAGAAGGGATTAAGGCGGCAGTTGGCCGAAGAAAAAACGAACCAGATGGATCGTCTTTCCCTCCAAGGCCCCCACCGACGCGACCACAAGAGGTTGTGGTATGCGTCTATTGTAAACCACTACATATAGTGGAGCAAGCAATCGGGTTATCCACAGAAAAACCGGCCGAAGGGCCGGATTTCCTTAAAAAGGCATGGTGAGGTTGATCGTGGCCTTCTCGGCCGCCTTGTGGACGAAATCGACCGGGATCCCTTTTCGTCCGCCCAGGCGATCAGCGTAGGCGAGCGCCTGATACTTGAGCCCGTATTCGTACAGCTCCTTGGTGACCCGCACGTCGTCCAGGCAGTATTTCTTCACCTCGTCCTTCTTCCCTTGCTTCCACCACTCCACGGCCTGCAATCCATGTCCCGTCTTGCCGTATCCCAAGCAGGCGCTCGCCACGTCGTCGAGCTTGAGCCGGTGCCCGAGCGAACGCTCGATCTCCTCCATGATGTCCAGGTTGCTGAACGTCAGGAAATTGCCCGGATAGTAGTTGTTCATCACCGGCAGGTCGAACCCCTTGGTGTTGTACCCGATGATGCGGTCGCAGCGTTCGAGCCTGGGCCACAGGTCGGCGAGCTCATGCGTTTCGTACGCCTTATATTCGTCGGTCTCGTAGAAATAACACCCGATGACCGAGATCACCAGCTTGGAATGGTCATACGCCCCCACCTCCTGGAAGGTGTTGGCGGTTTCGATGTCGAGCACGACTTCCTTCCCGGCCATATCGGCAGGCAGAATAGCACGAATGCTCGATCATTCCAATGCCACGCCGTTCGCCGCGGCCATGACCGCTTCGGAATAGGTGGGGTAGGCGTGGATCATGGAGCCCAGCCGGTCCACGGCGGCGTTGAGATGCATGGCAAGCGCCGCCTCGTGGATCATCTCCCCTGCCCGTTCCCCGACGATGTGGCAGCCGAGGATCTTGCGCGTCTTCGGGTGCGCCACGATCATCACGAGCCCGTCTACGGCGTGATCCGTGGCCGCGCGGCCCAGCGCGCCCACCGGGAATCGGCCGACGAGGAGCCGTTTGAGCTTGAACGCGGCTTTGGCCTGCTCGACCGTGAGCCCCACCGACGCGACTTCGGGGTCGGTGAAGGTGACGCGCGGGACGACCCGCTCGTCGGTCTCCCGCCATCCGGATCTCTTCCCAAGCGCCACGAGCGCCGCGTTATGCCCGGCCACCGACCCTTCATGGTGGGCGGTATGGGTGAACAGGAACCCGCCGTCCACGTCGCCGGCCGCGAACACGTGTTTCACGGCGGTGCGGCCCCTCCGGTCGGTCTTCACGTTTCCCCGTCCGTCGAGCGTCACGCCGGCGTTGCCCAGATCGAGGCCCGAAACCGCCGCGCGCTTCCCCGCCGCCACCATCACCGTTTCCGCGGCATGGGTGCCCTTCGAGGTCTTCACCCCGTACACGCCCCCGCGTCCGTCGATCACCTCGGTCACGTCCGCGTCGGTCACCACCTCGACCCCGTGCGCCACGAGCGCTGTGCGCGCGAGCGCGGAAATCTCGGGGTCCTCACGGTTCAACACCGCCGATGCCCCCTGGACGAGCACGACGCGGGTCCCGGCCGCGCTGAAGAAGGTGGCGTACTCGCACCCGACGGGTCCGGCCCCGATGATCACCAGGGATTTGGGGGCGCGGTCCATCTCGTGCGCCGTGCGAGACGTGACGTAGGCGATGTCCGCGAGCCCCGGGACCGGCGGGACGAACTCCTCGGTGCCGGTCGCGATCACGAAGGCGTTCCCGAGGATGCGCGCATCTCCCACCTCCACCGCGTGCGGATCGCTGAAGAGTGCGCTCCCGTACGCGACGTCGATCTTCATCCGATGCGCCAGGCGTTCGTATCGCAGCCCTCGTTCCCCGCCGCCGGTGATGGATTCCACCACCGTCGCCCGATACGCGTTCGCTCCGCCGAAATCCAAGGACACCGCCCCGGTACGCACGCCGAACACGCTCGCGTTTCGAGCCTCGCGCAACGCCTTGGCCGCTCGCAGGAAGGCCTTGCTCGGCACGCACGCCCAGTTCGGGCACTCGCCGCCCAGCTTCCCGCGCTCGATCACGCATACGCTTGCCCCCACGCGCCGCGCGGCTTCGGCCGCCGAAAAACCGGCCGAGCCGGAGCCGATCACGATGACGTCGTAGCGGGAGGATTTGGACATAGGGCATGAGTGCGTAGGGGGTAGTTCGTAGTGCGTAGAAATGTTTCCTACGCACTACCGCCTACGTACTACGGACTCTTTTCAAACAATTTCCCCGCCTCTTCCCACAGCTCCGGATACCCGTTCCGCTTCAGATGATACCACCACTCCACCCCCCACAAGGAGGCCTCGGGGAGCCCGGTCTGCGACGCGAAATCCACGCTCTCGCGCAGGTCTTGGGGCGTGAACGCCTCAGCCCACCGGAACAGGGGGCGCGAACCCACGGGGGCGAAAAACCAGGGCTCGGCCTGCAGTTCGGAGACGACCACGCGCGAGACGAGCGGCGAGGCGAGCCAGGCGCGGACGGCATAGAAGAGCGGCGGGATCGGATACCGCACGTAGCCGAAGAAATCGTTCCACGTCGTGCGGTACATCGAGATCCCGAGCACGTCGGCCTCGAGCGCGAGCGCTTCCCACGGCTCGATCTCCCCGCTGACGGTGAGCTGGATCTCGCGATCGTCGAGCGAGCGCACCAGCGCGACCTCGTCGAGGATGCGGCGGACGTCGGGTTTCGGACACACGCCGAACGGGAAGAACGGTTCGTTCTCCACCTGCCACCGTCCCACGGCCGGCGAGCCGCGGTACCGCTCCACGGTCTCGCGGACGAACGAAAAAAGCTCCTCCCGATAGCGATCCGCCCCGAGCCCCTCGGCCCAATCCGGGACGAAGCACTCCGGCCAGCGCGGGACCTTTTCCCCGACGACCAGGGTGAGTTCCACCCCGTGTTCTTCGGCCCGGCGCACCAGCCGGTCATACAGGGAAAAATCCCGGTTCCCTTCCGACGGCTCCACGCGGGACCAATACACCGGCAAACGCACGCGTTTCACCCCGAGATCCTCGACCACTGAGGCGAACAGGCGATCGGGATCCTCTCCAAGGTTCCACGCGTGCTCGGGCGAAAACGTGACCCCGAGCGCCGGCGTCGGGAGCGCGCGGTTCGTCCATGCCCCCAGCGCGCCGAGCGCCACCGCGACCAGGGCGATGAGCGCGGGGAGCCGGTTCATATTTCTTCTTTCTTTTCACGCAGGAAGGCCAGCCAGCCCTCGACGAGCCGGATCGCCCCCTTGAACGGCGCCTCCACGATGTAGTCGAAGAAGAACAGGAACACGTTCACGCGCGGGGCGCGCAGCGCGATCCAACGCCCGGCGCGCACGATGGGCAGGAACAAGACGTCCGCGAGCGTCCCGAACAACCCGCCGCCGGTCTCCACGATCACGAGTTCCCGACGGCTGTTGCGGATCTTGAGGCCGAAGAAGGTGACGAGCGCCAGGAAGAACAGGAAGAAGGCGATGGACACCGGGTTGAAACGCAGCGCGGTGAGCAGCGCGGTGATCGCTCCCACCGTGATCAGGAAGAACGCGGCGTACAAGAGGTTGAACAGGAAGCTCAATGCCCCGCCCGGGGAGGCGCGTGGCGCCTTCACGGGCACGCTGAAATCCGGGCCGAACCCGAGGATGCCGTGACACAGCTCGAGGACGCGGGCCGTGTTCTTTTTCGCCGGGATGGACACCGAAAGCCCGATCACGCCCAAGAGGAGCGGATGGAACAGGATGTTGGCGACGAGCGGCAGGTACGACGTCTCCTCGAGGACCAGCCGCTCGTACGGCAGCTCGATCACGAGCGCCAGCACGGTCTTCGTGCACAACAGGAACAGCACCGCGCGCCCCACGCTGCGTCGCAGCCGGTCGCTCCAGCGGGCGTAGCGGGCCTTCGCCGCGCGGTCGATCGCTGCATCGATGGTGGCGCGGTCGCCGCCCGCCATCGCGTCCGGCTGCTTCTCGATGACGTCGCGGATCAGGTGGAACACCACCGCGTAGCGGCGCACCAGGCGGAACATGTGGTCGCTCCACGGGTGGCGGATCTGGCGCTCGACCGAGGAAACGACCGTGGGGAGCGAGTCCGCGACCTCCCGCACCACCGAGGCGTCCGCTCCGGCCTTGGCCCAGTCCGGGTAATACAAGGTGAGCATGCGGAACCGGAGCGTCGCGAGGTTGCTCTTCAGGATCGCCCGATGCACGGCGATGTAGAGCTGCAGGTCGCGGTCGGCCTCGGGGACCGCGGCGGTCCACGCCGCGCGCTTCTTGAGCTCCGCGTACGCGAACGACGCGAGCGCCTCGTCGGCGAGCGGCGGGGAGATGGCGTATTCCACCTCGCTGGAAGCGACGTCAAGCAGCCATTCCTCGGCGCGCGAGGGGTCCTGGGCGTCACGGGCGGCGGAAAACAACGGCCGGTATTTGCGCAGCACGGCGGACAGGGTGGTCCCCATCGTCTCGGGCACGCGCTTGTTCGGGAGATAGCGCGCCCAGACGAGCTCGCGCAGGAGTTCGGTCGCGACCGCCTCGGATCCCTCCTCGTCAAGCCGGCGCTTCAGGATGCGGCGGATCGCGTTGCGCCGCAGCAGGTGCTCCTCGTCGTACTCGAGCGTGTTGCGCAGCGACTCGTACGCGGTCGCGGCCGCGGACACCGTCTCGCTGACCGAAATCACCTCCGCGCTCGGCGGGGTTCCTTCGCGCTCCTTCTCCTTCGCGACCGCGGCGGCGAGCGCGTCAATGGGCCTGCTCATACGAGGATTTCTCGTCGAGGATCTTGAACATGTGGGTCCCGCAGATCGCGCACACTCCCTGCACGGCCTCGCGCGACGCCCCGCGCGCGGGCATGGAAAGCGGCGCGGGGTCGAGCATGTCGCGCTCCTGCCCGCAGCGCGAGCAATATCCCTTGAGGACGGTCTCGGCCATATCGCCTGTGAGGATACGCTCTCGCGAGGGACCCCACAAGGTCACTCGCGTGCCGGAAGCGACACCGTGAAGGTGGTCCCCTTGGGGCCGGTCGAAAACGTGATGTCCCCGCCCATGGCGATCACGAACTTCTTGGTGAGGTAGAGCCCCAGCCCGGTGCTGCCCGAGGAGGCCGTGGCGCCCGGGGAGATCTCGGTCTTGATGTCGAACAGCTTCTCGTGGAGCTCCTTGGGGATCCCCTTCCCGGTGTCGGCGATGGAGATCCTCACGAACGCGCCGTCCCGCACCGCCTCCACGGACACGTCCGTGCCGGGGGGCGTGTACTTGATCGCGTTGTCCACGACGTTGCGCAGCGCCTGCACGGTCTTCTCCTCGTCCACGGGCACGGCGGCCTTGGGGATCTTGCCCAGGCGGATGCGCGTGTCGTGCGCCGCGGCCGCGCGCGTAAGCGGCTCCACCGCCGCGCGCAACAGGCGCTCCAGCGGGACGCTCGCGATGTCCATCTTGAGCACGCCGCGCTCGATGCGCGAGACGTTCAAGAGGTCGCCCACGAACCGGTTCTCGGCGAGCACGATCTCCTGCATCTGCTCGATCTGCGCGCGCACCGGCGGGGCGATCCGCTTGGCCTCGAGCGCCTGCTCCACCAGCCAGCGCATCTGCGTCATGGGGGTCCGCAGCTGGTGCGCGACCATGGACACGAACTGCGTCTTGGCGCGCTCCACGGCCTTGCGGTCCGTCACGTCGTGCGCCACGGTGAGATACGCGATGACCTTCCCGCGCTCGTCGCGCATGCTGCGCACGTCCATCTCCACGTCCAGCTCCTCGCCCGCCGCGGGACGGATCCTGGCCTCCCCGGACCATTCCCCGCGCGCGTCCACCGCGCGCCGGATCGTCTCGGAGAGGGACGGGTCTGACAGGAAGTCCGAGGGGTCCATCCCCTTGAGGGCGGATCCCTTGACGCCCAGCAGCCGCAGGAACGCCTGGTTGTGGTACAGGACGCGGTCCCCGAGCGTGGCGGCTACCGCGTCCTGCACGTTGTCGAGGAAGAACTTAGCCTGCGTGAGGTCCTTGATCGTGGCGCGCAGCGAGGAGGTGCGCTCGGCAAGCTCCTCCTCCACGCGCCGGCGCTGGGACACGAGCAGGAACACCACCGCGGAGACCGCGAGCGAGATGAACAACAGTCCCAGGAACCGGGCGAGGCTGTCGCGGTATGCCTGCCCGGCGGCCGACGCGTTCACGCGCGCCTCCACGACCAGGGGCAGGTCCCCCAGGAGCACCTGCGCGGAGGCGTCCGGCTCCCCCATCTCGCGCGCGGGCGAAAACGCGCTCCCGTCTCGGGCGACTTCGGCGTCCCCGATGAGCACCCGCACGTCCGCGATCTCGATCGCGGTGGCCTCGGAAAGGCCGCCCAGGAACGTGGCGAGCGGCAACACGCCCACGACCGAACCGAGCGGCTCGCCGTCGCGATGCGCGGGATGGCTCAAGAACAGCGAAGGCCCCTCCGCGCCCAAAAACGGGCCGCCCGCCGCGATGGCGTCCGTCACGAGGGCGCGATGCATAACCTCGGCGCGCAACGGGTCCGCGGCATAGTCCGTGCCGATCGGTCCGAGCGAATCCCCGTGGGCGCGCACGAGCACGCCGGCGGCGTCCGCGAACCCCACGTTCACGGCTCCGGGGAAATGACCCCGGAATTCCTCGATGAAACCGGCGAATTCCTCCTCCGTCACCTCCTGGCTGCGGGAAAAGAACGCGACCGTGGAAACGACATCCGCCTCTTCCGCGCGGAACGCCTGGCCGAGGAGCGCGGCGATGCGGTCGGTGTTCTCGACCGTCTCCTGCGCCAGTTGTCCGACCCCCGTCTCATGCGCGGATTGGGCCGCCCGGATGGAAAACAGGGCGCCGATGAGCGAGAGGCCCAGCGGGAGCATGAGCAGGCCCAACGCGCGGCGGCCCGCGCGCGAGGACCCCCCTCCGGGCGCATGGTCGATGCGCCTGGGGATGAGCCGCGAGGCCGTGAAGCAGGCGACCAGGGCCATGACCGCGTACAGCCCGTCGGCGACGTCGCCGTTCCAATACGCGCCGGCGGATTCGCGTACCGTGTAGACCAGGTCCGCCATGCTCCCGACGAACAGGTAGCCGAACAGCCCCAGCAGCAGCAGTTGCATCTCCGGATGCCGCTCAAGCGAGATCGCGATGAGGCAGCCGAACAGCGCGAGGAACCCGAGCACGACGTAGAGCGAGTCCAGCGCGATGATCGTCCCTTCGTAGGAAGGCAGCACGCGCAGGAGCGCGAAGGTGGCGGCGAAGGCGGCGGCGAGGAAGACGACGATAAGCGCGGCGGCTACCCGGCTCGAGAACGGGCGCGGACGGACGCGATGGAACAGGAACCCCGCGACCATGGCGTTTTCCACCAAAAGCCCGGACAGGTAGAACACGTCCGCGCCGGAGAATTCCGGGATGGAGATCCCGCTGACCATGTTGTAATAGGTCCAAAAAAGCTGCGCGATCCCGTAGAACGCGAAGCGGATCCCGACGAGCGCCATCACGGCGGTTTCCGGATACCCCCTCCCCCTCCATTGCCGCGCGGCCGCGAAGAACCCGATGGCGGCCAAGAACAGCGGGATGGCATACCCGACGTTGAACAGATAATTGATCGCCTGCTCGTGGTCGGGACGGAACTGCAAGAACAGCCACCAGACGGCAAGGATGCCGGCAAGCGCCGGGAAGATCCGGCGGAAATACAGGGGGTCCATTCGGCCGATGGGTCGCATAGCTAGACGATGAGGGGGAGCTTATGCAGCTCGCTGGGGCGCCCCAGCACCTGGTCCTCGATGCGGTAGGTGCCGTGGGTTGGCGCTTCCAGGAACCCGTTCCAGGCGAGCCGCGCCACGCCGCCAGAGTCGATCCAGTCGAACAACCATTGGTCGGCGTGGGCGGTCTTGAACTGGGACACGCCTCCGCCCACGTACTCAAGCCACAGCCGGTTGAAATCCTCCTGGCTCCCGATGGTGGGCGCCATGATGATGGCGATCCCAAGGCCGGTGTAGAACGAAAGCTCGGAGGGCTTCGTCCACAGGATGTCGGTAGTCTCGAGCAGACGGGTGAAGCCCTCGAAGTATGCCGCGCGCGATTCGAAGGTGGGGATGACCACCCATTTCCCCAACTCTTTCTTGAGTCCCAGGTCGAGCGCCGCGCGTTCGTAATACCGCGCCACGTCGTGGCGCACGCCCGCGACCAGGTTCACCCGCACCTGGTGGCGCGAGATGCGCACGCGCAAGCTCTTCAAGAGGTCCACGCCCAAATGGCGCTGCGCCCCCGCCCCGCCGACCGAGTAGGTGAGGGTGAGCGGATGCGACGCCCGGGTCATCCGGCACAGGTTGGTGTCGAGCATGTTGCGCATCTCGTGCCCGTAGCGCTCGTGGAAGATCCCCTTGGGATCCAGGTTGCACAGCCGCGCGGCCAGCAGCTCCTTGAGCCGGCCGGCGGAGGGACCGCCGATCAGCTCCTTGGGCATCGGGAACCCGGTGAGGAAGATGCGGTCCTCGCGCACGCCGTAGAGCTTGAGGCGTTCCACCACGCGGCCCGAGCTCGCGAAATACCTGATGCGGCTCGATTTGGGATCCCACGGCGCCCAGGCGCGGTTCACGTCCGTGTCCGTGGTGACGCAATAGATGTCGCCGGGATACTCATGGTAATCCGCCGCGATGGCCGGGATCGGGAAGGTGCACACGAGCGGGAGCGGCTTCTTGGCGAGCGTCCCTATGAGGTGCTTGCACAGCCCGCGCTTGATCCCGAGATAGGTCTCCCACAGCTGGATGCTCGGGCGAGACATGTCGCGTCGCGGGTAGAAATCCGGGATGCGCTGCATCCAATCAAGGAAGCTGAACGCCGCGTCGCCCACCAACGGGATGGGTTTGAGCCTGGACACGAGTTCGTACGCCTGGCGGCTCGCCTTCCACAGGCGCTTGTCGGACTCGGGAATGCCGCGGTAGTTGTTGGCCGTGATCACCGCGCCTCCCGACAGGTCGCGCAACGCGAACGCGGCACGGCTGTGGCCGTACCCCATGTCCACGTCCACGACCCAGGCGCGGGGCCGTCGTCCGTTGTGCGAGTGTGCGGGCATACCCTCCTAGAAAAAGCTGCGTTCCTGCGATTCCGTCTGGATGATGTCGAACGCCTCCTCGGCCGTGTCCACGACGCGGCACAGCAGGCAGTCGTCGGGATCGATCGTCTTCTCATGGAGGAGCGTGCCGTCCACCCAGGAGAACAGCGGTCCCCAGAATTTCCTGTCCACCAGGATGATGGGGATCTTCACCGACTTGCCGGTCTGCACGAGCGTGACCATCTCGAACATCTCGTCGAGCGTGCCGAACCCGCCCGGGAAGAACACGTACGCCTGCGCCGAGGCGGCGAGCATCACCTTGCGCGTGAAGAAGTAGTGGAACGCGCGCGACCGCTTGACCCACGGGTTGATGCGCTGCTCGGTAGGCAGCTGGATGTTGAGCCCCACCGATTCCCCCTTGTGCTCGTGCGCGCCGCGGTTGGCCGCCTCCATGATGCCGGGCCCGCCGCCCGTGATCACGGTGTACCCGCACTCCGCGAGCATCCCGCCGAGCTTCCTCGCTTCCTTGTACCACCGGTGCGTCTCGCTGATGCGGGCGGAGCCGAACACGGTGACCTCGCGCGAGAAGGACGAGAGGAACTGGAACCCCTCCACGAACTCCGCCATGATGCGGAAGATCCGCCAGGTGATCTCGTGCATGCTTGCCGGACCCTTCATGGCGGCACGCTCCTCGGCCGGCAACGGGACGCGGCAAATCCGGCCGCTCATCACGTCCGGCACGGGGGGTTTTTTCCTCCTAGCCATAGGCGAAAAAATTATACCACGGAAAAGAAAAAGGCCCGAAGGATTCGGGCCGACGCGTTGGCGTCAAGGATGTTCCGGGCTAGATGATGCCGCGGAACAGGCGCTGGTTGCCGCGCGAGCGCGCCAGACGCTTGATCTCCGACTTCAGCTCCGGGTCGAGCGCGATCACCGTCCCCTTGCGGATGAGGTTCGCGGCGTTGCGGACCTTGGTGCGCTCGGTCCCCTTCCAGGGGATGGTGGCGATGCAGCGCAGGGTGCTCGTGAAGGTCTCCTCGTCGATCGGCTTGCGGTTGAGCACGCGGATCGCCGTGCGGTTCACGAGCTTCAAGGCCCGCTTCTTCTGGCTGACGGATGGCTGGACGCTGTCGTTCAAGGCTCACCTCTCAAAGCCGTCCCCTGTGAACGGCTGGCGAAAGATACCTTCCCTGCCGCGAAACGTCAAGATTCCTTTGACGTGGAAAACCCGTCCTTCTTGAATTTCACCACCAGCTCGGGGACGTACCGGTTCATCTCCTCGTCCACCAATTCCACCGTCTCGTTCTTCATGATCAGGTTCATGGCGAGGTCGGACAGGAGCTCCTCGTCGGCCTTGATCTCGGTCGCGAGGTCCTCGAGCTCGGCGGATTCCTTGGGAGAGCCCTCCCGCACGGAGTTCTCGATGGATTTCCTCTCGGCCTTGAGCGTCTCGAGCTCCTCCTTCACCTTGGCGAACCGTTCGTGCTGGGCGAGCTCGTCCTTGAAGGCCTGTTTGATCTCCTTGGCACGGCGCTTCTTGGTGCGGATCTCGTTCAACAGCTCCTGCAATCGGGCGGTATCAGACATATGGGTCGCCACATGATACCAGACCCCCCTTGCCAGATTTCCACAGGGCTGTTATCATCGCTGAACGAATGATATGCCAGAGTGCATCGTCACCGGAAAGAAGCCCGTCAGCGGCTTCAACGTGAGCCACAGCAACCGCCACACCAAGCGGTGGGTGTATCCTTCCGTCACCAAGCGCCGGTTGATGAACCCGGCGACCAAGCGCATGGTCACGGTGTGGATCAGCAACCGCGGCCTGCGGACCCTCAAGAAGTGGCAGGCCGAGGGAAGGGTCTACGATCTGAGCCAGATGAAATCCGAGTGCTAAAGCGAAAAGACGGCCGCAAGGCCGTTTTTTCGTCGCACGTCACCGACCGCGCGACACCCTCCCGTTCTCCTGGTATCCCGCTTTCACGAGGGCGGACAGGAACCGGGCGACCTTGTCTTCCAAGGACGCGGCGGTCTTAAGCTTCGATGCGTCGATGGGCTCGGGCGACAGGATGGGAGCCGCGAGCTGGAAGGCGTGGAACAAGGAAGGATCGAGCGGCAGGATGAACTGCTCCCAGTCCTGCCCGTACATCGCCTCGGCCACAGGAAGGGATTCGATCCGGCGCAGCCAGGGGTCCGCGGTCGCGGATGACGCCGCGAAGAGCGCGTACACGCGCGGGACGTGGTCGAACACGATGAGCACGGATCCGGGGTCGGGCGGCATGGGGCGGCCCAACGGGAGGGTGGAGAGGGTGGAATCGGTCACCTCCTTCACGAGCCCGACGTCGTCCTCGTAGGTGAAGAAGGTCCGGGCGTCGGGGAACGGACGACGGATGAAGCGGTCGTCGACGAAGAACATCCCGCGGTAATGCGGGGAGCGCACGTACTCGCCGATGGACACGGGATCCACGGCTTCCGGGAACCCGCTGAACGGGGAGGCGACGAGCGTTCCCGGCGCGACCGGTTGGGATCCCAGGATCGCGAACGGGGCGTCGGAGGCGTCGGAGGCGTATGTCACGACCGTGTCCGTGGCTTCCACGCGGACGCGGGCGGACCGCGTGGCCTCCTCCGGCACGACCCACGTGCGGACGCCGGCGTTGGGGACCTCCCGCGCGATCGGCATCCAGGTGGCGCCGTCATCGAGGGAATACTCGACGTTGACCAGGTCGACGCGGCCCTGCGTGGTCCATTCGACGGGCACGGCTCCTGGCTCGAGCGCTTCGCCGCCGTTTGGAGAAATCACGGTGATGCCCGGCTTCAGCAAGGAGACCGCCGGCAATGACGACCCGCCCGACCGGCCGATGTTCGCGAGCGTTCCGCCCAGCAGGTTGTCGCTGCCGGCCACGAATGCCGTGAAATACAGCCGCTCGTCGGACAGGAGGTTCACGCGCGCGCCGAAGAAGTTCTTGTCGTTCGCGTTGAGCGGCCCCTGCTCGCTCCCCCAACTCGCCATCCCGTCGGAAGAAACCTTGTAATAGACGTTGGCCGAGGAAGGGGTGCCGGGGGTCGCTTGGGCCGTATACAGCGCGTAGAGCCTGCCGCCCAGCCCGTCGAAGGCGAGTTTCACGCCCGTGACCCCCTTGGCGTCGTCGATGAGCGCGTCCGCTCCGGCCGTCCAGGCGCCGCCGGAATAGGTGGCCGTGCGCACGTCATCGTCGTCCCCGCCCAGCACGTCCGTCTGTGCCGCATACGCCAAGTAGACATCGCCCGTGTCCGGGTCGAGCGTGGCCCCGAACGGGGCGTCATACTCCACATCGACCGGCGCGGCGGGGTCGATGTCCGTCCAGGCCCCGTCCCACGCGTCCGTGGCGTCGTCGTAGGCCTTGGATTGCACGGCGCCCGCGGAAATGTCCCACCGGATCGCGAGCACGTCCGCGCCCGCAAGCGGCATCAGGATGAGCCAGTCGTTGGTGAGGTCGAACGGGTTTGCGCCCGCCTCGACCCAATTGGTCTGGGCGTCGCAGTCCGCTTCGCACTTGATGACGAAGGAATCGTCCACGTCCTGGATCCCCATGTACAGGTCGCCGTCGGTCCCCTTGGTGATGGACGGCAGGCTCTTGTTGATCGTGAACGCGTTCGTCTGGTTCGCGTCCGTGGCGTTGACCGTGGAGGAAAGCGTGTCCGTCGCCGTGTCGAGCGCGGTGTAGAAGAGGTCGTCGAATCCCGTGTCGATGATCGCGACGTGGATGACCGTCCCCGCGTCGCCCGGCGTCCAGCCGTCGTACCACGCGGCCACGCGGATGCAGTCCGGATCCGGATCGATGGCCACGGCGCCGGCCCAGGTCGCCCCGCCGTCGACGGTCTTGTTGTAGACGCAGGTCCCGTCGGCATCGACGTAGAAGGCGTATCCGACCTGGTCGGAGGTGAACACGACGGTGGGAGAGGAACCGTTATGGACGTTCCTCGTGGCGTACAGGCTGTCGTCCACCGTGATCGTCGCCGCTCGGCCGGGCTCTGCCTGGCGCGCGAAATGCGAAACCGCCGACCCGGTGGCCAGGGCAAGCAAGACGAGGGCGGCGTAGGCACGTACCTGATGGTTCCGGATGACGAACATACCTGCGTGTCGCGCACAGGATACCATGCCGTCCCCGTTCACAGCATCCCATCCATGCGGTCCACGAGCTCGCCGATGCCTTCTCCCTCCTCGGCCGAGACGAACGCGCGCGGACGCCCGTTCAGGATCTGGTCGAGCGCGATCGGCACCGCCGACCCCATGGCATCGGCCTTGTTCACCACCATGATCCGCAGGATCCCATCGGCCCCGAGGCGTTCGAGGATCTCGTCCACCACTTTCACGTGCGCCGTCGCGTGGCTGTCGGACCCGTCCACCACGTGCAGCAAGAGGTCCGCTTCCACCGCTTCCGAGAGGGTCGAGGCGAACGCGTTCAACAATTCGGGCGGCAACTGCTTCACGAATCCGATCGTATCGCTCACCAACGCCTTCCGTTTGGTGCGCGGAAGAAAGACGGCGCCCACGCGCGTATCGAGGGTGGCGAACAGCTCGTTCGCCGCGTATTCCTTCCGTCCGGTGACGGCGTTGAGCAGCGTGGTCTTCCCCGCGTTCGTGTAGCCCACGATCGCGACCGTCTTGAGCCCGGCGCGATGCCGCCCGGCCTGGTGCCCCGCCCGCACCGTCTTGTACTTTTCGAGCCGCTCGCGGATCTTGCGCTCCTGTTCGCGCAGGTGGCGCTTCATGCGCTCGGTGTTGGTCTCGCCGATCCCGACCGTGCCCGTGCCGCCTCCCTGCCGGGACAGCTCCATGCCCATGCCGAAGATGCGCGGGCCCATGTGGCGGATGCTCGCGAGCTCGATCTCGAGCCGCGCCTCGGCCGTATTCGCGTGCTTCGCGAAGATCTTGAGGATGAGGTCGATCCTGTCCCACGCGACGATGCCGGTCCCTGAGAGCATCTCCCCCACGTTGTACATCTGCCTGGGCTTCAGCCGGTCGTTGATCACGATGAGCTTCACCCCGAGCCCCTCGCCTTCCTCCGCCAACTCCGTGACCTTGCCTGGCCCAATAAACGTCCGCGGGTGCGGCGTGAACCGTTTTTGGTACGTTTTCACCACCACGATCCCGCCGTAGGTGCGCACCAATTCCTCGAGCTCGTTCAACCGATCGAGCGCGTGCTCGGGGAGCATCCTGGGGTGGATCACGTCCACGAGGATGGCGCGGGCGCGTGGATCATGGCGCATGGCTCCAGCATGGCACACGGGGGCAAAAAGAAAAGCCCGGCGTAGGATGCCGGGCAGGCGCGCGTTCATTCCCGCGAGAGGGAGCCGAGATCGAGCAGAAGCGACGCGAGCCACTGCCGTACGGCGTCGACTTCGGCCGGCGTGCGGGCCGAGCCGATCGCCGGCCCGTACCGGCGCCTCAAACCTTCGCTGTATTCCTTGACGAGGGCCGTGGCCTGGGGGAACGCCCGTTCCTCGACGCGCTTGCGCACGGCCCTCTTGCACTGGGCGAGTCCCTCCTCGAAGGCCGAGCGCTCATCCCCGTTCATCGGATCAGGCACGTTGGGCAATCCGCGCCGCCGTACGGCCTCGAGGATGTCTTCCTCCGTGCGATCGAGCTGCTTGCGGACGTGCATCAGAAGGTTCACGTCATCATCATCCATGCATCCTCCGTTTCTCGAGTGTGGACGAGACGGGGAATCCTATACGAAAACCGCCTCCCCGTCAAGGGAGGCGGTTTCTATTCTCTTTACAGGATCGCGTCCTTGGCCGCTTTCGCGACGCGGAACTTGACCTTGGTCTTCGCCGGGATCTGAATGGTCTCGCCGGTGGCGGGGTTGCGGCCCTGGCGCGCCTTCGAGTGCGCCTTCACGAGCTTGCCGAGCCCCGGGATCACGAACTCCCCGTCGCTCTTGGTGTGCTTGTACGCGAGGTCCACCATCTTTTCCATGAACATGCCCACGTCCTTCTTGGACATCCCCGTGGATTCCGCGAGAGCCGCCATGGTCTGGCTCTTGGTCATCTTACCCATACGCCTGTGGATAACTTAATTTCTAACCAAAACACTATAACAAACCCCTGCAAATCCGTCATGGAAGGAAGAAGTAGCGACGGGCGTCCGCCAAATCCTTGGCAATCCGCCCACGCATCGCATCCTCCCCGTCGTACGGGACCACTGGACGCCGTTTCTCCAGCAAAAACACCGAAATCCGCTTCCCGATGAGGGGTCCTGGCTCCTCGCCGATCAGATGGGTTTCGAGCTTCAAGGCGTTACCCGTATGCCCTTGGCTCACGAACACCAGCGAAGGAAAGCGTTTTCCTTCGATTTCCGTTTGCGCCACGTATACGCCCAGCGACGGGATGACGGTATTGGACCCGATCACGATGTTCGCGGTAGGGCAACCCAGGCGCGTGGCAAGACCGAACCCCTTTACGAC
The DNA here is from genome assembly GCA_001791045.1 of Candidatus Uhrbacteria bacterium RIFCSPHIGHO2_01_FULL_63_20. Lineage (GTDB taxonomy): Bacteria > Patescibacteriota > Patescibacteriia > UBA9934 > GWF2-40-263 > 2-01-FULL-63-20. The sequence goes on along the minus strand of MGDT01000007.1, from coordinate 34,572 downwards.
CGTGCCGGAAAGGATGACCTGTCTCATATCGGACGCGGTTTGAACTCATGGCGCTCGAAATCATCGTACAACGCGAGGGCGCCCACGAGCGCGGCGGCCGGCACGAACAGGTTGAACACCGGGATCGCGAACCCGAGGAAGATGGCCGTGCCGAATCCGAACAGATGTCCTTTGTGCGACAGGCACCAGGCGCGCCGCTGCTCGAACGTGAGCCCGTGGAAATCGAACGCGACGTCCAGATACTCCCAGGCCAAGAAGAAAGCGGTGACCGAAAACCCGAGCGTCGCGTACGCGATGGGGCCCACGGCGATCGGGGTGATGTAGAGGATGAGCAGTCCCACCTGGATGATCAGGTACCACCACCATTTCTTGGCGCTGCGCACGACGGTGTCGCGCACCCCTTTCCACCAGGGCCTCTCCACCACGATCCCGCCGCGCGCCTTCACCACCCGGGCGGCGAGGGCGTCATAGAACGGGGCGCTCACGATGGATCCGAGGAACGCGAACAGCGAGGAACCCAGGAACAAGAGCGCCACGATGACCGCGACGAAGGCGGCGGCCATGAGCAGCGCTCCCCACCAGGTCTCGGGCAACCCGCGCCCAAGGAATCCGGACAGCGCCCAGGCCGAGGCGTACAGGAACGCGACGAGCAGGAACGCGTTCACGAGCAGCGGGACGGCGAGCAGCGGCCATCCGCCCCGGTCGGCGTACACGGCGCGCATCCCGCGCCCGACATACGAAAAGCCGCGCCGGAACCCGCGCGCGTCGGAGAGGAATTCACGGGCGGCCTTGGCGATCCACATAGGCGAGCGCCTTCCTTATGATCGGATCCATGTCGCGGTAACTCGACGCGCGCGGCAGCTTCCCGACGCTCACCCACCGCGCCTCGTAGGCGTGTTGCGCGGGGTCGGGATGCAACTGGGCGTCCTCCGGGGCCTCGAACAGGAAATAATGGATGTCCTTGTGGATGAGCGTCCCTTTCTTCTCGTACCGGTCGCGGAACCAGATGTCGATCGTGCCCAGCTCGTCGAGCAGCCGGATCTGCTCGAGCCCCAGCTCCTCGAGCGTCTCGCGCGCGGCCGCCTCCTCGCGCGTCTCGTTTTGTTCCACATGCCCCTTGGGGAACGCCCACTTGCCGTAGGAATCCTTCATGAGGGCGAACTGAACCCCGCGCGGCGTGCGTTTGAACACCACCCCGCCCGCGCTCACCTCCTGCTCGAACCGCTCCCCGGGACGTCGTCTAGCGCGCGGAGAGGATTTGGAGGGCTTTTTCCTTTTGTGGGTCGCGTTTTGCATCCAAGTCTTCTTCGGTGAATTCCACGACCTCGTCGGGCGTGATGCCGGTCTTGTCGATGCTGCGTCCCTTCGGGGTGTACCACAGCGCCACGGTCACCTTCACGGCCGAACCGTCGGGCAGCTCGCGGTAATCCTGCACCGATCCCTTGCCGAAGGTCTGCGTCCCCACGAGCGTGGCGAACCCGTAGTCCTGCAAGGCGCCGGCGACGATTTCCGAAGCGCTGGCGCTTCCCCCGTTCACGAGCACCACCGTATCCATGCCGGCGAGGCGAGGCGCGCTCACCCCGTGGAACGGCTGGTCGGTGTTCTGCCCCTTCTCGATCACCACGGTGTCGTACCCGGTCCACGCGCTCGCGACGCTGATGGCCGCGTTGAGCAGCCCGCCGGGGTCGCCGCGCAGGTCGAGGATGATCCCCTCCGCGTCCTTCGAGAGGGCCTCGTTCACCGCGTCGTTGAACAGCGGGACCGTCTCGTCGTTGAAGGTGTGGATCGCGATGGTCGCGATAGCGTCCTCCATGGTCAATTTCACGCTCTGCACCACGATCTTCTCGCGCGTGATCTTGAACTCGACCGCCTCGCCCGCCCCTTCGCGCCCGATCGCGAGCGTCACGACGCTCCCCTTGGGGCCGCGGATGCGGTTCACCGCCTCTTCCACCGGCATCCCGCTCGTGTCGGTGCCGTCGATGAGCAGGATGTGGTCGCCGGTCCGAAGCCCGGCGCGTTCGGCCGGGGTGTCCGGAAGCGGGGCGACCACTTGCAAGATCCCCTCCTTGATCCCGATCTCCGCGCCGATCCCCGTGAAGCTCCCTTCCAGGTTCTCGGTGAACGCCTGCGCCTCTTCCGGATCGAAGTAGCTGGTGTAATCATCGCCCGTGCCCGCGACCAAGCCGTGCATCGCGCCGTAGAACAGCTCCTTCTCGGAGACCGGCTGGCGCACGTACAGCTCCTTCACCAGGTTCCACACGTCCCAGAACTGCCTGAAGTCCACGTCCTCGGACAAGGTCGAAGGGACGTCGCCTTGGTTCAAGACGCGGCCTTCGCCTTCGGGGACCGCCGCGCGCGCCCCCTGCTGCTTGCCCACGAACAAGCCGGTCGAGAACGACAGCGAGATCCCGAGCAACAAAATGAGGATCGCGACGGGTCGCGAGAGGCGGGGCATAACGAGGGTCAGGATACCCAAAAACCGGAAAATCCGCTAGCCTATGGACCGGATATGACCGGTCTGCAACGAAAGGCGCTTTACGCCATGTTCCTCGCGGGATTCATCGCCTCGGCCCCGGCCGTGGTGCTGTACACCGCCGGCTGGCGCGTGGATTGGGCCGGAGGCGGACTGGTGCAGGCGGGGCTCATCTCGGCCTCGAGCGTGCCCCGCGGCGCGGACGTGTCGGTCGACGGCAAGCCTCGGGAGGCCCGGACCCCCGCGGTGATCGACGACCTGATCCCCGGGGAACACCTGCTCTCGCTTGGACGGCCCGGATACCTCCCCTGGGAGAAGGCCTTGCCGGTGGAGAGCCGCCTCACCACCTTCGCCCCCGACGTGCTCCTCTACCTCGACGAGGCGCCCCAACGCCCGCTCATGATCGCCCCGCTCGCCGTCTCGGAACCCGCGCGGGGGAAATTCGCGTACACGCTCGAGTCCGGCGGCTGGCGGGAGACCTGGGTGAACGAGCCGGAGGCTGGGGCCACGCGGATGCTCTCGAGGATGTCGTCTGCCTCGAGTGCCGCGCTCACGCTCGAATGGTCGGCCGATGCCGCCTGGCTCGCCGTGCGGACGAACGCCGCGGTCGGGGAGCGTATCACGCTCATCCACGACGGCGACGGGAAATCGATCGCGGTGTCCGATGCGGCCCCGACCGCGACCGCGGGCTGGTGGGATCCCAACGACCCTGACCGCTTCTTCGTGCGAGGGCCCCGCGGGATCTTCGCGATGGACCTGCCGGACCCCGCGCCGAAACCGGTGTCGAAAACCGCGGTCGCGGCGGTCGGGAGCGGGAACGACCTCGTCCTCGTCGAACAGCAGAAGGACGGCGTGAGCGTCGTTTCCCATGCCGACGACCTGCCGTTCACGCTCGGGACCCTCCCCGACGGCGAATACGAGTTCCTCCCCGCCCCCTCCGGCGCCGGACTCCTTCGCGACCGCCGCACGGGGACGCTCTGGACGTTCGATCCGGCGGACGCGCGCGGGAACGGCCTCATCGAACTCGGCACGGCCGTCGCCTGGGCCTGGCACGGCCGATCGCTCCTGTTCAGCGACGGGTATGACCTCGTCCTCTACGAGGCGGATCGCCGCACGCAGACGGTCCTCACGCGCGTGAGCGCCCCGATCCGGCACGTCGCCTGGCACCCGTCGGGATCCACCGTGCTGTTCGTGCGCGACACCACCGTGTCCGCGCTCGAGCTCGACGACCGCGGCGGCCGCATCGAGACCGCGCTCATGGAGGGGACCGGGCTCGGCCTCCCGTGGATCGACGACCGCGCCCGCACCATGTACCTGTACGCGACGGTTGGCGGGGAGCCGGGGTTGTACGCGCGGGCGTTGCAGCGATAAACAGACGGGAAGAGCCACTCTTTCGGCGGCTCCTTCGTCGCATCCCACTACTGGTGGGCTGTTCCCGCCTCAAGAGCGACTCTTCCCGTCTGTTAGATTTCCAGCACGCTATTCTCCCCCACGATCATCTGGTGCCCGGTGCGCGGGACGGAGTCGCGCACGTCGGCGACCGTGGCGTTCGCGCCGACGATGCTGTTCACGATCCGTTTCTGCGCCGTAAGGGCCACGCCCGGGAAGATGATGGAGTGTTCCACCTCGGCATGCCGGATCGTCGTCCGGTCGCCGATCGAGGTGTACGGGCCCACGTAGCAGTTCTCGAGCCGGCAATCCTCGCCGATCACGACCGGCCCCCGGATAAGCGCGCCCTCACCGATCACGCTCCCCTTCCCGATCTTCACCAATCCCTGGACCTGCGCCTCGAGCGAGACCGTTCCTTCGCTCGTGAACGCCGCGCGCGGCAGGTCGTCCATGACGAGCGCGTTCCCTTCGAGCAGCGCGTCGGGCGTGCCCGTGTCCTTCCACCAACCGGTGATTTCCTCGAAGCCGACCGTCCCGTTTCCCACGTACCACGAGTTCACGTCGGAGATCTCATACTCGCCGCGCGCGCTGGGCGCGATGGTGCGGAACGCGTCGAAGAACCGCGTGTCATAGAGATAGATCCCGGTGACCGCGAACGGGCTGGGCGGGTTCGCCGGCTTCTCCACCACGCGCACGAGCTTCCCTGCCGCGTCGAACTCCGGCACGCCGAATCGCTGTGGATCCTTCACGCGAGAGAATGCCAGCATGCAATCCAGCTTCTCGGCCTCGAACCGTTCCACGAACCGTTTGATGGAACCGAGGATGATGTTGTCGCCGAGGAAGAACAGGAACCGTTCGCCCTTGAGCTGTGCCTCGGCGTTCGCGACCACGTGCGCCACGCCCTTCGCCCCACCTTGCTGCTCGAGATAGGTGAGCTTCGCGCCGAACGCGGAGCCGTCCCCGAGCGCGGCGCGCATGCTTTCCCCCTCGCCCGGGTTCACGTTCACGTAGATGTCAGTGATGCCCGCCTCCACGATCTTCTCGATCACGTGCGCCAACATCGGACGCCCCGCGAGCGGGATCAGGTGCTTGTTGATCGTCCAGGTGATGGGTCGCAGACGCGTCGCCCGCCCGCCCGCCGCGATGAGCGCTTTCATACGCGCTCGAGCTTACGGGAACGAGCGAATTTTTCAACCGTGTCCCGCAACGCCTCCTGCACCGGTCGCATCTCGATGCCGAACTCCGCGAGCCGCGTCGAGGCGAGGAAATTGTTCGAACGCGCTTTCGTCGCCAACCCCTGGCCAACCAGGTCGGCTTCGGAAATCCACTCACACGAATGCCCCGGATCAACCAGCTCCTTATAAAGCCCGAGGATTTCCTTGTGCCGCGCCGTGCCGGGATTCGTCACGTGGAAGATGCCGGGCGCCTTCTTCTCCATGAGCTGGCGGAATACGTTCACCATGTCGTCCACCACGGTGATGGAATTTTCCACGTCAATCACCTTCGGGTACGCGGCCAGCTTTTGCAGCAGGTTGCCCGGATGAGGGACGTGGTCGATGGGCATGCGGATGCGCGCGATACCGACGTTCGGGAGCGTGGAGAGCGCCAAGTCTGCCGCCCACTTCGCGCGGCTGTACGTCGGGCGCGGGTTGCCGAAATCGTCCTCGCGCCAGGCCTTGTCGGGGTGCGGAGAGTCGCCGTAGAAGATGCAACCGCTTCCCACGTGCAGCACGTAGACGCCGGCCTCCTGGCACGCCTGCGCCAAGACGATGGGCTCGAGCGTGTTGCCGAGGATCGTCTCCATCTGATGGCTGTCGCACCAGTCCACGTTGGGCTTCCCTTTCACCCCGGCGGCGTTGAGCACCGCGTCCGGTCGCACGCGGCGGATTTCCGCGAGCGCGTCTTCCTTGCTGTTCACGCGCACGTCGGACAAGACCGCATCCGGCCATGCCTGCGCGCAGCGGGTGCCGACGAACCCTTTTCCGAAGATGAGGATTTTCATAGTTGGTCAGTGCGTAGTTGGTAGGTGGTAGTGCGTAGGACGAAAAACCCTACGCACTACGTACTACCCCCTACACCCTTTGTTTACTCCTCGCGACCCAATCCTGATGCGCCTTGAACCATTTGATCGTGCGCTTCAGCCCTTCGTCCAATCCGATCTTCGGCTCCCAACCGAGTTCGCGTTTCGCCTTGGAGTAATCGATCGCGTACCGACGGTCATGCCCCGGCCGGTCGGCGACGTGGTCGATGGCGCTCTCGTCGCGACCGCACGAGGCGATGAGTTTCTTCGTCAGCTCGAGGTTCGAGATCTCGCCATCTCCTCCGAAGAGATACGTCTCCCCCACCTTCCCTTCGCGCAACGCGAGGTCGACGCCGCGGGCATGGTCCTCCACGTAGATCCAATCGCGCACCTGCAGGCCGTCGCCGTACACGGGCACGCGCTTCCCTTCGAGCAGGCGGGTGATGAACAGCGGGATCATCTTTTCCGGAAAATGGTATGGGCCGTAGTTGTTGGAACAGTTCGAGATGGTGGCCTTCACCCCGTGGGTGATGACGTATGCGCGCACGAGGTGGTCCGCGGCCGCCTTGCTGGCGCTGTACGGGTTGCGCGGCTTGTACGGGCTGTCCTCGTTGAACGGCGGGTCGTCGGGTCCCAGCGCGCCGAACACCTCGTCGGTGGAGATGTGATGGAACCGCTTGCCGTGTTCCTTCACGGCTTCGAGGAGGGAAAGCGTCCCGAGTACGTTCGTTCGGATGAAGTCGTTCGCCCCGGCGATGGAACGGTCCACGTGCGTCTCGGCGGCGAAGTGCGCCACCGCGTCGCACTCCGCGACGAGCCGGTTCACGAGCAGGCGATCGCACACGTCCCCTTTCACGAACCGATGACGGGGATTTTCCATCACTTCCTGGAGGTTCTCCGTGTTCCCCGCGTACGTGAGCGCGTCAAGCGTGACGACCTGGTCGTCCGCATGCTCGCGAATGGTATAGCGGACGAACGCGGATCCGATGAACCCGGCGCCTCCCGTGACGAGGAGTTTCATAGTGCCTAGGGCGTAGTGCGTAGGTGGTAGTGCGTAGGTTATAGCCCTACGTACTACGCACTACGGCCTACGCACTCCTTAATTTTCAATGCGACGGCGGCGAAATCCTGGTGCTCGTCCGACCCATGCCACATCTTGTGCCCGTCCGTCGGGAACCGGGGGATAAGGTGGAAGTGCGTGTGCGCGATGAGCTGCCCGGCGGCGCGGCCGTTGTTGGTGGAAAGGTTGAACGCGTCGGCGCCCACGGCCTTGAGCACCGCGGGGGCGAGACGCTGCGACAGGTCCATGAGCGCGGCGACCGTTTCCTTGGGCGTCTGCGCGAAATTCTCGAAATGTGCCTTGGGGACGATGAGCACGTGGCCGGCATTCACCGGATGGATGTCCAGGAACGCCAACGTCACGTCGTCCTCGTACAATTTGTGCGAAGGGATGTCGCCGGAGATGATCTTGCAGAACACGCAGTCAGACATAGGCCGGATAGGTCCTATTGGACCGATGACGAGCGGACAAGCGAAACGACCAGTACGGGCACGACGGCCGCGCCTGCCGCGGCCAGGACGCGCAATTCGGCGAACCCGGCCCCGAGCGTCCACGCGGCGTAGGCCGCGATCGGCGCGAGCGCGAGCGCCGCGCCGTATTGGATGAGCGGCCAATCGCGGTAGCGTTCCACGCGCGAGGCGTACCAGGCGCCAAACGCCACGGCCGACAGCAGGAACAGGTGCACCGACAGGAATCGAGAGACGAATCCGGGGCGCGCGAGCTCGCTTACCCAAAACGCCAGATACGCGGTCACGCTCGCGGCGAAGCCGCAACCCGCCACGGAAACCTCGAATGCCCGGTTGTCGCTCATAGGGTTCCGAGCCTTTCTTGTACCGCCTGCGCGAATTCCTGCCAAGAGAGCGGCGGTCGTTTCCAGGCCATGTCGATGCGTCCCACCTCGACCGCGGCCCCGAGCGCCTTCACTCCCGGGACCGAGAACACGAATTTCCACGCCTTGCCGGTGAGGGCGAGTTTTTTCGCGTCGAAGGCCGCCCGCGCCACGGTCCACCCGTCCACGGCGCGCGGCGTCT
>MGDT01000007.1:0-26586 GCA_001791045.1 Candidatus Uhrbacteria bacterium RIFCSPHIGHO2_01_FULL_63_20 | reverse complement strand
GGGTTGAAGAACATCTCGGGCGAGAACGCCACGTGCCCGTCCCCTTCCACGAGCACGTCGCCCGCGGGCACGGTCACGCGCACCACCCCGTCCTCGGTCACTTCGTGTCCCACCTTCACGTACGGCCGCGGGATCTCCACGGAGGCGCGGCCCACCTGCAGCGCCTGCACCGCGTCGGCGTGCGTGGTCGAGACGTTCATGTGCTTGGCCTCGGTCCAGAACCGCACGCTCCGGGCCGGTTCCTTGTATCCGGCCTCGTCGCCCAGGAACACCTCGTTGAGGAACGACACCCGTTGCTGCGTGGTCGTGATGGTGCGGAAAAACAGGTCGCGGGTCGTGCGCATCTCCACCTTGTACACCCCTTCGGGAAGCCCGGGCACGACGAGATCGATGCGCCGCGTCGTCGAGGGCCGCGCGTCATCCGACACGTTCCCGTCGTCGAGCGCCGACGTGTCCGCCACGGCCGCCCCGTCCTCGTCGAACACGACGATGGACACCGCGTCCGCCCCCTCGTCGCGGTTCATGTCCATGAACGCGAAGGAGAACGCCATCGTCTCGCCCTTCACGTACGTCTTGAACTCGTGCGGGCCGCGCAGCGTGGCGTCGATCGTGCGCGTCGACAGCGACGGCTGGTACCCGCTGATGCGGTACGGCTTGGGCAGCGAGAAATGCGACGTGGCGACCTGCTCGCGCGGCGGCTGGTCGGCCAGGAACCCGTCGATCGACGAGAAGCGTGGCCGGCGTTGCAACAGCACGACGCCGTCCTCATCGAGGCGGTCCCAGGCCGATCCGTCGATCAGCAGGTTTTGGAGCGGATGGAGGTCGTATGCCTCGCCCGCGCCCTGCGCGAGCGCGCCAAGCTCGACGATCGGGGCGCCGCCGTTCTTGAACCACACCTCGGCCTCGACCGTGTCGAACGACCGGTGCGGATGCGCGAAAAAGGTGACCGGTTCGTCCACGATGGTGCCGGGCGGCACGACGCGCGCGTCGGGAAGCAGCCGGTCGATGAACGCCGAGCGCTCCCCCGCCGCGTGGCGGACCAGGAACGTGCCCGACGGGACCAGCTCTTGGACGAGCAGGTGCCCGAAGACGCCCGCGGGGATGAGGACGAGCAGGACGCGCAGCAGGATGGAGAGGAGGCGCAGGGCGCTCATGGGGAAACGGGTTCATCGGAACCGGCGGGTGCCGGACCGGCATCGATGCGGTACAAGGATTCCGCGTGGAAGGTGCGCACCAGGGTGATGCGCAGGCCATGAGGCTTGAGCTTCACCTGGTTCAGGTAGTCGATGTCCGCGCTCGGGAAGGTGATCCCGTAGTAGTACAGCGGGGCGCGCAGCACGAGGCGCGGCATGAGCTCGAACGTTGCCTCGTCGCGCAACGGGACGCGCACGCGCCGGTCGGGGAACAACAGCTTGTCGCCGCGGTCCGTGATCACCACCGCGTCAGGTTCGGTGAGGAGGAGCAGCTGGACCTTGACCGCGACGTCGCGACGCAGCGTGTCCGCGACGCGCAGGAGCCCGTCGGGCGAAGCGAGGAACGTGGCATGGGCCGAAAGCGCGAGGCACCCGATGGCGAGCGCGGAGGCGATCATCCGCTTCCCGTCCCTTGTCACGGCCCGCTCGGTGATCCACACGAGCGCCGTGGCGGCGTACGGGGTGGCGAGCACGAAGGCCGGCAGCCAATAGCGGACGTAGGAATTCGCGATGGAGATCGCGTCCGGGTCCGGGTTGTCGGCGATCTTCCAGCTCCCGTACAACACGGCGAGATAGAGAGCGCCCATGAGCGCGAACGCGTGATAGGCGCGCGGCCGCCGTCGCTCGAGGGATGGAACCCCTCGCGTGCGGAGCATGACCGCGATCCCCCCCGCGGTCAGCAACGCGAGCCACCAGAACAGCGCGAAGGCGTAGGCGCCTACATGACGCAGCACGTTGCGTGGATGCAGGCCGAACGGGAACGCCGGAGCCGCGACCTCTTGCACGCGTTCCCATGCACGGACGAACGCGTTCCCTTGCGCCGGGACGTCCGACACGGCGACGCTCGACGGCGCTTCCGTCGCGCGGGACGCGGCGTATCCCGTCACGAACGGGCTGCCGTACGTGCGCGCGTTCATCCAGAGCGCGGGGAGGGCGACGAGCGTCGCTCCGAGCAGGAACGCGCCGACTGCCTGGCGGGAATGGACGCGCTTCACGACAAGCGCGGTGACGGCCGCGGCCGGGATGATCCACACGAGCTCCGACGCGCGCACGAACAGGGCGAGGCCGGACAGCGTCCCGGCGACGACCGGATCGATCAGGTCCGTCTTGCGGGTGAATCGGGCGAACGGCCTGCACAGGGCGACATACAGGGCGAAGATCAGGAATGCCACGAACGGGACGTTGGGCATGAGCGAGCGCGCCGTGTAATACCACCAGGCCGGATGCACGGCGAGCAGGAGGGCCGCCACGAACCCGATGCGCCGGCCGAACAGCTTCGAGGCGAGGGCGTACCAGGCGAACACGGCCAGGAACGCGAGCAGCGGGGTCAAAAACGGCAACACCCAGTCCCCTGCGGCGCGGACCGCAAGCCCGTACAGGACCGGGATCCCCAAGAACCCGCCCGGGACCAGGAATCCCTGGATCGAGACGACGCTCCTCGGGTGCAACGCGTCGCCGAGCTCCGTGTTGAGCGGTTCGAACGTCGAGAGCTTCCCGGTGTGCGCGTACGCTCGCGCGAAGAACGCGTTCGCGTTCTCGTCGGGCGACACGAACAGCCGGCCGGACGGCAACAGCACCAACGAACCGAAAAACGCGACCGTCGCCGCGGCCGCGATCAGCAATCTTCGCAGGCGTTCGTCCCGATCAGAGCCCATAGGTCACCAGGCTCACCCCTGCGAAGCCGACCGCCACCCACAAGACGGCGACGGCGAGCGGGACGAGCGCGGGGGCCCCGATCATGAGCGACACGAGGACGAGCGACACGCCCAGCACCTGCAGGAACATCTTGGTCTTGCCGAACCCGTTGGCGGACACCACGCGGCCCCGACGGCGTCGGAACAGCCCGCCGACGGTCAGCATCACCTCGAGGGCGACCACCGCGCAGGCGAGCGCGAAGGGCAGGAGCGGGAGCACCACGAGCAAGATGACCGACCCGATCAAAAGCTTGTCTGCGAGCGGGTCGTAGAACGTCCCCCAGGCGGTCACCTGGCGGCGCAGCCGCGCCATGCTCCCGTCGAGCGCATCGGTGAACGCCACCAGCAGGAACGCCGGGACGCCGAGCGCGTACCGCCCGGTGAGCAGGAGCCACAGCACGATCGGGGTCGTGACGAACCGGAACACGGTCACCATGTTGGGAGTGACCGAGGGCGGGATGAGCCGCATGACCGTGGCTCCGATCAGGTGATCGTGCGGGTAGGGCTTGTGCGGGTCGCGCTTGGAAAACATGTTTGCTACAATCGTTCCGCTATGTTCCGCGTCTTTTCGCGCTTCTACCCTACCATTTTCGGGCTCGTTTTTCTAGCCGGGTGGATCGGTAACGCGTTTTTCCTCCAGTCGACGGCGCTTGGAATAGCCCTGCTCGCCCTGTGGCTCGTGCTGTGCGGGACCTTGGTCGGCCGCGCCGCCGCCCCGCAAGAACACCCGGCGCTCCAGCTTCCGCTGGGCGCGTGGCTGCTCCTCTCCGGGGTGATGATCGTGGGCGCGGCGGTCTACTACGCCTGGCTGTATCCGCCCGAACTCGCGTTCGCGCTCGCGTTCCTGTCGGTGCCGATCTCGCTGTGGCTCGGGAATGGCACGCACCGCTCGTGGGTGGCGCGATTCACCCATGACCTGTGGAGGGAACGGGCGCATCGCCTGAACGGTCCCGCAGCCGCAGCCGCCGGCGCCTGCCTCTTTTTCCTGGCGCTTGCCGTGCGGGCGTTCGCGGACGGCGCCACCACCGAGGCGATCCGTTCGGCCTGGCTCGTGGTGGACCCGTCCGCGTTCGTCGCGCTCTTCGTCGCGTTCGCGTTGCTCGCCGCGCTCCTCCTGCGCGGACAGGGCCGCGCCATCGCGCTCCCGCTCGCCTGTGCCGCGCTGTTCGCGTTCCTCTCGGTGGCCGCCCTCGTCTTCCCTCTCGGGTTCGGGTTCGACCCGTTCATCCATCGGGCGACCATGGACCACGTCGTGCAGTTCGGCACGATCGAGCCGAAACCGTTCTACTACGTCGGGCAGTACGCGCTCGAGCTGTTCCTCGTCCACGCGTTTTCCATCCCGGTCCTCGCCTCCGACGTGTGGCTCCTGCCGATCCTCGCCGCGCTCCTCATTCCGCCGGCCCTCTACGGCGCCGCCGCGCATCTCACGCGCGACCGGCGCGTGGCCGCCGCGTGCGCGTTCGCGGCGTTCCTGCTCCCGCTCTCCTCGTTCATCGTGACCACGCCGCAAGGGCTCGCGAACCTCTGGACGCTCCTGCTCGCGCTGTTCGCGGTCCCGACCCTCATGGGGTTTGAGCGGCCACGGTTGCCGCTGCTCGCCCTTGGAGCGCTCGCGGCCCTCCTCACGCACCCGATCGCCGGCCTCCCCGCCCTCCTGTTTGTGGCGCTCGCGCTCGCGCACGTCGCGGGCGCGGGGCGGTTCAAGGTCGCCTCGCGCGCCGCCTTTTGGACGATCACGGTCGCTGGAAGCGTCATCCTGCCCTCCGCGTTCGTGGTGAACGCCTTGCGCTCGGGCACGGGCCCCGGGTTCGACCTTTCCGCCCTCGACCCGGCGAGGGTCGTCGAGGCGCTCCACCTTGGCCTGTTCTTGCAAAACGGCTTCCGGCCGCTCCTTGATTTCGCCGAACTCTGGGCCCAAAACGGGTTCGCGGTCGTCCTCCTCCTCGCCGCGCTCGGAGCCTGGAAATCCCGTCGTGAGGGAGTGATGAAGCCGTTCCTCGCGATGGCCGCGGCGCTGGGCATCAACTATCTCCTCCTCTCCACGGCCGTCGATTTTTCGTTCCTGATCGATTACGAACGACAAAACTACGCGCAGCGGCTCGTCCCGCTCATCGCCTTCTTCCTCGCTCCTCCCCTGCTCGTCGCCCTCGCGGCCGTATGTACCCGCGTGCGCGTGTCCCCCATCGGCATCCGCGTCTTCGCGGTGCTGCTCGCGGCCGCCATCGCGACCGCGGCGCTGTATTCCACCTACCCGCGCCACGACGCGTTCGTGGTGGGACACGGGATCAACGTGAGCCAGGGCGATATCCACGCGGCGTATGAGATCGAACGAGCCTCGGACGGACGTCCATACGTGACGCTCGCGAACCAATCCGTGTCCGCCGCCGCCATCCGGACCCTCGGGTTCCAGGATCGCTACTGGGGCGAGACGTTCTTCTACCCGGTCCCCACCGGCTCCGACCTGTACCAGGTGTTCCTCGACATGAACGACGCGCCGGCCAAGGAAACGGCGTTGCGCGCGCTCGACGTCGTGAGCGCCTCGTGCGAGGCCGGCTGCATGCGGGAGCTTCCCACGTCCGTGTTCTTCGTCGTGAACGACTACTGGTGGCAGAGCGACCGCATCGTGGAGCAGGCCAAAGGGACGGCCGACGACTGGTTCGCCGTGGACGGCGGCGCCCTCATCGTGTTCCGCTACGACGCGGAGTGAACGTAGATTCACGAAATTGTCCCGGTCGGGACAATTTCGTGAAAGAAGAAAGACCCCGCCGCGCGCGGGGTCTTGAGGATCACTCGAGGCCTTGGTATTCACCGGATGAGCTTCTCGTCGGTGAAACGCGGTTCCTTGCTGAACCAAGGATCCCCGCTCACCACGCCCTTGAGCATCACCACGATGTCCTCATGCCCCTTCTGCCAGGCCACGGCCTTCGTGCGGAGCTCGATGAACGCGTCCGTCGCCTTCTCCTTGAATTCGTCCGGCTGATGCCATGGAAGATGGATCTCGATCGTGAGATCGATCCGGTCGAGCGAAGGATAGGCGATCTCCTTGATCCGAGGACCCGAGACGTACGAATCCTTCTTGACGCCGACCGCTGTCACGAGCGACTCCGCGAGACGCTCGAGCGCCGCCACCTCGCGCAACAGCCGTCCGGACAGCCGCGTCGCCGGAGACGGCTTCATGTCTCGATCGTCGATCGGTCGCGCCTGCTGCCACGCCCGACACGCTTCGGACACGAACGTCGGCGCCTTGCGTCCGAGGTTGAGCGCGAGGATCTCGAGCTTCGACGCGTCGACGGCGCCACCGGCGTCCTCGCCAAGCTCCAATGTCTGTAGGATCCGGTCCACGGACGCCCGGCCGCAGGCTTCACGAAACATGTCGTCCACGATGCCGGAACGCTTTTCGTAGCCGTTCTGATCGTGCTCGAGCACCTTGATGGAACAGAGGAAGGCGAACAGCCACGCAGCCTCGGCCGCGTCCTTGGTCTCGCCCCAGCGCCGCATGAGCGTGTTAAGCATCAGGCGCTTGGTCTCAAGCAGGCACGGGTTCTTGATCTTGTACGTCTCGGTCGTGGATCCGTCCTGCTCACACAGGCGACCGACGCCGTCCCGCACTTCCGGGATCTGCGGCCAGGTCCGCACCACGAACGCCGCCAACGCGCGACCCTGTTCATCCGGATCATCCTTCAGGAGATGACGGATGAGGGCGAGGCACGCCTTGAGGTACAGAAGCGTGTTTGTGTCATCCAGCTTCTGGGCGAGTGCGATGAACGACCCTTCGGACGCTCCCATCCGATCCTCGATCTTCATCTGTCCGAGATGGGCCCAGAGCGGAGTCCCATCAATGAGCCGCTCGAATTCCGACGGTTGTTTCTTGTTGTCTCCCATCGTCTTTCTCCTCCGGCCGAAGCCGGTTTCTCGCTGACCCGAGGGCCAGCGCCCCACGCGAACGACCCGAGGGCCGCCGCTGGGATGTTGAACGAACGCCGGGCGAACCCGGTGCCGGCACCGTATTTCGGAATCTCCTCCTCGTCAACCAAAATCGCCGCGTCAGGCGCGGCGGCAGGTGGCGATGATTTCTTCCAGCCGATCCACGTATTTCGGCAGCGCGTACGCGTCCATCCCTCGCCGGATCTCCTCCTCGCGCGCCCGGTAAATCGCAAGCGAGGCGCAGAGCTTCTCGAGCGAGGCGACCAGGGCTTGCGCGTTACCCGGTTCGAACAGGATGCCGTTTTCCCCGTCGCGCACCAGCTCCCCCACCCCGCCGATGCGGCTCGCCACCACCGGCGTCCCGGCCGCGAGGGACTCGTAGATCACGGTGGGCGAATTCTCGTAGCACAACGACGGCACCACGGTCGCGTCGCACAGCTGCAGGAGCTTGGAAAGGTGTTCGAGCGACACGAACCCGTGGAAGGTGACGCGCGCGTCGCGGCTCGCCCATCCGGCGATGAGCGGCACGAGCGACCCTTCGCCGGCCACGTGCAATTCGAACGGCACCGTCAGCTTCTCGAGCGCCTCGAGCAGGAAGCGCACCCCTTTGTGCGGCTCGAGCTGTCCGGCGTAGAGCAGGCGCAGCGGCCCGTCCTGACGGGCCCCTCGCGGCCGCACGTCGAACGCCGGCGCCGGGTTCGGGAGGATCTCCATGCGGCTGTCCGGGAAAAATCCGCGGTCTCGATAAAAATCCGCCAGGAAACGGGAGGGCGAGATGACGGCGTCGGGCGACCCGAAGGCGCGGATGGTGGCGCGCTCGTACAGCCAGCGCGCGGGAGTCAGCGTGAACAGGTCGCGCTCGTGCCCGGCGATCAGGAGACCGCTCGGGATCGAAAGCTGCACGTCGTGGATGGTGTGCACGTGCGGCAGCCCCGACTTGCGGATGGCGGAAACCGCCTGCAGCCCGAGCCCCTTCAGGTTATGCGTGAGCACCGCTTCGGGCGCGCGATGGCGGATCGCCTCGGACAGCGCCTGCTTGGGATGCGGGCCCCACAGGTCGATCAGGTGCCACAGCGCGCGCACCGGCGAGGGATACGCCGCATCGTTGAGCGTGTGATACAGGTTGAGCGGATAGAAGCGTTCGATCGGCTCGAGGTCGCGCTCGGTCACGCGCGGGTGCAGCGAGGAGAACCCGGCGAACGGCATGGTGGAGAGCACGCTCACCTCGTGCCCGCGCACGAACAGCTCGTTCGCGATACGCAAAGCCACCTGTTCGGCGCCGCCGCGGGCATACGGGGGGTACAAGTTCGAGACGATCAGGAGGCGCATGCAAAGACCTTAAAGCGCCCGATACGTTTCTTGCAACCTCGTGATGAGCGGTTCCCAAGCGAATTGCGCCTCGGCGCGCTTTCGGGCCGCCTCCCCCAGCCGCACGCGCAGGTCGGTGCGTTCGAGCAGCAGTTTCAGCGCGTCAGAGTGTTTTTCGACGTCTCGCGGAGGCACCAGCAATCCCGTTTCCCCGTCAATGACCGCGGTGCGCACGCCAGGAAGATCCGACGCGACGCTCGGCACGCCGGAAGCGGATGCCTCAAGCGCGACCAGCCCGAACGCCTCGGCGCGCTCGGTAGACGGGAACGCGTGGATGGAGGCGAGGCGGTAGTAGCGAGGGAGGTCCTCGTCGCTCACGCTCCCGCAGAACCGAACGCGCCCCGCGAGCGGGCCGTTCTCGACCGTGGCCTGCAAGCTCGCCCGTAAGTCGCCGTCCCCCACCACGAGACACGTCCACGGGATGGCCGCGATTTTTTCTAACGCTTCGAGCAGCACCGGCAAGCCTTTGAAATGGTGCGCCGCGTCGAGCCCTCCCACGAACAGGATGACCGGAACGCCCGCGACCAATCCGAGTCGCTCCCGAAGCTCCGGTTCATCTCCCGGATGGAACCGTTCCAGATCCACGCCGAACGGATGCACCTCCACGCGCTCGAGCGCCCAGGGGAGTTCGGCGAGCGCCGAAGTCTGCGCGTACTCCTTGCTCGACACGAGGATGCGATCGGCGCGCGCCATGAGCCACGGGAACAGGAGACGGCGATGCGCGCGGAAGATGGCGCCCCGTAGGCCGCCGGCCACCGCGTCCATGTGATAGGTGATCACCAATTTCTGGTCGTCTTTTATCGCCTTGCGCACGATCGTGGGCTCGGCCCCGCCGAAAAACGGGTAATGCAGGTGCACCACGTCGAACCCCTTGAGCCGGTGGTACAAGGACGGCACCACGCCGGCGTTGCCGATGTGGACCGGCGACGGGACACGATGCACGTAATCCGGATCCGCGAGCACGTGCGAGTAGCGCGGCGCGTACACGTGCACGTCCTCGCCGCGCGCGCGAAGGCGCTCGACGTACTCATGCGCCACCCGCCCCATGCCGCCTCGGTACGGCGGATATGTCGAAACCACCTGGGCGATCTTCATATCACCAAACAATGAGGAGCTTCAGCACGCTCCAAATGACGGACAGCGCCGGATTCGCGACCTTCTCGACGATCACGTTGCTCGTCTGTTGGTGCTCGATGCGCCCGGTCCAGAGTCTCATGATGTCGCGATCCTTCACCCCTCGCAGCGCGGCGGATTCGCGGCGTTTCTTCGCGACGTACGTCCAGGTCTGCGGATCGAGCATGCTGCCCCACGCCTTCATCTTCTGCGGCAACCACCCGCCGCGTGCCGCGAACACGGCGAGCGCCAGCTCCCCCGCCAGCATGAACGGGAGGATGATCATGAGCGTCGCGGGTTTCAGGTGTGAGAGATGGACCAGCCAGCGGTTGCGTTCCATCCAGTACAGCTTCTGCGCCGAGCGCGAGAACTCGTACTTGTGGAACACGACGGACCTCATGGAAACCACGTTGCGCCACCCGGCGAGCCGCAGCCGCCAGCCGAGTTCCAGGTCCTCGTGATACAGGAAGAGGCGCTCGTCGAGCAACCCGGCTTCCTTGAGCGCCGAGGCGCGGTACAGCGTCGCGGCCCCGCTCCCGTACGCGATCTCTTCCCCGTCGGTCACGGTGACGTCCCGGCGATACCGGCCGTTGTCGCGCACGAACCCGAAGCCGAGGAAGTGCACCATCCCGCCGGTGGAATTGACCGTGTCGGGATCCTGCCACAGCAGCATGAGCGACTGCACCGAACCGATCTTGGGATCCGTTTCGGCGAGGGCCACCGCCTCGCGCAGGCAACCCGGATCCATTTTCAGATCGTTGTTCTGAAGGAAGACGTACGCGGCGCCTTCAAGAAGCGCGTGATTTATCCCGAGGTTGTTGCCGCCGGCGAATCCAAGATTCTCTCCGGAAGGGAAAAACGTGATGCGTGGCAGATCGCGTCCCGAACGGGACAGAAGGTGGTCACGGATCCATTGCGCGCTCCCGTCCGGGCTCGCGTTGTCCACGATGATGATCTCTATCGCCTCGCGCGGGTAATCGAGCTTCTCCCAAGACGAAACGACCTCCGGCAGGTACGGGAGGCTGTTATAGGAAAGATAGACGATGGCCGCCTTGGGAGTCATTTGCGGTTCTCATGCTCGTCGAGCGCCACGCGGCGCACGAGCTTGGTGAGGTCGCGATCGAGCTTGTCGAGCCGCAGGAAGATGCGGAACAGCAGGTAGAACAGGACGATCACCGCGACGTACAGCACCGCGTCGGTGCCGCGGCCCACGCCCACCAGGTTCGCGAACAGGTTCGCGGTCTCGGGGCGAAGCACCACGACCGCCCCGCCGATCCACAAGAGGCTCCACAGAAGCGCCGCCCGGCGCGTCAACGCGTCTTGCCGCGCCCGGCGCCAGGTGAGCGCGAGCGCGGCCAAGAGGCCGGCGAGTAAAATAAGCTGGATGATTAACATATTCATTTCTGGAATGCCCCCAGGAGGAGCTGCCAGGCGATGTCAAGCGCATCCATGGTCTTGTTGCCCTTGGCGAGCGTCTCGCTCGTGTACGTGACCCGCGCCGGGATCTCGATCACGCGCAACGAGGAACGGGACGCGGCGCGCAGCAGCTCGCTGCAGTGCGCCTTGCGATCCTGATGGAACTGGATGCTCCGGGCCGCCTGGGCGTTCATGGCGCGCAGTCCGCTTTGCGGATCGGTGAACCGGCGCGGGATGCCGAGCGCGAACGTGCTGAACACGCGCCCGGCCATGAGGAGACAGCGGCGCATGAGCGGCATCCCTTCGGATTCCACCCCCATGAACCGTGATCCGTATACCACGTCCGCTTCCCCGCGCGTGATGGGCGCGATGAGATCGAGCAACCCGTCGGGATCGTGCTGGCCGTCGGCGTCCACGTGCACGATCACGTCAGCGCCGATCGAGAGCGCGCACAGGGTCCCGGTCTTGAGCGCGGCACCCTGTCCGCGGTTGATCGCGTGACGCAGCACGCGCACACCTGACGCCTGCGCCACGGAAAAGGTGTCGTCTAAACTCCCGTCATCGACCACGATGACCTCATCCGCCCGGGAGCGTACGCGCGGGATGACGAGAGCGATCCGGCTCGCTTCGTTGTACGCGGGAATGACGGCGACCACTTTCATATTGCGGCGCCAACCTTAGCCTAAACCGGGGACAAAAGCAATCGGTTCGCCTTCATGTATTCGACCGTCTTCGCGAGGCCGTCCTCGAACCGCACGAGCGGCAGCCAACCCAGTTCTCGCGCCTTGTTGATGCGCGGCAGCGGGAGCTCGGACAGGAACAGGAGATCCTCGCCGGTCACGATCTTGCTCTGGCTCTGGGTCATCCTCACCACCATCTCGGCCACCTGCATGATCGGCATGTCCACGTCGGAGCCGATGTTGACCGGTCCCGGGTCCGTCCCGGCGTTCATGAGCCGGATAAGCCCGTCCACCACGTCGAGCACGTAGGCGAACGAGGTGCGGAACTTCCCGTGGTCGTACACCACCAGGTCCTTCCCTTCGATCGCGTTCAGGATGAAATCCGGGATCAGATGCCCGTCGTTGAGCGGCATGCGCGGGCCGTACGTGCGGAACACGCGGGCGATGCGCGCGTCGAGCCCGTGCACCTGGCGGTAGGTGGCGAACATGGTCTCCGAGAAGCGGCGGCCTTCGTCATAGCAAGCGCGCGCCGAGAGCTGGTCGATGGTGCCCAGGTCGCCCTCCTCCACGAACACGCGTTCCGCGCGGCGCGTGCCGTACACCACCGAACTGCTGGTGAGCAGGATCTTCGCCTTGTATTTCCTCGCGAGCTCGAGCACGTGTTCGTTCCCGATCCCGTTGGCCCGCAACGTGGCGATCTTGAACTTGTCGAATTGCTTGATGGAAGTCGGGCACGCCAGGTGATAGATCTCCTGGAATCCCTGGAACGGGATCTTGAACGCCGATAGCTCGGTGTACTTCTCGAGGTCGAACGGGTCGCTCACGTCCTGCTTGATGAACTGGAAGTCGGGGTTGGGAAGCAGGTTGTCGATGTTGCGGACCGTTCCCGTGGAAAAATCATCCATGCACACGACGCGATTCCCGTCGCGCAGCAACCGCTCGCACAGGTGGCTGCCCACGAACCCGGCGCCGCCGGTCACGAGCACGTTCTTTTTCTCGTAGGTCGGTTTCGATGGCATATCTAGGCTATTCTACCTCGAACGTCAGCGGGACGAAACCGCCATGTACCAGCCACCCGCGACGAGCTCCGGAGCGTCGAACCCGCCCACGTCGATCCCCAGGCGATCGAACAATCGAACGCGCGCCGGTAATCCGTTGCCCGGGACGGCCACGATCACGTCCGCGCTGCGCCCGAACCGGTCCGCGCCCACGCGCGCGCCGCCGCGAGCGGCCTTGTCGAAGGCGAAAAACGACGCGACCGGGGCCCCTGACCGGTCGAACGCGCGCACATGCGGCCCGCCGCCTGCTTCAGGAGCGGTCACCACCTCGTCGCGTCCGTCCCCGTCCAAGTCCGCGCCGGCCACGAACAGGCCGCCCAGGAACGTGTCCGCGTACGCGGTGACCTCCATCGCGAGCGCGCCGACGGCGTTGAACGCGCGCACGCGCGGCTTCACGCCCGGGCCCATCCCCGCGACGATCTCCACGCGGCCGTCCCCGTCGAGGTCGGCGCTGGCCACGCGGATGCCCCCGTCCTTCTCGGCGTCGAACGGCTTGAACTCCGTCACCTTCGTCCCGTCGAGCTTGAATGCCTTGATGATCCCGCCGCCGCCCGTGTCGGTCCCGATGATGATCTCGTCCACATGGTCGCCGTCCAGGTCTCCCGTCGAGACGAACAGTCCTGATCGCAGCGTCGTGTCGAAGGCGAAGAACTGGCCCTTGAGCGACCCGTCCATGCGGAACACGCGCACGTGCGGCCCTCCGCCCGGCCCCGGCGCGGTCACGATCTCGCTCATGCCGTCGCCGTCCACGTCACCCACGGCGACGCGAACGGAGCCCAAAAACCCCTCGGCATACGCGAGGAACGAGCTCGCGCGCGCCCCGGCCATGTCATACACCGCCACCTGCGGTTTGTGGCCTTTGCCCGCCCCGATGACCACGCGAGCGCGATCCAAGCTCGAGGAAGGCATGGGCTTTGGCACGCCCGGCAGCACCGTGGCAGGGGCCTTGGCCTGCGACAGCGCCTTCCCCACCTCGAATGCCCGCGCCACGTTCACGCGGCCGGCGCCAAGCGCCCCCGTGGGAAGGCCCTCGGTCCTCACGGGGTCCACCGACAGCTGCAGGGCGGTCTTCATGTCCGACGGCGACAGGTTCGGGTACGCCCCCTTGAGAAGCGCCACCGTGCCGGCGACAATCGGGGCGGCGATGGACGTGCCGTTCCATCCTCCGCGGTACGGCTCGAGGAACCCGTCCACGTCCACGTCCTGATACGCGACCGAGAAGATGTCGATGCCAGGTGCCGCGATATCGGTACAGGACGCGCCGTAGTTGGAGAACAACGCCTTCGTGTCCTGCGCCGTGGTGGCGGCCACGCCAAGCACCCAATCCCCGCCGCCGTCCGCGACGAAGCACACCGGGTACAGCGGGTTCACGTCGAGGTCGGACCCGCCGTTCGACCTGTTCCCCACGGCCGCCACGATCACCACGCCAGCCTCGTAGGCGTCACGCACCGCAGCCCGGAACGTCTCGTCGACCTCGAACCCGGTGAAACTCACGTTGATGACGTCGGCGCCGTTCTTCACCGCATACCGCAACGCCTCGGTGGCGTCTCCGGAATTCCCCGACCCGCCGTTGTCCAGGATCCGCACGCTCATGAGCCGCACGCGCCAGGCGATTCCCGCGACCCCCTCGCCGTTGTTGCCGATGGCGCCGATCACCCCGGCGATCGCGGTGCCGTGGATGATCGCGTCCTGCTCGTCGCCGGCGACCGGATCTGGCTCGGCGATCGCGTCGCGGTCCACGAAATCCCATCCATGCAGGTCGTCGGCGAACCCGTTGCCGTCGTTGTCGATCCCGTCGAGGGCCACCTCGCCCGGGTTCGTCCACAGGTTGCCCGCGATGTCCGCGTGGTCGAGATCCACTCCCGTATCAAGCACGGCCACCACCACCTCGGGGTTCCCGGTCGCCTGGTCCCAAGCGTCGAACGCCTTCACCTTCCCCAGATACCATTGCTGTTCGATGAGCGGGTCGTTGGGGACCGCAGCCAAGGCCGGTTGGGCGACCAGGAGGCCGGAGACAAGGATGGAACGCAAAAGGCGCCGCATATGTGGCGCCCATTGTAGCACGAGATCCTTCGGGCCTGACGGCCTTCAGGATGATCCGCCTAAGGCGGGTCACTTCTTCCCTTGCCTGGCGGCGAGGTCGCGCAGGCGCTCGATTTCTTGGATGATGAGGTCGTTCTCCGGGTCGAGTTGCCGCGCTACCTCGTAGTGGGAGATGGCCTCGGCGAGCATCCCGCGGTCCGCGTACCAGCGCCCGAGCCTCACGAGCAATCCCGGCGTCTGCCCGAGGTTCGCGATCGCGGTCTCGAGGATCCCCTGGATTTCCCCGCGCCGTCCCGGGAAATGCTCGTCGATGAGGTCCGCGAGCTTTATGTACGTCGGTTCGTAGGCGCTCACGTTGACCGCCGCGCGCAATCGCGCTTCCGCGCGCGCGTAATCCCCCATCTCGATGAGCGTCTGGCCCAGGTTCTCGAGCGCCGCCGCGTCGTTGGGGTTGATGGAGAGGATGTCCTCGTACGCGGCCTTGGCCTTGGCGAGATCGCCCACCGAATAGTACAGGTTGCCAAGCACCAGGATCTCGCTGATATCACGCTCCCCTTCGGCCACGACCGCCTCCTGCTTCGCGATGCGCTCCTCGAACTTGACCATGTCCTCTGGGCTGATCCCGCGATCCACCTTCTCCACGATGTCCGCCCCGGGGAGCGAGAAGGCGCGGTCGCGCGCGAACCAGAAGGCGCCGACCACGATCACCACGGCGACGGAGGCAAGGACCAGGATGTGCTTGGGACGCATGGTCATAGGGTGGAGGCAGGATAGCGGGGAAAAAGGGGGCTGTCCAGAACGCGAAACCCCCGCCTCTGCAGAGGCGGGGGTGTTCGCTTGGCGTGTCAGGGATTACTCCCTTTCGCGCGGTCGCCGCTAACCCTGGGTTAGTAGACGATCGAGCCGCCAGTGACCGGGAGGTTCTTGATGAGGGAACCGTTGATGTTCAACGCTTCCGTCTCATCGTCCCAGCTGATCGCATCCGGGGCGGACGCGAAGGCATAGGCGTCAACCGAGGCTTCGTCCGCGATGTCGACTCGGATCGAGTCGTCCGCGATCGCGCCGGTCGTATCGGCCCTCAAGACGTACGTCTTGGTCTCGCCCGCGCCGATCTCTTCGGCCGGATTCGTTCCCGAGCCCTCGAGATCGAGCTCGAGGACCTTGAGCGGCTCGCCAGCGGTGCAGTTGTTGCCCGCGGCGTCGAGGAAGGTCCAGTCGGTAGCGTCGTCGAGCTTGGTGCTCGGGTCGTCGATATCGTAGAACTCCCAGCCCGTGGCAGCGCCGAAGATGGCGTCGTCACAGTCGGCCCAGGCGGCCGCGGAGTCGAACGTGGAGACCAGGAAGGTCACCGTGTCGAGCGTCACGGACCCGCGAGAGTCAGCCGCCACGTTGAAGCGGAGGACCTCGGAGAGGCCCTGCACGCCGGCGCCCGACGGGCTGCCAGAGGCGAGGCTGATGGTGGGCTTGGTCTTGCGCGCCGTCATCTCGTTGGCGGCGATGTAGGTGTCCACGTCGGCCTCGGTGAGGGTCTCGCCAGAGCCCACGCCCACGGCCTCGAAGGTGGCGGTCGCGCCCGTGTCCTCCGCGTCGAAGTTGAGGGAGATCTGGTCACCCGAGGTGGCGCCCGTCGGGGACACCGTGTTGGTGTCGACCACGACGGTCAGCACGCGGGTGGCGTCCACCGGGACGTACATTTCGAGGCCGGAGAAGTTCGCGTACCCGCCCGAGAGGAACCCGGTCTTGCTGACCGTGGCGCCCGCCTGGTTCAAGTAGCTGATCTTCACCGCGGCCGCGATGTCGTCCGCGCCTACGGTCTCGCCGGCGTCCGCGCAGTCGCCATCCGCGTCGGCCGTGCCGGTCGGGATCACGCAGTTGCGCAGGGTGATTTCCTTCACGAGGAAGGACTCATCCTCGGCGTCGAACTTGAACTTGGACATCGCCACGCCCGTGGAGGAACCAAGGACGATGGTCGAGTTGGCGGTCCCGCCGTCGAGCGTGACGGTGATGTCGCCCGCGTCGATCACGGTGATTTCCGTGTCGCCGCCGCCGTTGCCGTCGACGAGCGTCGGGTCCACGGTGTCCCCGTCCTCGTCCTCGGCCTCGACGTCGCCTGCCGCGTCGATGCGGAACTCGTAGATGTCATCGTCGCCCGCGCCGCCGTCGGTGTCGACGTTGGCCAGGTTGCACTTGGTGATCAGCTTGGCCGTTTCGCCGGCCGCGACGGTCCAGTCGAAGTTCTCGAACAGGATCTCCTCGGTGGCGGCCTCGATGGATTCGGGGCCGTCCACGAGCGCGCCGGATTCGCTGTCGTAGAGCGAGCACGAGCTGATGAAGTCCTCGGAATCGAGGTTATCGGTCACCGCGGTCGCCCCGTCGGTGTCGCCGTCCACGTTGAGGGTGAGGTCGGTCACCGTCACGTCGGAGGCGTCCCCGGCCGAGAAGTTGAAGCCGACCACGGACACGCCGGAGGTCCCCTTCACGAAGGTGCCGCTTGAGGGCGGCTGCGACACTTCGATGTCAAGGGAAGCGTCGGTCGCCGTGAACTCGTTCCCCGCGAGGTCGGCGCTCGGGACGATGTCGCCCGCGGCGAGCGCGTCGCCGTTGCCGTCCTCGGCCACCACGGTGCTCATGTCGATGGTGACGCTGAAGGCCTCGCCCTCGATCCCGTCCTCGTTCTCGAGGTCGGCCGTGATCATGAGGTCGAGCGTCTGGCCAGCGTTGATCGACTGGTTGTCGTCGAAGGTGAGGGTCTGCGTGTCGTCGGCACCGACGCCGCTCAACTCTTCCGGACCCATCCAGGCCGCGCCGGAGGCGAGGCGGACGGTGATGTCCTGGAGGTTGGCGCCGTCGTCCTCGTTGAGGAGGCCGCCGTCGTCGACGTCATCCTCGCCGTCGTCGTCGCCGGCGTCGTCGGTGTTGTCGGCGTCACAGTCAGCGGCCGCGCCGCTCACGCACTCCACGATGACGTCGAACTCCTGGATCTCGGCCAATTCCTCGGCCGTGATGGAGAATTTCATGAGCACCTGGTCGGAACCGTCGACCTGGATGTCGTCGGAAGCCGGACCGTTGAACGCGAAGGTGAGCTGGCCGCCCTCCACCTCGGAGAACGAACAGTCGTCACCGGTCGCGTCACACAGGCTGCCCGTGATGTCGTAGCCGTCGCCGTCGGCCGGCAAGGCGTTGCCGTTGCCGATGTCCACGGAGAGGTTGAAGTTGAAGTCCCCGCCGATCGCGGTGACGTCCGCCTCTTCCTCGATGCCCACCGAGATGGTGTCCCCGGCCTCGCCGCCGATGTCGGCGGAAAGCTCCAGGTTCTCATTGTCCCCGTCCTCGACGAGGAGCGGGTTGGTGAGCACGAAGGTCACGAGGTCGCCGGAGACCGAACCGTTGCCGAGGAGGGTGGAACCCTTCCACAGCTTGTAGTTGGTGTGGTCGCTCGCGGAGTCGACGTTGAGCGTGATCTGCTTGATCGACGCGTCCTCGTCTTCCGCCGCGATCGTGAACTTGCCGATCACGGCGCCGTCCTCACCGATGGTGGGGTTGGAGACCGTGCCGTTCTTGTCCACCTCGACCGTGCCGGCCGGGGTGCCCGAGAGGCTCATGGCGTTGCCCATGACCGGGAAGGCGCCCGAAACCGTGGCCGTGCCCGACACGTCGCTCGACGCGTTGATGCCGAAGCTCGCGGTATCGCCGCCCGTCACGGCCGCGGTCATGTCCGCGCGCACCGTGAGGTACAGGCTCTCGCCAGCGGCCATCGAGAGGCCGAGACCCGTGAAGGTCGCCTGGCGGGTGGAAGAATTCACCGAGCGGCCGTCCGTCAGGCGGGCGTCCCCCTTGTAGAGGTACACCTCGTCGATGTTGCCGACCACGCCCACGCCGCCGAGGGTCACCACGATCTGGTTGATCGTGACCGAGCCCGCGTTGGCCGTGAGCTTGAACTTGGTGAACGGAACCGAGGCCGCGCCTTCAGGGACGGTCACGGAAGCCGGGGTGTCGGACGCGAGGGAGACCGAGAGGCCGCCCGTCACGCCGCCGCCCAGCTGCGCGGCGTCGCCCAGCGCGGC
This sequence comes from Candidatus Uhrbacteria bacterium RIFCSPHIGHO2_01_FULL_63_20, assembly GCA_001791045.1. Classification (GTDB taxonomy): domain Bacteria; phylum Patescibacteriota; class Patescibacteriia; order UBA9934; family GWF2-40-263; genus 2-01-FULL-63-20. The sequence goes on along the minus strand of MGDT01000007.1, from coordinate 8,033 downwards.
TTCCGCGCCGGACACGTCCGCGCCCGCGGTGATGCCGGCGAGGTTGATGCCGGAACCCGAAAGCAGGAAGCGGGACTGGTAGCGGTTGGCCGAGAAACCGGCGCTCGTCACCATGCGCTTCTGGCCGTTCCAGATGAGGTAGTTGTTCCCGCCGCTCGACACGAGGGCGCCGTTGTAGGCGCTGCCGGCCGAGGTGAGGGAGGCGCCGACGGAGTAGTCCACGAAGAAGACGTCAGCGACGTCGTTGATGAACTGGTTCCAGTTGGCACCGGCAAGGCCCACGGCGACCGCCTCGGTCTCGATCCAACGGATCTGGCCCTGCGGGGTCACGGCGTAGGTCTTCGGGTCGCTCTGGATCTTGATCCAGTTGGAGCCCGGGCGGTACACCACGTTCCCGGCGAGCGGGATCGCGGCGAGCGCGCTGTCGGACATGGTCTGGACTCCGGAGAAGTCCGAGAACCAGGTCATGTAGGTCTTCTCGTTCGGGAAAGCGTAGCGGGCCCCGTCGGAGGCGAGGTAGTACACCGTCGACAGGGTCGTCCCCTTGATGCGGTCGCCGGCGACTGCCGCGCGGGCCGTGAGAGGAGCCACGAACGCCGAGACGCCAACGGACCACAGGATGGTCGCGCCGGCGACGGCGAGCGTGAGCGCGCGCTTACCAATGCGCAAAGAATGGGTCATAACTTGGAATTACCCGGTTGGGACCGGGCGAACCTTTGTGTTCCCCGACGCTAGCGCGTCTGGAGGTCCGAACGTCCGCGACCTCTTTCAAGGCCTCGACCTTTGAAGCGGATGCCCGATGTATAAGGAAACGGGGCTCATTCCCCGCACCTGGCCCCCTCGGCGAGGGAGACGGGTGCGGGGATCGGTTCGTCCCTTCGACGGACGCAGGGAAGAACCGACCGTTGACGCGCTCACGGGGACGGCGAAGGAGGCGGCGCGGTGATGGAGAGTTCCAACGTGAGGATTCCCTGCTGGGCCGCCCGGATGTCGGTTTCGATCACGTCGAGCAGTTCGAAGCCGCGACGGTAGCCGCCGACGGCGAACGCGTTCATGGCGCTCGTGATGTCCTGGTCCCGGCTGGTCACGACCTGGCGCAACTGCGCGATATCGGACTCCCGCGCCTCGTCCAGCTGGTCCGCGGCCGACAAGGCGGACTTGATGGCGGAAAGTCGCGCGGTCGAAAGCGCGATGAGGCCGCGCAGCTCCATCACCTGGGACTGGAAGTTCTTCTCGAGCGCCTGGGACGACCCGCCCTGTTCCTGGGCGCTCACCAGGGTCTCGACCGCCGTGTCGTTGACCTGCTCGACCGCTTCCCTGGCGCCGGCCACTTCGTCGTCCACGTCGGATTGCGAGGTCGGGGTCTGCGTGAGGAGCGCCTCGTATTCGTTGGCCTTTTGCTCGAGCGCCACGGCGAGATCGACGGCGAGCGCCGGGCTCTCTTCGCCCAGCGCCGCAAGCTGTTCGTTCGCCGAAGCCACTTCCTGCGTGAAGTTCGCCACTGCGGCCTTGAGCCGCGCCGTCTTGTCCGGACGATCGGAAACGGAAATCTCGCTCACTTCCTGGAGGCGTCGTCCGGCGAATTCGGCGTGGAGTCGCGCCTTGCGCTCGCCGGATGGCGAGAATGCGAGCTGCATGCGCTCGGTGGCGAGCTTCACCGGGTACAGGGTATCGCCGGGCACGGAATCGAAACTCGCGTTGACCGTGGCCACCCAGCCGCCGAAGATGACGGCGAACACCGAGGCGCCGACCGCCATCGGGCGGGCGAAGGCGAGGCCGAGGCGATGGAACGCGAAGTCGGCGTACTCGTTCCAGGAATAGGCCCGTGGAGCCGCGTCAGGCGCAAGGCCGAACTCGGCGCGGAAACGCTTGGAGAAGCGCTCCGCGTGAGACGCATCAAATCCGCCTCCGAGTTCCGGGGCGTCCTTGTGTTTCTGGAGCAGGTTGATGAACTCCTGTTCGTTCACACGCGAGGTTCGAATAGGTTACGCAACTTCTTCATGGCCCGGTGGATGGCGACGCGCGTCGCCCCTTCGCTTTTCCCCACCTTCTGGGCGATCACGCGGATGGAATGTCCTTCGACGTGGCGCAGCAGGATGAGCGTGCGTTCTTCCCCGTCCAGCTCATCCATGCACTCCGTCACGAGCCGGATTTCCGCGGAAGCGACCGTGGCCTCTTTCCCTTGTTTCGTGCTCGCGATGTCGAGCCCGGCCTCCTGCATGGACTCGATCGACACGGACTCCTTTCGCGTGCGGTAGAACTCGGCGATGACGCTTCGACCGACCGTGAAGAAGAGGCCTCCGACGTGTTCGATGTCCGCCGTCCGGGTCAGATAATCCCAGGTGCGGAACAAGGTCGTGCTAAGGGCGTCGTCCGCGTCCTGATCCGTCGGCAATTTCGAGCGCAACAGACGATACAGCGTGCCCTGATAATTCTGGGCCAGCTGATCGAATGCCTCCCGATCCTTCTGGGTGTGGATCCGATGAAGCAGGAATTGGTCACGAACGTTGCGCGACACACGATGTTCATTCCTAGGAATAGTTACTAAGCGGTCTATTCTGCCCTAAACTTGGCGAAAAATCAATGATTGATAGGGTATGTTGACCTAAAACGGCTTATTTGTCTACAATGCTGTATCATTCCAACCTTGAAGGTCGGAAATCCTATGGCCATCAACTCCATCATCCGCGTTTCCGTCTCAGAAGCGGCCAGGCTGTTCGGGGTGTGCCAACGAACGATCCGGCGCGCCCTGGCGGAGCAGGAAATCACCTACGTGGTGGTCCAGGGGCGTTACAAGATCAACTTCGAATCCCTCCTGCGCTGGTCGCAAACGACCACCACCGTGCGCAACAAGCGCGACAAGGCCGGGATCGGGCAGTTCGTGGACCACTGGAGGATTAGGAACAAGCTGTTCTCGCCGAACCCGAAAGCGCTGCTTGAAAACGACGAGGAATCCCCAAAATTGTAGCACGAAACCGGCCCAGATTCCCCATACCCTTCCCCGTAAGGGGAAGGGGAGGCCTTCGAAGGCCTCCCCTTCGTGTTGCGTGAGGACAGGGTTGACGGGAAGGGCGTTTTTTGCTAAGGTCTCGGGTCAAATATGACCATCGCGATGATCGGACAAAAAGGGGTTCCGGCGACCAGCGGCGGCATCGAACGCCATGTCGAGGAACTCTCCGTCGAACTTGCCGGGCGCGGGCATGAGGTGCTCGTGTTTTGCCGTTCGTGGTACACGCGCCGGAGCGAGCGGGAATTCCTCCACCGCGGGATCCGTTGCCTGACGGTCCCGTCGCTTCCTTCCAAGCACCTGGACGCCATCACGCACACGTTCCTGTCCATCGTTCGCGCGGCGCGCGAAGGAGCCGACGTGTTCCACATCCACGGGGTGGGTCCGGCGCTGCTCGCCTGGCTCCCAAAGCTCATCCGCCCTCATGCGGCCGTCGTGGTCACCTTCCACTGTATCGATCGCCATCATCAGAAATGGAGCGCCCTCGCGCGCCTCATGCTGCACGTGGGCGAATGGCTGTCGTGCCGCGCCCCGGACGCCACGATCGCGGTGTCGAAGACGCTCCATGCGTACTGTCGGTTGTCATACGCGGCTGACACGATGTACATCCCCAACGGCGCGCGGCTGCCCGACACGGTCGCGGACGCCTCGGATCTCGCCCGTTTCGGCCTTGAGCCCACCCGCTACTTCCTGTTCTGCGCCCGTCTGGTACGCCACAAGGGCGCCCACCTGCTGGTCGAAGCCTGGCGCCTCCTGCGCGCGCGCCGCCCTGACCTGACGGCCGGGATGAAACTCGCCATCGCCGGCGGGAGCGCGCACACGGACGGATACGTGCGCGACCTGGAGGCTCTATGCGCGGGCGACGGGACCGTGGTGCTCGCCGGGGCCCAGAGCGGCGACGCGCTCGACGCGCTGTTCGCCCACGCGTTCGCGCTCGTGCACCCGTCGGAATCCGAAGGCCTGCCGATCGCCGTGCTCGAGGCGATGGCGCACGGCAGGTGCGTGCTCTCCTCGGACATCCCCGAGAACCGCGAGCTCACAGAGGAGCACGGCCGCTTGTTCCGCCGCGGTGACGCTCGGGACCTCGCGGCGCAGATGGAATGGCTGCTTGAGCGCCCCGAGACGGTGGCCGCCATCGGGCGCGAAGCCCGGGCCATGGTCGCCCGCTCCTATGACTGGGGCGACATCGCGGACACCACCGGGTACCTCTACGAAGCCGCGCTCGCCGAACATCGTTGGCGCGAAGCGACCTGAAAACCGTCCGGTCATGCCGGGCGGTTTTTCGTTCGCACGTGTTCATAGGTCTCCATCAGCTTCTGCCGGTGCCGTCGGATGTGGAACGTCGTCTCCGCGAGCAGCCTTCCCTCCCTTCCCATCTTCCGGCGCATGGCGTCGTCGTACACGAGTCGCAGCACCGCCTCGGCCCAGCCGTGCACGTCAAGCGGCGAGACGAGGTATCCCGTGACGCGGTCCTGCACGAGCTCGGGCAGCGCTCCCACCGCGCTCGCGGCCACGGGCTTGCCGGCACGCATCGCTTCGAGCGCCGTGAGCCCGAACGTCTCGTGGAAGCGGCTGGGCATCATGAGCGCGGCGGCGCCCTGGTACAGCCGGTCTAGGTCCTCGCCTGTCCGTCGGCCGAGGAACTCGACGTTGCCCAGGCCGTGCCCGAGCGCATGCAGCCGAGGCTCGTCAGGACCGGAGCCGACGATCTTGAAACGGATTTCGGGGAGCATCCGGGCCACCCGGATCACCATCGCCATCCCTTTTTGCGGCACCAGGCGCCCGACCGCGAGCACGTACCCGTCGTGGTCGGCGCGAGGCCGAACAAGATCGGGATCGATCCCGAACGGAAGGTACCGAAGTCGCTCGGACGGGAATCCGGCGCCCCGAAGCTCCCGCTCGATGTAGCGCGACGGGCACAGGTAGGCTCGGATCCCGACTTCGTACAGCCGGAGACGCTTGTGGAGCGAAAAAACGAACGCCTGCGCGAACGAGGCGGCGTAGGAACCCTTGTGGAACTTGGATCGCGTCGCGCGAATGACGCCCATCTTCTCCACGGCGGGACCGCACCCTTCCGCCCATCGGTCATACGCGGGCGAGACCAGGTGGTGGTCGTGCACGGTCATGACCGTAGGGACGCCCTCATCCGCAAGCGCGTCGAGCACCGATGGGGAGAGCTGGGTGTAGATGTTGTGGACATGCGCGATGTCCGGACGCGTTTCGCGCACGAGCGAACGCAAGCCGCGGCGCGCGCGAGCGTTCCACATCATGTTCGAGAAGGTCCGGAATCCTCCGGGGCCGAATCCGACCCGATCCGTGCGCAGGAACGGGGGGAAGGCCGACGCGTAGGGCGACGGGAGGTTCTCGGGATGCTCCATGGCGAACGGGACGACCTCGTGTCCTTGGCTTACGAGCCACGCGGAAAGCTCGAGCGCGTAGCGTTCCGCACCCCCTTTCATGAACCAGAACTTATTGACCTGCAGGATGGTCATGCGTCTTTCCTTTCCCATGGGCGATCGCGACCAACAGCCCTCCGAACAGCCACAGGTAATACCCGTTCGTGCGGATCTCGAACGCCGTGGAAAGCATGGCGATGAAGGCGAACCCGATGAGCGCGGCCGCGTAGCCCCCCGCCAGCGCGCGCACCTGCGGGTCGGCGTGCGTGCGCGCCGTTCTCACGGCGAACGCGAACAGCGCGAGATACATCCAAAGGAAGAACGCGAGCCCGATCGTGCCGGTCTCTCCCCACAGCGACAGCCAGTTGTTGTCCACGTACCCTTCGGTGCCGTATACCCCGAACGGGAGCCCGAGGCGGTCGTAGGCGCTCGTGTCGTGCAGCGCGGACACGGCCCCGCCCCCGAACTGGCCCGGACCGAATCCGAACAATGGCGCGGCCGGGACCACCGTGATCGGGGTCTGCACCATCCAGTACACGCGCCCGAGCCCGTAGTATTCGCTCCTCCAGCGCGACGCGCTGAAGGTCTCGTAGAACCGCTCCACCAAGGTCTGCCCGGGCGCCTCGGTGATGAACCGCACGTTCAACCCGCTCGCCCACACGTACGCGCCTGCGAGGATGAGGACCGATGCGAACACGGCGGCCACGCGACGGTCCCGGTGCAGGTACAGGGCGATGAACAGGAACCCGAACAGGAAGGCGAACCAGGAGGCGCGGGAATAGGTAAGCACGAGCGCGGGCAGCGCGAGCGCGAACAGGGACAGGAGTTCGCGCCGATCGCGGATGTTCCCCTTCTGGTACAACATCGCCGCGGCGATCAGCAGGAAGAACGCCAGGAAATTCCCGAGCCGGTCGTACCGGCCCAGCGTCGCGAATACGCGCGAGCCGGGATCCCAGAACTGCGACACGCCCGCGGTGAGCGTGATGTCGCCGAACGTGCGCGCCTCGGAGGGCAGCAAGAGCGCGTCGAGCGGCTCCCCGATGAAGGCCTGGGCGAGCCCGATGGACGCCTGCACCGCCACGATGGCAAGCATCACCTGCGTGAGCCGCAGCACGTACGCCTTGGGCGGCGCGAGATGGGCCGCGACGAAGAACACGAGGATGAACCGGATGATCTGCCGGACGCCGAGCGCCGCGGTGGTGGGATCCACCGCATTCACGAGCGCGGACGCGGCGAGCACGACCAGGAACAGGACGAACGGGAGGCCGACCGGCGTCTGGACGCCTTTCGCCTGCTTCATGAGCACGCGAGAGGCCGTCACGAGGCAGAGCGCGTACACGAGCCCCTCGGAAAAGAACCGCGCGAACAGGTAGACCTCGACGGGGACGAACTTGAGCAGGAACGGCTCGAACGGGAGGAACACGGCCAAGAACGCGAGCGTCCACAGCGGACGCGTGAGCGTCATGGCCGCGAACGTCACGGTGAGCACCGCCGCGAGCACGATGAGCGGAGAAAACACCGATTGCAGCAGAACCAAAACGGCCAGGGCCGCGAACAGCCCGATCATGAGACGTCGCGTGTGTTCCTCGGACAGGCGATACACCGCCTTGAGATCCACCTTCATGCGCGAATTGTAGCAAAAGAAAAGACCCCAGGCCATGCGTCGTCATGCATGCCCGGGGTCGCGTCATCACTGACACTGCGCCTGGTCCTGGAACTCGTCACAGGCGTTGCCGACGCCCGTGAGCGTCTGGGTGGCGCTGTCCCATGCGAATTCCAGAAGGTACTTGAGCGGATCCGGATCGATCCGATCGCACACGAGGATCCCACCGACGCGACAAAACGGCGTGAAGTCGGCGAAATCCCAGGTCGCGTTGCCTCCTCCGGTCGCCTCTCGAGCCGCCGGAGCCGTATCGCTGTCCACGGCAAGATCGGAGACGAGCCTCCCGCGGAACACGGCGGTGCCCACGAGGCCCGCGAAGTCTTTGCAGAACAGGCCATCGGCGTTGGGAACGTCCGTCGCGAGCTGCTCATCGAGCACCTCGCCGATCCCCAGGAACGAAGATTCGGGCACCAGGTAGGCCTTCACGAGCTGGTGGGAGGCGCGGGCGAACACCGGACGGATGCACATCACGCTGCCCGTGATGATGACCTCGCCAGGCTCTCCTTCCCCTTCGCCTTCTCCTTCGCCTTCGCCTTCGCCGATTCCGGCATCGGACTCTCCGGCATCAGGTTCACCCGCGTCAGGGACGCCCGCGTCCTCGACCGTGCCGGCATCCGTTCCGGCGTCAGGTGCCACGCCGCCGTCCGTGCCCGCATCCTCGTTGAACGGAACGCTGGAGGCGACGCAAGATCCGACCGAGCAGCGCGCACCGGCCGAGCAGTCCGCGTCGCGCTCGCACGCGTAGGCGACCGGGGCACACGCGCTGCATCCGAGCCACCACAGGGCGGCTCCCGCCGTGCATCCGCCCAAGGCGGACGCAAGGACCATTCGCTTCCTCATCTCGTCCTCCTCAAGTGGAAAGGTGCGAAGGGAATTTTCTACCAAAAAAACCGCCCTCCGTCAATACCGTACACCCGGCATCTGGCACCGGACACGAACAGAAAAGCCCGCCCATGAGAACCATGGG
>MGDT01000006.1:112042-112460 GCA_001791045.1 Candidatus Uhrbacteria bacterium RIFCSPHIGHO2_01_FULL_63_20 | reverse complement strand
ATGGCGTTGAGCGGGGTGCGGAACTGGTGGGAGACGATGCGGATGAAGGTGTTCTTGAGCTGGTCGAGGTCCTTCAGGCGCGCCTCGGCCTCCTTGCGCTCGGTGATCGGGACCCGGACCGCCACGTACCGCTCCGGACGCCCGTCCGCGCCCATGACCGGGACGATGCTCGCGTCGACCCAGTAGAAGCTCCCGTCGGCCGCCCGATTCTTGATCTCCCCGCGCCAGATCTTCCCGGCCGTGATAGTGCGCCACAGCTCCGCGTAAAAAGACGCCGGATGGTAGCCGGACTTGAGGATGCGATGGTTCTGCCCAAGGAGCTGCTCCTTGGGGTATTTCGAAATTTTCGAAAAGATGTCATTGGCATGGATGATGGTGCCGTCGCGGTCGGTGACGGCCACCAGCACGCTGCGGTCCA
>MGDT01000006.1:94323-112031 GCA_001791045.1 Candidatus Uhrbacteria bacterium RIFCSPHIGHO2_01_FULL_63_20 | reverse complement strand
GGGGGGGGGAGACGCCCCGTCGCGGCGGGCGCGCATGAAGGTGCCGTAGCCGCTCATGTCCTCCAGCCGCACGGAGGTATCCGGGACGCCCAGCCGGTGCAGCGCGGCAAGGGCCGCCTCGACCATGCCCGTGGGGCCGGCCACGAACCACAGGGCCCCTGGCAGGTTCCCCATGCGGGAAAAGGCGGCATCGTCGAGCGGGCCGGAAACGCGCTCGACGCGCAGTCCCGGCATCCGCGCCGCGATCGCCTCGAGTTCCGCCGCGTACGGGACGCTTGCCGCGTCGCTGTTGGCGTACAAGAGGACGAACCGGTGCGGGAGGGCGCGGTCCGCCGCGTCCGAAAGCAGGCTCATGAACGGGGTGATGCCGATGCCGCCGGCCACCATCGCGACGGGCACGGACGGATCGCCCGGCAGGTCGAGATAGTCGAGCCCGAGCGGGCCGTCGATGATCACCTCGCTGCCGACGGGGAGCTCCTCCAGGGTCCTCTTGAACCCGCTCCCGCTCTTTCGGAACGCGACCGCGAAGGACTTCGCGTCGGAGGGCGCGGAGGCGATCGAGAACTCCCGCGAGGCGCCGCGCTCGTCGGGGTGCAGGAGGTTCGGGACGGTGACGCGCACGTACTGGCCCGCCTTGAACGGGAACGGCACGCCGACGGAGCCGAAGCGCACCTCGAGCGTGTCGCGGGCGACCTCGCGGCGCGAAAGGATGGGCCGGCGCGCGGACGCGGGCGAAGCTGCTGGTTCAGACGGGACGGCGGCTTTCGCTTCCGAGACGATCTTGGGGGTGGATGGCATACCGGAAGATGATATCATAACGAAAAAATCCCGACCGGTTTCCCGGGAGGGATTTCTTGGCAGGGGCTGTGCGAAGGAATTAGAACCGCCGTTCCGGCCGGGAGTGACGCACGGGCGGTTCGGGTTTGAAAACTATTCCTTAGTAAACAACTGGAGATAATCCTTATACTCAAAATCCCGGCCGTATTTCGTTTTACGATCTCGCTGTTCGAGAATGCCGATGTTGACAAGTTCGGCGACGAGCGTGTTTGCCCCCTGACGGCTGAGTCCGGTCCACTCCTCAACCTTGCCAACGTTCACGATTGGCAACTTGTAGAGATTGCGAAGAGCCGCCATACCCGTTTTCGTGCGTCGGCCACCGAGCGCATGAATTCTTGCCATGTCCTTCTCTCGAAGATCATTGATCTTTCTGGAAGTCTCGACAGCTTTTCCTGCGACGTCCGCCACGCCTTCGAGAAAAAAATTCACCCACGGCACGACTTCGCTGCGGTTGTGGTAACCCTCGAGCAAATCGAAATACAACTCTCGGTTTCGTTTGAAAAACTCCGAAAGGTAAAGTGTGGGTCGTTCCAGAATGCCTTGCTGGCACAGGTAAAACGTGACGAGCAATCGGCCAGCACGACCGTTACCGTCCAAAAACGGATGGATCGTTTCAAATTGGGCGTGAAGCAACGCCGTCTTGATCAGCGGCGACATCCCAGCCTTTCCGTGCATGAACTTTTCGAGGTCGCCAAGGGCTCGATCCATCTCTGATACCGGCGGCGGAACGAATCGTGCTGTCTGGAGCGATGCTCCTCCGATCCAATTTTGGGAACGTCGAAATTCGCCCGGCGTCTTTCCGGGCGCATCGCCGGTTCCTTCCAACAGCGTTTTGTGCACTTCCCTAATCAATCGCAGCGAAAGCGGAAACGATTCAAGACGTTTCAAGCCATAGTTCATCGCCTTGATGTAATGCAGGATCCGATCCACGTCTTCGGGAATGTCTTTCGTCATCTCAATTTCCGCGCGGATCGAATCGCTCATGGTCGCCCTCGTCCCTTCGATCTCGCTTGAGAGCGCGGCCTCCTTACGGACATACATGAAGATGAAAAAATCCAAATCCGGCAAAAGCTGGGTGATCCCGTCGAGCTTTCCGACGGCGAGCGTCGCTTTTGCGTCCAGCTGAGCCGTGAGCGGGGTGAATGCCATTGGTTCCGTTGGAGGAAACTTCGCCGGAACGAAGGCCTTATGCCCCATCGGCTGACTGACGAATTTGCCCAAATTCACGGTATCCATAGATGTCAAGATAATACGGTTTTTCTTGACAAGCGTCAAGGAGATGTCAGGTTCGTTCTATTCCCTCCTGGCCTCAACGAAAATACCCGCGGAAACTAGCGGATACTTTCGTGGCAGGGGCGGTGGGAATCGGACCCACGCAAACGGTTTTGGAGACCGTTGTACTACCATTATACGACGCCCCTGTGCGCGGGCATCGTGCCAGATTTCTCCTGAATTGTGAAGGCCGGAGGAAACGAAAATCCCGCCGATGGGCGGGATTTTCTCATTTGGTCTCCTTGTGCGGATGGTGGGCTCGGCAGCCCTTGCAAAACTTCGAAAGCTCCAGGCGCTCCTTGAGCGTCTTCTTGTTCTTGCGGCTCTGGTAATTGACCGTCTTGCACTGCGTGCACTCCAGCTTGATGAGGAAATCTTGGGACATAATTTGCGGGATGATTGGACGGAACCTTACGGAAAAACCCGATTCGTGTCAAGGGCGGTGGAGCCGGCGGTCGGTTTCGAACCGACGACCTGCTGTTTACAAAACAGCTGCTCTACCCCTGAGCTACGCCGGCATGGGGGTTCCACATGGTGGGCAGAGAAGGGTTCGAACCTTCGAAGGCGTGAGCCAGGAGATTTACAGTCTCCCCCGTTTGACCACTTCGGTATCTGCCCATCATCTGGAGCCGTTGACCGGGATTGAACCGGTGACCTCATCCTTACCATGGATGTGCTCTACCAACTGAGCTACAACGGCGTATTCGGTCGAGAAAAGGTGCCGGAAGGATAGCAAAACCTATCCTTCTTGTGAAGGCTCGCCCGTAAGGCTACGCCCGAGGGCCTCGGCCTCCGGCAGCGTTGACAGGCCGGACTCAAACACGGGGATCTTCTGGTTGTCCGGATTGCTCGCCTTGAGGCTCGCGATCCCCTTCTCGGCGTCCTTGCGTTCCTTGGCCGCGAGCGCGGTCTCGATGTACCGGTCGAGGTACTTGGGATTGTTGGGCCGCTTCTCCACGGACTCGCGCAGGTGCGCGAGCGCCGCGTGCGCCTTCCCTTCGGCGAGGTCCAGGTCCGCGAGGCTCATGTGCACCGACGCGTCGCCGGGCGAGAGCCGCAGCGCGAAGGAGAGCGCCTCGCGCGACTGGTCGTAATGCTTGAGGTCGAGATACAGGTTCCCCAGCCCCTCGTACGCCGCGGCGGTCTTGGGGTTGTGGCTGATCACCTCGATGTATTTCTTCTCGGCCTGGATCGGTTCCCCGGCCCGGGCGAACCCCTCGGCCTCCTCAAGCAGCCTCTCCACGGTGGCCGGGTCGGCCGCCTTCCCTCCCGCCTCGGGCGCGCGCTTCACCTTCTGGTAATACTGTTCCAACCGGTACAGGCGTTGGACCGCGCGCCGGCCTATCTTGAGCGCCCCGCTCCCGGCGTCGGTCGCCATCTTCCCGACCTTGCCCAGCTTCTCGCGCTTCAGCCGGTCGAACCGTTGCATGATGATCGTCTCCTTCACGTGCCGCGCGCGCTCCTCGGCGGCCGACGAGGTCTCCATGACCCGCAGCTCGGGGACCTTGCGCAACAAGATCGCTCCAGCGACCACGAGGGATGCGACGAGCAGCACGAGCGGGATGAACCAGACCCACATATCAAACGCCCTGCTTCTCGATCACCTCGCACGCGGCGGACAGGACGTCGCCGAATTCCTTCATCTTCACCGACGCCCCTCCCACGAGGACGCCGTCCACCTCCTTCTCGCGAAGGAACGCGTACGCGTTCGTCCCGTCCACGCTCCCGCCGTAGAGCACCTGCGCGCGTTTCGTAAGCGACGGGAACGATTCCGCGATGAAGCCGCGGATGAACGCGTGCATGGCGACCGCGTCGTTGGGCGTGGCCGGCTCGCCGGTCCCGATCGCCCACACGGGCTCGTACGCGACCAACACGCGATCCTTCCCCTTGGCCTTGAGCGGCGAGAGCGCCGCGACAAGCTGGCGTTTCACCACGACCGCTTGGCTCTCGGCCTTGCGTTCCACCGCCGTTTCTCCGACGCAGATGACGGGCGTGAGTCCGGCCACGAGCGCGGCGGCCGCCTTCTTCCCCGCCATCTCGTCGGTCTCGAAGAGCGCGCGGCGCTCGGAGTGGCCGACGATCACGTGGCTCACGCCGTGTTCGGCAAGCATGCGCGCCGAGATCTCGCCGGTGTACGCGCCGGAATCCTCCCAAAACAGGTCCTGGGCCCCGAGCGCCACGTGCGTGCGCGCCACGATCTTGCGCACCTCGGCAAGCGCCGTGAACGGCGGGCACACCACGGTCTCGGGGATGGCCTTCTTCCCGCGCAGCGCGAGCAGCACGCCGCGCGCGAGCGCCACGCTCTCGCGGGTGCCCACGTTCATCTTCCAATTGCCGATGACGGTTTTCATAAACGATGTTACGAACCTACGAACGTGCTACAAAACTACGAAATATTATCTGTTCGTGGTTTCGTAGCCGTCCGCTGGTTCGTAGCGAATTCATAACCCCGCTCTCTTCTTAAACTCCTTTTCGTCCTTGAACGGCCCGATCGCCGCGACCGTGAGCTTGGACGGATCGAGCAATTCCTTGGCGACCGCCTTCACCTGCGCGGCCGTCACCTTTGACAGCACCGCGAGGTATTCCTCGGGCGACTTCACCTTCGGGTAGAACAGCTCCTGCGTCGCGAACCAATCCGCGCGCTCCGAGGAATCCTCGAGGTTGAGCCGCAGCCGGCCGCGGACGTTCTCCTTGGCCTCGGCGAGTTCGCGCGCCGTGACTCCCTTCCGCGCCTTCGCGAGCTCGGCAAGGATCGTCTTCACCGCCACCTTGAGCCGCGCGGCCTCGAGCCCCGAGTGCACCTGGAACACGCCGGTGTCCTCCATGGGCTGGTGGCTGGCGCGGATGAAATAGCACAATCCCTTGCGTTCGCGCACCGAAATGAACAGCCTCGAGCTCATCGTGCCCCCAAGGATGACCGAGAGCAAGTGCGCGGCGGGGGCGTGCGGGTCGCCGATGGGATAGCCCGGGAACCCGAGCGCCACCTGAATCTGCTTGGTCTTCTTGTTCTCCACGTTCAGGCGGATCTTCTGCGACGATGACGGGATGGCGGCCGGGAGATGCGGAGAGGGTTCCTTCTTCGCCCGCGCGACCTTTCCGAACGTCCTTTCAAGAAGCGGCAGGATCCCTTTGTCCACCTTCCCCGCGATCACGACCACGCCTCGCTCGGGGACGTAATACGCGTCGCGGAACGCGAGGACCGCCTCGCGCGTCATCGTGCGCATGGTCTTCTCGGTCCCGCCGATGTCCCAACCCAAAGGGCTCCCCGCGAACATCTCCTGCTCGAGCAGCTCCTCGACCCGCATCATCGGGTTGTCGCGGTACATGTTGATCTCCTCCACGATCACCCCTCGTTCGCGGTCCATCTCGGCCTTGTCGAACTTCGAGTGGAACAGCATGTCGTGCAGGAGGTCCACCGCCAGGTCGAGGTGCGCGGCGTCCGCCTTCACGTGGTAGCCGGTCCAGCTCTTGGAGGTGAATGCGTTGTAATCGGCACCCACGGCGTCGAGCGCGCGGCTGATGTCGAGCGTGTTCGGGCGGCGCTTCGTCCCCTTGAACATGAGGTGCTCGAGGTAATGCGCCGCGCCGTTGATCGCCGCGTGCTCGTAGCGGCTCCCCACCTTGAACAGCACGAACACCGTCGCGGCGTCGGTGCCTTCGAACGGGATGAGATGCGCGCGCATCCCGTTCTTCAACGTGTGTCGGGTGTGTTTCATGTGTTGAGGGTATTCGCGAGATACGCTTCGAGATCGTCCAGCTTCACGCGCTCTTGTTTCATGGAGTCCCGATCGCGCACGGTGACGGCGTCATCCGTGAGGCTGTCGAAGTCGAGCGTGACGCAGTAGGGCGTGCCCACTTCGTCCGCTCGGCGGTACCGCTTCCCGATGGACTGCGTCTCGTCGTAGTCCACCCGCCAGCGCTTGGCGAGACGCTGCGCGAGCGCCTTGGCCGGTTCGGAAAGTTCGGGCTTCTTGGAAAGCGGCAGCACCGCGACCTTCACGGGAGCCAGGCGCTTCGGGAACCGCAGCACGGTGCGCACTTCGGTCCCGCCCTCCCCCGTCGGCGCTTCCTCTTCGTGGTAGGCCGAGAGCAACACGGCGAGCACGGTGCGATCCACGCCGAACGAAGGCTCGACCACGTGCGGCACGTACTTCTCGTTCGTGACCGGATCCGTATATGAGAGTTCCTTCCCTGAAAACTTCGCGTGATTGGTGAGGTCGAAATCCGTCCGATAGGCGAGCCCATACAACTCTTCCTGTCCGAACGGATATTCGAATTCGATGTCGACGGTCCGTTTCGAATAATGAGCCAATTCATCAGACGGGATCTCGTGATCGTGCACCTTGGACGCCGTGATGCCGCACGCGTCGATGAAGGCGTGCATCCGCGCGAGCCAGGACTCGAAATGCGTTTCCCATTCGGACGGATGGACGAAGTACTCGATTTCCATCTGTTCGAACTCGCGCGTGCGGAAGATGAAGTTCCCGGGCGTGATCTCGTTGCGGAGCGCCTTTCCGATCTGCGCGATGCCGAACGGCACGCGCTTGCGGCTCGCGTTCATGACGAGCGGATAGTCCACGAAGATGGCCTGCGCGGTCTCGGGCCGGAAATACGCCACGGTACTCGAATCCTCCTTGGGGCCGAGGAAGGTCTTGATCATCAGGTTGAACGCGGCCGGATCGGTGAACGTGCCGCTCTTCCCGCACTTCGCGCAGGGCTTAGTGAGGTCGATCTTGTCCGCGCGATACCGCTCGTGGCAATTCTTGCACTCGACGAGCGGATCGGTGAACGTGGCGAGGTGGCCGGACGCTTCCCACACCTTGGGATTCATCACGAGCGCGGCGTCGATCCCCACCATGTCCAGGCGGCTCTGGACGAACATCTCCCACCACAGGGCCTTCACGTTGTTCTTCAATTCGACGCCCAGCGGGCCGTAGTCCCACGAGTTCGCCATCCCGCCATAGATCTCGGAGCCCGGAAAAACAAAACCGCGCGCCTTGCACAGCGTGACGAGTTTCTCCATCGTGACTTCTGCCATACTTTTTCCAGTGAAGGGGTAATCGGGTGACAGGGTGTGGGGACCCCGTTCGGAGGCCCGCAGCGAAGCGAGGACACGACGGACGGGGAAACACCCTGGCAGGACCCGATTACACGGTCATGATTTCCTCTTCCTTTCTCTCTGCCATGGCGTCGGCTTCCGCGACCGCATCCTTGGTGGCCTTGTCGAGCTCGTCGAGGATCTTGAACTTCTCGTCCTCCGAGACGCCGCCCTCCTTGCCCATGCGCATCACTTCCTCGCGCGCCGCCTCGCGCACCTGGCGCAGCGACACGCGCGCGGTCTCGAGGCGTTCCTTCATGAGCTTCACCAGCTGCTTTCGGTTCTCCTCGGTCATGGGCGGCAGGCTGATGCGCACGCGTTCGCCGTCCACGGCCGGGTTCACGCCCATGTCCGCGTCGCGCACCGCCTTCTCGATCGCCTGGATGAGCGACTTGTCCCACGGTTCGATGATGAGCGTCTTGGCGTCCTGCGCCGTGATGGACGCGACCCCTTTCAAGTCCATCGTCGAATCGTAGGCCATCACCTTCACGTCCTCGACCATGGCCGGAGAGGCCCGCCCCGTCCGGAGCGAGCCCAATTCCTTTTGCAGGTGGCCCAAGACGGCCCGGTAGGCCGGTTGCTTGTCACCGACGAATGGATGCATACCTTATTGAGTTGCGGCGGCGACTCCCAGGAACAGCGTGTCAGACGAGTCGGGAGCGAGCTGGAGCACCTGCGGTTCGCGCGCGCTCGGGAGCGGGCGCGTGGACCAGGTGACGCCGGCGTCCGTGCTTTGGTAGAAGGTGCCCGCCGTGGCGTAGAACAGGCGGTCGGCCTTTTTCGGATCGATGGCCACGGCCTTCACCGCGACCTGCCCCGGGGCGGTGAGCAGCGTGAGCGCTTCCCACGTGGCGCCGAAATCGCGGCTCTTCAAGAGCCCGTACCCGGTCGCGGCGATCACCGTGCCGGAGCCCTTGTCGCCCACGAGCGCGGTCACCTTATTCCCGTTGCGAAAATCCTTCAACTCCTTGTCCACCTGCTTCCAGGTGGCCCCGCCGTCGTTCGTGCGGAAAAACCCGCCCTTCTGGGTCCCCACCAGCACCTGGCGGCTGTCGGCGCGGCTCACCAGGATCGCGGACACGTTCGCTTTGGTGGCGTTCACCGTGCGCCAGCTGCGTCCCGCGTCCAGGCTCTTGAGCACGTCGCCGTTGGTGAGCCCAAGCCACACCACGTTCGGGTCGTACCAGTCGACCACGACCGCGGCAACCTCCACTTTCGCGCGCGTGTCCACGTACGCGTCGGTCACGCCGCGCAAACAGTCAGTGGATTTCATCACGCGGGCCCCGCGCGCGGCGTACACGGTGCAGCCGGCCTTTGGATCCACGGCCACGGCGGAAATCGCCCCCTCGCGCAGCGTCGCGGCGCGCGGCTGGCGCCAGGAGGCGGCGGCGTCCTCGCTCACGAACAGCCCGTTCTCGCGCGTGCCCAAATACAGGATGGACGCGTCCGACGGATCCGCTTCGAACGCGAGCACGTTCACGTTGGCAAGCGTGCCGACCCCTTTGGGACCCGGCAGCGTCACGGCCTGCGCCCACGAGCTTCCCGCGTTCGCGCTTTTCCAAAGCCCGCCGTCGGGGCCCTTGGCCGCATCCTTCGGTCCGAGTCCGGGGATGTTGCAGCCCGCACCGACGAGGGAGAGAGCGAGAAGGGGAATGAGGAGACGGGATTTCATACCGAGATTAATACGTGTTCGATAGCTAATTGAGGGCTGGCGTTGTGCAGGATGGCCATCCGTGCCGCGCGCAGTCGCCGCAGCGTCCGGGCGTCTTTTCGGGAAAGCGACGAGAGCATGCGTTCGCGCAGGATCCGCTCCCAGGTCTCGAGCGTGCGCAGCGCGACCGCCCCTTTGTTCGCCTCGTCCTTGGGGAGAAGGTCGCTGGCCGCGCGCAGGCGGCGTGCCACGGGCGAGGAAAACAGCTGCGCGGCCGCGGCGGCGGCCGTTTCCTCTTGCGCGCGGTATTCCCCGTCGGTGAGCAATGACAGCGCCGCGCCAGGCGCGCCGAAGCTCGCCTGCGCGAGCGAAGCCGCCTCCTCGCGGTCCACGCCGCGCTTCACGAACGCCTCGGCGATCGTCGCGGGCGGCACCGGGTGGAATCGCACGATCTGGCAGCGCGAGGCGATGGTCGCGGGAACCGCGTCCACGCTATTGGCGCGCAGGATGATGATCGCGTCCCCGCGCGGTTCCTCGAGGGTCTTCAGGAGCGCGTTTCCGGCCGCCGCGTTCAGCCGATCGGCCTCCTCGATGAACAACGCTTTCCGTCCGCCGGACAACGAGGTCATGGACAGGCGTTCGCACGCGTCGCGCACCTGCTCCACCGAAACGGCCGTCTTTTCTTTCCCGGTCTTCTCATCGGTCTCCCGGCGAATCATCACGATATCAGGATGGGATCCGATGTGCCCAGGGACGGAAAAGAGCGCGTTCAGGAGAGCCAGAGCGACGGCCCTCTTCCCCACCCGAGGCTGGCCGACGAACAGATAGGCATGCGCGAGCGTGCCGTCCTCGAGCATCCGGCCCAAACAGCTGATGGCCGCCTCATGGCCGATGATTCCAGAGAATGGCTTGGAACTCATAGATGGGGCGAGTATACCAGAAAAGAGCTGGTTCGGAAAATTGGCTAACATAAGCCTTTATTTTGGCGTTCCCCCTTGACAAAACCGCCAAAAAATGGTATAAATATGAGCGTCAAAGTGATCATTGGGCGTGCCGGGAAACCGGCCTAGGGAGTTCGAAGGCCCTGGAGTCCATGAATCTAAGAGGAGGGAGAAAGCTTCAGCCAGGCAGAAAGCCGGTTGTTGGCGTACTCCCGTACCCACCAGCCGGCTTTTTGTTTACCGCCGGACATCTGGAGGAGAGAGTCCCCCCGCCGAAGCCCGTAGGGCGAAGGCAGGGTGGCCGCCGAATGCCGCGTTCCGGTCTCGACTGGTCCGCGTCATACGCCAGGCGGCCTTGGGCCATACCAGCTTCGGCAGGTCACTGGCCCCCGACCCTCCAGATGCCCGGTGGCAACCAACCCCCACCGAAGGAGGACGCGATGACGTTCAACGAGAAAGACCTGCTGCGCTTCGGCCTGAACGAAGCCACCCTGATCGAGCTGCGCCAGCCCGCCAAGACCCCGCCGCCGTCCCCGGATGACGACGACATCGAGGCTTGGGAGCACAGCGTCGACGACCAGCTCCCGATCGATGAGAACCAGATCGGCGACTGACCCCCTGCCCCGCCCAGACCGTCGTGAGACGGACTGACCGCGGGGCCCGTCACAGGAACTGATGAGGAGAGAGTCTCGTCATTCCTGCAGCGGGTTCCCCGTTGCCCTGTTCGATAGCGGCGCAAGCCGCTTTTGGAGGATCCATGGCCGCAACCAGCCTGACCGCCCTGTTCCCCGCCCTCGACGCCCCGCTGACGGGGCCGGTGATCTCCAACGAGGAGATCCAGGCCCGCGAGCGGCTCTGGGGCGAAGTGGTCGCCCTGGATCCGGACCTGACCTCGAAGGAGGTGCTCGACCTCCTGCGCACCGACGCCTACTGGTCGGCGCGCGTGCGTCAGCTCGCGGCCGCGATCGTCCTCGACCAGGTCGAGGCGAACGAGCCCGCGAGGCTCGAGGAGGCCAAGAAGGTCGTCGAGACCGTCAAGGCCGAGCGCGCGACGAAGGAGGAGGTCGACTCGTTCGAAGACGAGAAGACCGAGCCCCTGATGCTCGCCTTCGACGCCAACGACGTGAAGACGGTCGAGGCCGGCGAGTGCGTGACCGAGGATCTCGGCGTCGTCACCTTCGAGGTGAATGACGACGGGTTCCACGACATGCGCTTCGACGATGTCGACCTGATTAAGGACGACCTCGTGACCGTGCCCGACGGGCCGCCGGTCATGTCCGAGGAGAAGGTCGAGGCGAAGGCCCCGGCGTTCGTCCTCCCCAAGGGCGCCTCGCCGTGCACGCATCCGGCGTGCGCGAAGGGCAACGGGTTCACCACGAACCCGCATGTCCCCACGCTAAAGGCCTTCGAGGCAGAGCTGGGACGCACGCCCACCGAGGCCGAGGTGCGCTCGCGCATCCTATGCCTCTCGCACCGCCGGGCGGGATCCGTCCCGCTGAACGAGGTGCTCGAGTACCTCGCGGCGATCGTCGTCGCCACCGTCGTCCGCGGCGTGACGGCGAAGGCCGAAGCGCGCGCGATCAACGAGGCCAACCGGCTCAAGAACGAAGAGCGCCGGGCGGCCGAGAAGAAGCAGCGCGAGGCATCGAAGCTCGCCAAGAAGAACCCGCCGCCGGCCAGGGAGGAGAAGAAGAACGCCGGCAAGGGCAAGAAGCGGAAGTAGTTCCTCAAACCAAAACAAACGGCCCCGCACTCGTCGTCAACGAGACGAGTGCGGGCCATCAACCAGCCTGTCATCCGAAGCTCATCAGAGCGAAGGATGGCCGATTGATTGATGGGCACGTCCGACCACCAAGCCCAGACCAGGAGCAAATCGTGAACATTCAGATTCACAACACCCGCCGCGTCACCATCCGTGACGTACACCGTGCCTTCCACGTGGGCGGCATGGACGACAAGGACAAGCTGGCCCTCGCGCAATCGCGCATGGACCAGTTGCAGCGCCTGCAAGCGCACGACGAGCACTGCCGATGGCAGCCGCTGTCGTCGGTGCTCGTGCGTTGGGCTGACGATCTCTCGACGCACCCGCAGCTCGTGCTCGCGCCCAAGCCGCCGGAGTTCCCCGAGGCGGGGTTCGAGTGGTTCCACGCGAGCGTGACGAGGTTCGTAAGGATCGCGCTCGAGACCGACGAGGCCAAGGCAATGCTGATCCTCAAGGAGGCGGTCGCGGTCAGCGACGCGTTCGAAAAGAAGGTCGGCAAGCGGATGTTGAACGACGAGAGCGTCGGCTACATCATGCTCCTGATCGACCCGCCGCGCTCAAGTGCCGCGGCGTAGACAAACACGCGACCCCGCCTCTTGTCCGACGACTGTCGGCAAGGGGCGGGGCTCGGAAACCTTGGGGTGATGGCTCCCTCCTTCATCCCAAGATTTCCGGGTACGATGATTCCACCCCATCCCGGATGTCCTTTCACCCAAGGAGGATCGCATGTCATGGAAGAAGTTCGATGGTTCCGTCACGGGCACCAAGGTCGACGGCGATCCGTCGGTACCGGCCACCAAGTGGTACAACATCTGGTGGCTGTGGCTGTTCGGATGGAAGAAGGTCGTGGTGCTCAAGGTCGACGCCGAACTGGTTCTGAAGCCCGGCGGCGCCCTGATGGATCCCCTGTACTTCGGCTACCAGAACATCTGGGGCAAGGCGGAGGTGAACGACACGCCGCTCACCGACATCACGTTCCTTGCCCGACGCGGACGCGAGAAGTGCATCTTCTTCGTCGTCGACGGCGACGGCAAGGAGGTTCCGCTCCGAGTCGTTACCCTCACGACCAAGAACGATCCCCTATTCAAGAAGTTCCCGCTCATTTGATCCAAAGGAGTCTCTGGCGCAGATACGCTGCGCCTCTCCCCTAAGCGGAGCAGCTCTGAAAAGAGTTCGTCCGCCTGGGCCGAGAGTGTCTCGACCTGAACCCGCTCTGTAGAGAGCCAAGCAATAAGGAGAAGACAGATGAACAAGTCCATCGCGTTCGTGTCCGTCCTGCTCACCATCAGCTGTGCCGGCCGCGCGCCGGAAGGCTCGAATGGCACGGTCATCCTGCAGTGCCCCGACGTGGTCGAAGCGCCGCAGCCCGACGTGACCGTCACCTGCCCGGAGCAGGACGATACGGCTCTCGTCAGCTGCCTCGGCGACCTCGATGAGGCACTCGACCTCTGCGAAGTCGACGACGTCGAGCCGGAGCCCGCGGCCGAGCACGTGCTCACCGTGACGTTCACCACCGCGTTCCACGCGGCCGAACCGTTCGAGGTGCTGCCGGGGGCGTCCGAGGTGATCCTCGGCACGATCCTCCTGCGATCGATGGACGAGAGCCCGATCGTCATCGACGAGCAGCGTCTCACGCTCCTCGTCGCCGACAACGTCGGTCTCAACTACCAACCGGGCATCTCGGGCGACGTGCGCGTTGACGAATCCGTCGACGCCTGCCGTCTCGTGCGTTGGCCGGGGGTCACTTCCTACAGCGACGAGATCGCCCCCCAGGGCGACGGGACGCTGCGGTTCTGGGAAGACCTCACGGTCGTCGGCGAGGACGCCCTTGCGCTCGACGTCGTGTGCGACTTCGCTCCCGTACTGCCGCACAACAACGATGCCGACGGGTTCGCGGTGGACATCCTGTCCGCGGCGGACGTGACGGCCCATGCGCCCGACGGCGTCGCCGTGCGCGTCGATCTCACTGCCCGGAACGGGGATTCCCCGACCGTCGCGGCGCTGATCGTTCCGGACTGTTACACCTTCTACAACGAATACGGCAACATGCGCGTCCTCACCTCGGCCCTGTTCGCGGAAATCACCTCCCCGAGCGAGGAGAGCGCGAGCGCGGTGGACCAGTCGGAGATGATCCGCGTCAGGTTCACGGCCTCCATGTGCGGCGACGTGCACCTGCTCGGCCTCTACGACCTCAACGTACGTGCCACGGACCGCGAAGGTAGCGGCTGGCGCGACGGGCTCCGCGATACCGACGGCAACGGCATCGCTGCCAGGTTCCGCGTGGTGGACCATCTGGACCAGTCGGTCGCGCTGGGCCGCCCCTTCCTCGGCGGACCGCCGGACCAACAGACGACCGAGTTCGGCGTGGGATTCTACAACAACAGCGTCTTCATCCCCGCCGGAACGTCGCGCGAGCTCTCGTTCCGGATGGATGCGACCGGCGCTTCGGCAAACCTCGATGACAACGCGCAGCTCTGGACGCGCATGCAGGCCCACTTCTGCACCAACGGCCAGTGCGTGAATACCTCCCTCACGTACGGCATGCCCCAGTTCGGCCCACGAAACATCTACTGATCCATTCCTTCGCGGCAAAAGCCGCTACGACGAGGGCGGAGGCAAGGTTCACTCCCTGCCTCCGCCTCTCCCCCAAGCGGATGAGCGCCACGCGCGTTCGTCCGCCTAGGCCGAGAAACGAACCCGTATCCCCTCTGGCAATCCCGCCGGAGGTGACAATTGAACCAAGGAGTAAGAATGAACAAGCACATCCTGTTCGCGACCATGATCCTCGCCGGCTGCGCTGGGAGGACGGTCGTCGAGAAGACCGTGACCGTCACCGAGACGATTGAGATCGGTCTGCAAGTGCGACGGCGTCGAAGTCGCCTGCGACGACCCGTGCGAGCCGGAGACGGTCACCGAAACGGTGTACGTCTGCGCGCTCGACGGCGAAGAGGTCAGCGACCCGAGCGAGTGCCCGGATCCGCTGGCCCTCGTATGCCCCGAAGGCACGACGCCGTTCACCAACACCGCAACAGGCGAGACCGGGTGCCAAGAGAACGTCGGAGAAGGCGAAGGTGAGGGTGAAATTCCGGAAAATGCCGGACACCTGGCCATCGCCGTCGCCGGTAGCTCGCCGCGATCCTCGATCGTGTTGGGCAATTCCGCCGGCGTAGAGATCCTGACACTGCGACTGCATGCGGAGGGAGAATCCTTCGTGGTCAATACGTTGAACTTCGACCTGTGCGAACGCGTGGACTTCGATGGCAACTGTGATGGGTTCGGACCCAGAGCAGCTATCGGCGCCCTCGTGGTCATCTATCCCTCGACGAGCGGAACCGTGACGAGAACGATCAATGACCCGTCGCTGTTCGATCTCGGACATGAGACGATTCGCGATCTGGGCATCTTCGTCCCGAACGGCCAAGACACGCTTGTGCACTTCGCTGTGACGCTCAACAGTGTGGACGGGGACGAAGTGCGTTCTGGAGACCGTATCCAGCTCAAGTTCACTATCAACGGCGGCGTGGACTTCGAGGCGGAAGGCCAGTGGTCCGGACTGCTGATCGATGGACCGATCACCGGAGGAGTTCCTTCGATGAACGGTCATCCGAACCTGACTGTCTGCAACGGCGACAACTTCTGTGCCGGTCAGCAGATGACGATCCGCAAGACCAAGCCCACGATCTCACTCGCGTCTGGCTCCCCCTCGGGAGCGGGCGTGCCGGGATTGAGCGAGGTCATGCGCTTCAATGTCGCGGCGGATAGCCGTGGATACGTGACGCTCCATCACATTGCCTTCAAAATGACGGCGACGGACACGGACGGAACGTGGACCACATGCGATCAACTGGCGGATCCGACCAAATGGGAGCTGTTCGACATCGACGACCCGAGCGTGAAGCTTGACGGTGACGACGGCTGGGAATTCTTCGGAGCAGACGGGAATGTCTGCGCTGGAGACACCCCGCTGAAGTACGCGGTGTTCAGCTATTACATCGACGTCGGACAGAACAGCGTGGAAATCGGTGCCGGCGAGACCGATACGTACGTGCTCCGCGTTGACACCACTGGTGCCAGCGCGGCGAACGACGACTCGATCCGCATCAGCATCCCGGATGAAACCGAAATGTTCGCTGCGACGAATCAAGTCGCGATCCTGTGGGAAGATGATGTTACCGGCGCCCTCGCATTCGGCAATCTGATCAACGACCTCCCGGTGACCGGCGGCACGATCGTGTACTAGCTCCTTCGCGTCGTGAGACGCTCTAACGCGCCCCTGCTCTGGGGGCGCGTTTTCTTTTTTCGTGGGAGGCGTAAAATGAGTTGTGGATAAGCCGTAACCCCCCACGCTATGGCTACGCGCCGCAAGTAAGCGTTTGGACGCCCCCGCTACGCCGAGGGCGTCTTTTTTTGGTATGATGGCGGCATGAAGCTGTGGAGGATTCGCAAGGAGGAGCGCTGGCCGGCCCTGCGGCTGTGGGCCGGGTTGTTCTTGTCGGCCTGCGCCAACCTGCTCGCCTGGAGCGTGCTCACGGCGGCGTTCCTCAAGGCGTACGGGATCGGGTCGTTCCCACTCGTGTTCCTGTTGAGCTCGGCGGCATCCATGCTCGGGTCCGCGCTCTACGCGCGCCTCGCCTCGCGCGCGGGCGCGGGAACGTCGGCACGGGTGTTTTCGCTCGCGGCCTCGGCGCTGCTCGCGCTCGCGGCCGTGCGCGCGGGCGAAGGCGGGATCCCGTTCTTCGCGCTCCTCTTGCTGGGCAACTCGGCGTTCGTGTCGTTCGTGGGGTCGCAGCTCATGGTGGTGGCCAACGACCGGTTCACCCCCTCCCAGGGGAAGCGCCTGTTCCCGCTCCTCAACACGGCCAACGTGGTGAGCGGCGTGGTGGCCGGATTGTTCCTCGACCGGTTCGTCGAGGCGATCGGCATCGGCGGGATGCTCATGGCCGCGGCGGCGCTCGCGCTATGCGCCCTTCCCTGCGCCCTTCGCACGAACGCCCCCTCGCGCGCGGAGGGCGAGGAGGACGCCGCCAGCCTGTTTGCGTACGTGCGCGGCAACCGCTACGTGCTGGTGCTCGCGGGCATCGTGGCCATCTCCTGGGTGCTCACCCGCGCGTTCGACGTGGCGTTCGCCGCCGTGGCCGACGCGCGCTTCCCCACGGCCGAGGCGTACGTGCGCTTCAGCGGCCTCTACCTGGTGGTGACGAGCCTGGCGGCGGTGCTGTTCGACGCCCTGCTGCTCAACCGCCTGCTCGAGCGCATCGGGCTCACCCGCGGGATGGCGTTCGTGAGCAACGCGGTCACCGCGGCCGTGGCGGCGGTGCTGATCGTCCCCACCTTCTGGCCCGTAATCGCGGCCAACGCCGTGCGAAGCGTGCTCATCGACCTGCAGGCCACCTCGATGCAGGTGATGCAAGGGGCGCTCCCGGCCTCGCGGCGCGCCGGGGTGAACGCCTTCCTCGACGGCTACCTCGCCACGGTCGCGGGCGCGCTGGGAGCGCTCATGATGCTCGCCTTCGACGCCCTCGTGCCAGACGCGTTCGCGCCGTCGGACTCGATGCGCCTGCTCGCCGCGCTCATGCTCCTCTTGCTCGCCGCGCGCGCCTGGTTGAACGCCCGGCTGCGCGCGCGGTTCTTCGAGACGCTGCACGCGCAGGTGAGGCAGGGCGACGACGACGCCCGGCTGCGGGCGCTCGAAACCCTCGTCGAGCACAAGTTCTACCGCCAAGAAGGGATCGGCCTGGTGATCGACGTGGCCAAGGACCCGCGCGCCGGCGTCGCGCTCAAGGAAACCGCGCTCGCCACCTTGGGCGCCGTCGCCGACCCCACCACCTTGCGCGTGATCTACAACCTCCTCGCCTCCCCCGAGCGCGCCGTGCGCCTTGCCTGCGCGCGCGCCATCGCGGCGTTCCCGGCCGTGAAGGATTCCTTCTTCGACGACGCCTTCTCCCGCCACCACGCGGTGGGGAGGCTGCGCGCGCTCTTCCGCGGCGAGAGCGACCAGGAGGTGCGCGCCGCCGCGCTCGACGCGCTCGTGAAGCTCGAGGACCCTGGCATCGTCCCCTTCCTCGTGGACCTGCTGCGCGCGGGCGACGCGGGTGCCAAGGCCGACTGCCTGTATTCCCTCCTGCGGTTTGCCGACCCGGGCGTGAT
>MGDT01000006.1:44956-94316 GCA_001791045.1 Candidatus Uhrbacteria bacterium RIFCSPHIGHO2_01_FULL_63_20 | reverse complement strand
GTGCGCCCGCTCCTGCGCGAACCGGACCCGGAGCTGCGCGCGCTCGCCGTACGCGTCATCTGGCCGTTTCCCTGGGAACGCAAGGCGCTCAAGGACGCGATCGCCGGCCTGTTCCCAGACCTCAAGGAGGAAGGATATCGGCGGCTTCCCGGCGCGCGCAAGGAAGCGTTCCGGCTCGGGACGAAATTAGCGGGCGACATCCATCTCGCGGCGGCAGCGAAGCGGCTTCGCGTCCTCCTTGGTTGGACCGACCGCGCCATCCGGCTCGAAGCCGCCCTGTCCCTGTGCAAGATCGGCGAACCGGACGGTCCCGAGGCGCTGCGGTCCATCCTGGAGGGTCGCAAACGCGGGGAACGCGAACGCGTGGCGCATTCCCTGGAATGGGGAACATACGAACCGGACATGCGACGCCGCCTGGAAGAAACCCTTGAGGAGACGTCTTGAAGCGAAATCAAAAAGGCCCGACGCGCGATGCGTGGGCCTTTTTCTTCGCCGGAATACATCCCAGCGGACTCTCTCCTCACTCTCTCTCCTCCATCCTACTTCGCCAGGAAGATATGCCCCCGACGGTTCCGTGGAGTACCAGCGGAACGGGAAACACTAACAAAACCCTCCCTTTCTGTCAACCCTCGCCACCCTTATAACCCTTATCTCCCCTAAAACCCTCGCAAATCATCGATTTCCCCTGTCACCTCCCCTTGACAGGGGGGCCGAATCCTGATAGTCTCCCTGGTCGCTCACCTTGTGGGTGACCGCAGGCAACCGGTGCTTGCGAGCACGCGTTGGAGAGCCAGATGGGATGGGAAATCGGTCACGAGCCCTTGCGCCGGCACCCGCGTTATCTGAAGCCGCACATGCATTGTGGAGACGGATCGTAAGCCCTTCCCATCGCCCCGGACGAAAACGGACGCCACGCAAGCGCCCGTTTTTTCATTTCAGGACCGGCGTTCGGGAAACTCCTTGGCCCCTGCCCACGCGAGATCGAACAGCATCCGTACGGCGTCCGCCACTTCCTTGCTCACGATGATCACCGACAGGATGGAGGACCTGTACGAGAAAAAGAACACGTGGTTCTCCCGCACCGTGATGTCCGCGTACAACGGGAATTTCTCCGGCGGAAGGATGCGGTATTCCCCGTCCTTCACGAGCGGGGTATCGTCCACGGTCTCGGGACGTGCGACCATGAGCGTGCGGTGTTTCGCCGAAGTCACCGCGAGCTTCCCGATGTGGGCCTCCTTTCCCGAGACGATCTCGCCCATCTTTTTCACCTCCTCGAGCGGGACGATCTGCATGTATTCGCCCTTGAGCGCCACGAAGGTGTCTCGCACGCTCTGCAATCCTTCGGGCCCTTCGAGGTAGCGGATCTGCGGTTTGGCCCCTTCCACGTTGAACAGGGCGAGCAGCATGGGGAGCACCTTGCCGAGGCTCTCTTCTTTCTGTTCGATCTCGGTGCGTTCGTGACGCAGGAGATGCTTCAAGTGGTCGGGCGACTCGGGGACGAAATAGCGTTTCTTCCCGCGCTGGAACGAGCTCATGAGCCCTCGCTCGGACAGCGCCTCGATCATGACGTACGTGGTGGCGCGGTTCACCCGCGACTTGTGCGAGATGTCCTGCACCGTGGCGGGACCGAGCTCGAGCGAGGCGACGTACACCTGCGCCTCCTTCTCGGAAAGCCCCAAACGCCTGAGTTCCTTCAGCACCTCGTCCATATGTCACTTTAGTCTAACACATTCCGGATGGACTCCCAGGTGAGTCGCGCCGTCTCGTCCCAGGAGAACGTCTTCACCCGTTCACGTCCGCTGTGCGCGAACGACTCCCGCGTCGCCCGGTCGTCGGCCATGCGAGTCAACGCTGCCGCCAACGCCTGCACGTCGCCGACCGGCACGAACAACGCCGACTCCCCTGCCACTTCCCTGAACACCGGGATATCCGAGGCGATCACGGGCGTTGAACACGCCATTGCTTCTAAGAGCGGCATCCCGAATCCTTCGTAGCGGGACGGGAACACGAACGCGGCCGCCTCGCCCATGAGACGCGCGACGTCGTGTTCGGGCACGTACCCGATTTCCCGGACATCCTTTTCGTATTTCGAATTCCGGATTTCGGATTTGATTTCTTCGTAGCCGTAGCCTCGCGGACCCGCGAGGACCAACTCGAACGGATCGTCCGCGGGACGAGACGCCTTGAACGCGGTGAAGGCGCGGACCAGGTCGGCCACGCCTTTCTTGCGCTCGAGACGACCGACGAAAAGGAAGAACGGTTTGCGGGGGAGGGAGCGCCGTGACATCACCGACGCGAGGGGAGTCACGACGATCCGAGAAGCGTCGACGCCGTACATCTCGACGATCTCCCTGTTGCTGAATGCTGAAACGGTGAGCAGGAGATCGGCGCGCGTGACCGCGTCCCGCGTCACCCGTCCGAGCGTCTGACGCGCTTCGTCCGAGTACGCCTCCGGCACCCGTCGAAACCCCACGTCGTGCACGGTGGTCACGGTCTTCCGCGCCGAGACGATCGGCAATCCTTGCGACGGGACGAACAGGAGGTCGGGCCGTTGGAGCATCATCTCGAGCGATACGCGGATACTCATCCATCCCCTTCCGGGCCACGCAAGGACACGGGATTCCCAGCCCTCCGGCAGATCGGACAGCGGCCTCGCGAGCGGCGTGGGCGACAACAACACCACGCGTTCGCCTTCCCGCAACGCCTGTTTCTTCATGGCCTCGATCAGGTGGAACGCGTACCACTCCACGCCGGTCTTCTTTTCTTTCCCCGCGCTCGAGGCGTCGATGGCGATGGTAGACATAACTTGGTCGGGCGACACGAGCCGGATGGGTGTCAGACCGCAGCCGCAGCGACCGGAGGTCCCGCAAGGCAAGGGCGGATACCCGTCCGGCGAGAGACTAGCTGGTGAAGATGCTTCGTTTGTACGCTTCGAGGTTCTCGAGCGCCACCCCCGTCCCTTTCACCACGCACTGCTGCGGATCCTCGGCCACGAAGGTGGGCACTCCCGTGGCCTCGGCGAGCAGCGCGTCGAGGTTGCGCAGCTGGGAGGAACCCCCGGAGAGCACGATCCCCTTGTCCATCACGTCCGCCGAGAGCTCCGGCGGGGTCTTGTGCAGCACCTCTTTCACGGTCGCGATAATCCCTTCCAGCTCGTTCTGGATGGCGGCGGTCACGTCGTCGCTCGAGATGTTCACGATCTTGGGGAGCCCGCTCATCATGTCGCGCCCCTTCACGTCCATGGTGAGCTTCTCGGGCATGTACATGGCCGAGCCGATGGTGATCTTCACGTCTTCGGCGGTGCGCTCGCCGATCGCGAGCCCGTATTTGCGGCGCACGTACTCCCCGATCGCCGCGTCGAACTTGACCCCGCCGATGCGCACCGACTCGGACGCCACGATGCCGCCCAGCGAGATGACGGCCATTTCAGACGTGCCTCCCCCGATGTCGATGATCATGTGTCCCGAGGGGCTGCCGATCGGGATGTTGGCCCCGATGGCGGCCACGATCGGTTCCTTGATCACGTACGCCGCCTTCGCGCCCGCCGCGATCGCCGCGTCGATCACCGCGCGGCGTTCGGTCGAGGTGATGCCGCCGGGCACGGCCACCATGACCTCGGGACGGAACAGCCGGACGCCGCCGAGCGCCTTGTTGATGAAATACCGGAGCATCGCTTCGGTGGTGCGGTAATCCGCGATGACGCCGTCCTTGAGCGGACGGCGCGCGACGATGGTGTCCGGCGTGCGGCCGAGCATGTCCTTGGCCTCCTTCCCCACCGCCAACACCTTGTTGTCGATGGAAGAAACGGCGACCACCGACGGCTCATGCAGGATGATCCCGCGCTTGGGAACGTAAACAAGCACGGTCGTCGTTCCCAAGTCGATGCCGATTTTTTTTGCGAACATATTTCACAGATCCACCTCGAACACCAGGTCCTGATCCAATTTCGTGTTCAGATTGTAGGTGTCATCCCCCCACCGGCTCAGGTCCTCGGGGACGGACGCGTCCGTGAGGTTCTTACCAAAATCGAGATGGAGCGTCAACCCGTTGTCCGCGGCTCCGGCCTGCTTGAACACCGCGAGCCGGTACGAGCCCGAACGGATGGCATCCACCACGCTCTGCGCAAGCAGGTATTCGAAGGCGAGTTCGCGCGTCTGCCCGGGTTCCACCGCGGTGAAGGCGCCGAAGGTCGTGAACCCGAGCTCGGTGAACACGTCCGGGCTCCCCGCCGCGAGCGAGGGGTTCCTGATCTTGTCGTCGGCGAGCGATCCTTCGACGCGCAGGAGCTTGCTGCCGTAGGGCGCGTACACCCGCGTGTAGGTGCGATAGCGCGTGGTCTTCCAATCGAACCGTCCGGCGTGCTCATAGCGGATGGTGGTGCGACCCACGTACTCCCCCGAGGCGTTTTGCGCGATCGCGTACCGCACGGAGCGATGCACCGACGGGTCGCTCTTCAGGCTCGCGAGGTTCGCGTCCACGACCATGAGCGCGTCGCCCCACGCGGGCGTCTTCACCGCGCCGCCCCAGCCCACCGACGCGATCACGGCCTGGGCCTTCGCGTCGCGGCTGTAGAGCATGAGCCGTTTGTCGACGAGCGCGCGTTCCACGACGGTCGCGAACGCGCTCCATCGCGAGCTGGGGAGCGCGTACACCTCGGACTTCATCTTTTCCACGAGTTCGGAGAGGATCGCCTTGCGCTGCTCGGGCGGGATCCCCTGCCCCGCGTACCCGAATTCCACCTGGTATTCCAGGCGGTCGGCGACGTTCTCGGGAGTGAACGTCTGGCCCCCGGCCTCGAGAGGGCCGGTCAGCCGCAGGAGGTCGGCGGCGAAACCGGTCGTGAACCCGATCACCCCGTCGAACGCCGTCGGCGTACGGCCGCTCGCGCGTTCCTCGAGGGCGAACAACCGCAAGGAGGTTTCCGCTGAGACGGCGAAGTCCGGCGACCAGTTGGCGTCGCGGAAGAACCATTTGTCCGCGCCCAGATAGCGGTTGAGCGGGGGCGGGGGCGGTTCGGTCACGCCGTGCGCGGCCGCGCCGTCGAGCTCATATACGTCGTGGGTGGAGAGCGAGGCGATGTCGGCGTCCTTCACCTCGAGCACGCCGTAGGTGCCGATGAACCCGCCGCCGGGCCGGAGCTCGGTGTCGTTCAGGAACTGGAGGAGCGCGGTCTTCGTTCCGTCGGCGCCGGCGAACGCCGGAAGCACGCGCGCGGCGCGGGCGAGGAGCCGCATCATGGCCTCGAGTCCCGCGAGCTTCGCGTCCACGGGCGCGAGCGCCGCGAGGACCGGCGAGGAAAGCGCGGTGCGGTCGAGGTCGGACAGCTCGTCGCGCGCGATCGCGATGCTCGCCACCGTCCGGTCGATCTCGTCGGCGGACGAGACGAGCCGGCGCAACATGGCGCGTTTCGTGTCGGACGGCAGGTCCTCGAAGCTCACGCGGCCGCCGGCCCCTTCGGCGAGGTCGGCCAGGTCCTGCGCGGACAACCCCGACAACCGCACCAGGTCGGCGCCGATCTCCACCGCTTCCTCGAGCGCCGCGACGACGCTGCGGCCGGAATCAACCAGCGCCGCCGCCGCCTTCGCGTGCGTCCCGACCCACGGGAGCGCCTTGAGCGGCGCGAGCGCGGACAGATGCCGCTGCGCGCGATCGAAGGTGTCGTCCGCCAGGCGCAGGTCGACGAGCGCCGCCTCGAAATCCAACGCCTCGGCGCTCTCGCGCGAGCGCTCGAGCGCGTCACGCCCGTCGGAGGCCGCGGCAAGGATCGCTCCGACGGCGACCGCGAGCCAGATGGCATATCCCACGAGCGCGAGCGCGATCACGGCGAACAGCGGCCCGAACACCCGCCGCCGCTTGTGGCGGCGATGAGTCGGAGCCGGTTCGACGTGGTGCAGGAAATTAGCGCTGTGGGACATGTTTCCCCCTCCATTTACGATAGTAGTATAGCGCACTCTTGAGCTGCACGCGGGTGAGCGGATTGAGGATCTGCTTCAGGAGCGATCCTTCCGCGGTCTCACGACGGTGGTAATGCACCATGCGCGAAAGCGGGTGATACGCCACCTTCCATCCGGCTTCCCAAAAGCGACGGCACCAATCCTGGTCCTCGAAGTACACGAAGAACGCCGGATCGAACCCGCCGACCTCATCCACGGCTTCGCGGCGCGCGAACATCGACGCGCCAAGCAGGTAATCCACTTCGCGCGTGTCCGCATGATCCCAGTCGGCCATCACGTAGGCGTCCAGCACGCGGCGGGCGCGAGGGAAACGGGAGGCTCCCGGCAGCCGGCGCCAGGCGATCACCTCGGGATCCATGAACCGGAAACAGCTCGCCTGCACCGATCCGTCCGGATGCAACAACTGCGGCCCGCACATCCCCACCGTCGGCGAGGCGTCCATGAACCGTACCAGCTCCTCGAGGCTCCCCGACGTCATCGCGATGTCGGGATTGAACACGAACAGGTACCGGCCGCGCGAAGAGGGAATCGCCAGGTTCATCCCGGCCCCGAATCCAAGGTTACGCGGGGCAACGAGCACGCGCACCTCCGGGAACTCGCGCCGTACGGCCTCCTCCACGCGGCAGGCTGGGTTGTTGTCCACCACGATTACCTCGTAACGCACCTGCGGAGCCGCGCGGCGGATCCCCAAGAGCGTCTGCCGAAGCAACAGCGGGGTGTTGTAGTGCACGATGAGGATGGAAACGTCCGTCATACGAACCAGCTCCGCATCTCCGAGGCGCTCGCCTTGCGGCGACGCATGATCTCACGGCGTTTGCGCCACATCCTCGGGATCCCGAAGACGGACGCGAAGAACGCGCCGAGCGTACGCGTCTCCAACAGGGCCACGTAGCCGACGCGGGAGAGCTCCCGCGCGCTGATCCACGGGAGCGCGATGAGCGCGTTCAACGCGAGTTCGTTCTTCATGAGCAGCCACCAGTGATTGCGCGCGGAATACGAGGAGCGCGTGACCGAACGCGCGCGCCGTTCACGCAGCCGCGAGAGGAACCCCGCCTTCTCGGTCCCGTACACCCCGCGATGATGGTACGCCTTGGCCTCGGGGAGGAACCGCGAGCCCCACCCGAGCAGGCGCAGCCGCCACGCGAGATCCACGTCTTCCTTGTAGGCGAAGAAGTCGGCGTCGAAATACTCCTCTCCGGTCTTGGCCTCCTCAAGCGCGCTCGCGCGATACAGCGCGAGCGCCCCCGAGACGCCGAACACGCCGCGTGCCTGGTCGTACTGGCCCCGATCCACTTCCCCCGCCCCGCGATCGGCGAAGGACCGCCCGCGGGTGGCGCGCAACCCGGTGGAATCGATGAGGTCGCTCTTCATGGTCTCGCGCACCCCTTCTTCTTCACGAGGTTCCCCGAACGCGCGAAGCAGCTTCCCGCCGACGCTCCCGAGTCCGGGGTGCGCGTCGGCTTCCGCGACGACGCGTTCGAGGTAATCGGGTTCGAGGATGGCGTCGGGGTTGGTCACGAGCACGTAACGCATGGCGCGTTCGTCGGGGCTCCAGCGCTGCATCGCGTAGCGGATCCCCTGGTTGTGCGCGGCCGCGAACCCGAGGTTGCGCGCGTTCAGGATGGTGGTGGCGTCCGGATGATGGGCGCGCAGGTACGCGTTCGTCCCGTCGGTGCTCGCGTTGTCCACGATCAGCACCTGGAAGTCCTTGAACGTCTGCGCGGAAAGCGAATCCAACAGTTCCGGCAGGTACCGAAGGCTGTTCCAAGCGACGATGGTGACCTGCGCCCTAGCCATATCACCGGCCCTTCTTCGTGACGTTGAACCCGAGGTATCTGCCGAGCAGGAAGCGCGTCTGCGCGTCGATGGCCGGCAGCGCGCCGAACGCGATGAACGTGACCGGGAGGAGCATCCACTGCGCGATCATGACGAGCCACGCCCATCCCTTCACGGTCTTGGGCCGTGGCGGAAGCAAAGTGAGCGACAGGATGCCGGACACGAACACGCCGGCCATGGCGAGCTGCATGATCTGCTGCAAGGTGAACGGCGCCGCTTGGATGAGCGCGTCGGGATCGCGCACGAGGGCGAGCGGGAGCTGGCCCAGCAGGAAGATGAGCAGCGGGGCCGTCGCCCAGGTGTACATCCCTTCCAGGTGGTTGAAGAGGTAACGGAACTTCTTCGAGAACGGGATGCGCTTCTCCCGTGAGAACGCCGCGACCATGGCCGGCAAGTGCTCGACCCCCCAGGCCCATCGGCGCTGCTGCTTGTACAGGGCCTTGAGCGACTCAAGATAGGTCTTCCCGGCCACCGTGTCCATGGACACCGGCAGGTACATGGGAGTGACGCGGTAGTCGCCGTGATAGTGCACGAACGCCTGCAGGAAGATGCGGCTGTCCTCGCTCACGATGTCCCTTTGCCAGAACCCCACGTCCTTGAGCATCACCCAGGGCATGGAGTGGCTCGAAAAAGTCCACAGCCGTTCGGGACGCGCGAGCTCGCCCATGAGCCAGAAGGTGGTGCCGAACGCGGCGATGCGCACCGGCGCGGGCGCGGTCCAGATGGTGTTCGAAAAGAGCGCCACCGGCTGGTAGCTCGTTCGCGTGGGATTCGGGACGGTGCGATACAAGTACGTGAGGTAGGCGAAATACTGCGGATGCACCACCGTGTCCACGTCGAACGCGGACACCACCACGTCCTCGTCCTTCACGTCCGGGAATTCGGCCTCGAGCACCTCGGCGACGCGACGGCCCGCCCAAGCGAGGTTGGACCCCTTTCCGGGGATCTCATCCGGGAGCCCTTGGGGGTGTTCGGTCACGATGATCTTCTTGAACCGGTGACCGAACTCGCGCTCGATCGCGGCCGCGTTCTTGCGGAAGCGGACCGCGTCGCGTTCCTCGCCGGCGAGCACGACGATCATGCGCTCGTGCGACGCGTGCGCGGACAGGAACGACCGGAACGTCGAGCGGATGACCGGCAGTTCTTCCTTGTAGGTCGGCAGGAACACCAGGTGATGCACGCGGTCCGATCCGGCGACCTCGCGCACGCGCGCGGCCCAGTCCACCTTCCCGGCCCGGCGCACCGCGATCCAGGCCACGAACAGGAAGATGACGAAGTAGGCGACGCGGAAGAACCAGTACAGGTCGAACACGATGATGAACACCACCACGTACACCGGGGCGAAGAACGACAGCGCGACGCCCAAAAAGAAGGTGCTCCACACGAGCGATCCGGGGAGAATCTCCCAGAAGCGCATCCGGCCATATTTGTACCCGTAAAAGCCGTCCATATCGGGGGAAACCTTAGCAAAAAACCGCCCCGGAATCAATCCCGACGCTTCGGTCGGGAGAGCCCGGGGCGGCCTTTGATTTCCTACCGTTCGCTCGAGAGGTCGCGGCGCAAGCGCTCGAGGACGCGGTTGGCGTGTTCCTTGCCGCCCAGGCCGAAGGCGAGGCCGCCGGAAAGCGCGAGCATGGCCACGAGGCCCGTGAACAGCGTGTTGATGATCGCGGTCGCGATCTGCAGCTGTACCAACGCCGCCATGAAGCTGAACACGAGGATGGCCCACTTGGCGATGCCGGAGAGGAAATCGGCGCTCGAGAGCTGCGCGGCTTCCACGGCCGACTTCACCACGTTGCGCACGAAGTTCGCGAGCAGGATCCCGGCGAGCAGGATGATCACCGCGATGATCACGTTCGGGACGTAGAGCACCACCTGCTTCAGGTAATCGGTGACCTGTTCCCAGCCCAGGATGTCGGTCGCCGCGATGAGCGACACGATGACGAAGAACCACCGCACGATCCATCCAAGCAGGTGCCCCACGTGCAGGCGCAGCCCGACGCGCTCGAGCGCGGCCTTGAGATCGAGGCGCGAGACGAGATCGTCGAGGCGCAGGAGCTCCACGGCCTTCTCCACGATGCGGGAGAGCACGGCCGCGACCACGAGACCGGCCACGAACACCACGACGGCGGCCAGCACGTTCGGGAGCGAGACGAGGATTTCGTCCCAAAGGCTGAGTAATGAATCCTGGAACACGTTCACGGTCGGCGTCATAAGACGGACGATTGGGTGATTAGAAGGGGTCTGTGCTACCAGCTATATCCCTATTACGGGCTGTGCGCAAGGGAGTTGTTCACACCCGTTTCGGGAGGGTGATGTGCGGCGGACGGTCGTACACGGGGACGGCATACCCGTTCCCCGGGCGGAACGCGCCGGCCGCCACCAGCTCACGCAACGGCAATCGGGTCGGGTTTTCCGCCGTATGGACCGGAATGGAACGGGCGAACGCGATGGCGTTCGCGAGCGTGGTCGACGCGCGGATCGCCGTGAATGCGCCCGGTCCGTTCACCACCAGCACCGCTTCCGCCTCGTCGATGGAACGGCCCTGTTCCTTGAGGAACCGATCGATCGAGGACAAACAGCTCTCGGGCCCGGATGCAAACTCGGTTTCGCGTACCAATCCCCCGTCTTCCACCCACCCGACGGTCAGGCGGTTGATGTCCTGGGCCAGGATGGCAAGCGCCTTCATACCCCCAAGCGGTTGATCATCACCACCTTTTCCCCGCCCAAGATGGACATGAGGAACCGGTCGGCGACCTGTCGGCGGTACAGGAACTCCTCCTTGGGAAGCAATGTGTAGTTGATCTCGTGGCCCAAGTCCCCCTCGAACTGCACGATGGATCGCTGGAGCTCGGCGGGATCGATGGACCCGACGATCACGATGTCGGTGGGCACGTCGCTGCGTTCCACGAACCGTCCGGTGAACGCGAAGTATTCCACGTTGCCTCGCTTCTCCAGCTCCTGAACAAGATACTTCTTCAGCAGGATCTGCATCTTCTTGAACATGGAGCGCAGGTCGTCACACAGCACGAAATCCATGTTGACCGCGTAGTACTTTTTCTTCTCGGCGAGCGTCGCGCCAGGGCGTGCTCCGGCCGTGCCCGCCTTCTCGACCACCAACCCGAGCTCCACCAGGTTTTTCAGTTCCCTTCGCACCGAATTGAGCTGCGCGTCGATCTTCCTCGTAAGCTCCCGCACGAAGTAGGCCTTCTCGGGATTCATCAAAAACAACCCGAGCAGCCGCGCACGTGTCTTTGAGCCAAACAACTGTTCAAGCTTGAATTCTTGGCCACTCACATCAGGAATCATCAGGGGTCCGTTGCCGCTCGTCCAATGTCGGGTATAATCTTACACATGCGAGAAAAACCGGCAAGCATGGAACCGAACACGAGGCTCAAGGCCGGCACCTATGCCGACCCGAGCCCCTCCCCCGCGGCCCCCCGCACGACGCTTTGGCCGCTCTCGGGCCGGGACGGGTTCGTGTTCGCGTTGTGCCTCGCGCGCCTCAAACGCCCGTCCCCGGACGCGAACCTCCTGTGCCGCACGGTCGAGGAGCAGGTACAGAGGCTTTCGGCGTCATTCGGGGCGGGCGACCATGCGCAGCACCGCTTCGAGGAGTTCCTCTCCTCGCTCAACGCGAGCGTCTCGGAGCTGGTGCGCGCCACCGAGTGGTCGCTCCCCATCAAGGAGTTCCACGCGCTGGTCGGGATCGCCTGCGAGGAGGAGATGTACCTGTCCGGCACCGGAGACCTGGCCGCCCTGTTCCTCCACCGGACCCCTGACCAGCGGTACCAGGTGTTCAACCTGTCGCGCGGCATCCACACCGAACAAGCGCTCCCGACCTGGGAAAAGCCGTTCGCGGTCGTTCTCGACGGATCGCTCCATCCGGGCGACGTGTTTTGCGTGGCGAGCAAGGACCTGGCCCCGGCCGTGGGTAACGACGAGCTGTGCGCCATCCTCTCGACCCTTCCCCCCGCCGGCGCCGCGGCGCGTATCCGCCAATATTTCGCCTTCAACGACGTCCTGTCCGTGCTCGTGCTGCGCGTGGAAGCCGATGAGCCGGAGACGACCCAAGCCAAGCCGAAATCCGAGGTTTCGCTCTCCACGCTGGCCGCCTCGCGGGAGGAGACGCGACGGCTCATCGAGGACCAGGCCCCGAACGCCTCGCTGCTCCTGTCACTTTGGCAGCGCGTCTTCCGGCGCGCCCCCGCCTCCGATGCTCCGCGCCCGCGCTCCTTGTCGCGGGTGGTGCACGGCCTGCTCGGCGCCGGGAAAGCTCTCGTCGCCGCCGGGCTCTGGACGGGCCGGGCCACGGTGGACGTGACGCGCGCCGACGGACGCGCCCGCATCGTGCGGGAAACGCGCCTGCGCGCCGACGAGGTGGCGCGCGGATGGCTGCGCCGCGCCGGAAGCGTGCCGAACTCCAGCCGATACCTCGCGCTGGCCGCCGTCGTCGTGCTCGTCGCCTTCGGGGTGAGCATCTCGGTGCTGTCGAGCGCGCGAGCGCGGCATGCGGACGACGCCGCGTTCGAGACGCGCCTCGCCGCGGCGTCGGAGCTGCGCGAGGAAGCCGCCGCCGCGGCCATCTACCGCGACGAGGACCGCGCGCGCGTCCTCTACACCGAGGCGCTCACCACGCTTGCCTCCGTCGCCGCCGCCACCCGTGAACGCCAAGAGGCGGTCGCGAAGATCGTATCCGACATCGAAGCCGCGCTCGACCAGCTCCGCCACGTGGTGCGCCTCTCCGACTTGCCGCGCTTCGCGTCGCTTGAAGGCGCGCGCGCGCTCGTGAAAGTGGGAACCAACCTGTACGCGTTCACGGCCGCACGCGAGGTGGTGCGCGTGGATCCGGTCGGGAAGACCGCGACCGCGCTCCCCCTTCCCGACGCCTCGGTCGGCGCGGCACGGGAAGCGTCCGCCGACGAGACGGCCGCGTATTTCCTCGACGACCGTCCGGGAATCTCGCTGTTCGACCCCGAGCTCCTGCATATGCGCGTGACCGACCTCCTGCCGGACGCGGGCAACGACTGGAAGGACGTGGCCGCGTACGGCGACCGGCTGTACGTGCTCGAATCCTCACCAACCGACACGCAGGTGCAACGGTTCAACGCCACCGCGTCCGGATTCGGCTCCCCCACCGGATGGATCCGATCCAAGACGACCCCCCTTGCCGACGCGCGCAGCCTCGCCGTGGACGG
This sequence comes from Candidatus Uhrbacteria bacterium RIFCSPHIGHO2_01_FULL_63_20, assembly GCA_001791045.1. Lineage (GTDB taxonomy): Bacteria > Patescibacteriota > Patescibacteriia > UBA9934 > GWF2-40-263 > 2-01-FULL-63-20. Next base: position 81,328 of record MGDT01000006.1, on the reverse strand, counting down.
AAGCGTGTTCGTGCTGCTCCCCACGGGACCGGTCCGGTTCGTGAGCAGCGGGCAAAGCGGGTGGGACGCCTCCGAGGTGGAGCCGGCCATGACCGACGCGCTCGACCTGTGGACCGACCTCGAGAGCGACCGCGTGTACGTGCTCGAGCCCGCCCAGAAACGCGTGATGGTGTTCGCCAAGGAAAACGGCGCGCTCCTCACCCAATACGTGGCCGACGCCTTCACGGACGCCACCGACCTCCTCGTGGACGAGACCGCGCAGACCATCTACGTGCTCACCCCCGACGCGCTCTACGGCTTCCGCACAGGACAATAGGCGAATAAAAATACCTTGCGACCGCAAGGTATTTTTAAATCCTTACTTCAGGGTGACCTGGGCGCCGGCTTCCTCGAGCTTCTTCTTCATCTCGTCGGCCTCGGCCTTGGCGGCACCGGCCTTCACCACCTTGGGGGCGGCGTCCACGATGTCCTTGGCTTCCTTGAGGCCCAGGCCCGTGATCTCGCGCACGGCTTTGATCGCATTGATCTTGTTCGGGCCCGCGGCGGTGAGCTCGACGTCGAACGAGGTTTTTTCCTCCGCGGCGGCCGCGCCACCGGCGCCACCGGCGGCCATCACCATGGCCGGGGCGGCGGACACGCCGAACTTGGCTTCCAGCACCTTCACGAGTTCCGCGAGGTCGATCACGGACATCTTCTCGATCTCGCTCACGAGGGAGGCGAACTTCGCCGGGACCTCGGTTTTCACTTCGTCTGACATAAGTAGAGTGCGTAGTTGGTAGTGCGTAGTGCGTAGCATGCAGGCCTTCCCTACGTACTACCTCCTACGTACTACGGTACGTTAATTAAGCTGCCTGCTTCGCACGAATCGCCTCCAACACGCGCACGAAGGCGGAAACCGGAGCGTACATGGTGCCCACGACGCGGCCCTGCTGATGATGCTTGCTCACGAGCTTCGCGAGCGCGGACACGGCCTCCGGTCCCACGAACTTCCCTTCCAGGATCCCTCCCACGATCTTGATCCCCTCCTTGTCCTTGCCTTTCGACAGGTCCGAGACGAGTTTCGCCGGAGCGACCTCGTCGTCCATCCCGAAGGTGGCGAGGATGGAACCCTGGAGCATGCCTTTCTCGGGCACAAGCCCTTTCTGCTCGAGCGCCTTGGAAAGCAGCGTCTTCTTCGCGACCGTGAGCTCGACGCCCTGCTCCCGCCCCTTGGCGCGCAGCGCGTCCGCGTCGGTCATGGTGTACCCCGCGATCGAGGTGAACACCGCCGCCTTCATGCGGCCGAGCTTGTCGACGAGCCCGGAGAGCATTTCCTCCTTTTGGGCACGAGTCTTTGCCATAAGATGTTGTTACGAACCTACGGACTTGCTACGAAACTACGAGATCGCGTGTTTGTTGTTTCGTGGCCGTCCGTTGGTTCGTAGCATTATTTAAAAAATTCTGCCAACCTGAAGTCGCAGAAATGGTGATGTGCCTCGACGGGAATTATGCCTTTCGGCCCCCGTTTTCTGCGGCTATTCGATTGCCCCGGCACTATACCCAAGGGCAGGGAGAGCGTCAACCGCCGACCATGGTCCCCGTGAACCGGTGCCCGCAGAGGAGCGCGTCGAGGTTCTTGAGGTCCGTCCCGTTCACGATGGCCACCTTCATTTTCGACGTCCGGGCCAGCTTCGAGGCCACCGGGTCGAACGGGGCGTTCATGCCCGGGTCCCAGGTCTCCCCTACCATCTCCTGAAAATCCTTCCAGCCGATCTCGCAGATGGGCTCGGCCTTGGGATTCTTCTTCGGATCCTCGCTATAGAGATAGTCGATGTTGGACAGGTTCACGATGAAGTCCGTGCCCATGCGCTTCGCGAGCCGCACGGCGACGTAGTCCGTGGACCATCCCGGCTTCCACCCCGCCCCGATCATGACCGGCTTCACCCACGATTTCGGGGAACGCGTGGGATCCTTCACCACGGCCGGATGCGCGACCCCGCGGAACATGGTGCGCAGCAGATGGCCGTTCAACCGGGTCGCATGGATGCCGAGCCAGTCGAGGTCCTCGCGCGTGAGGTCGGAAAGCTCTCGCGCGGCGTCCTGGTAGTGCCGCGCGGTCACGCCGCCGCCCACGACGATGAGGAACCGCCAGCCGCGGGAGACGTGGCGGAGGATGAGGTCGCGGAACCCCGTGAGGAACGCGGTGTCGATCCCCCGCTCGGGAGCCACGATGGAGCCGCCAAGGGACAGGACGAACGTGGGTCGGGACATATGGAAAGGGCGCCCGTAGGCGCCCGCTCATGTTCAGCTTTCGGATGCTTTTTTCACCAACCAGTTGGTCGCGACGCTCGTCAGCCACAGGAGGACCGCGGCGAGGAACGCCGGCGTGAACCCTTCGACCGTGAATCCTTTCACGATCGTGCTCACGAACCAGATCATGAGCGCGTTTATGACCAACGCGAACAATCCGAGCGTGAGGATGGTGATGGGGAGCGTGAGCACGATCAGGATCGGGCGGATGAGCGCGTTCACGAGCCCGAGCACGAGCGCGGCGATGAGCGCGGTGTAGAACCCGTCCACCCCGAATCCAGGGACGACGTTCGCGATCACCACGAGCGCGACGGCGTTGATGACCCAACGGAGGATGATGGAGGCCATATCATGCTTCGAACTTCTTTTTAATCTCCTTCACGTTGGCCTCCACCTCGGCGAGCCGTTCCTTGCACGCGCGCGCGAGCTCGAGCCCGCGTTCGAACCTCTTGAGCCCTTCGTCGAGGTCCGCCCCCTCCTGTTCGAACCACCGGGTGATGGCCTCGAGCTCCTCGAACGCCTTGGCGAAATCCATCTTCTTTCCTTTGGCAGCCATATCAGACCAACCGTTGTTTGCCCGTGCCGTTTATACGAAGAACGTTCGCATCGAACGTCCCACGGGACAATTGTACAGACACGTCCGTACCCACGACAAGTTCCGAGGCGTCGCGGAGGAGGGTTTTGCCAGATTTGACGATGCTGTACCCGCGCGCCAACACCCGGTTGGGATCCACCTGGCGCAGCACCCGCAACGCCCCTTCGATGCGTTCGGAGATATTGGGAATCCAGCGGTCGGTCGCGGTGCCGAACGCGTCGAGTTCCGAGGTGAGCCGTTCGCGCTGGCGCGACACGAGCGCGGAGGCGGACGACGCCGCGTGCTCCACGATGCGACGACGCGCGTCCAGGTTCGCGCGCAACACCTCTTCGACCCGACGCGTCATGGCGTCGAGCTCGTAGCGCACCTCGTCGCGGCTGGGTGCCACCCGCTCGGCGGCGTTGCTGGGCGTGGACGCCCGTACGTCCGCGACGAAATCGCACAACGACTCGTCGCGCTCGTGGCCCACGCCCACCACCACCGGCACGCGGCTCGAAAACACCGCGCGGGCCACGGACTCGTCGTTGAAGGCGTGCAGGTCCTCCAGCCCGCCGCCGCCGCGGGTGAGCACGAGCACGTCGGGCCGCTCCGATTCGCCCAGATGATGAAAATGCTCGAACGCGGCGAGGATTTCGGGGACGGCGTTCCCGCCCTGGACATGCACCGGGACGAAATCCACCTCGACCCCGCCCCAGCGGTTGCCGAGCACGCGCAGGAAATCGCCGTACGCCGCGGCCTCGCGGGAAGTGATGAGCCCGATGCGTTCCGGGAACCGCGGGATCGGACGCTTGCGCGCGCCGTCGAAGAGCCCTTCGTCCTGCATCTTCCGTTTCAACGCGAGGTACGCGCGCTTGAGCGCCCCCTCTCCCACCAACTCAACCGTGCGGACATCAAGCTGGAACTTGCCGAACCTGGCGCTCACCTTGGCTCCCCCGGTCACGCGCACGCGCATCCCGTCCTCAAGCGGCACGGACAGCTGCCACACGGTCATGAAGCACTTGAGCACCCCGCCGCCCTGCGCGTCCTTGAGGTCGAAGCCCACCCACTTGCCGTGGGACACGCGCAGATCCGACACCTCCCCTTCCACGCCCACGTCCGAAGGCACCTCGCGCAGCCGGTCGTTCACCAGGTCGAGGTACTGCGCGACGGAGATGACGGCCGGGACGGACATGAGGGCTTAGGGTTCGTTCGGCTCGATCACCAGCACGCGCTTCGCGCCCGAGAGGCCGGCCGTGGCCGGATCCCAATCATCCATCGCCTCCATGATGGTCGCCTCGCCATAGACGTACCCCTCGCCGCGGCGGGTGCCCGGGTCGTTCACGATGAACCCCTCCTCGGTCCAGCCGCGCAGGACGATCATGTGGTAGAGCGGGCCTTCGCCCGTGAAAAACGGGTTATGCAACTCGCGTCCGGCGGCGGGCACGAGGACCGGCCGGCCCGACAAGATCAGGCGCTTCAGGTCCTCAGCGCTCGGATCCTCGATCACCGTGGACGAGACGCCGTACGCCTCCTTCGCGAACAGCCCGGTCTGCCGCGCCGTCGTATCCTCGAAGAACCCGAACAAGCGGCGCTGCGTCTCGACCAGCGACAGGAGCGCCTTTTCGGCGTCCCGCGCGTCGATGAGGCCGCTGGGCTGCCCGCCATAGAACCGCTCCACCATGTACACGCTCGCTTCCTCGCAGGTCTCCTCGTGGACCTCGTCCCAGTTCGCGAACGGCGCTTGGGGGGTGAATGGGACGGCGAGGTTGAAAGCGGACGGAAGCTCGTCAGCGGGAGAGACGGGACCCAACGACGAGGGAGGTCCGTCCTCGGCTCGCGGGGTCTCCGACCGCTCGCCTGCGACCGGACCTCCCTCGTCGTCACCCGTCTCCACCACCTCCTCGTAGGTGATGGCGGGGGGGAGAGGCGGTTGGGCGGCGGCGCGGAAGACGTCCGAAACCGCCACGCGGTTGGCGTAGAGGAACGCCGCGGCCGCGATGGCGAACGGGATCAAGATGAGCTTCGCGCGAAGATGCATGTGGGGCTAATAAATAGGATAGGGCTTTGGATACGGATACGACGGGGACGGGACGCAACGCGTCTCCCCGACCTGCGGGCCTTGGCAGACCATGCGGTCCGGACAGTCGTCGGCCCCCTCGCACGCGCAGTACGGCGCGCGCGCTTCGCGGCATACGCTTCCGTCTCCGCCGGTGAAGCACAGCACGCCCGGGAACTCGCACGCGTCGTGCACGCCGGGACCGCTGAAACATTCGGTCACGCGTTCGTATCTGACCGCCCCCCCGGCCGCTTCGCAGATGCTTGGGGACGGGTGACCGTACATCACCTGGGTCGCGAGCGGCAAGGCCTCAAGCGGCACCTGCTCGGGCGCTCGCGAAGACCGGATCGCCCAGCTCGCCGTCACGATCACGAGCAGGAACAGCGGGACGAAGACGATGAGGAGCGTCCGTTCGGAGATCTCGCGGGCCATACTCACCGGGAAACCGGCGTCTCCCCTGCCGGCAGGGGCTTGGACACGGACGGGCTCGGGGACTCGATGATCTCGACCGTCGGCGTCCGTCGCGTGGCCGCGATCGCGAGGAGGGAGACGGCGACCAGGAACGCGGCGGCGCCGATGGCGATCGGGAGTTCGAGCTTGGATACGGATTTCATAGGCAATGTCCTTGGAGCCATTCCTTGAGTTTCCAGGTGGCGCGCACGTCATCCTCATTATAGTCCAAGATCTTCCGCTTGAGGGCGTCGTCCTTGGTCGCGAGCCATTTCTCGAACCACAGCACCGAGTTCGCGCCCGACGCGTCCTCGGCGCGCCAGGAAAACCCGAGGTAGCTCGCGATGTCCTTGAGGCTGTAAAAGGTGAGCGGGAAGATGACCGCGGTGCGCAACGCCACGTTCACGTCGATGAGGTTCCTCTCCAGCGCCTCGCGGGCGATGGAACTGCTCCCGTACTTCGCCGCGAACCGCCGTAGCACGTCGGCCTCGAACGAGCCGTAATGGTACACGGGGACGTCGAAATGACTCTCGATGAATCCGCAAAACTCCTTCCACATGCGTTCCTGATCCTCGGGCGAGGAAGCGAAGAAGGCGCGGTATTCGCTCTGGGCGCCGTCCACCACGAGCACGCCGAACAGGTAGTCCAGGTCGCGCAAGGGATCGCTCTCGATGTCGAAATAGACGGCGCGCTTCCCCTCGGGAAAGTCCACGGCCCCGGTGATGAGATGCGTGCCGTTCTTGATCGCCACGGCCTGGTCGCGCATGCGCTCGATGCGCTCGGGACGCACGTCCGGCGCCCGATGCGACAGGTCCTCGACGGACGCGGCGGCAAGCGCGCTGATCGTCTTCACCCCCGCCGCCTCGAGCCGCGCCACTTCCTCGCGCCACACGCGGTTGAGCAATGACAGGTCGTCGCACCCCTCCGAGAGAGCGCGGCATTTCTCGAACCAGGGGGATTGCTTGCACCCGCTCGTGGTGAAATGCGCCGGCTTTTGTCCGGCCACGATGCGCTCGATCTCGTCGAGGGTCAGCGCGTACGCGGTTTCGAACGGCGCGATGCCGTACGGGAGCACCGCGCGGTCCGGCGTGATCACGTATCCGCGTTCGGGCTTCACCCCTTGGATGCGTTCCAACAGCTCGGCGTAGAAGCATCCTTGGAACATGTGGTCGTCGCGCACCTCGCGCGTGGCCTTGAAATCCGCGGCCACGTAATACCAATCCCCCACCTTGGAACGGCCCTCCACCTTCTCGAGCACGTCGGGGGTGCCGATCCAATGCTTGTCGATGAGCACCGCGCGGTAAATGGTGCCTCGGCCCTCGTGCATGAACCGGAGCGTCTGCGAAAACGCCTCTTCAGGATCCTCGTAGGTCACCTCGGCGACGTCCGGACGCCCCGCGAGCAGTTCGCGCTGCTTCTCTCTGATGAGCCCTTGGTCCACGAGCAGCTCCATGAGCGGATCGTGCGGCTTGGGCGCGTCGGCATGCGCGTCGAAATACACCCAGTTCGGGCATTTGAGGTACTGGTAAAAACTGCGTTGGGTGATGAGGCGAGGCATGGGGGGATTATAGCAAAATTACGGATAAGAAAGGGTAAGTATCCCAATTGCCACCAGCCAGGTGGCAATTGGGATACTTACCCAACAAAAAACCACGCCGGGGGCGAGGCCTTCCAACATCCTGATCACGCTCCTGCGAGGCCAAGCTTTTGCTCGACGATCTCGAGCCTGCTCTCCAAGCGGTCGTACTTACCGCGCATGGCGATCAATTCGGTATCCAGTGCCTCGTGGAGCTTTGCGAAACGATCGATATGCGAAATCAGACGCTGTTCCGAAGCCTGAATCTGACCACCAACATACTCGCGCATGTCGTCTTTCGTGACCATGTTCTCCTTCAGGAAATCCAGGATTTCACCAGTGGTGATTTCATTGTTTCCCATACACGTTCAGCATAGCAAAACGCCTCGCGCCTGGCGAATCTATTCCTTGACGTACTCCGCCCTCTCGTACACGTTGCGCGCGTTCCAGAGCATCCAGCCGCTCGCGCCTGCGTCGCGGGCCGCCCGGATCTGCGCCTCGATGCGCGCCGCGGTGTAGATGGCGCCGATGTCGAAATCCTGGATCCACGGGCGGATGTGCGAAGCGCTTTCGCCTTGCGGCACGCCCAGTTCCTTCTCAAGCATTGCTTTCCCCGATTCGAACGAGTGCGTGGGCACCTCGTAGGGGTACAGCGCGGGGTTCCGGTAGCCCTGGAACCCGGCGGCGTAATGCGACGGGTAGGTCATGGGCGAGACGAAATCGGCGTGCGGGTAGGCGTCGATCAGTCGCTGGCCGATGTTGAAATCGTCCACGCTCTCGAAGGTCATCCCGAACAGGTCGAAAGACACCGGGATCCCCTCCTCCTTGAGCGTCCCGCCGACCGTCTTGAAGAACGCCCGCATCACCTCCTCCTTGGGAAGAGTCCCGTCGTAGGCCGGATAACGGATGGAGGAGATGGCCCCGTCCGAGGCGAAACGCACGTAGTCGTACTGGATCTCGTCGAACCCGCGCGCGTAGGCCTCCCGGCCGAGCGCGAGCGCGTAGGCGGCCACGCCCGGGTCCGCGGGATCCACCCAGGCGGCGCCCGTGTTGTCGCGCCACAGGCTCCCCTTCGGAAAACGGAGCGCGGCCTCGGCGTGCGCCGATGCGTACGCGCTGTCGCGCATCACCGCGATGCGCGCGATGCGGTACAGACCGGCGTCCGCCAACTTCCGCGTGAGCGCGTCGAGGCCGGCAATGACGGGCTGTTCCATGGCGTACGCGCGCAGCGTCTCGTCGTCCGGAACGAACGCGAGCTCCCCGTCGTCCATCTTGAGGTCGATCACGGCCGCGTTGAGCCCGGTCTCCCGCATGTACGCGAGCAGCTCGTCGCCGCGCTTCGTGCCGGCGGTCTGCGCGGTCCAGTAGATCCCGCGTACCTCCTTGGGGAGCGGCATGCGCACCTCCTCGGGAGCGGCCTCGACCACCGAGGGCACGGGCTCCGGCTCCGCGCACCCGGCGCCGACCAGGGCGATGGCGGCCAAAAGCAAAGGGAGGCGTTTCATACGTCTCCCCAGCATAGCATCTCCTTACGGTTTGTCCTCGACGGTCACCTTCGTCATCCGGTCGCCGCCCTTGATGGCCATCACCACCTCCATCCCTTCCGCCACTTCCCCGAAGATCGTGTGCTTGCCGTTGAGCCACGGGGTGAGCACGGTGGTGATGAAGAATTGCGATCCGTTCGTACCTGGACCGGCGTTGGCCATGGCGAGCAACCCGACCTTGTCGAACGTCGGCGTGCCCGGACCGACTTCGTCCTGGAACTTGTAGCCGGGGCCGCCCGTGCCGTTCCCGTTGGGATCGCCGCCCTGGATCATGAAATCCTCGATGACCCGGTGGAAGGTGAGATTGTCGTAGAATCCCTGGCCCGCGAGATACACGAAGTTCGACACCGTGAGCGGCGCGGTGTCCGGATACAGGTCAAGCACGATGTCGCCCTTGGCGGTCTCGATGCGGATTCGCTTCCCCTCGATTCTCTCCTTGGGGAGGAGGCCGGGGAACGCGAGCGTCTTCGTAGTCTCGGTCACAACAGGGGTCGGTTCAGGTTCGACGGGAGCGACGACGGGGGGATACTGCACGGAGGGAGCGGACGAACATCCGGCTCCAAGCAAAACCAGACACGCGGCGGCACATCCCGCCTTCGGAACATGGATCATAGCGTTCAGGTGCCCGAGGAGAGGCCGCTGGCGGCAGAACTCACCTGATCGAACAGGTCCTGCCATGCGGACGCTTCGGCCACGAAAGTCGAGGACAAAAGCACGCCGGACATGAGTACCATGAACGCGCCGAAATACGCAATCAGGCGGTGCGAGGCCATGGGCAGGTGCTGGCAGCTCGAGCAGCCGTAGGACAGCTGCGGGCCCGGCATGGGTTCGGGTTTCGGTTCGTCAGGCGCCTGCAAGAGCGACATGGGGGACAGGTCGTCGGACATCCTGGCGCGTCGGACGCGACGGACCGATTTCTTGGCTGGCATACGCGTGGGGATTCCTCCTTAGGATTGCGAACATGATATCACGGCCGCGCAACTCCCCTTGTGGACAAGGGCTGGTTCTCGGCGCAGCCGTCGGCGAGTTCCCACGCGACGGTGACGCGGGTCGAGCGGTCGTCGCTCACCACCTCGCGGCTCGTGAGGGTGCGTTCACGCCCCGGATGGAACAGGCCGCCGCAGCCGCCATTCGCGAGGGAATCGTCCACCAAGAAGAACGCGTCCGCGTCAGGCGCGACCGCGGCAGAAGCGGTGAACCCCACCGCGCCTGGCGGAGGGAACGAGAGGAGCGCGTCCAACAGCACCGGGGTCTGGGGAGAGGACTCGCCGGGGTCGCGGGGGGCCGGCATCCATCGGTCGATCCCCGGGATCCCTTCCGCCTCGATCATGCCGGTGCTCGCGTCCTCCACCGAGCTCGCCCGTCGCCAGGCAAGCACGGACGGGTCGTATCCCCACAGGGCGAGCGGCACGTCGCCGAACCGGCTGGGCGCCCAGTCGGACGCGGAGGAGAAGGTGAGCGTGAACGCCCCATGGATCGGGAGACCGCCGGACAGGATCAGGTACGCGGTGAACCCGTCGGTACGGGCGTCCGAGACCCGGGCGATCGAGGCGCCGTCGGATCCGCGCCATTCCACCGCGAGACGGCCGTCGTCGGACACCGCGCGGTGCCGGTCCGGATCAGGGAGCGCGCCGACCGCAAGGCTCCCGACCGCGATCGCGACGGACACGAGCACCACGGCGTGAGGAAGGCGGGAGGGAATCATGCGGAACGGCGGGTTCGGCGCGGACGGGCGGCTTTGCTTCGAGCGACCTTTATGGCGGCTTGCTGCTCGTCGATGCGTCGCCCGTAAGCGGCTTCGTCGTCGTGCTCCTGCTCGACCTCCTGCATGAGCACCGCCACCCCCGCGCCGGCGAGGGTCACGAGCACGGCAAGGAAGAGCCAGCCGAAAATCATACGCGGGAGGATATCCCGCGTAGTATAGCAAATCCGATCGGTTCCGCCTTGCTCACGAAATCGATCCGGTCGGATCATTTTCGTAAGTAATCATTCTTCCCATGGAAATCCTCCTCGGCCGAACTGGCCGTAGAGCGATGCGGCGCGGTACAGCGGGCGGGCGAGCGACAGGCGCTCGACGGCGGCCTCGGGACGGAAATCGTACTCACGACGCGTCACTTCGGTGAGATCCAACTTGGCGCCGCGCGATTTCTCGAGCACGCCGCGCACTTCGACCAAGATCGGCTCGGCGCGTCCCATGGTGTAGGCCACGGTCACGGTCACGGCCTGCGCGAGTCCTTGCGCCACGATCGAACGGGCCGCGTGGCGGGCAAGGTAGGCGCCGGCGCGCTTGTACGGGTCGCGCCCCGAAAGCGCGGTACCGAACGGCACGAGCGCCCCGTACGCGTCGGACTCGGCGTGGCGACCGCTCATCCCCGAATCGGCGTGGAACCCGTCGGTCACGAAGGCTCCCAGCGGGTTCACGTGGATCGCCGGCGGCTCCTCGCCCATGACGGGCACGATCACGCGCTCGATGAGCGCGCGTTTCACCTCGCGCGGCGAGATGCCGGCGCCGTGGCTCGCGAGCACGGTGACGGCGTGCACGCGGTCGCCGTCCATCACCACCTGCGCCTTGCCGTCGCTTTTGAGCCAGCCGAAGAGCGGATCCAGCCGCCGCAGCTCGTCGAGCCGCCGCGTCATGGCGTGCGCGTACACCACGGGACGCGGCAGCATCTCGCGCGTCTCGCGCGTGGCGTATCCGCGCACCACGCGCGTGTCGGTCGCGCCGCGCGGCGCGCCCTTCATCTCGTCGGACGGCTTCTCGACGTTCACGAACACCTCGACCTCGTCCGCATAGCCTGCCTCCGCGTACGCCTTCTTGGCGAGCGACGCGAGATCGAAATCCGCCCGCGAATCCACCTCGCCGGCCACCATGAGCATCCCGTGGCTGCCGAGCACGGACAGGTCCACGCTCGAAGCGGGGTCGCGGCGCACGAACTCGTCCACGAGGGCGTCCGCCACCTGGTCGCACACCTTGTCCGGTTGTCCGGCGCACGCGCTTTCGACCGCTTTCAACATAAGGTGCGAGAAGAGTAGCAAGTCCCCTGCCCTGTGTTCGAAAAGTTATCCACACCCAACCGTTTCTTGGCCAACCTTGAGCCCTTGTGTTCGGTTTTTGTTCGCATTACAATACGAACATAACACGAACAGCTATATGCCACCTCTTACCAAAAAGCAGGCCGAGATCCTTGCCCACATCCGCGGGCACATCGAGGAACACGGGTACGCGCCGAGTTACCGCGAGATTGCCGAACACTTCGGCCTCTCCTCCCCCGCCACGGTGCACCAGCATGTGAAGACGCTCTCCGAGAAAGGGATGATCGCCGTGGGCGATGAGGGCGAAGCGCGCTCCATCGAGCTCGTGGAGACCGGACAAAGCGCCGCGCTCGCCCTCGAACTCCCGCTGGTCGGCCTCATCACGGCCGGCGTCCCGATCGAAGCGCTCGAGGAACGCGAGACCTTCGCCGTGCCCACCCAGTTCGTGCTCGACGGCGCCAACTCCTACGTGCTGCGCGTGAAAGGACGCTCCATGATCGACGACGGGATCCACGACGGGGACTTCGTGGTCATCGAGCGCAACCCGAGCCCCAGGAACGGCGAAGTGGTGGTGGCCCTGCTCGACAACGCGTATGCGACGCTCAAACGGTTCTACCGCGAGACCAACCGCATCCGCCTCCAACCAGCGAACAGCGCCATGGATCCGATCTACGTGAAGGATTGCATCATCCAGGGCGTCGTCCGGGCCGTCATCCGCAAGTTCCAGCCGGTGTAGAAGAGAATAACCCTTATCACCCTTACCTCTATGTCTACCGCGACGCTCCGCTACTACGACATGACCCTTGGGTTCGTCCCGTTCCGCCAAGAGCGCGAGCTCGAGCGCTCCCTCAACCGGCTGCGCCTGCGCGTGTCCCGTCGCCGGTTCAAGCAAGCCGTGCGCGAGATGCTCTCACGCATGGATTATGCACGAGACGTGCGATGATCCGATCGACGTCGTCGTCTCCTTCACCGACGGCCGCGTGACCCCGCGCCGGTTGCGTTGGCGCGGACGCGAGTATGCCGTGGAACGCGTGAACCTCATCCATGCCACGAACGAGGGAGAGCGACGCGTGTTCTACTTCTCGGTGTCCGACCGGAACCATGATTTCAAGCTACGGCTCGACACCGAAGCGTTGCAGTGGAAGATGGTGGAATTATATGCCGACGGCTAGACGCATCATCATCCATGCCGACATGAATTCCTACTTCGCCTCCGTGGAGCAGCAGGCGAACCCACGCCTGCGCGGCAAGCCGATCGGCGTCACGGGCAAACGCACCGAACGCTCGGTGGTGGCCGCCGCGAGTCGTGAGGCGAAAAAACTCGGGGTGAAGACCGCCATGTTCACCTGGGAAGCGAAAAAGATCTGCCCGTCCATCATCCTGGTTCCGGGCGACCCCGAAAAGTACGGCGAGATCACCGAACGGTTCAATGCGATCTTCCGTGATCTTTCCGACAAGCTCGAACGGTTCAGCGTGGACGAAAGCTTCCTCGACGTCACCGAGACCGCGCGTGATTACCTGGGCGCGATCATGGTCGCGCAGATCATCAGGAGGCGCCTGCGCGAGGAGTGCGGCGAATGGATCACGGCTTCCATCGGGATCGCGAGGAACAAGCTGCTCGCCAAGGCCGCGTCCGAGACGATGAAGCCCGACGGGCTCGTGGTGGTGAAGCCGGGCGACGAGATCGCGTTCCTCGATTCGTGCGATCTCCAGGACCTGTGCGGGATCGGCCCGCGCACCGCCCGGCATCTGGAACGCCTGGGAGTGACCACTCTCAAGCAATTGCGCGACGTCACGCTCGATACGCTCCTGCGCGAATTCAACAGCTACGGCGCGTGGCTCTACGCCGCCGCGCGCGGCATGGGAGACGACGAGGTCGTCGGCGACGAGGCGGATCCCAAATCCGTGGGCCATTCATACACCCTGCCCCGCGACGCGTATGCGCCCAAGACCATCCGACGCTACCTGCTGGGGCTGTGCGACAAGGTGGGATGGCGGCTGCGACGCGACGGATTCAAGGCGCGAAGCGTTTCCGCCTTCATCCGCTACGGGGATCCTTCGACAAGCTCAGGACATCGTTTCGACGGGTCCGGGAGCGAACATCGGTTCCGCGAGGGAGTGGACGACGGCCTTGCCCTGTTCCGCATCGCCTGGTCGCTGATCGAGTCCGGCCGCGACCCCGATCGTCCCATCCGCCTGGTGGGCATCTCGGCCGGGACGCTCACGCGCGGCGCGACGCAGGTTTCCCTCTTCCCGAAGGAATGCCGCACCGCCGCGGCGGTCATGGCGCTCGACCGGGCCACGCGCCGCTTCGGCTCCCGCGCCTGGACGCGCGCCTCGCTTCTCACCACCCCCATCTTGGAACGGACCAGCGGATTCGCGTACGACCACGAATTATGAACGCCACCGCCTTCCGCCTCTTCATGAACAACAAAGACCACGCCCGCACCGTGTTCCGTCCGGGAAAACGATCGCGCGTGGTCATCCAGCGGCTCCGGCGCCCTAGTCGGCGCCGAACACGCCCTTGATTACCTGCTCGCCGGGGTCCGGGTTGCCGTCTTTCGCTTCGAGCGTGACTACGACGCGCGTGTATTCGTCCACGTCGGTCCCCTTCTCTCCCTCCCATCGGACCACGAACTCGCCCAGGTCGTTGGTCACCATTTCTCCGACGGAGAAATAATCGTACGGCACCGGTCGCACGATCCACGCTTCGTACGCGTGCGTCTCGCGGTCGATCGCGGGCGGATTCATGACGATCTCGAAATACGGCTTGCCGTCTTCCACCCCGCGTCGGGCGACGCCGACCTTGAGGCTGTCGCGCACGTCGTAGAGCGCGGCCTCCCTGTCCTCGATCGCCGTACGCGGGATGAGCGCGTCCGCGACTCCCACCCCCCTCGTCCCCCCCTCGGGTAGGGGGGATGGCGCGTCCGCGGCGTTTCCTTTCATGCGGAACAGGTACACGGCCCCGACGAACGCGCCGGCGATGAGTAACACGAAGAACGCGGTCGCGAGCGCGGGCATGAGCCGGCTCACGCGGCGGGAGGATCGGGAACGGGACGTGACGTATCTCATAGGTCATCCACGCGGCGGAGCAAGCTCTTGTACGGCACGTCCTTTCGCTCGCCCAGATCATCGAGCACGATCAGCGGCTCGTCGTCGTTCCCCCATTTTGGACGGAACGGCGACGGTCGCGGCGCGGCGCTCCGTAATCGAACCTCTTCGACGAGCCCGTCCGGAAGCTCGGTGAGGAACGGGGATGGCGCGCCGATCGCGAGCGAGTCGGTGAGCGAGGCGACCGGATAGGTGAGATACAACCGGTTCCGGGCGCGCGTCGCGGCCACGTACAACAGGCGGCGTTCCTCTTCCATCCCGCCCTCCTCCCCCATCGCGCGCGGGTTGGGGAATTTCCCGTCACACAGCCCCATCACGAACACCGCGTCCCACTCGAGCCCTTTGGCCTGGTGGATGGTCGAGAGCACCATCTTCTCCTCATGTTCCGCCTCGCCGTACTGCCTGCCCGCCGAAGCCTTGGCGAAGGCGGGATCCGTGAGCGACACCTCGTCCAGGAATTTCGTGAGGTCGTCGTACCCGTCGGCGAACACGGCGAACTGTTCCAGGTCCTCCAACCGGTCGCGGAAATCCGGATACTCGGCCTCGAGGTAATCGCGGTAGCTGCCGCTCGCCACCTCGCGCACCATGTCCGCGGGCGTCGACGAAGAGGCCGCGGCACAGAGCGCCACGCGCGCCGTTTCCCATCCGCGCGCGGCTTTGCCGGACACCGGCGTCCGCTCAAGCGCTTCCAGGATGGTGGAGGAGCCGCGCAGCCCGTCGATGATCTTCCCTGCCGTCGCGGTCCCGATCCCGCCTTGCAGGGAAAGCACGCGCATCCAGGCCGCCTCGTCCTTGGGGTTCGCGATGAGGCGCAGGTGCGCGACCGCGTCCTTCACGTGCGCGCGCTCGAAAAACTTCATCCCGCCGCGATAGTCGTAGGGCACGTCGCGTTTCATGAGCTCGAATTCGAGCGCCTGCGAATGGAAGCTCGCGCGGAACAGCACCGCGATCTCGTTGAGCGGCACCCCTTCGTCGCGCAGCTCGAGCGTGCGCTGGGCGATGAACCGCGCCTCCTCGGCGTCGGTGCCGGCCGGGACCAGGTTCGGGAGTTCTTCCGAGGGCCGCACCGCGCGCAGCTCCTTCTTGAACTGCCCGCGGTTGCTCGAGATCACCCCGTTCGCGAGCGACAGGATGTCGGGCGTGGACCGATAGTTGGTGAGCAGCCGGAAGGTCTTGGTCCCCGGATACAGGTCGGGGAACGACAGGATGTTCCGCACGTCCGCCGCGCGGAACGAGTAGATGCTTTGCGCGTCGTCGCCGACCACGAGCAGGTTCCGGTGCACGCTCGAAAGCTCACGGACGATGTTGGCTTGGAGCGCGTTCGTGTCCTGATACTCGTCCACGAGCACGTAGCGGAACTGGCTCGCGAGAGAATCCTTCACGTCCGGCCGCTCGCGCAACAGCCGCAACAGGAGGATGAGCAGGTCGTCGAAATCCATGGCGTCCGACCGTGCCTTGCGTTCCTCATACAGCTCGGCCACCCGTTCGACCGTCGGGCACAGGTCCAGGAAGCTGGGATATCTCGCCTCCAGCAATTCGCGGACGCCCTTGCCGGCGTTGCGCGTGTAACTCACGATCCCCTTCAGCACGGAGGGGCTCGGAAACCGTCGCGCGGTCGTATCCACGTCGAGATCCTTCACGCACAGCTTCACGAAATCCTTGGCGTCTTCCTCGTCCAGGATGGTGAAGGCGTTCGTGCGCCCCACCAGCGGCGCGTATCGGCGAAGCAGCCGGTTGGCCACCGAATGGAACGTGCCGCCCCACAACCCGGAGGCGTCCGACCCGAGCAGCGCCTGCACGCGCTCGAGCATTTCCCTGGCCGCCTTGTTGGTGAAGGTGAGGAGCAGGATCTCTTCCGGTCGGACTCCCCCTTCCAGGAGATAGGCGACGCGGTAGGTCACGGTACGCGTCTTCCCCGATCCGGCGCCCGCGAGCACCAGGCACGGCCCGTCGCCGCCTTCCACGACCGCAAGCTGCTCGGCGTTCAATTCGCCGGCGTAATCGATCCTGCGGGCCTTCCCCGAGGCCGGTTGGAGCATGAAATCCTTCATGGTGGGCGCATCGTAACACGCGGCCGCGGCAAAGAAAAAAGGCCCTGGGATCCAGGGCCTCGATGGCGGAGCGTGCTTAGAAGATCGCGCAGGCGTCACGCACGCTTTCGTGGACCAGATTGATCCTCTCCCGCGCGCGAGGGGCGTTCTCCGGGTCGTCCGAATAGCCGGTGAGGCCGTTGAACGCGTCCTTGAGGTGGGACACGGCGTCGACGACGATGGGCGTCTCGAAGTCGTGGTCCAGGTCGTCCCGGTCGATGCGATCGACGAGCGCGTCGAGCTCGAGCTTGAGGCGTTCCATGTCCCGCGCGGGCGGGACGAACTTGCGGCTACGCACCAGGTGCAGCGTGGTGAGGATCTGCTGCATCTGCCACATCTCCTTGAGGAGCGTGATGGAACGCAGGACGCGGCTCAGGCAGCCGTGCGCCTCGCCGTACACGCCGGCGTTCAGGTGGCTCGCCGCCTCCTTGAGGTCGTTCGCGATATGCCGGAAGGAACGCGGGCCGAAGGGACGCGCGTGGATGCGGGCGAGCACCCCCGCCCCTTTCACGAGCGCCCGCGCTTCCTTGCGCGCCGCCTGTTCGAGCGTCGTCTCGGCGGCCCTCCCGCCCGCGGGGCGGGAGAACACCGGTGACGCGTCATGCACGCGCTTCACGTAGGCCTCGCAGTCCCGGGTGAGCCGGTGGATCTGGTCGAGGTAGAGCGTGAGCAGGTACACGCGCTTGTCCATGAACCGGCCGATGTGATGCACGTCCTGGAGGCGCTTCTCCAGGAGGCCGATGGCGCTCCAGAGGATGAGCGGGAGCCGACCGGGATTGAACCGGCCGGCGCCGTCGGTGAGGCGCGAGGCGGCGTGCGTCCGCTGCAGGGCGCGCACCTTGCCGTCGTCACGGACGCCGAGATTCTCCCCGGTCGCCGCGAGGCCGGCCTGCTGGTAGGCGTCCTGCTGGTCGACGCTCGCCGTGGCGATGCCGAAGCTCGCATGGAGCATCCAGCGCAAGGTGTCGTTCCATCGCCGGTTGCGGGGAAGCTCCACCCACTCGTAGGAACCCCGCACGTCCGACAGCCCGCGCAGCGCGTCGTAGACGGTGCGGTAGGTGGAAAAGCGGATGTCGCTCTTCTCTTTCGAGCCGTTCTTGAGGTTGCGCGAAAGGACGTTGCCGACCCGCAGGTCGACGCCGTCGGATCGGTGCTTCACGTCCTGGGCGACCACGTAGAGCACGCCGTCGAGGATCACTTCCACCTTGAGCTTGGCCTTCACCCAGCTCTTCTTGTCCTCATGCTTCACCTCGACGGTGCGCGTGACGACCTTCGGAAGCCGTGGGTTGGGGATGTGGACCTGATCGACGACGAGGCGGAGGTTCCGACGGGCTGCAGTCTGTGTCAAAGGGCCTTCTCCATGTTCTGCCGTGACGTACGGCCTGCCGAGCCTACGTCAAAAACGCCTCCGCGTCAATCCCCTACTTCAGGTACCGCGCGCGGTTCAGCTGATGCTCCTCGAAGGTCCTCGCGTATTTCACCTCGCCCTCGGGCGTGGTGAGGAAGTAATAGTACGGGTTGGGTTCCGGTTGCGCCGCGGCCAGGATCGCGTTCATCCCCGGGTTGCTGATGGGGCCAGGCGGGAGCCCGGGATGCTTGTACGTGTTGTACGGGGAGTCGATCTTCAGATCCTCGTAGCTCACGCTCGGGTCGTCCCCGCCCGTGACGTAGTTCACCGTGGAGTCGGCTTGCAACGCCATCCCGATGTCGAGACGCTTGCGGAAGACGTCCGCCACCAGCTTCATGTCCTCGCTCGAACGCACTTCCCGCTCGATGATGGACGCGAGGATCAGGATGCGCGGGAACGCGTCGTCCTTCGCGACGCCGTTCTCGGCGAGACGGCGGTCGAGCGTCTCTTGCATCTTCGTCACCACGTCCTCGACGGTGGCATCGAACCGGAACCGGTACGTGTCCGGGAACAGGCGGCCTTCCAGGCCCTCCGAGGCGATCTCCCACTCTCGCGCCGTGACATGCGGGAGCGCCGCGCGGACGAGCTCCCCGATCCTCCGCGCCGTGAGCCCTTCGGGGATGGTCAGCTCCACCTCCTGCGCGCGCGTCGCGACGGTGAGCGTCGCGATCGCCGAGGCATAACTCATGGGACGCCGGAGCTGGTACGTCCCGGCCTTGAAGGATTCCGCCGTGCGGGTCACGCGGGCGAACAGCTCGAACCCGAACGCCCCGCGGATGACCCCTTCCCGTTCGAGGCCGGCCGCGACCGTCTTCACGGTCGCCCCAGGCTCGATCGTAAAGGACGCCGCCGCGGTGTCCGGGCCGGGGGCGATGAGCAGCGCGTCGTAGGCCGCGGTCCCGATCCAGGCGGCGCCCGAGATCAGGCTGGAAATGGCCAGGAATACCAGCAATCGGCTCATACGAATGACGACGCGCCATAGCTTACGGCAAGCCCGAGCGCGGCGCCAACCGCCACGTCGGACAGGTAGTGGACCCTCACCCGCACGCGTGCCCAACACAACAGCGTCGCGGCGACCGCGAACGCCGGCGCCTGTCCCCCTTGGCTCCACAGGAACGTGCCGGCGACCGCGAACGAGATCGCGGCGTGCGCCGACGGGAACGACGGGGTCTCGACCCACATCTTGATGAGCGCCTGCTCCCCGTTCCTGAACGGACGCGGGCGGCGCAGCGCGAGCTGCAACAGGACCGCGAACCCCCAGGCGGCAAGGATGGAAACCAAGAGCTCCTTGATCAGGGACGAACCGGCGAGCGCGGCCGCGATCAAGAGCGCGACGATCAGGTAACGCGCGCACCAGATGGCGATGGAATCGACGAGCCGTTTCATATGAGTTGCGGAGCGGGATCCGCCTTCACAGCAGCGGCTGCCCCGTCATCTCGGGCGGTTGCTTTAGGCCGAGCACCGAAAGCACGGTGGGGGCGACGTCCGCGAGCATCCCCACCGGCGGCATGAGGGAGAGATCCCCTTCGGGCACCTCGCCCGCGGGAGAGGGTTTCCCCTTGAACTGGTTGCCGACGATCACGAAGGGCACCGGATTGGTGGCATGCTCCTTGTCGATCTCTCCCGTCCGCACGTTCAACACCTCTTCCCCGTTGCCGTGATCGGCGGTCAGGAACAGCACGCCGTCCCGGTCGAGCACCTCCTTCACCACGCGGGCGATGCACGCGTCCACCGTCTCGTTCGCCTTCACGGTCGCCTCCACGTTCCCCGTGTGCCCCACCATGTCGGCATTCGCGTAGTTCATGATGACGACGTCGGTCTCGCCTTTCCGGACCTCGTCGATCACGCGGTCGGTGACCTCCTCGGCGCTCATCGCGGGACGCTCGTCGTAGGAGGCGACGCGCGGCGACGGGACGAGCGCGCGCTTCTCGCCCGGGAACGGTTCCTCGCGCGTCCCGTTCACGAAAAAGGTGACGTGCGCGTATTTTTCTGTTTCCGCCACGTGCAGCTGCGTGAGCCCGGCGTCCGAAATCACCTCGGCCAGGCATTTTTGGATGGCCACCGGCGGGTACGCCACCTCCACGGGAAGCCCGCGTTGGTATTCGACCATGGTGACGGGGAGCAGGTCCGCGATCGTCCGGCGCGGGAAGCGCGTGAACCCGGGGAGCACGAACGCCTTGGTCAGCTGGCGCATGCGGTCCGGGCGGAAGTTGAAGAAGATGATGGCGTCGTGATCCTGCACGGTCGCGACCGGCTGGTCGCCGTCGAGCAGCACCGTGGGCGGGAACTCCTCGTCATACACCTCGCCGGCGTAACTCTGCCGGATGGCGGTGAGCGGCTCGAGCGCCATCTCCCCCTTTCCCTCGGCCATCGCGTCGAACGCCTTTTGCGTGCGGTCCCACCGGTTGTCGCGATCCATCGCGTAAAAGCGTCCGCACAACGTGGCGAGCCGGCCCGTCTTCAGATCCTTCATCTTCTCGAGCAGCTTCCCCACGAAATCGATCCCGGCGTTGTAGAGCGTGTCGCGGCCGTCGAGGATGGCGTGCACGAACACTTTTTTCAGCTTATGACGCTTGCACAGCTCGAGCAGCGCGAAGCAGTGCTCGTCCATGGAGTGCACGCGGCCCGGGCTCATGAGCCCGATCAGGTGGAGCGCGCTGCCCGCGGCCTTCGCATGCTCGATCGCCTTCACGAACGCCTCGTTCGCGTAAAAATCCCCGCTCATGATGTCGCGGTTCACGCGCGGGAACGTCTGGTAGTACACGCGCCCCGCGCCGATCGCGAGGTGACCTACCTCCGAGTTGCCCATCTCCCCCCACGAAAGCCCCACCTCCTCGCCGCTCGCGCGCAACGTCATGGTGGGATAGTTCGCGATGAGCGAACGGAAGGCGGGCATCTTGGCGCGCGTGACCGCGTTCCCGGGCCCGTCGGGCGCCACGCCGAACCCGTCGAGGATCATGAGCACGGCGGGTTTCGGGCGTTTCTGCGCATCGGCCATAGCGGAGACATTGTAACCGACCCATGTTCCGCGAGGAAGGTGTTTCATTTTGCTTTTTGTCGCGACCGCGACAATTTCGGAAATGAGCGTTATTCGTCCTTCAGTTCGCGTCCAATGAACAATTTCACCCACCGGCCGCACTTCATCAGACGGAGAAGCTGTGAAAGTTCATTGGTTACGGATTTGTCCGTGTCCCAAACGCTTAAATGTACGTGTCGAAATCCCGCGCTCTTCAGAAACCTCCGCAGAGCAGTCCGAACATCGGACACGTGTTCCGGGATATCAAACGTGACGATGAGACGATCTTGATTCGGAAGAACTGAACGAGAGGCTCGAATGCGAAACCGTAACGTTTCTTCAAGACCTTTGGAGGTCAAGACTGAGACAATCTGATTGCCGACTCGGCGCTCGGCAACCAATCCATCTTCAATCAACGCCTTCGAGCCGCGTAGGAAACGTGCGCGTTCCTTCTTTGCGCTCATCTCGACGGCAATCCTTGTCCGACCGCGTAAACCAGGAGTCTGCATGAACCGGCGCCGATCCACGATCATGCCTCGTTCCAGACGCTCTATCGAGCGCGTGAGTCGATCGAGCGCTGCAAGACTGGCTGAATTGCGATGTGTCATGTTCGTTTACCAAATTGTCCCGACCGGGACAATTTCAGAAATATATTCTCAGTCGAGATAATCGAGCACGTCCCGGACGTGATGAATGGTCCGCCTCACTCTCTTCCCCTCCGGCGCCGTGTATGGCGTCCTGATGAGCAGTGCTTCCACGCCGACGTTCTTCGCAGACAAATAATCATACCGATAACTGTCCCCGACCATCAACGCTTGGGATTTGAGGATTCCTTGCCGCTTAAGGATCCTGACGATCAACTCCCCTTTTCCTTCCGGATAATCGCGAGCGGCGTAATACGCGTCAAAAAGGCGCTCGACGTCCAAATGCCTCATCTTTCCTTTCAGAAACTCGTCCGCTTCCTTCGGCGGATGGGGATGCGTCGAGATCAAGATCAACACCACACCGCTTCGCCGCAATTTCTTCAACGTCGGCACTGTCGTCGGTGTCAGGACCAGGTGGTCCAGATGATTCCGTCCGATCTTCGTGTCGGAATAAATCCAGTGAGGCTTTCTCGTCCGTTTGGTGGATTTCGGGTACCAAATGGTCCCATCCCCGTCGAAAAAGACGATGCGCTTCTTCTTCACATCACTTCCTCCTCGATCTCCATGAGCCGGTTGTATTTGGCGAGGCGTTCGGAACGTGACAGCGAACCGGTCTTGATGTAGTCGGCGTTCACGGCGACCGCGAGGTCGGCGATCGTGGTGTCCTCGGTCTCGCCGGAACGATGGGACACGGAGACCTTGTAGCCGCTCTCCTGCGCCAGGTTTATCGCTTCGACCGCTTCGGTGAGCGTCCCGATCTGGTTCACCTTGATGAGGATGGCGTTACCGCACCCCAGCGCGACCCCTTGTTGAAGCCGCGCGACGTTCGTCACGAAGAAATCATCGCCCACGAGCGTGAGTTTTTCTCCCGTAGCTCGCGTGAGGCGTGCCCACCCTTCCCAATCGTCCTCGGCGAGCCCGTCCTCGAGCGAGACGATCGGGTATTTCCTGGCCCATTCCTGCCACAAGGCGATCATCTGGTCGCTGGTGAGTCGCTGCTTGTCGACGCGCAACGCATACCGCTTTCGCCTGGCGTCATAGACTTCAGACACGGCCGGATCGAGCGCGAGCATCACGTCCTTCCCCGCCTTGTAACCGGCCGCGGCGATCGCCTTCATGATCGCCTTGAGCGCGTCCTCATTGCGCGCGAACGGCACGGCGTACCCGCCCTCATCGCCCACGAGCGTCGAGTGGCCCATCTTTTTCAAAATATCGCCGAGCGCGTGGAACACCTCCGATCCGCACCGTACGCGTTCGGAGAACCGTTTCTGCTGCGGCACCACCATGAACTCTTGGAAATCGAGGATCCAGCCCGCATGCGCGCCACCGTTCAGGATGTTCATGGTCGGGACCGGCAGGCGGTACCCCTTGTGCTTCAACTCAAAACATTCGCGCAGGTACGCGTACAGCGGCTGGACGTTGGACTTGGCGGCCGCGTGCGCGACCGCGAGCGACACGCCGAGGATGGCGTTCGCGCCGAGCCTGCGCTTGTTGTCGGTCCCGTCGAGCGCCACCATGCGCGCGTCGATCTCGCGCTGGTCGTCGGCGTGCATGCCCGTCACCGCCTTCGCGAGCGGGCCATTCGCGTTCCTCACCGCCTTCAACACGCCCAAGCCGCGGTAGCGCTTGGGGTTCCCGTCTCGCAGCTCGAGCGCCTCATGGCTCCCGGTGGACGCCCCGCTCGGGACCGACGCGGTCCCGGTCGAGCCGTCTTCCAACAGCACCGTGACCTGCACGGTGGGGTTCCCCCGGCTGTCCAGGATCTCGTGCGCGTGGATGGAATCGATCTTCGACATATCAGGTTTGGAGCGCTTCGATCCCCGGCATCTTCTTGCCCGCGAGGAATTCGAGCATGGCGCCGCCGCCGGTCGAAAGCAGGGTGAACCGGTCGGCGAGCCCTGCTCGCTCCACGAGCGGCACGGTATCGCCGCCGCCCACCACCGTGACGGCCGCTTCGGCGCGGTCGGCCACGGCCCGGGCGAGCAGGAGCGTCGCGTCGCGGAACCGCTCATTCTCGGCGAGGCCGAACGGCCCGTTCCACACCACGGTCTTGGCCCCTTCCACCTCGCGCGCCGCCTTCTTCATGCTCGCGTGGCCGATGTCCAGGATCATGTCCTTGGGACCGACCTGGGAAACGCTCACGTTGCGTTTCTTGGCGCGCGACGTGGGCGAACTCGCGACCACGACGTCAAGCGGGAGCAAAAATTTGACGCGCGCGTCCTTGAGCAGCCGTTTCGCGGAGCGCACCCCGTCCCCATCATACACCGAACGACCGACCGGAAGGCCGTCGGCGGCCAAGAACGCGGTCGCGAGCGCGCCGCCCACGATCACGTAATCCGCGTCGGGCAGGAGCTTACGCATGACTGGGATCTTGTCAGAGGCCTTGAGGCCGCCAAGCGCGAGCACGAACGGGCGCTTGGGGCTTTTCATCACCTTGGAAAGCACCGACACTTCCTGCTGCAGCAATGGCCCGGCGTACGACGGAAGCTGCTCGGCGATCGCTTCGACGCTCGCGTGCGCGCGATGGCACACGCCGAACGCGTCGTTCACGTATAGGTCGGCGAGCGAGGCGAGGCTCTGCGCGAACGCCGGGCTGTTGCGCTCCTCGCGCGCGTCGAACCGCACGTTCTCGAGGAGCAGCACTTCGCCGTCCTTGAGGTTGTCCACGGCGCGGGATACCGACGGCCCCACGATGTCGCGCGAGAATCTCACCTCGATGCCCAGCAATTCCGAGAGCCGCTTCGCGACCGGCCGCACCGAATACGCGGGCACGCGCTTCCCTTTCGGGCGCCCCAGGTGGGTCATCACGATCACGCGCGCCCCGCGCTGCCGCAGCCAGTCGATCCCGACCGCCGCCCGCGCGATGCGCCCGTGCGCGCCGTCCACGGCCTTCCCTTTCACGACCGGGACGTTGCCGTCTATGCGGACGAGCACGCGCTTGCCGTGCAGATCCGCTCCGTTCTTGAGCGTGCGCAAAGCCATATCAATCGTTCCGCATGTACACCATCGTCCCCTTCGCCCACAAGCGGAGCGCCTGGCGCCACGGAAGGATGGAGCAGAAATACATGAGGTCGGCGACCTTGCGCGCCACGTACCCCGGGAACCCGGTGAGCACGAACCGGCCAAGGTCGGCGATCGCGTGGTGCCCGCCAAGCGGGGTCACCGTCATCCAGTATTCCGGCGGGTTCCACGTGATGGCTGGGCGGCGTTCGAGCAGCCGCGTCACGTTCTCGGCGACGATCGCCGCCTCGCGCGTCGCGACCTGCGCGAGCGCCGGCACCCGGACGCCGGTCTTGGGATGCATGAACGACACGGCGTCCCCAAGCCCCCACACGTGGTCCTTCCCCTTCAATTGGAGCGACGGTTCCGCCATGAGCCACCCCTTGGCGTCCACCGGGAGCTTGAGCGATTTCCACGCCGCCGGCGGCTTGATCCCGCCCGCCCACACCACCACGTCGGCCTCGCGTATGCATTCCTCCCCGTCGTCCGCGATCGTCAGGCACGCGCGGCCCGGCTCGATCTTGTTGAGCTTGGTCCCGGTCATCACGTCGACCCCGAGCGCCTCGAGGCGTTTGCGGGCCGCCTGGCGCACCGGTTCGGGATGGTTGGGGAGCACCGTCGGCCCGGCTTCCACCAACCGCACGTGCCAGGCCTCACGGTCGAGCACCCCCGCGTCGGTCATGCGCTGGAAGAAATTGGCCAGCTCCGCGGCCGACTCGGTGCCGGTGGGCCCTCCGCCCGCGATAAGCACGCACACGCGGCGTTCCTTCCCCTTGCGGCGCGCCTCGAGAAACGCGGCGATCCGCGCGCGGATGCGAAGCGCGTCGGGAAGCCACTTGAGGAAGAACGCGTGTTCCTCGACCCCCGGGATGCCGAACGTGTTGGGAGCGCCGCCGCAGGCGAGGATGAGGTCGTCATAGGGAAGCGTGCGTCCGTCCTTGAGCGCGATTTCCTTCGCTTCCTCGTCGAGGCCCGTAAGCTCGCCACGCACGAAGTGCAGCCGGCTCTTCTTCACGCGGCGCTCGAAGTCCGAAAACGGGACGGCGACCCCGCTCTTGAGCTCCTGCACCGAGGCGCGACCCATGTCGGCATCGAGCCCGCCCGTGCACACCTCGTACAGGAGCGGCGAATAGATGTGGCGGGTCTCGCGATCGACGAGCGTCACCTCGAACGACTTCAACCGCGCCCGGCGTTTCACCAGCTCCAACGCGGCCCGGAGGCCGCCGAACCCTCCTCCGACGATGATGATGCGGTGCGGTCCCTTCACAGCTTCCCGATGTGCTCCACCATGTCGATGAGCCGCATCGAATATCCCCATTCGTTGTCGTACCACGCGAGCACCTTCACGAGGTCGCCACCGACCACGCGCGTCATCTCGAGGTCCACCACGCTCCCGTAGGTGCTGCCGATGAAGTCGCTCGAGACGAGCGGGACGTCCGAGACCCCGAGGATCCCTCTCCACCGCGCGGATTTCGATGCCTTCACGAACGCGTCGTTCACCTGCTCGGGCGTGACCTTCTTGGCAAGCACGAAGGTGAAATCGGAAAGCGACACGTCAAGAGTGGGCACGCGCACCGCGATGCCGTCGAACACCCCTTCCGCCGACGGGATGGCTTGCGAAAGCGCCTTGGCCGCGCCCGTGGACGTGGGCACCATGTTCACGAGCGCGCTCCTCGCGCGGCGCAAGTCCGGATGCCGCGCGGGCGGGAGCGAGTCCACCAGGTTCTGCTCGGCCGTGACCGAATGGATGGTGGTCATCATCGCCTTCTTCACGCCGAACGCCTCCTCCATGATCGCCACCACCGGGCCGATGGAGTTGGTGGTGCAGCTGGCGTTGTTCACGACCGTGTCGGTCTTCTTCGCGCCCTTGTGGTTCACGCCCATGAGGAAGGTGGGCGCGTCCTTGGCCGGAGCCGAGATGACCACCTTCTTCGCGCCGGCCACGAGGTGCGCCGAAGCGGATGCCTTGTCCGTGAACCGGCCGGTCGATTCGATCACCACGTCCACCTTGTGCTCCTTCCACGGGAGCGCCGTCGGCTCCTTCTCGGCGACCACGGGTATCTTGTGCCCGTCCACGATGATGTGGCTGGCATCCGCCTTCACCTCGTGCCCCCACGTGCGGAAGGTGGAATCGTACTGGAGCAGGTGCGCCAGGATCTTGGGCTCGGTGAGATCGTTGATGGCCACGAACCGCAGGTCCTTGCGACCCCAGCCGGCCTTGAACGCCGTGCGCCCGATGCGCCCGAACCCGTTGATGGCGACGCGTAACATAGGGGGAGTTGGCCCGCCTACGCTCCTTCGGAGCATCGGACGGGTAAATATTTGGGAGTTGGGAGTTGGCGGGACGAACGGGGGGAATTGTACCATTCGTCCGCCGCAAACGAAAACCGGCCCCGAGGGGCCGATTTCCTTACCCGATCTGGAACCGCGCGAAGCGGCGGACCTGGATGTTCTCGCCCAAGAGCGCGATCTTCTCCTTCACGAGGTCTTCGATCGTCTTGTCCTCGTCCTTCACGAACGCCTGCTCCACGAGCACGATCTCCTGGTACCACTTGGACAGGCGGCCCTCCACCATCTTCTCGAGGATCTCCGCGCTCTTGGCGCCGGCGGCGGATTCCTCGCGGATCATCGCCTGCTGTTTCTCCACGAGATCCACGGGCACGGCGTCACGGGACACGTACAGCGGGTCGGAAGCGGAAATATGGAGCGCGAGGTCCTGGCAGAGCTCGAGGAACGCCTCGTTGCGCGCCACGAAATCGGTCTCGCACAGCACTTCCACGAGCACGCCGAGCTTGCCCGTGCCGTGCACGTAGGCATGCACGCGGCCCTCGTTGGTCACGCGGTCGGCCTTTTTCACGGCCTTGGCGATCCCCTTCTTGCGCAGCATCTCGGCGGCGGCCTCCAGGTTCCCGCCGGCCTCCTCAAGCGCGCGCTTGGCGTCCATCATGCCGGCGTTCGTCATCTCGCGCAGCGTCGCCACGGTCTTTGCATCAATCATATCCTCCTTCTCGTTACTCCTTCTTTTCCGGGGCCGCGGCGGCCTTGAGCGCCTCCGCCTTCCCCTCTTTCACCGCGTCGGAGACGAGGTGGGCGATGAGCTCGATGGTCTTGGCCGCATCATCGTTGCCCGGGATCACGTACGCCACCGAGCTCGGGTTCACGTTGGTGTCGCACAACGCCACCACCTTGGTGCCGGTCACGGAGGCCTCGGTGAGCGCGGTCTTCTCGGTCTTCACGTCCACGATGAAGATCGCGTCCGGCAGGCGTTCGACCTCGGCGATGCCGCCCATCTTGTGCTCCATCTCCTCGATCTCGCGGTCGATCATGAGCTGCTCCTTCTTCGTGTACTTCTTGAGCTCGCCCTTCTCGCGCTGGTCCTTGAGCGTCTTCAGGCGCTTGAGCGTCTTCTTGATCTGCGGGAAGTTGGTGAGCGTGCCGCCCAGCCAGCGCTCGGTCACGTGCGGCATGCCGGCACGCTGCGCCGCCTCGCGCACCGCGGCCTTGGCCTGCGGCTTGGTCCCAACGAACAGCACGGTGCCGCCGCGCGCGGCGACGCCCTTCACGAAATCCAACGCGTCCTGAAGCTGCTTCTGGCTCGCTTCGAGGTCGATGATGTGCACGCCCGACTTGGCGCCGAAGATGAACGGTTCCATCTTGGGGTGCCAGCGGCTGGTGCGGTGGCCGAAGTGCATGCCGGCTTCCAGCATGTCGGCCAAAGCGGGGATCTTTGGCATATTTCTAATCCTTTTAGTCACCGACGGAGCGCGCCGGGCCCTCGCACCTTTTTAGAAAGGTGCGGGGGAGGATCCGGTCGGCCTTGGCCCGTCTGTTTGATTTAGTGCCGGAATCCTACAGAAACGGGCCGGAAGCGTCAAGAATGGCGGACATGCTAGGATGTCCATGACCTATGTTCTCTGTGCTGTATATCGAGGTGAAGCAAATCTACCGGTTCCTCCTGGCTTCGATCGCGGCGTTCGTCGGATTCGCCGTCGGATTGGGGTTCGGAATGAACTTCGGCGGGAACTATCCCGTGCCGTTCGAGTTTGCCAGGTTGCCTGGGTACGAAGGCACGGGAACATTCGGCAGCCTGTCGGGCGGGATGCTCGCCGGAATCGGTTTCGTGCTTCTGGGCTCGTTGCTTCGTGGGCACGGCCGCATCGGACGCATGCTGATAATCGGTCTTGGTCTGGCGGCGACCGAACTCCTGTTTTTCCACTTTTTCGCTCCGACAAACATAAATGACATCGGCACGATTCCTGTTCTCGTCATGTTGTTTTCCATCCTGATGGCTCCGGCTGCTGCCATGCTGACGGATGAGTGGTTCCGCACTCCTCCGGATCGCCCTCTCCTCTCTCGACCGGCCTTACTGGAACTCATCACGGTCATCATCCCCTTCCTCGGAATTTGCTATTTCATCAGCAAGATGGACTAACGAATAAACATCGCGTCTCCGAACGAATAGAACCGATATTCCTTCTCGATGGCCTCCTTATATGCCGCCAGGACGTGCTCCCGGCCGGCGAAGGCGGACACGAGCACGAGCAGCGTGGATTTGGGAAGATGGAAATTGGTGATGAGGGCGTCGATGACTTTGAAGTCGAAGCCGGGGGTGATGAACATGTTCACGTCGCCGGAGTAACCGTTCGTTGGGAGCTGGGGGCTGGGAGCTGGGGGCTGGGTTGAGGCGACGCCTTCGAGGGCGCGGACGGTGGTCGTGCCGACGGCGATGACGCGGCGGCCTTCGGCTTTTGCCTTGTTAATCGCTTGTGCCGTCTCGGACGAAATCGTCACATACTCGCTGTGCATGACATGCTCTTCGAGCGTCTCCGCCTTCACTGGCCGGAACGTGCCGAGGCCTACGTGCAGCGTGACGAACTGGAACTCGACTCCCTTCCCTTTCAGTTTCTCGATGATCTCCGGCGTGAAATGAAACCCGGCCGTCGGGGCAGCGACCGAGCCCGTCTCCTTCGCGTACACCGTTTGATACTTCGACGCATCCTCGGGTGCTTTCTCGACGTATGGCGGCACGGGCACTTCGCCGAACTGGTCGCAGAACGCGAACACCTCTGATTCCGGAATCGGGAACGCGAGCACGACGGAGCCATCCGGTTTCTTTTCGACCACCTTGGGTTTCAACCCGCTGATCTCGATGTCATTCCCCACGTGGACGAGTTTTCCCGGGCGAACGAGCGCGTGCCACAGCGACGCCCCTTCCATCACGAACTCGTGGGGGACAGGGCGCAACAGGAACACCTCGTATTCCTTCTTGAACCGCTTCCCCCGGAGCCGAGCCTTGAAGACCTTCGAGTCGTTCATCACCAGCAGGTCTCCGGCCTTCAGTTCGTCCACGATGTCGCGAAAAACCTTATGCTCGGTCTTCCCCGTTTTCCGGTCCAACGCCAACAGGCGCGAGGAATCGCGCGGCTCGACCGGGGATTGCGCGATGCGCTCGGCCGGAAGCGCGTAATCGTAGAGGGAGACGGGGGTGGGCATGAGAACGAAGGATAGCGCGAAATCCTTGACAGTTCAAGGGTGCGCTGGTAGATTTTCGCCATTCATTCCGCCGCATATGAAGACCGACATCCACCCCGAATATCATCCCAAGGCCAAGATTTCCTGCGCCTGCGGGGCCGCCTACGAGGTCGGTTCCACCATGCCCGAGATCGCCGTCGAGCTGTGCGCCGCCTGCCACCCGTTCTACTCGGGCAAGCAAAAGATCATCGACTCCGCCCGCCGCGTGGAAAAATTCCAGACGCGCACCACCAAGAAGGCGACGGTCGCGACCGGTGCCAAGGTGAAGCGCGCCAAGCGCGCGGCCGCCAAGGTCTCCAAGAAGGAAGCGAAGGGTTAGATGGATCTCCTCCAGGAACTCGAACGCGCGCGAGGACGCGTCGCCGAGCTCGAAGCCAGGCTTGCCGAGCCTGGCATTCTTGCTGATCCGAAAAAGCTCCGCGTGGTGAACGCGGACTACCTGGACGCGAAGGAGCTCGTGGAGATCGGCCAGCGGTATGCCGACGCGCGGGGCGCGCTCGAATCCGCCAAGGCCACGCTGTCGGAGTCGACCGAAGCCGACATGCGCGCGCTCGCCCAGGACGAGATCGACGAGCTGACCGCGAAACTCCCCAGACTCGAGGAGGCGTTCACGCTCGCGCTCCTCCCTCCCGATCCGCTCGACAAGAAGGACATCATCATGGAAATCCGCGCGGGCACGGGCGGCGACGAAGCGGCGATCTTCGCCGGCGACCTGTTGCGCGCCTACACCCTGTTCGCCGAGCGCCAAGGATGGAAGGTGTCGCCGGTCACCATGAGCCGCGGCGAGGCCGGCGGGTTCAAGGAGGCGGTGATAGAGATCGACGGCAAGAACGTGTATTCCATGCTCAAGTTCGAGTCCGGCGTGCATCGCGTGCAGCGCGTGCCGGAAACCGAGAAGGCCGGACGCGTGCACACGTCGACCGCGACCGTCGCCGTGATGCCTGAAGCCGAGGCAATCGACGTGGACCTCGATCCCAAGGACCTGAAGATCGAGACGTCCACCAGCCGCGGCGCCGGCGGCCAGAGCGTGAACACCACCTATTCCGCCATCCGCATGACGCACCTCCCCACCGGCATCACGGTGCAGTGCCAGGACGAGCGCAGCCAGACGCAGAACCGCGAGCGGGCCATGCAGATCATGCGCGCCCGCGTGTTCGCGTACGAACAGGAAAAGGCGGCCAAGGAACGTTCGGCGGAGCGCAAATCGCAAATCGGCTCGGGCGACCGCAGCGAGAAGATCCGCACGTACAACTTCCCGCAGGACCGCGTCACCGACCACCGCATCGGGGAGAATTTCCACAACATCCCGGGAATCATGAACGGCGACCTCGACCCGCTCATCGACGCACTCACGGCGGCCGAGCTCAAGGAGCGCTTCGAGGCGTTGTCGAAAGGAGCTTAAGGAGCTTGAAGAGCTTGAGGTATGCAAGCAGTGATCCTCGCGGCCGGAAAAGGGACGCGGCTGCGCCCGCTCACCTACGACACGCCCAAGGCGCTCGTCGACCTGTGCGGTAAGCCGTTGCTTGGCCACATTCTGGACGCGCTTCCAGACGAAATCACCGACATCATCATCGTGGTCGGACATCTTCGCGAGCAGATCATCGCGCGTTTCGGCACGGAGCACGGCGGCAAACCGATCCGCTACGTCGTCCAGGAGGACATCAACGGGACTGGTGCCGCACTTCTCCTCACCAAGGATCTGTTGCACGACCGCTTCCTCGTGGTGAACGGCGACGACCTCTATAGCAAGCCGGACCTAGAGCGTTTGATCGCCCATCCGGTCGGCATGCTCATCCAGCGCACCAAACTCCCGATCTTGGTGTCCGCGATCGTGGACGAACAGGGCTGTTTCCGCGCACTTGAGTCCGTTCCGCCCGAGCAAGAGACGAAAATCCGGGTGTGCGGCGCCTACGTGCTCGATGAACGCTTTTTCGATTACCCGCTCATCCAGGTGAGCTTCGACGTGCATGGAAAACACGAGCTCGGGCTCCCGCACACGCTCGTCACCATGTCGAAAGACGTCGACATCCGGACCGAGGAGGCCGGATTCTGGCATCCGGTGGGCACTGCAACCGAACTCGAAGCCGCGCGAAAGGCGTGTGCGTGAGGTTATCCACAGAATTGTTGATAACCACCCCTTGACCCGCGTCAAAATCACGCGTAAGCTACTCGTTACCACTGCAGAGGGAAAGTCGATGCGGAAGGGTCGAAAGACTCGGTCGCAGCAGCCCAACACCGATAGGGCCGTCAAGCTTTCTCCTAGAGCCGCCGAAGGAGTGCCTGCGCTTGCGCTTGGCCCTTCGGAGGGTCAGGTCGTGGGATGTAGAAGCACCTTCAAAGATGAACGAAAAATTCCGGGATGCCGGTGGCTAACAAGCCACTGGATGATCTCGGGATTACTTTCCATCGTCCGTCAATCAAGATTCCCGTCTCTCTGGGGCAACCTGGAAGGCACGGGGCACTCTCGCTATATCCACTACACTGGCTCTAACCGTGGTAGTGGGAAACTGACAAAGCGAGGTGGGGCGCAAGCTCGATTGATGGAAAGCACAGAACCGTTAAGGGGATGTGCAAGATGGTCGCATGAGTCCGACGGACCCTACCATGGGTTTGGCGGCTCGCCGGATGTGGAGGATGTTTTGCGGGGTGACTCGCAGGACGTTTAAACCATGCTCGGCACTTGTTCGAGGATATCTCTTGGGCCTATTCGGTGCATGGCGACATGCTCAGGGCAGGTTTAGCGCCACGTCGTAGCTGGAATCCCACCAGTTCGCGAGCGTATACAACGTAGTCCTCAATTTCGTGGACGAGCCCGTAGGTAAAACGGGTTTTGAAGCGACAGGGTCATGCGATCTCCAGGGTAACCTGGGAACGCCAGTTTCCTCACGAACTCTAATCCCGCCGGTCAGATTCGGCGGCAACAAAGAGGAGGAGTCCGAGGCGACACAAACAACATGTCGGTAAACTCAGTAGGACGCTCGCAAGAGGTCGTCTGAACGGGTAACGGTGTGGTCGCTTGCAGGGCTGGGGCTGGTGCTCATGGAAAGAGACTGTGGGGTTAACCTGCAGCTTCGCAAATCCGTCTCAAACCTTTAAGGGACGATAAACCGGTACACACTCCGGAAAGAAAGGATCTGGGCTTCGCAGAAATGCGAGCCCTTTTTAATTTCTTAAACGCCTGCTAGGTTGAGCCTCATGACCGTATTCGAGGCCCTGCAGTGGGCCAGCGGGAAATTGAAACCGATCGTGTCGGCGTCGGCCATGCTCGACGCCGAGGTGCTGTTGTCCCATGCGGTCCGGGTGAACAAGGCGTGGGTGTTTTCGCATCTGGACCAGGAGTTACGCGCGCATGAGGAGACGGCCTTCACGGACCTCGTGAACCGGCGTGCCAAGCGCGAACCCGTGGCGCATCTGGTCGGGACGAAGGAATTCTTCGGCCGCACGTTCCGCGTGACGCCGGCCACGCTCATCCCGCGCCCCGCGACCGAGGCGCTCGTCGAAGAAGCCGTAAAAATCGTTCACGCCAACTCCCAAATACTAAATACCAACTCCCTCTTCGCCGACATCGGCACGGGCTCGGGCGCCATCGCGATCACGCTCGCGGCTGAGACCGGCCTTCACGCGATCGCGACCGACGTGAGCCGCGACGCGCTGTTCATCGCGGAATCGAACGCCGCCGCGCTCGGCGTCGCGGACAAGGTGGATTTCCGGCTCGGGAACCTGCTCGAGCCGGTCGTCGCCATTTTCAGAAAACTCGGAAGCTCCTCGCCCGTAAAGCATCTGGTCATTTGCGCGAACCTCCCCTACCTCACCGCCGAAAAGGTGGCCTGCGCCGAGCCGGACGTGAAGGATTACGAACCGCACTCCGCGCTCGTGGCCGGTTCAGACGGGCTTGAGTGCTACTGGCAGCTGTTCCGTTACCTCAAGGCGAACCGCGAAATCCTTCCCGAACGCGTCACGGTCCTCATCGAGATCGACCCGGACCAGGCGGACGCGGCGCTCGCCATGATCCGCCACGACTTCCCCGCCGCCTCGCCGCGTGTCGTGAAGGACCTCTCCGGCGTGGATCGGATCATCGTCGCGGAAACATGAAAGACGACCCTCGCGGGCCGTCTTTCAGCTGTTGGGAGGCGGTTCGTGCAAGGACACCATCTCGGCGTCGGGCACCACCTCGATCCAAGTCATGCCTGGGTTCATCTCAATCTCCGCCGTGTCCTCGTCGAAGAAGCGAAGGCGTTCGGTCTGGCTTGGCTTCTTCCAACGTCCGCGCACGGCGCGCCCGTCCTGAAACAGGATCATGTCCCCTTCCCCCACGGTCTTCACCTCGCGACGCCCCACGGTGTCGATCACGGTCATCTTCGTCACCGCCACGACCACGTTGTCCGCGGCGACCGTGCCGCCGTCCTTCATGGCATACGGGAGCCCGCCCTGGCGGCGGGAGTAGGTGCCCGATTTCCCGTCATAGGTCCAATCCACCCGATAGCTCGTGGCCCCGAAATCCACGGTGACGCCGGTCCCGACCTGCGCCGGAGACGGGTCCTTGAACGCCCAGGTGCCGTACAGGAGCGTGGGGGCCTTCCCGGCCTCGCGCGCGTGCGCGAGCGCTTTCCCCAGGAGATCGGTGGAGGTGTAGGTGTTGTGCGGAGCCACGCGGTCGGTGGAGCGCCAGTAGGCGAACCCGTTCCAGAACTGGTTCAGGTCGAAGGTGCCGGTGGTGCCGATCTGGTCGAGCGCGGCGTCCGAACCGCCCACGTGGGCGTACAGCCCGTCGAGCTCGTCGTTCCAATCCACGAAGTACGGGCGCGCGCTGCGCACCGGGCCGATCTTGTCCACCTGCTGCCCTTCGTGGAAGAACGCCTCGAGCCGCGGGATGCCGGCTTCCACGGGCGCCTCGATCACCAGGAACGCGCGGTCCACGCCGCTTTGCGGCCAGGCATCCACGCTGTGGTCGACCATCACCCCGAACACTTGAGGGAGCGAGGACAGCGGGGCGTCGATGGGCAACCCGGTGAGCGGGTGGCGATACGCGCTCGAGACGGAGGGGGACTCCGGACCTTGCGCAGGCTGCCCCGGGAAGATGATGCCGCGGAACGCGTACAGGAACAGGGCGAGCGCAAGAGCAACCGCGACGGTCATCGCGGTTGCGTATCCCTGCTTCGTCTTGAGGAAGCGCACGAGATCCATTATTTCTTCGACTTGGGCTCTTCCTTCTTGGCTTCCGGCTTCCCTTCGGCCGCCTCGCCCTCGGCGCCCTCGGCGCCTTCCTCCTCTTCCTTGCCCTTCTTCTCCACCTCGACGGCGGTCACGTCCGCTTCCACGGCCTTGTTCAGGTCGGCCAGCTCTTCTTCGGAACGCGGCGCGTCCACAGACGCGAGGGTGGTTTCGGCATCGACCAGGATCTCCACGCCGGGCATGGCCGGCAGGTCCTTCACGCGCACCACGTCCTCGAACGTCGCGAGTCCGGAGATGTCCACCGCGATCTCGTGCGGCAGGTCCTTCGGAAGCGCCCGCACCTTCACGTCGTCGAGCGAGTGCACGAAGATGCCGCCCAACACCTTGATGGCCGCCGATTCGCCCGTGAACGCGAGCTTCACGTTCGCCTCGATCGGCTTCGTCATGTCGAGCGCGCGGAAGTCGGCGTGGATCACCTCGTCGCGCAGCGGATCGGTCTGGATGTCGTGGATGAGCACGTTCACCATCTTCCCGTCGATCGAGAGTTCCACCACGCCGGATTCGCCGGCGGCGCGGAACACGCGCACGAATTCCCCGCGATCGACCTCGACCGGAGTCGGGGCCTCGATGCCCGCGCCGTACACGACGGCCGGGACGATTTCCTGCGCGCGCAGGGCATAGGTCTTGCGACCGCGCAGCGTGCGGGATTTGGCGTTGAGCTCGTAGGTCTTCATACCATTCAGTGCGGCCGTAAAAGGCCCTGAGAATGCCGCTAGTATGCGAAAAAGCCCCCTTCCTGTCAAGGAGAGGAGGCTTTTTGCCGCCTACGGGCGTTTTGATTGGGTTTTCGTGCGGATCCTGGCCCGTTTCTTCTTCG
>MGDT01000006.1:0-44912 GCA_001791045.1 Candidatus Uhrbacteria bacterium RIFCSPHIGHO2_01_FULL_63_20 | reverse complement strand
CGGACAGGTCGGTGACGAGCGCGAGCGACGTCGCGGCCTCGCCCAGGGCCATCACGAGCGACAGCGTGGAGGACCCGCACCGGCGGCAGGTGGCGTGCACGAGGCTCGCCTCCTGGTCCTCGCCGAGCACCTTGGCATCCATCCCGGTCTTGCTCTCGCACATGGCGCAGGCGGAAACGAGCTTTGTACGGTCATTCCAAGAATGAGGAGGGCTCGTCATATGGAAACGTGGGGGTTACGTATCCACAGTACCACCCTGACGGAAGATGAAAAGAGCTAGGTCAAGTCCGTGCGTCTCGCATGGATCGCGGCGCTTTGGGCCACCCCGAGCATGAGCAGGGTGAAGAGGAGCGAGCTTCCGCCATAACTCACGAGCGGGAGGGTGACGCCGGTCACGGGCAGGAGCCCCAGGTTCGCCCCGACGTTCACCGACAGCTGCGTGACGAGCACCGAAGCGAACGCCACCATGAGGTAGCTGGTGAAATCGTCGCGCGCGCCCGAGGCGACCTTGAACAGGCGATAGGACACCACGGCGAACGCGGAAAGGATCACGCATACGCCGAGGAAGCCGAGCTCCTCGGCGATGACGGCGAAAATGAAGTCCGTCTGGGACTCGGGAAGGAACTTGAGCTGGCTTTGCGACCCGAAGCCGAGCCCGCGCCCGAACCACCCGCCCGAGCCGATCGCGATGATCGCCTGCTGCACGTTGTACCCCTGTCCCAGCGGATCGGACGCGGGATCGATGAACGACATCACGCGCGCCTTCTGATAGTCGGCGAGCAGCCCGTGCCAGGCGACGAACGCCATGATCGCCGTGCCCGCGACGAGCGGGACCAGATGTCGCACGCGCATCCCCGCGAACAGGGAGAGGACCACCCACTGCGCGAGCAAGAGGAGCGCGGAACCGAGGTCGGGCTGCAGCATCACGAGGAATGCCGGTACGGCGGCCAAGGCGCCGCTCTCAAGCATCTCGCGGACGGCGAACCGCGAGCGGCGCGTGGAAAAATACGCCGCGAGCGCGACCGCGAGCGCGAACTTCATGTATTCGACCGGTTGGAACCGGAGGGGACCCAGATCGAACCACCCCGAGGTCCCACGCACGTCGGTCCCGAGCACGAGCACGGCTACGAGCATGAGCACCCCGGCGCCGTAGAGCACCGTGCTCCAATTGCGCAGCAGCCGGTAATTGCCGCGCGCGGCGAACAGGAACAACGCGAGAGCGATCGCGGTCGCGAACAGCTGTTTCTTCACGTTCAGGAAATCGGACTCCGGCTGGGAAAGCGCCACCGAATAGATGGCGGACAACCCGAACGCGAGCAGCGTGAACGCCGCGAAGGCGAGCGGCCAGTCCATGCTGCGGAGTCTTCCGGGATTCAGGCGCATGGGGAGAGCTTAGGCGAACAGGCTCGCAGGCGACAAGGCTTGCGGGAAATCCTTAGGGCCTGAGTGCCTACGAGCCTTCATCGCCTATTGCGCCGCAGGCATGTAAATGGACGGGTCGAAAATATTGATTTCCGGGATGACCTCGGTCTGGCTGGCCGACGGGATCGGCCCGAACCAGTTCACCGCCACCTCCTGGCTCACCCCGGAGGGGAGCGACGAGAGCGTCGTGCGGTTCGCGCCGACCACGGTGGTCCCCCGCTTGAGCAGGATCACGAACGCCGGGTCGTAATAGCCGTAGGCCGTATCGTTCTTCACGGTGAAGGTCACGCGTCCGATCGTCTTCGAATCCACCATGAGGTCCGAGCTGAACGCGACGTCCGACACGGGGAGCCGCAGGCGGTCGGCCGACCACCTGGAAAAGTCGCCGGTCAGGTGCTTGTCCACGCGACGCCACGCCATGTTCTCGATCACCGCGTCGGCGCGTTGCGGCGCCGCGGCCGCAACGACGGCAAGCGCGAGCAGCGGCTTCTCTTCCCCGGGGAGGATGAACCCGCGCTGACGCGGGGTCTCGCCGGCGCTCGAGCGGAAGAAATAATCGAACTCCCCGTACCAGTCCCCGTTCGGATTGGTGGCGAGCGTGTAAAAATCGTATCGCCCGTCCCCTTCGGCGATCACGGTGGTCCCCGTAAACGCGATGGGGTTCCCGGCCGTGCCGCGGCTGAACGCGTACAAATCGTCCTGCCCGCGCGTGGCCATCGCCACGACCGCATCGCGTTCGCGTCCATAGCTCACCAGGAAGCTGTCCGTGAACGTCCAGAGGGCGAACAGGAGCAGGAGGCCGTCCACGACGCCGAACGACACGAGCCCGATCGTCTTCAACCGGGCGCGGTTCTCCACCCACCACAGGGACAGCGTATATTGTCGCGCCTCCTCCTTTTCCTCCTCCATGAGGAGCGGGCCACTGCCGTTTGGCGGCAGACCCTCCACCCCGTTTGACATATGCGGAAAAAGTATACCACGGGGCCCTGGATTCCGGAGCCATCGCGTGGTACCCTAAGCCCGTTGCAGACCCTGACGGTATGGCCAAATCGGACGAAAAGAACCCAACCAAAAAAGCCGCCTCTGGCGGGTATACCGCCCAGCAGATCCAGGTGCTTGAAGGGCTCGAGCCGGTGCGCAAGCGCCCAGGCATGTACATCGGGTCCACGGGCCCTACCGGTTTGCATCACCTCATCTGGGAGGTGATGGACAACTCCATCGACGAGGCGATGGCCGGTCATGGCAAGGTGATCACCCTGCGGCTCTTGCCCGACGGGCTCGTGAGCGTGGAAGACGAAGGGCGCGGCATCCCGGTGGAGGCGCACCCGCAGTTCAAGGTGTCCGCGCTCGAGCTCGTGCTCACCAAGCTGCACGCCGGCGGCAAGTTCGGCGGCGGCGGGTACAAGGTGTCCGGCGGGCTGCACGGCGTGGGCGTGTCGGTCGTGAACGCGCTGTCCACGTACCTGCGCGCCGAGGTGAAGCGCGACGGCAAGCTGTGGGCGCAGGAATATGCCAAAGGGGTCCCGCAAGGAAAGGTGAAGGCGGTGGGCACGGCCAAAGGGACCGGGACCACCATCATCTTCCGCCCGGACGCGGGGATCTTCGAGACGGTGGAATTCAGCCTGAAGACGATCGTGGATCACCTGCGCCAGCAGGCCTATCTCCTGAAAGGGCTGAAGCTCGTCATCATCGACGAACGCACGGAGGCGAAGTCTGGCTACGCCTTCTACTTCGAAGGCGGGGTGGCTTCGTACGTGCGGCACCTGAACCACGGCCGCGAAGCGAAGCACGCGAACGTGTTCTACGTGCACAAGCACGACGAGGCGAGCGACGTGGAGGTCGAGGTGGCCGTGCAATACACCGAGGAATACCACGAATCGGTGTTCTGTTTCTGCAACAACATCTATAACCCGGAGGGCGGCACGCACCTGATCGGGTTCCGCACCGCGCTCACGCGCGAGCTGAACGGCTACGCGCGCAACAAGGGGCTCATCAAGGAAAAGGACGCCAACCTCACGGGCGAGGACGTGCGCGAAGGGCTCACGACGGTCATCTCGGTCAAGATCAAGGATCCGCAGTTCGAGGGCCAGACCAAGGCGAAGCTCGGCAACCCCGAGGCGCGCACCGCGGTCGAGGCGGTGTTCGGCGAGGCGTTCAAGATCTACCTCGAGGAGCATCCGCGCGACGCCGAGGCGATCATCGGCAAGTGCCTGCTCGCCGCCCAGGCCCGCGCGGCCGCCCGGGCCGCCCGCGAAACGGTGCTGCGCAAGGGCGTGCTCGAAGGACTCACGCTTCCGGGCAAGCTCGCGGATTGTTCGAGCAAGGATCCCAAGCGCTGCGAGCTGTTCATCGTGGAGGGCGACTCCGCCGGCGGATCCGCCAAGCAAGGGCGCAACCGCGAGACGCAGGCCATCCTTCCGATCAAGGGGAAGATCCTGAACGTGGAGCGCGCGCGGCTCGACAAGATGCTCGCCAACAACGAGGTGAAGTCGCTCGTGATCGCGCTCGGAACCTCGATCGGCGAGTCGTTCAAGTTGGACGACCTGCGCTACGACCGCGTCGTGATCATGACGGACGCCGACGTGGACGGCGCGCACATCCGCACGCTCCTCCTCACCCTGTTCTACCGCTACTTCCCCGACCTCGTGCGCACCGGTCATATCTACATCGCGCAGTCGCCGCTCTACCGCGTCGCGGTCGGGAAGGAATTCCGCTACGCGTTCTCCGATGACGAGAAGGCGAAAGCGGTTGAAGAACTGGTCGGCGCGTCGGGTAAGAAGAAGGCGGAAAAGGCCAAGGCGAAAGGGGTTGAGGAGGTTGAGGGGGGCGAAGCCGCCGAAGCGCCGGAACAGGCGATGATGGTCGAGGGCGTGAAAGTGAACATCCAGCG
This sequence comes from Candidatus Uhrbacteria bacterium RIFCSPHIGHO2_01_FULL_63_20, assembly GCA_001791045.1. GTDB lineage: Bacteria > Patescibacteriota > Patescibacteriia > UBA9934 > GWF2-40-263 > 2-01-FULL-63-20. Next base: position 40,600 of record MGDT01000006.1, on the reverse strand, counting down.
CTACAAAGGGTTGGGGGAAATGAACCCCGAGCAGCTGTGGGAGACCACCATGGATCCGGCGACCCGCGTCATGAAGCAGGTCACGATCGAGGACGCCGAAAAGGCCGACGAGATCTTCGACGTCCTCATGGGCGCCGACGTCGCTCCCCGCAAGCGCTTCATCCAGACCCACGCCAAGGCGGTGAAGAACCTCGACATCTAGGCCGGGTTGACACTTTCCACCCCCTCCTTTATTATCCCCACATCGCCCCGAAAGGGGTTTTTAGATAGCAATTATGGAGGCAATCGCCGCCAAAACGCGCAATCCGGTCATCTGGTTCCTCCGGTACCTGCGTGAAGCCAAAGAGGAACTCGAGAAGGTCGCCTGGCCCAGCCGCGCGGACGTGGTGCGCTACAGCGCGCTCGTGATCGTGGTCGGGGTCGCCCTGGCCGCGGCGTTCGCCGCGCTCGACTGGGCGCTGTCGCTCGGGCTCGAGCAGCTCATCCGTCTTTCCAAGTAAGGAGGTATGCCTAAACAGATCGCCAAGCATGGCCGCCGCTGGTACGCCATCCACACCTACTCCGGCTACGAGGAGAACGTGCAGGAGAACCTGATGCAGCGCATCGAGACCATGGACATGACCGACAAGATCTTCTCGGTCCTGGTCCCCAAGGAGAAGAAGATCCGCATCAAGAACGGCAAGCGCAAGACGGTGGAGGAAAAGATCTTCCCCGGCTACGTGCTCGTGGACATGCTGGTCACCGACGACTCGTGGTACGTGGTGCGCAACACGCCCAACGTGACCGGGTTCATCGGCACGGGCACGACGCCCACCCCGATCGCCGACGAGGAGATCGCCGCGCTGCAGAAGCGCATGGGGATCAACGAGCCGGAGTTCACGGTGGACGTGGAGGCCGGCAGCCCGGTCACCATCGTCGACGGGCCGTTCAAGAACTTCGAGGGCAAGGTGTCCGAGATCGACGCCGAGCGCGGCAAGGTGAAGGTGCTCGTGTCCATGTTCGGCCGCGAGACGCCGGTCGAGCTCGACTTCCTCCAGATCAAGAAGATTTGATTGATGTATGGCCAAGAAACTCGTAACCCAAGTCAAGCTCCAGATCATGGGAGGCGCGGCCACCCCGGCCCCGCCGGTCGGTCCGGCGCTCGGTCAGCACGGGCTGAACATCGCGGCGTTCGTGAAGCAGTTCAACGACGCGACCCAGGATCGTCGCGGCGAGGTGGTGCCGATCATCATCAACGTGTACGAGGACCGCAGCTTCGACTTCGTGACCAAGATCGCCCCGGCCTCGCAGCTCATCGCGAAGGCCGCCAACATCAAGAAGGGTTCCGGCAAGCCCAACCAGGACAAGGCCGGCAAGATCACCAAGGCGCAGCTGAAGGAAATCGCCGAGAAGAAACTGCCGGACCTGAACACGAAGGACGTGGACGCCGCGATGAAGATCATCGCAGGTACCGCAAGGCAGATGGGCGTGGACGTGGTATAAATAGGACCAATAAGACCTATTCGACCTATATGACCAAAGGAGGAAGCGTCATCCTGCGCATCTACTTCTCGCTCGTGTCGTTCGTCACGCTCATGATCCTGGTGTTCTCGGTCGCGGACCTGGTGAACATCTCGCTCAAGACGTTCGTCTTCCCGGCTGCCGACGCCCCCAATTACGCCGTGTATTGCGACCCGGCCTACCAGACCCCCGAGCAGTGCGAGATCCAGCGCGGCAACGAAGCCAAGCAGGCGCTCGTGCAGAAGCAGCAGTCGGCCACCCGCGACCTGTCGCTGCTCATCATCGCCGCCCCGCTCTTCTGGATGCACTTCCGCATCGTGTACCGCGACTGGATGGAGGAGAGGAACAAGGCGTGAGTTGGAAAAAAATAATTTAATCGTGGGAGGCGTTAAGCCGCTAACACCACAACCATATGGCCGGTAAGAAAACCTTGGAGGCGAAGAAGATGGTCGATCCGAAAAAGACCTACACCGTGGACGAGGCGATCGCGCTCGTGAAGACCCTGCCCAAGCGCGAGTTCGACGAGTCGGTCGAGCTGCACGTGCGCCTGGGCATCGACCCGACCAAGGGCGACCAGCAGGTGCGCGGCACCATCGCGTTCCCGCACGGCGTGGGCAAGAGCAAGCGCGTGGCCGCGTTCGTCGAGGCCGCGAAGGAAGCGGAGGCCAAGGCGGCCGGCGCCGACCTGGTGGGCGGCGAAGAGCTCATCGCCGAGATCGCCACCAAGCAGGTGATCGACTTCGACGTGGCCGTCGCCACCCCGGCGATGATGCCCAAGCTCGCCAAGCTCGCGAAGACGCTGGGTCCCAAGGGGCTCATGCCCAACCCGAAGACCGACACCGTGGGTCCCAACGTGGGCAAGATGGTGGCCGAGCAGAAGGCCGGCAAGCAGACCTTCAAGAACGACAGCGCCGGCAACGTGCACCAGATCTTCGGCCGCGTGTCCTTCGACGAGGCGAAGCTCAAGGAGAACCTGACCGCGCTCATCGAGCTTATCAAGAAGATGAAGCCGGCCAGCTCCAAGGGGATCTACGTGAAGTCCGCGACCGTCGCGACCACGATGGGCCCCGCGATCCACATCCAGGCGTGACGAAAGGACCAAGGACGAAAGGAAGGTAGGGCCAAATTCGGTCCTTTTTTCCTTTTGACCTTCTCGCTTCGCGTCTGCTACGCTAGCCGCCTGGAGGACCCCCTCCTTTTTGTTTATATGGGTTCCGCCGCCCTCGCCATCCAACATATCCGCGAACTCCTGCGCCATGGCGCCGTGCGCGAGGCCGACGAAGGCTCGTTGCAGCCCTCGAGCCTGGACCTGTCCGTGTCGGGCGAGCTGTACCGCATGCGCGGCAGCTTCCTTCCCCAGCCGGGCGAGAAGATCCGCGACATCCTGAAGCGCGGCATCTTGTTCCCCGCTTCCCTCACCCAGCCGCTCGAGTTGAACGGGATCTACTGGATCCGGCTGAACGAGCTGCTCGACCTCCCGTCGGGCGTGTTCGGCACCACCAACAACAAGTCCTCCTCGGGCCGCATCAATCTGCAGACGCGCCTGATCGCGAACGGGGTCCCGGCGTTCGACTACGTCCCGCGCGGCTACCGCGGCGAGCTATGGCTCGAGGTGACGCCCAAATCCTTTCCGGTGCGCCTGGGCTACGGCGAACGATTGAACCAGATGCGGTTCTTCACCGGCAACGCGCACCTCGAAGCCGACGAGCTTCGACGCGAGTACGCGCGCTACGGGTTTTTGCGCGACGCGGACGGGGTCGCGCTCCCGCTGCGCAAGCTCGCCAACCAGCCGGGGATCAGCATGACGCTCGACCTCACGAGCCACGACGTGGTCGGCTACCGCTGCGGCCCGACCATGGGGCGCATGCTCGACTACGCGAGGCGCGACCATGACCCGCGCGAGTTCTTCGAGCCGATCGTGCGGCCGCCGGACGGCCAGTTCGTGATGCGCCGCGGGGAATTTTACATCCTGGCCACCAAGGAGTTCCTCCGCGTCCCGCGCGAGTTCGCGGCCGAGATGCTCCCCTACGACGTCACGATGGGCGAGTTCCGATCGCATTACGCCGGGTTCTTCGATCCGGGCTGGGGATACGGTCGGGAGGGCGAGACCATGGGGACGCCCGCAGTGCTCGAAGTGTTCACGCATGACCGCGATTTCGTGCTGCGCGACGGCCAGCCCGTGTGCCAGATGGTGTTCGAGCGCCTCACGGCCCCGAGCGAGATCTGCTACGGCGACGCGAGCCTCGTGTCCAACTACTACCGCCAGACCGGACCGCGCCTTTCCAAGCACTTCAAGATCGGCTGATCATTGCTCCTTTCGTTCGCTTGGCGTAGCTTCATACGTGTATGCGTCGCCGAGCGGGACGAGCCCTCATCATCTTCGTGTTTCCGATCCTCCTCATGATGACCGGATTTTTCGCGACCGCTTCGGCGTTCGGCGTGCACGAGAAGTCGATCGAAGACGTCGTGGAAGAGACGATCGCCAGGCGTTCGGACGAGAATCGCCAGGTTGGAGCGGGCGAGCTGCCGGATTCCGGGACCATCCGCGTCCTGCTGCTCGGTCTCGACGCGCGCAAGGAGGACCAGGAGCCCCACTGCGACGCCATCCACCTGTTCGCGATCGACACCACGCGCTGGACCGTGGCCATCACCTCCGTGCCGCGCGGGACATACGCGTACATCCCGAAAGAAAAACTGGATTGGGAGAAACTGGACAAGGAAGCGGCGCTCAAAAAGCTCGACGAACCCCCGATCAAACCCCCGGAAGACGGCGTGGGGCCTGTTCCGGTTTCCGAACCGGCCAAACTTCCTGCCCCGCTCACCCCCGCGCAGCGCGACGAACTGGTCGAACGCGCGTTCATCTCGCAGGAGTCCTATCTCGCGAACGCCTGCGCGTTCATGGGGTTGGATTACGGGGTGAAGAAGATCGAGGGGGTGCTTGGGACGAACGTCGATTACCGCGTCACGGTGGGATTCTCGCAAACCATGGGCGTGCTGCGCCTGCTCGGGCTGCCGGCGACCGAAGGGCTCCAGTGGCTGCGTCACCGGCAAAGTTACGCGATCGGCGAACCGCAGCGCAGCCGCAACCAGGCCACGTTCATGAAAGACCTCGTCGTGGCGCACATCGACCGTTTCAAGGACCCGGTCGCCGTGCCGCTCGCGCGCGTGTTCTACTCGTTCGTGGACACGGACGTGGATTTCGACACCGCCTATGCCCTGCTCCGGGCGTTGATCGCGTCGGACATCTCCACGCACCCCGAGCGGATCACGCTCTCCATGAAGCCGCCGTATCCCACGGTCGAGCGCCACTTCGATCCCCAGCATCCGCTCAGCGACCTGGAAGGATTCTACGCGTCGCTCGCGAAGCGCCTGCCGGAAAAGGATTATTCGGGGGCGACGACCGACGACGTGCGATCCGAGCTGTTGGCGTACCTGTACGGACGTCTCGCCTCGGCACAACCCGTGGACGACCTCGTGGAGAAGGAGATCTGGTTGCAGGTGGAGGACGAGGTGCAGCGCGAGCACATGCACTTCGCGCTCGTCGAACGCGCGGCGCATGCGCTTTCGGACGGCGGGGACGCCGAGGGCGCCCTCGACCTCGCGACCGCGTTCGTGATCGAGAAGGAGACGCTCGGCCTCGACGCCTCCGAACGACAGGGCCGCGAACTCCTCGCCGGACTCATCCGCGAACGCGACCGCGCGGCTCAAGAGACCGGTGAATGAAACGCTCCGGCCGGAGCGTTTTGCTCACGGATGAAAAAGACGGGGCCTCGCGGTCCCGTCTCGTCGTCACTCCTCCGTAATCCCCTTTTCCAGCCGCTTGGCCGACTGCCTGGCCTCGGACGCGGCGCGGGACCACGGGTAATCGTTGTGGTCCACGTGGCAGAGCAATCCGATCTCGTCGATCCATGGGGCGCGACGGGAAATCTCCGCGTGCATCTTCTGCACCACGCGGCGGTAATCGGGGTGGCCCTGCGGGATCGAGCGGATCTCGCACAGGTGCTGCGCCTCGCGCAGGTTGAACCCCATCATGAACCGGATGTGGTGGCCGAAGGTGACGCAATATTGCGCCGCCTCCGGGCCCACCGCGGCTTCGAGCTTGTCGTAGAGCGCGCCGACCTTCGCGACGAGCGCGAGCACCTCTTCCTTCATCCCGACGTCTTCCACGTCCTTGGGGACGGTGAAGCCCAGGTGCGGGTTGAGCAGCTGTCGCTGCTGGGTGAGGATGCGATGGCGATGCAGGTCGCGGAAGATGCCGAAGTTGCCAACGATCTCGAACGCGCACGGGTACCCATGCTCGAACGCGCGGCCGGCGCGGTCGCGACGGGTCTCGCGCTCCCCCACGATCTCCTTCAAAAGCGCGACCAGTTTCTCCCTGCGCACGGTCATGAACCGACGGACGATCTGGTGAAACGGCACTCGCACGTGCGGGTAGTAGCTCGCGGCGAGCAGATGCCAAATGGGCTCCGACGAGTCGGAAATCAATTCCGGCGTCTCCACCCACTCGACCTCCTTCCAGGACCGCTCGAATTTCCGGAACTCCGGGAATTCCCGCTCGATCTGCTGCCGCGCCACGCGCTCCGGCTCCATCATGTGCCGTTCCCCCTCGGGAGAAGCCCGCTTCACGTATTTGGGGATGAACCGGTTGAGCGTCTCATGCAATCGGCCGGCCAGGTCCGCGTACTCGGGGTTCCCCGAGGAATACAGGCGCTTGAGCAGGTGCTCGAAGCTGCGGCCGTTCCCCACCATCGCCAGGTTGGTGATGGTGGAGGCCGGAAGGACGATGCGCGCCGTGTCGCAGGCGCGGGTCTTGAGGTCGAACTTATAGACGCGGTTGAATTCCTTGATCTCCTTCTCGTCCGTGAGCTCGTCGAGCCGGAGCTTGGTCCCGTCGCCACGGATGTCGTAGGTCGCCTCGGCGATGGGCTTCAACGTCTTGTAGTGCCCGGTGAGCGCCTCCGCGAGCCGCGCGTACATCTGAAACAGGCGGTCCATGAGGCGCACGTACTCTTCCCCATGCGCGCTTCCCATGATCCGCTTCTCGCGCAGGTACAGCCACTGCCCGGTGACCGGGTCGCGCTCGGTGTAGAGCACGTAGCGGCTGGACTGCTCGATGAATCCCGCGAGCCGGCGGTCCTCGATGATCTTGGTCGCCAGGTTGCTCACCGAGTTGAACAGCACCGTGGCGTGCTCGAGCTCCTGCACGGAGTCGTCCCCGTACTGGATGAGCACGCGCTCGATGATCCCCTCGAGCTTCTTCGTCTTGATCTCGCCCACGGCGACCCCGAGCTCGGCGGCCTCCTCGGGCGTGGTCACCAAGAATTCCTTCACGAGCACCTCGACGACCGTGCCCGGGATGCGGCTTTGGCGCGCGAGCATGGCCCCGCACAGCCCCGCGAGCTTCTTCGTGTCGAGCGCCGTGACGTTGGAATCCGGCGAATGCAGGAACGGCCGGGCAAGCTCGAACACCCCTTTCTCGATGAAGGAACGGTACGGGACGGATTCCCCGTCCCCGAACGCGACGACCTCGTCGCGCGTCTGGGTCCCGTCGACCCCGCGGGTGACCCGCTCGAAGACCGCGCGTCGGTCTTCGACGCTCTTACGCACGAACTGGACATCCTGGTTCTCCATACGCGGCAACCTCCTCCGTTGCCAGCGCATGGTAACAGCCCATTCCCCCGCCACAAGAGGGTTGTGCACAGGGGTGTGGGCACCTTGACGGAAGGACGGTTTTGGCCTATGATTCGCGCCGCCTGTCACAAAGGGAGGAAGGCATGCTCACCGAGGAATTGCGGGTCTGTCCGATCGTGTTGGTCAAAGAGCCGCCCGGCATGAACGCCGCCATCATCGTGGCCGACGTGCTGAGCCGGTTCCCCAAACAGGCGGCGCCGGTCCTCGCCGTGAGCACCCGCTCACCCACCGACCCCGACGACGCGTACATCTACAAGTTCTGCGACGAGATCCTCGTCGACGCGCTCGAGCTCGCGGGGATGTTCGCGGCCCGCACCACTCGCGACGGGCATCCCTACGGATTCGACCGCGTGTCCGTGAACGAGACGGTGTGCGGGGACGGCGGACGGATCGGCATCGCGATCGGCGACGACGCGATCGAGGCGGCGCTGCGCGAGGCGGAATACGACGTCCGCGCCTACAAGGTCCCGACCGACGACGAGCTTGTCGAGTGGCTCGCGGACCGGCTCGCGGAGTTCGTCTACGGGGTGATCGACCCCGACGACGGCGGGCTCGATCGCTGCCAAGGCGTGGACATGGCCGGGTTCGCGGAAGACGCTCCTGCCTGACCCTGACGCGCGCGCATGACGCCATCTGGCGTCATTTTTCTTTTCCGTTCACAATGCCCGGGATATGCCTATCCCCGTGAAGATCTTCCGCCGGCATCCGGACGCCGAGATTCCCGCGTATCAGACCATCGGCGCGTGCGCATTCGACCTTGCCGTGGTCGAAGACGCCGTCATCCCTCCTGGCGGACAGGTCCGCCTGCGCACCGGGCTGGTCGTGTGCGTCCCGGAAGGCCACGCGCTCGTGGTCGCCCCGCGCTCATCCCTGTTCCGCAAGAAAGGCCTGATCGTCCCCCATTCCATCGGCATCGTAGACATGGATTTCTGCGGGCCGGACGATGAGATCCTGCTCGGACTGCAGAACGCGACGGACGCTGACGTCGTCGTGCGCAAGGGCGAACGACTCTGCCAGGGGATGATCCTTCCCATTTCCCGGGCGGCCTTTGAAGAGGTGACGGCCTTGGACGCGCCCAGCCGCGGCGGATGGGGCAGCACCGGGTGATTTCTGCTATAATCCTCGACGGGTATGCCCAGGTTCATCGTGATCGACGGGACGGACGGCGCGGGGAAAAAGACCCAGACCGAGCTGCTCATCGCCCGCATGCGACGCGAGGGCCTGCCCGTGCACTCCATCTCGTTCCCTCGATACGGGAAACCCTCGGCGTATTTCGTCGAGAAATTCCTACGCGGCGGGTTCGGCCCGGCCTCGGACAGTTTCGGGAAGCGTGCCTCCATCTTCTACGCGCTCGACCGCTTCGACGCGGCTCCGGAGATCCGTCAGGCGATGATGGCCGGAACGCATGTCGTGACCGACCGCTACGTGGCGAGCAACATGGGCCACCAAGGGTCGTACATCAAGGACCGTGCGGAACGCGACGCGTACTTCGCCTGGAACGACGAGCTCGAGCACGAGATCATGGGCATCCCGCGTCCGGACTTGAACCTCGTCCTGCACGTCCCGGCGGACATCGCGATCGAGCTGAAACGGCAGGCGGGAGCGAAAGACGGCAAGACCGGCCTCGACATCGTGGAGAGCGACATCGAATACCTGCGCAACGGCGAGGAGTGCTATCTTGACATGGCCGCCCGGTTCCCCAGGTTCCGCCTGATCGAATGCATGGACGGGGACCGCCTCCTGAGCAAGGAAGAGGTCCATGAACTCATTTGGAAAAACGTCTCGGAATTCTTCCTCACCTGATATGCCCAAACTCGTTTCCATCGGCGAGATCATCGACCGCAGCTGGGAATCCTACCGGTCCTCGTTCGTCGATTTCATGAGCGTGAGCGGATGGATGCTGGTGGTGGCGCTCCTCGACGTGATCGCGCTCGCGTTCTACCCCACCGCCACCAAGCTGGTGTCCGGCGCGCCGCTCACGGCGCTCGAAGGGGCCGGCACGGCGCTGTTTTGGATCGCGAACGCGGTGGTCGCGCCCGTGCTCGGGGTGTGGACCTTCCTCGCGATGGCAAGGCTCGCGGACGCGAAGCTTTCGGGACGCCGCTTGGACGTGAAGACGGCCCTGCGTGACGCGTGGAAGAGCTTCTGGGGCGCCGCGCTCGTGAGCGTGCTCGTGTTCCTGGTGATGCTGGGCGCGCTCGCGATCGGGATCGTGCCGGGGATGATCCTTACCGTGATCGCGACCGCCACGAAACTGGGCGCCCTCACGGCGCTTGCAAACGTCCTGCTCGTGGCCGGCGTCGTGGTGGCGGCCGTGCTCACGGTGCGCTGGGCCGTGGCGTACGCGTTCTCGACGTACGCGTTCGCGATCGACGGCGCGCGCGCCAAGGCGGCGCTAACGGCAAGCCGATCGCTCGTGACCGGCCGCTTCTGGCCGGTGCTCGTGCGCATCCTCATCCCGAACGCCGTGTTCATCGTGGTCGGGATCGTGGTCGGCGCCGTGCTCGCCGTAGTGGCCGGCATGGCCGTGTCCGCCGCAGCCGGTCTCAACGCCGACGTGCAGGTGCGGCTCGTCACGATCACGGACAGCATCTTCCCGGCCGTGGCCGCCGTGCTGGTGAATCCGGCCATCGTGCTCGCGAACGTGATCGTGTACCGGAGCTTGAAGGGACAATAGCCTTGCGCTAGGCTCCTAGGGTATGAAACGACTGGAGCCCGTCATCGGGTTGGAGATCCACGTCCAGCTCAAGACGAAGACCAAGATGTTTTGCGGCTGCCCGGCGCACGAGGCCGGGGCCGCGCCCAACGCCAATACCTGTCCGGTGTGTCTTGGGCAACCTGGGACGCTGCCGGTGGTGAACGCCGAAGCGGTGAAGATGGGCGTGCGCATGGGGCTTGCGCTGGGCTGTGCCATCGCGCCGCGTTCCAAATTCGACCGCAAGCATTATTTCTACCCCGACCTCCCGAAGGGGTACCAGATCTCGCAATACGACCAGCCGATCGCATCGGAAGGGGAATTGACGTTCGAGGTGCACGCGAAGGACGCTCCTCGTCCGGTGGCCACGATCCGCATCGAACGCGCGCATCTCGAGGAGGACGCGGCCAAGAACGTGCACCCTTCGACCGGCTCAGGGCTGGCACAGACCTACGTGGATTTCAACCGCGCCGGCGTGCCGCTCGTCGAGATCGTGACCGGGCCGGATTTCCGCTCGCCCGCCGAGGCCAAGGCGTTCCTCACCGAACTCCGCCTCATCGCGCGGACGCTTGGAGTCAGCGATGCGGACATGGAGAAAGGCCAGCTTCGATGCGACGCGAACGTGTCCATGCGCGAGTTGGACGCGGACGGCAACGTCGTGGGCCCCAAGTTCCACCCCAAGACCGAGGTGAAAAACCTGAACTCGTTCCGGCACGTGGAGCGAGCCCTCGCCTACGAAATCAAGCGTCAGGGCGAGCTGTGGGAGGCCGACAGCCCGCCCGCGGAATCCACCACGCGCGGGTGGAACGACGCGCTTCAAAAGACCGAGCCGCAGCGCGTGAAGGAGGCCGAGGGCGACTACCGCTACTTCCCCGAGCCTGACCTCCCCCCGCTCGAACTCTCCGAACTCGCCGACGTCGAACGCGCCAAGATGCCCGAGCTCCCCTCCGCCAAGCGCGCGCGGTTCGTTTCGGAATACGCGCTCAAGGGCGAGGATGCGCGCCAGATCGTGGAAGACCCCTCCCTCGCGGATTTCGCCGAGGCGGTATTCTCCGAGATGCACGCCTGGCTGCAGGCACTTCCCGAACTCGACGGCGCCGAGGAAGCGGTATGGGAAAAGGAACGCTCCCGCATCGGCAAGCTCGTGTCGTCCTGGCTCACGACGAAGCTCCTCGGCGCGCTTGCCGCGCGCGGCGGCGACGTGCGCACGATGAAGGTGGACGCCGAGAACTTCGCCGAGCTGCTCGTGCTCGTGGCCACCGGCAAGCTCAACCAGACGAACGCCGCGGTCGCGCTCGAGGAGATGCTCGAGAGCGGCGCGGACCCGAGCCACGTGATGGAGGACAAGCGCTTGGGTGCGATGCAAGACGCCGGAGTGATCGCCACGGCGGTAGACCGCGTGATCGCGAACTTCCCCGCCGAGGTCGCGCGCTACAAGGCTGGGGAAAAACAGCTCCTCCAATTCCTGATCGGCATGGTGATGAAGGAGACCGAAGGGACCGCGGACGCCAAGGAGGCGCGCAACATGCTGCTCGTGAAGTTGGAAGGTTAATCGACGTAACCTAAAAAAGAATTTTATGGAAGGAATGCGATCAGAACGATTCGAGGCGTCACAAGCGATGAAAAGGCGCCCGTCGGTTGACCAAATCAATGAAGCAGCACGTCAATATATTTCAGGAAATCAGAAACTGCGAGATTCGTTGGAACGATCAATCGCGAAGTTTCCGGAAGACTCTTCAAATACGCTCGAAAGCCTCGTCGACGAGGAGGGATTTAATCGTGGAGCCATCCGAGACTTCAGGAGTTGGGCTGAGGGAGGAAAGTTGGATGAGTCGCTTGAAGGAATAAAAAAGGAGAGCTTTTCGGGCTGGGAACCGGAGGATTTTGCAACCCTCGTCGCATTGCTTGAAGAAGACTTCCGCGCCTACAAGGAATACGCGTCGGAAAAATATAAGCACCTCAAGAAGGAGTAGCCACGATGTGCATCCTCATTGTCTTTGCGAGGAGGCCGGAGACCGACGAAGCAATCTCCCGCGCGACGGGAGATTGCTTCGTCGGTCGCTTCGCTCCTTCCTCGCAATGACAGATTCAACCAGTCGAATCGCCTCTTCCCCGTTCTTCACCCACCTAATCCGCGCGTCGCGCTTGAACCAGGTCAACTGCCGCTTGGCGTAATCGCGCGTGGCTTTTTTCACCTCTTCGACAGCGGAGGCCAGCGACGTCTTCCCGTCCAAAAATGCGCAGATCTGACGGTAGCCGATCCCGGTCATGGACTCGGTGTCGCAGCCGTATTTCTTTTTCAGACTCCGTACTTCGTCCACCAATCCTTCCGCCACCATCCGCTCCACGCGTTCGTCGATACGACGATTCAACTCTTCCCTCGGGACGGTCAGGCCGATCTGGAGCGCATCGTATTTGGGCTCCCCTTTCGTCTGCTGCCGCGAGAACGGCTTGCCGGTCGCGAGCGTCACTTCGAGCGCGCGCACCACGCGGCGCTTGTTGTCGCGGTCGATCACTTCGGCTCCCTCGGGATCCAGCCGCTTGTACTCGGCGAACAGGTCGCCGAGCCCCCGCGCATCAAGCTGCGCGCGCAACGCGTACACGGGCGGGGTGTCCGCGTACGTCGGGTTATCCACGATGGCCTTCACCCATAATCCCGTCCCGCCGACGACGATCGGCAGTTTCCCCCGTTTCAGGATGTCGCCGATCTTCGCGTCCGCGTACCGCTTGAAGTCCGCGACCGAGTACGGCTCATCCGGCTCCGCCAGGTCGAATCCCCAATGCCGGATTCCATCGATGACATACGCCTTTCCGCCCGAAAATAATCGCTTGATGTCCGTCGGGCCATCCCCGGGCATACCAACTCCCAACTCCCAACTCCCAACTCCTTTCGCGGTCCCAACGTCCATCCCCCTGTAGACGGTGCGCGAATCCGCGGCGAGCACTTCGCCGTCGAACCGCCGGGCGAGCTCGAGCGCGAGCGCGCTCTTCCCCGAGGCGGTGGGTCCGACCAGGACGATGATTTTGGGCTTCTTGTCCATGCGGTGAAGATACTGATATTCCCGGCGTTTGTCGAAGGAACGGTTGACAAAACGGCCATTTTCGGGTATCCTCGACCGGTTCCCTACAAGGAGGTGATCCGTGCAGAAACCGTTCGGGAACGTGCTCCAACTTTCTACCGGGAAAGCCGTCAGCGTCATCCGCAAGGAGCGGGCGAGGATCCTCGACGTGGTCGCGGCGAAGCTGCTCGTCGAGCGCGGAAAGCACTCGGGCCTCGTAGCGCAGTACGGCCTCGAGTGCGTCCTGGAGATCGACCACGGGTTCCTCGACACGCGACTCGAGGACTCCCTGTGCGTGGTGCTCACCAACGGGCGCCGAGCGCAGGACAAACGCCTTCCCGCCGACTGGGCGAGCGGGAATCCTGAACTGCGGACGCGTCAGCGATCGAGGCAGTACGTCGACGAGGACGGGCAGCGCTACCTGGCGATCCTTACGAAGTGGTTCAAGGGGCTGCCCAGGCCCATGATCGCGCTCGAACTGTACTCCGACCGCAAGAGATTGTTCAGGAAGCCCTGGGAGGATCTGCGCATCGCCGCCCAAGGCCAGGGCGACCGCTGACGCGACGCGATCAGGACGCCGCATCGACCCCGAACTTCGGGGTTTTTTCTTTGCGTGATATACTTGGGATGTATTTCATCCCCACATATGCCTCGAGCGGAACGCGCCACCCCGGAAATCAAGCGCTGGAGTTCTAAGGACCAGCCCGAAGTCGCGGCGCCTGCCCCGAAGAGGCGCGAGGAGGGACCGAAGGCGCCGAAAAAGGCGATCGAGGCGGGCGAGAAGATCCTCGAAGAGACCCGGCCGAAGTCCTCGCGCGCGGAGGCGTATCTCAAGCGCATCGACCAGGCGCGCGCGGAGATGGCGAAGCTCGAAGCGAAGCAGGAGGCGCCCGGGCTCTCGGACATGAAGCACCGGGTGATCATGGAACAGATGGCCGAACAGGAACGCGTCATCGGGTCGCTCGCGTTCAAGCTGGTGGAGCAGTTCGGTGACGACCTCGAGGACAAGACCGCGCGCGAACTGGCCAAGGAAGCCGACGAATGGAAGGCCAAGCAGGAGGAGATCAAGAAGGAGGAGGCCAAGGGCGACCACCCGCTCAAGGGATGGAAGTTCAGGAAGGAACACGGGGTCGTGAAGGCGCATCCGCCCGAGGAGAAAGCGTCGGCCAAGGCCGAAAAGATCCGCGCCAAGATGAAGGAGAGACCGGAGATGGCCGAGGCGCTGTCCCCGGGACTCAAGAAGGCGGAGGAGGACTCCGTGGCCGAGGCGTTCTTCGAGGGCAAGGTCGCGAAGACGCCGCACGCGGATCGCGCGAAGCGCATCGAGGAGATGGGGGCGCGCGTGGACCGGACGATGGAGGCACAAGACCGCATCGCGGCGCTCCTGAAGGAATTGGATCGGCTCGGCGGCAGCCTCAAGAAGCTCGGGGTGGACGTCGAGAAGCTGTCCGTGTCCCGCTGGAGCAGGTACATGACCGACGTGCGCGGGATGTTCGGCGGCGAGATTAAACGTCTGCGCTCGGAATACGACGCGAAGAATGAGGAACTCGGGAAACTGGGGAACGAACTCGCCGCGAGGACCGGGCTGTCCAAGGAGGGGCAGCGCGCCCGGCAACTCACGCTCATGCGCATCAGGAACCGGATCTCGCCAAAGTGAACCGAAACCGCCCCATCGGGGCGGTTTTCGATTCGTCCTAAGCTGGCATCTTGGCGGCGTCGAGAACGCGAGCGACCAGGTCTTTTTGCGGGATCACGAGCGCTTCCTCGCTCCCGAACACCTTCACCTGCAGGTCGCCGCCTTCCACCTCCTTGCCCCCGACCACGATCGTCCATGGGATCTTCATGAGCGCGGCGTTGCGCACCTTCTTCCCTACCTTCTCGTCGGAGTCGTCGATCTCGATCCTGATCCCGGCCGCGGACAATGCCTCGCCCAGCCGTCCTGCGTGCGTCACGTGGTCCTTGCCCACGCTGGAGAGCCGCACCTGCACCGGCGCGAGCCACATGGGGAACGCGCCCGCGTAATGTTCGATCGCGACGCCCAGGAAGCGCTCGATGGACCCGAGAATGGCGCGATGCACCATCACCGGACGCTTTTTCGCCCCGTCCGCGTCCACGTACTCGAGCTCGAAGCGCTCGGGCTGGTTGAAGTCGAGCTGCGCCGTGGCGAGCTGCCACTTGCGGCCGATGGCGTCGGTCGCCATGTAGTCGATCTTCGGCCCGTAAAACGCCGCCTCGCCAACGCCCACCTCGTAGTCCTTCCCCATCTCCTTGAGGAGCCCGGCGAGCGAATCCTCGGCCTGCTTCCACAGGTCAGTATTTCCGAGATAATTCTCGGGGCGCTCGGGGTCGTGCGTGGAAAGCCGGATGGTGAGCGGCATCCCGAAGACGGCGTAGAACCGGTCGATGACCTTCGCGACGTTCATCACCTCTTCCCTCACCTGTTCGGGCGTGCAGAAGATGTGCGCGTCGTCCTGCGTGATGCAGCGCACGCGCGTGAGTCCCGCGAGCTGGCCCGTGTTCTCGTCGCGGTACACCGTGGTGTTCTCGGCGAAACGGACCGGCAGGTCGCGATAGCTGCGCGGGGCGCTCGCGTAGATCTGCGCGTGGTGCGGGCAGTTCATGGGTTTCAACACGAACAGGTCGTCGGTCTTCTTGCTGGTGACGTGGAAGATGTCGTCCTGGAACTTGTCCCAGTGTCCCGAGGTCTTGTACAGGTCGGCCTTGGCGAGGTGCGGGATCCACACGCGTTCGTAGCCGTACCGGCGGTTGAGGCTCCACACGAACTCCTCGAGCGCGCGGCGCATGGATGCGCCCTTGGGGGTGAACAGGGGGAGCCCGGGGCCCACCAGCGGCGAATACGCGAACAGCCCGAGCACGGCGCCGAGCTTGCGGTGGTCGCGTTTTTTCGCCTCCTCCATCATGGTGAGGTACGCGTCGAGTTCCCGTTTCGACGCGAACAGCACGCCGTACACGCGCTGCATCTGCGGGTTCTTCTCGTCCCCGCGCCAGTAGGCTCCGGAAACTTTCGTCAGCTTGAACGCGTCACCCACCTCGGACGACGTGCTGACATGCGGGCCGCGGCACAGGTCCACGAACTGGCCCGTGTGGTACACGCTCGCGCTTGTCGCTCCGACCTCGACATCCTGGGATTCCTCCGGACGGATCTTGGTCGTTCCCTTCTCCATCAGGTCTTTCAGAAGCTCCACCTTGAAATCCTGGCCCGCGTCCTTGAAGAAGGCAATCGCCCGGTCGATGGGCATCTCCTCGCGGCGGAACGCGTCGTCGCGCGCGATGATCTCGCGCATCTTCGCCTCGAGCGCCACGAGGTCTTCTTCCGTGATCGGATGCTGAAGCGCAAGGTCGTAGAAGAACCCGTCATCGATCACCGGACCCACGCCGAGCTTCACGCCGGGGTAAAGCTCCGTCACCGCGGCCGCCAGGATATGAGCGCCGCTGTGGCGCATGGCGAAGAGTTTGTCCTGTTCGTTCATATCAACAAAAATCCGCCCCTAAGCGTACAAGAACTCCTTCACCTTTACAACCTTTACCACCCTTACAACCTTGCTATTCCACCTCCACGATCACGTGGTCAGGCAGGCGCGGGGCCTTGGAAATGAAGAACGGGAAGAATTCCACGGTCACGTCCTCGGCCACCCCTTCGTCCACCAGGATCTTCCTGATCTCCTCGGCCCGCTTCCCGGTGAAGCGCGACGGGGCGAGCGCGGAGCTGTTCGTGCTCGGCACCGAGAACCCGTCGAGGTACACCTTCACGGTGGATTTTTCCCCCGCGGCATCCACCTTTTCGACGAGCGTCTGAAGCGCTTCGAGATTGACGTTGCGGAACTCGCGGCCCGGCTTCAGCTGCTCGTACAGCTTGCGCTCGGCCATGCTTGCCGCGCCCTGGCGGTCGTAGAACACCCCCACGAGCTTCACCGTGAGCGTGACGTCGAACCCGTCGGCTTCGGTGCCGGCCTCGACGGAAACCTTCTTGTCGGTGACTTCCGCGGAGAACGACTCGCCCGTGAACACCGTGCCCGCCTGTTCGCGCAGCACGCCCTTCTCTTCGGCTTCCAGCTTCCCCTTAAGCTCCTCGACGGCGCGGTCGATGTCCTCCTTCGAGATGACCGACACCAGCCTCTTGCCGCCCGTGAACGCGGACTTCGATTCCGCGTAAATGACGGATTGCATTGAAACCGGCAGGCCCGGGACCGTGAACTTCACGCCCGAGGCGATGTCGAAGGTGCCGCCCGTCTGGTCGGCGTACGCCGGCGCGTCCACGCTCCCGCCCGCAGGCACGATCACCTGGGTGTCGATGCGGAACAACTTCCCGTCGGGGGTGAGCAGGCGCGTGGTCTTCACGAGCGTCTGGCTCGACCCGGTCTTGTTGGTGAGCGTCACGGTGCCGCGGCTCGTCCCCACCACTTCCTTTTGTCCCTGGCCGCTCGGCTTGAAATTCTCGGTGCGCGAAATGGACCCGGTGAGCACGCGCCCGCGGATCTCGTTCTCGCGGGAGGGGGTTTTCACCACGTCGAGCAAGAGGTCGGCCTTCACGGTCTCGCCGATCGGCTTCACCTTGATGCGCGCCTCGACCGTGGACACGTACAGCACGACGCAGAGCACCGCCGCCATGATCAACACGAAGGAAAGCGCGATGCGCCGGTACAGCTTGAGCGAGTGCATGTGGGACGCGGGCACGTCGGGACGGTCCAACGCGAAAACGTCCGTATCGGAGGCCTTACGGCTCGCGGGTTTCCCTGATTTGGCCTGTTTGGGGGGCATCGTGCCCTATTGTAACACGATATTCTGCCTGCCGACGAGCGACGCCAGCTCGGACACCAACCCGTCGCTTATGGTCACGCAATAATCGGTCTCGATGCGGCGCACGCCGCCTCCGGCTTCCACCAAAAAGCACACGCGTTCGGTCCCGGGACACGAGGAGATGATCTCGCGCAGCTGCGCAATCATTTCCTGGTCGGGCTTCCCCCGAAGCGCGATCGAGAGCGACCCGCGATGCAGCATGGCCGGTTTGGTTTGACCGGGAGGCTCGCAGGCACGCAGGCGTTCAGGCCTTGAGGCCTCGTTCGCCTCGGTCGCCTGTCCCGCCTTCGCGTTCTCGGGCACCCACATCCCTGACGCGAGCATGGTCGCCAGTTCCTGGGCCTCTCCTTCGCGCACCACGACGAAGGAGTTGGCCAGCAGCTTCGCCTCCTCGTCGTCGCGCTTCCCGACCTTCGCGGACACGAGCACCAGCGAATCCGGCACGATGTGCTCCTTGCACTGCGCATACGTGCTCGGGAACACGATCACCTCGGTCTTGCCGTGCAGGTCCTCGAGCGAGACGAACGCCATGGCCTCCCCTTTCTTGGTCACGATCTCCTTCACGCTCGCCACGAGCCCGCCGCACTTCACGAACGCGCCGTCCTTCAGGCCGGCGACGTCCCCGCACGCCGTGAGATGCTCGGCAAGCGACTTGGCCGCCTCGGCGAACGGATGCTCGGACACGTACAGGCCTAAAAGCTCCTTCTCCCAGGCGAGCCGCATGCGCATGGTGGCCGGCGCGCTCGGCTTGAGCGTGATGGACTCGTTCATCACCGACGGGGCTGCGGCGAACAGGGTCGCCTGGTTGGCCTCGCGCTCGCGCTGTGCCGTCTTGTTGAGCATGAGGATGCGGTCCACGTTCTCGAGCAGCTGCGCGCGCTCCCCGAACCGGTCCATGGCGCCGGACTTGATGAGCGCCTCGAGCGACTTCTTGTTGAACGCGCGATGCGTGACGCGCTTGGCGAAATCCGAAAGGTCTTTGAACGGACCCTCCTGCCCGCCGAAGCCTTGGCGAAGGCGGGTGCGCTCCTCGATGATGGACGCGATCACCTCCTCGCCCAGGTTCTTGATGGCGACGAGCCCGAAGCGGATAGTGGAGTCGTTCACGTAGGTGAAGTTCGACAGCGATTCGTTCAGGTCCGGCGGCAGCACCTCGATCCCCATGCGCGAGCATTCCTTCACCGCCTCGGCGATGGTCTCGAGGTCGGCGCATTCGGCGGTCATGAGCGCGGTCATGTACTCGGCCGGGTAGTTCGCCTTCATGTACGCCGTGTCATACGCGATCATCCCGTAGGAGGCCGCGTGCGCCTTGTTGAACCCGTACGCCGCGAACGGCTCGATCAGTTTCCACAGGTCGTTCGCCTTGGCGGGCGTGAGCCCGTTCTTCACGAATCCCGCCAAGAGCTTTTCCTTCTGTGCCGCCATCTCCTCGGGAATCTTCTTCCCCATCGCCTTGCGCAGCTTGTCGGCCTCGAGCCACGAGTACCCCGCGAGCTTGATCGCGATCAGCATCACGTCGTCCTGGTACACGATCACGCCGTAGGACTGATCCAGGATCTCCTCCATGCGCGGGTCCAGGAACTTCACGAGGCTCGGATCGTGCTTGCGACGGATGTATTCGGGGATGGATTCGATGGGTCCCGGGCGGTAGAGCGCCACCATGGCCATGATGTCCTCGATGCGCTTGGGCTTGAGGTCCATCAGGTACTTGGTCACCCCGTCGCCGTTTAGCTGGAACGTACCCATCGTCTTCCCTTCCGCGAGCAGCTCGAAGGTCTTCGCGTCGTTAACCGGGATCTGCTCGAGCACGATGTCGACGTCTTTCGTCTTCTTCACGAGCTTGATCGCGTCCCCGAGGATGGAGAGGTTCCTGATTCCCAGGAAGTCCATCTTGAGGAGGCCGGCGGATTCCACGGACTTCATCTCGTACTGGGTGATGACCTTGCCTTCGCGCGTATCGATCTGCAGCGGGGTGAAATCCGTGAGCGCCGTTGGCGAGATCACCGCTCCGGCCGCGTGGATGGACACGTGGCGCGCGCAGCCCTCGATCTGCCGCGCGAGATCCACGACGCGGCGGACGCCCGCGTTCGTGTCGTACGACTTCTTCAAATCCGCCGATTCGCCGAGCGCGCGCTCGAGCGTCATCGGGAATCCCTGGCTCCCTTCCGGGACGAGTTTCGCGATCTGGTCCACGAACGCGTAGGTTTCCCCGAGCGCGCGACCGACGTCGCGCACGCTCCCGCGCGCGAGCATGGTGCCGAAGGTGCAGATCTGCGCCACCTTGTCCGCCCCGTATTTCTGCCGCACGTACTCGATCACCTCGTCGCGGCGGTTGTCCGCGAAGTCCCCGTCCACGTCCGGCGCGCTGGGGCGCTCAGGGTTCAGGAAGCGTTCGAACGGGAGCTTGTAGGTGAGCGGGTTCACCGTGGAGATGCCGATCGCGAAACTGACGAGCGAACCCGCGGCCGACCCGCGCGTGGTGGTGACGATTCCGTTTTTGCGCGCCCACTCGATGTAATCGGACACGATGAGGAAGTACGGCGCGAATTTCTTTTGCGCGATGACGGAGAGTTCGTAGTCGATGCGCGTGGAAACGTCCGCGTCCACGGCCACGCCTTTGCCCGGGAGTTCCGCGTACGCGCGTTCGCGCAGCACCTGGTCGAAGGTCTTCCCCTCGGGGATCTTGTAGTCCGCGAAGTTCCAGCTCCCCAATTCGAGCGTGACGTTGCAGCGGTCCGCGATACGCCGCGTGTTCTCGATCGCTTCGGGACAATCGGCGAACCGCTCCTCCATGTACTCGCCGGTCACCATGGAGGCATCGTAGTCATATTGCTGGAGGCGCTCGAAATCCTCCAGGGTCTTTTGCCCCTTGATGCAGTTGAGGATCTTCCAGGCCTCGACATCGCCGGGTTTCAGATAGTACGTATTCTTCGTCGCAACGACAGGAACCCCCAGTTCCTTCCCGAGCTGGATCATCTGCGCGTTCGTCGCCTCCTGCTCCGGAATCTCCGGGCGGTCCACGAGCTCGAGGAAGAAGTTGCCCTCCCCGAAGATGTCCACGTACTCCTTGATGAGCGCGACCGCCTTTTCCTGGTTATGTTCCTTGAGCGCCTCTTCTATTTCTCCCTGATGCCCACCGGACAGCGCGATGAGTCCCTTCGCATGCGTCCGCAGCACCTCCTTATCTATGCGCGGCTTGTAATAAAACCCTTCCAGGAAACCGATCGATGATAACAGCACGAGATTCTTGTACCCCTCGTTGTTCTCCGCGAGCAGGACGAGACGATTCGGTCTCGTGTCGATCCTGGCGCGCTTCAAATGCCTCCCCTCCTTCGCGAGGTAGGCGTCCATCCCGATGATCGGCTTCACCCCGGCCTCGGCCGCCTTCTGGTAGAACTCGATCGCGCCGTACAGGTTGCCGTTGTCCGTGATCGCCACCGCGTCGTGCCCCAACTTTTGGACATGCGCAATCAGCTTCTTGACCTTGGGTAGGGCTTCAAGAAGCGAATAATGGGAATGGACGTGCAGGTGCACGAATCTCGACTTCGGCGCTTCTTCTGGCATGGGCCGAGGGTAACACGCCCCTCCCCCTTGACCAAGGCCGGTTTTTCCGCAAGAATCCCACAGTCTCATCGGAGGGTTCCATGGACGATCTCGTTCCTTTCCTCGAACACCACGCCGCGTTCCTGCGCGCCATGGGGGCCGGGCTTCTCGGTATCCTTATTCCGCTCATATGCGGGACGCCCTCGGTGCTGCGGCGCTTGGGCGGCATCCTCGCCTTCTCCGGAGGGTGGCGGCCGTTCTCCCCGAACATGCTCACGCTCGTGAGCCTTGTGGGGACGCTTGCGGCCTTCGGCCTATACCTCGCGGGATTCGTGACGGTCGGGATCGGGCTCGCCTGCTGGTGCGGCATCTTCGACCGCCTCGACGGGCGCATGGCGCATGTGCTCGACCGCGCGCGCGGGGAGCAGATGGCTCCGCGCGGGCTCTGGGAAAAGATGAACCATCCTGGCGGCACCGACCTCGGCAAGGCGCTCGACCCGTTCTGCGACAAGGTGAAGTGCTTCGCCATCATGGCCGCGTTCGCCTCCTTCGGCCTGATGTCACCTTGGCTGGTCGGCCTGCTCGCGATTCCCGAAATCCTGGGTACGATTGCTCGCTGGCCGTTCGACCGCTGGTGGCCGTTCTCCCTGCTTGCCAGGCACCAGAAGGACACCGGCGCCACCTCCTTCGGGAAGCTGAAGGCGCTCCTGCAGTGGGTGGCCGTCATCGCCTGCGTCCCGTTCCACCAGGACTGGATGTCGGACGCCTGGAGCCTGAAGGAACGCTCGCAGTTCCTCAACGGGCTCCTGATCCTGTGCATCGCCTTCGCCGTCGCGAGCGTCATTTCGCGCCTGCGCGTGTTTCACGACTCGCCGAGCGCGGAGGCGCTCAAACGCCTCGACCGCGGCTTCGGCCACGACTGAACGCCGAGACCCTTGCCCCGTACCACAACCATACCTTCACCGGTTGTGGTACGGGGCTTGCCGGGTCTCGTTTTTTTTGCTATAACCCGCGCACATGGCTGACCAGAAAAACGTCATCATCCGCTTCGAGAACGTCAATTTCGGCTACGGCGAGGACAACCCGATCCTCGACGAGGCTTCGTTCTCCCTGCGCGAGGACGCCAAGTTCACGGTGATGGGACAAAACGGCGCGGGCAAGAGCACCATCTTCAAGCTCGTCACGGGCGAGCTCAAGCCCGAGAGCGGCGCCATCCACGTGAAGCCTGGGGCCACCATCGCGGTGGGCCGCCAGGTGATGGCGCGCGAGCATCTCGAGGAAAGCGTGCACGACTATTTCGCCCACGCCTTTGCCGGAAAGACGTACGACCTCGACCGCCGCATCAAGGAGGTGCTCGAGATCGTGAACCTGTCCGCCACGCTCGAGAAGAAGGTCGGGGAGTTTTCCGGCGGCCAGCAGGCGCGCCTCCTGCTCGCCTACGCGCTCATCCAGGAGCCGGACATCCTGCTGCTCGACGAGCCCACGAACAACCTCGACGCCGCCGGCATCGAGCACCTCACCGGGTTCCTCATGGTGTATCCCAAGACCGTGCTGGTCATCTCCCACGACGCCGAGTTCCTGAACGCCTTCACCGAGGGGGTGCTGCACCTCGACGTGTTCACCGGCAAGGTGGAGCGCTACGAGGGCAACTACTTCAACGTGGTGGAGGACATCGCCGCGCGCGTGGAGCGCGACCGCATGCAGAACGCGCGGATGCTCAAGGAGATCCAGGACCGCAAGGACAAGATCAACTTCTTCTCCCACAAGGGCGGCAAGATGCGCGCCTTGGCCGCGAAGCTGCGCGACCAGGTGGCCGACGCCGAGGAGAACATGGTGGACGTGAAGCGCGACGACAAGACCATCCCCGAGTTCGACATCCCCGCGCAGGACTTCATCGAGCCCATGGTGACGCTCTCGAGCGTGAAGGTCATCAAGGACCATGAGGCGCAGGCGAAGGAGGTCAGCCTCAAGCTGCGCAAGGGGCAGAAACTGCTGGTGGCGGGGCCGAACGGCATCGGCAAGAGCACGCTGTTGCGCACGCTCGCCGCCAACGCGGACGAAGGCGCCAGGATCGCCGACGGGGTGAAGGTGGGCTACTACAAGCAGGACTTCTCCGGATTGGATTTCGACGAGACCGCGTACGCCTCGCTCGAGCGCGTGATGGACGTCCCCAACAACGAGGCGCTGCGGCGCGCCGCCGCCCGATTCCTGCTCGACTCCGAGACGCTGCGCACCAAGGTGGGCGCGCTCTCCGAGGGGCAGAAGGGCCTCTTGTGCTTCGCCCGCTTCGTCTTGCAAGAGCCCGGACTGCTCATCATGGACGAGCCCACCAACCACATCAACTTCCGCCATCTCCCCGTGATCGCCAAGGCGCTCGACCTCTTCAAGGGCGCGCTCATCGTGGTGAGCCACGCCCCGGATTTCGTGAAGGAGATCCATTTCACCGACACCCTGGATTTGGGGGCGCTGTAGGGGTATCCTGCCGGACAGATGCGACCTGCCCACCTCATCCTTCCCATGGCCGGAATTTCCCTCGTTCTCGGGGGATTTTTCCTTTGGCCGCACGAGGGTCCGATCCCTTCCCCGGCCGCACTCGAGACCGCGGCGATCGAGCCGGTGAAGCCAGTGGAGCGCAGGCACGAGATCGTGGAAGACGACACGTTCACCAAGGCCATGGAGGCGCTGGGCGTGGGGTACGCCGAAGCGCTGCGCATCCTGGCGTCCGCCGAGGGCATCTATGATTTCGCGAACGTCCGGATCGGCAAGACGCTGGCGCTCACCCTCGGCGAAGACGGCTTTCCCGCAAAGCTCACGTACGAGCCGAATGCGTCCACCTCCGTCGTCGTGGAGAACATGAGCGGCGACTGGGTGGCGCGCGAGGAGGAAATCGAATATGACATCGATGTCGTGAAGGCGCGCGGCACCATCAGCTCTTCCCTCTACGCCGCCGGGCTCGAGGCCGGGATGAGCGAGGGCGCCATCATCACGCTGGCCGACACCTTCGCGTGGAGCGTGGACTTCGCCACCCAGGTGCGCGAGGGCGACACGTTCGAGGTCGCGTACGAAAAACGCTCCAGGGACGGCGCGGACGCCGGCACCGGCCGCGTGCTCACGGCAGGCTTTACCAACGACGGCACGCGCCACGAGGCATACCTGTTCGAGATGGACGGAAAGGACGGCTATTACGACGAGGCCGGCGCGTCGCTCGTGCGCCAGTTCCTCAAGGCGCCCTTGAGCTACTCGCGCATCACCTCCGGGTACACCAACGCCCGTTTCCATCCGGTGCTCAAGAGCAGCACCCCGCACCGCGCCATCGACTACGCCGCCCCGCTGGGCACCCCGGTCATGGCCACGGCCGACGGCGTCATCTCCTCCTACGGCTGGAACTCGGGCGGCTACGGCAACCTCGCGAGCATCCGGCACAACTCCACCTTCTCCACCAACTACGCGCACTTGAGCCGGTTCGCGAAAGGGCTCAAGCGCGGCTCCGCCGTGACGCAGGGCCAGGTGATCGGCTACGTGGGCTCCACCGGCTTTTCCACCGGAGCGCACCTGCACTACGAGATCGTGAAGGACGGCACCAAGGTGAACCCGCTGCAGGTGGAGCTCCCCGCCGGCGACCCCATCCCAGAGGAGCAACGCCCCGCCTTCGAGGCCAAGCGCGACGAACTGAAAAAGCTCCTGCAGCCGTAAACCAGCCTGCCCTCACGCCTTCGACGCTTCCGAAAATTTCTTGAAGATCTCCACCATGGCCAGGGTGTCGAGCCTGCAGTAGGCGAGAAGGTCGCGGCGCAATGCCTTTTTGCGCTTGGCGCTCGTGCGCGGGTGCGTGAGCTCGGGCCAGCCGGCGGCGGCCATCTCGCCGTTGCGGACGTTGAGGCTGCCATAAGAAAGGCTCGGGACCACCACGGGGAGCACCTTCTTGAGGCTCGCGCTCCCCTCGAAGCGGCTGTCGAGGTAGAGCCCGCGCTTCACCACCTGCATGAGGTCGTACATGCGCTCGTTGATCGAGCGCAGCGGCGCGCGCAACGACGGCACCAGGCGCGCGAGCTCCTCGTTGCGGCTGGCCTCGAACCGCTCGTTCCACACGATCACGCTTCCAACGGGACCGATGTCGCGCGCGAGCGCGGCGGCCACGGGCTTGGCCGGGTCCGTGGACGCGTCGTGCAGGAACTCCTTGTGCTCGAGCCTTCCTACGGGCTTGCGCAGCACGTGCAGCGAATACTGGAACACGGCCTGCTGGTAGGGCCGGTACCCGTCGAAGTCCGGAATGGCCGAAGCGAACGTCTCGTAATCGAGGAAGTGGAGCGGGTACTCGAGCTCCGCGAACTCGCGCGCAAGCCCCTCGCGGTCGATGCTGACCACGGGCTTCTTCGCGCGCGAGCGCCTGAACGCCGCGGCGCCGCCCAGGGACTCGAGCAGGTCGGGCGGCACGTCCTTGGGCGCGATGACGCCGCGCGCGAGCAGCTCGCGCAGCCGCGCGCGCGGGAGGCCCGGCGCGATGGCGTATGCGTCCTCGTGCAAGATGGTGCCGGCGTACAGCGGCAGGTACGGGCAGGATCCCGGCGCGGAGCAGGCCTTGAGGAGGTCGAGCCCGGCTTTCGTGGAAAGCGCGAGGGTCTTTTTCGCGCGCGCGACCTGCGTGCGCGCCACCGGGAGCGCCGCCTTCACCTCCTGCGTGAGGTTCACCGTCGTGAGGACGCCGAACGGGTCCACCTTCCCCCGGCGCACGTACTGGTTGTTGACGTGCACGAGGAAGGTCTTTCCCACGCGGATCCCGGATTCCTCCAGGCAGATCCGCTGGAACGCCAGGTCCATCACGTGCGTCCCCTTCTGCCCCGTGGACGACTTCACCTCGTACAGGTCCCACGAGCGTCCGCGCTTCACGAGGATGTCGCAGCGGCAGGTGATCCCGTTGCCCGTAAAGGTTGGCTGGAACAGCACCGTCGCGCCCTTCGCGATGGCAGCCGCCGTGTTGCGCGCCCCCGCCTCGTTGAACCCCGCGATCTCCACCCCGCGCGGGAACAGCTTCTTCGCGAACAGGTCCACCTTGTTCCCCTCGTCGAACAGCCGCTGCAAGGCCGCATCGATCGGCGGCAGCAGGTGCGGCATGTTCTTCACGAGCCACAGCTGGCAGGAACACTCGAGGAACTTGATGAAGTTGGATTTGGTAAGCATGAAAGTTCATTCGGAATCATTTTCTGTGCGCCTTTGTCGCTCTGAACGTGTCATCGAATATTTCATAGTAGTCAGCATAAATGTATTTTTGCCCATATGCGGCATCGCCGAGGGGTTCAAGGATTTTCAATTTTTCGAGCCGTTCAATCACGTTATAGGCACCTTGTGGACTGAAGCCTGTCCACTTTGCAATTTCGGCGACGCCGACGATCGGCTGTCCGTACAGCTTACGGATGATTTCCAATGTGGACGCGGCGGATTTCTTCCCGAGTTTTTGCATCTTCTCGAAGTCACGGTCGCGCAGGGCCGTAATCTTCGTGCACGTTTCTATAGAAGCGTTGGCGATTTCCGCGACTCCCTCAAGGAAAAACTGAAGCCAGCCATCTATATGCGCGTCTTCATCATGATAACCCTGCAGTTTCTGGTAATACAGCTTCTGATATTTTTTGAAGTAACTCGACAAGTACAACACCGGCAATTCCAACAGCTGCGCATGGTGGATATACATGGCGATAAGCATGCGGCCCGTTCGGCCATTCCCGTCGGCGAACGGGTGGATGGTCTCGAACTGCGCATGAAGAAGGCCGGCCTTGACCAAGGAAGGAAAGTCGTCGTCGGCATGGACAAATTTTTCCAAGTCGCCCAAAGCTACGTTCATGTCATGCGGTGCCGGGGGAACGAACGAGGCATCCTCTGGGGATCTTCCGCCGATCCAGTTTTGCGAACGACGAAACTCGCCTGGGTAGGCATGATGCGTCGAACGTGCGCCTTTTATGAGCCGTTCATGGAGCTCCTTGATGAATCGCAGGGAAATCGGCAATGTCTTGGCCCTTTGGATCCCGTAATTCACGGCATCGACATAATGGACGATATCATCTACGTCTGGATGAAGTCTGGCCTTTTCTTCCGTGACCGGAGCAGCCACCGCATCCTGAAGGGTCGCCTTTGTGCCCTCGATCTGGCTCGAATAGGCAGCGTCCTTTTTTATGAACATCAGCAGGAAAAAATCCTTGTCCGGCAACAGCCTGGTGATGCCATCCAGCTTGCCAACCAGGCGTATCGCTTCTTCGTGCTTCTTGTAGAGTCTCGGACTGATTTTAAAACCGCCTTTTGGCGGAAACGCAAAGGGGGTAAAGGTCTTGTACCCTTCTTTTTGCTTGATATATCTGCCGATTTTCGCTTGGTTGATGTTACCCATAGTAATGTCAACATTATAGACTATTCTGTTGACATTATCAAGACTAATGTCAACTGGCCTGCCCTGGGTCTTGACCTGTTGCATCTTTTGCAACAACTGCAGGCGTCGTAGGATTTGCAAAGTGCATTTTTTGCACAGTGCTTTTCTTCAATTTCACAGCCATCCAATCATACACGCGTTGTCCCATGGCAAAAAGCGGCCGAAGCCGCCTTGGGCATTCACGATTCCGCATTGAGCTGCCGGACGGTTTCACGCGCCGTGACGTCAATGCGGCTCTCCATCCCCACCCACCCGGCCGTCCGCGGTCCGCCCTTGGGAGAATCGAACACGAGCCGGGGCACGACGGCGCCTAGGCCGTTGGGAAACGCGTCATGCAGCCGCTTCCCCGCCTCGGCGTTCACCACAGGCATGAGCGTGACGCGCTGCGGATCGTCGCCATCGGCCCAATCGATCGTTTCATAGAACTCCTTAAGGTAAAGTTGGCTGCAATCCGTGCAACGGACGAGCCGGTGGCTGAAGTGGGAATCCTCCACATACGTCTCTACGGCGTCGAA
This sequence comes from Candidatus Uhrbacteria bacterium RIFCSPHIGHO2_01_FULL_63_20, assembly GCA_001791045.1. Classification (GTDB taxonomy): domain Bacteria; phylum Patescibacteriota; class Patescibacteriia; order UBA9934; family GWF2-40-263; genus 2-01-FULL-63-20. The sequence continues at coordinate 12,364 of MGDT01000006.1, read as the reverse complement.
GGCACACGGGAAATCCAGATGAAGGAGATCTGTGGAGTCGAACAGGTGGCAACGCTTACTACGAGGAATCGTGAACATATGTGTGATGGTTATAGAATAAGAAAAACGGCTAAGAGATTTGATCCAGCGCAAGGCTGAATGAAATCTCCCAACCGTTTCCGATCAGTCGCCGCACCCCATGTGGCTCCCAGCAGATTTCCCTGGTTACCTATCCCACTTCGGGAAGGAATGCGCGGCCCGTTGAACTGCGGGCTGCAGTGTGTCGGTGGAAGGAACTTACTTCTACACTATAGCTGAATTTTGAAGATTCGTCAAGGAATCGCAGATTCGACATTCCTTTTTTGAGCAAAAACTGCTACATTTCCTTTGAAGCATCTATGATCAAATTCCTGCGAAAAATACTGAACATCCCCCGCCCTGCCAATACCGCACCACGGCCGGTTGCGGATACCTGTCCGCCGAAGGGCATTTCCGTCCAGGAAGCGGCGCGGATGGTGGTGGATCAATACGGCGAGGCCCTCATCAAATTGAAGGACCTGTGATTTGTTATCTCGACATACAAATGATGCGTGAAATGTGCCACGCGCTCGCCGTGGCACTTTTCGATAAATACGAGGAACCGATCCCGCCGTTCGAGGAACACGACCCGCGCAAGCTCGAATCCATCCTCGGAAACCCGCAGCAGACGTACGGCGGGCAGGAATTGTACCCGATGCTCATCTCGAAGGCGGCCATCTTGTATTACAGCATGATCAAGGGGCATGCCTTCGCCAACGGGAACAAGCGAATCTCCACGACTTCGCTTCTGGTGTTTTTAGCGATGAACAAGAAATGGATCTCCTGCCCGCAGGACGAAGTCGTCCAAAAAGCGGTCACGATTGCCGAGTCGTCCGCGACTGTTAAGGATGCGGTCCTCCATGAGCTGAATATCTGGATCGAAACGCGGCTGATTGACCAGCCAAGGGCGTAGGCTGCAAAAAGCAATGTGCTTTTTTTGCACGTTGCTTTTCAGTTCGAATTGAACTAGTTCTCGTTTGGAACTAGTTGCCCCGAACAAAAGACGGCACTTTCGGATGCCGTCGGAGAGCTACGCCTTCTCGTAGAACGCGTAGACGCTGGCCCGGTACTTCATCCCGGAAGACGCCCCCTCGTTGAGCGCGTCGTTCAGCTGCTTGGTGACTTCCTCGCTCGCGAGCGCGTAGCCGACGACGCGCGAGCTGAAATCCTTGCAGTGCCTGGAGCCCCTGGCGAACGCCTCCATAAGGGAGCCGGTCCCAGAGCCCAGCGACTTGTAGTCCTTGAGCTCGTCGGCACGAAGCAGCCTGATGGACTTCTTCTGGCTCGTGCCGTCATTGGCCGAGATCACCGTGAATTCGAATGAACGTTCCATATAAACACCAAACTCTTCCCATAAGGAAGAGTACCTAGAGGTTATCTTTCCCATCACGGGTCGGAGTTGGCACCTTCTTCTTGTCCCAGCCGTAGGCTGGTCCGCCATAGCCCCGATAGGGGCGACGGCGGAGAAGGGTTGCTGGCAGGTCATTGGGCCGATTCCCTCGCTGCACTCTGGATACGTATTCAGTTGTAGGTTGAGGTTAGTATTTTTTAGAAACAATGTCAATCCATTTTTTGGGCTCCGCTATGGAACGATATCGGAACCGAATCCTACGTCTCAAGCCTATCAATTTACATTTAACCGCAGTGGTAGGAGAAACGATGTGTAAGAGTACCCCCCTATTTTCGTCTCTCAAACCCTATTACACCTACGCGCAAATTTTTTCTTAATATTTGCCTGTGGTCCCTCCTCCTAATGTAAGAACATCTTTGAGGCTCCAGAACATGCTACTGCCTTTCTCAATCAGCGTACTAATCAATTCTTCCACTTTGGGTTTAAGAGGTGAAACCTTATAGATGATAGACAGAGCCTCCTTAATTTCATTGTCTGCCCCGAAATACGCGCGTCGATTTGGATTAAGCTCGCCATCTAGCAACAATAAATTACGGATCACGCCCAAGGTGTTTACCGGATCAATCTCTGCAAAAACCCGAATCCTCTGCATCAAACCATAATCCCAGTCAAGTGCGCCCTTAGATTTTTCCAGACTGGCAGCAAGATTTTTAACAAGAAACTTTTCATCGATAATTTCCTTGTCTGGATTGATCCAGAAACCGAAACCAGAAAAAGCCTTTGGGGTAATTGGCAAATCCGTCGATAAAAGCCAGTCCCAGAACTTCATAAGCTTTTCCTTGCTAACATGATTGTCCTCCAGCCATTTATCGCCAGCCTGATCACGAGTTAGACAACTGCGCCCAATAAACGACACGAATTCGTATTGACGTGTGTCATTCGGAGTACTCCAAAATAAAGTGAAGAGCAGATCGTTAATTGAAAAATCGAAATGGGAGTATTCGAGAGCAAGGTGTGCGGCCAATGTCTCATCAAGACCCTTAAAATATTCCCTGTCTGGATACGAATCGGGGTTCAGCGCTATTGCATACTGATAATAATCTCGCAATGTCACGAAAAGCTCGCCATAAAGCTTATTGGCAAGATAGCCCTCCCAGGAAGCGAAAAACAGTTTTTCTTTTGTGATATCTGCATTTGGAAAAATATTAGGTAAAAGTTTTTGAATGTAACTCTTGTCTCTAAAGTAAAAAATGCCCAAATGGTGCCCGATCAAAAATCTAACCGGGTTAGAAGAATCCGAGCTCAGTATTTTTTCAAAAAGTTTTTTTACATCAGGGGCAAGTACTTTCCCATCATTGCACGCAAATTGCGCGAATGCGATATAAGCCTGTCCTCGAACTGAGTTGATAGCAACGTGATACGGGCCACCGAATTTTGGATCATCCTCTTCTGGTGACGGACTGCTTTCAATTGAGAGTAAGTAACCGATCAACTTTAGTATCTCTTCTCTGTTGTTCTTAAACCACAGCGAGTCTCCCGTGGCGGTAAGAATCCCAAGCAGAATATCGGCCGTGATTTTGTGAACGGTTATCCAGTCAGCAAGCCAAGATCGATCCCCCACCCTTTCAAAAGTCTTTTGCTCTCCCGACACGCGAACCAGTTCAAAAAGTGTCAATAAGGCTGAGTTCTGTTCATCGGTGAGTGTCTGTCTATTCCTGAGCATCTCGTCAATTTCTCTTAGTAAAGAATAGAGATAGCAGGAATGAATCGTGTCGCGATCAAAAAACTCACTAAGAAACGCGAAATACGCGTCCATGCGAGCTCGGAAGTCCAATTTTAACGCATCCCCCAGGCCTTCCGCGCCACGTGGAGATAAGAAGTCATCATGCTCAAACTGAGCATTCAAAGTCTCTGGCCGCCAATCAGATTTAAGGTGACTGATAATTTCTTCAATCGAAAAATCGGCGGGGCTAACATGGGATTTAGGTTGAACCACTCCTCCTCTGCCCATTTCTATTGAAGCGTGAGGCACATGTCGTCCGGCAACAGGAACTTTACCGAAGATAATTTTGGCACGTAATTTTTCGTCGTCAGTTAAGTGATTGGAGATATAATCAAGGATCTCGAGCCCGTCACGCTTCCGCCTCTTTTCTATATCCTTGTCCGTCAGTGTGACTCCGTAGTAAGTGAAGAGACTTGAAACATATTCTCGCTGTATGATCGGGTCTAGAACACCGAAGCATATAACGATCGTGTGGTGATATTCGGCACCACCATCAATCTCAAAGTATTGCTCTCCGACATTAAACACCCTAAAAAGCGCTTTTTTTAGTTCGTCCTTGACGTGTTCGGGGCAGCGCGTAAGCGCAAATAACTTCAATCGCCAAAGAGTATGGCTATCTGGAAGATGGTTGATGTAGCGGAGATATAGTCGCCTCGCTTCTGGTTCGTTCCCGCATGATTGCGTTAATAGCTTTTCGATCAATTTTTTAATAACCGCAAGTAGACTTTTGATATCTTCACGAGAATGTCCTGCTCGAACCTGACTTAATTCGAGCGTAAAAAGGTCAGTGTCCCGAAGATGAAACGGTTCTGAGAAAGAGAAGGCTTCACTCTTTTCAGGATTCTCCAAGCTGACAATTTTTCTAAGAATATCTGTAAAGACACTTAGTGATTCTTCAGTGCGATTATTATCGTTATCAAGAATTGCCTCAAAAATCTCTGACTCCGAAATATCTTTGAAGTAAAAAAGATCGTTGTCCGTAAAAGCTCCGGAAGGATTGAAACTTCCGTGTTCGCGTATGGCCAAAAGAATCTGGGCCAAAACTAAAAGAGAATCAAAATCTTTTTGTGCTAACAAGGTCTCAACTGCCTTCTTATATTCGTAGGCAGACCGTGAAAACACCGACATTAGTTTAACCCAATTCTCCTCCAATACTTTTGGAAGAATCTTCTTGATTTGAGAAGCCGGTAGTTGACCTATTATCCAAACGAATCGATCTACTACTTCCGGGTTAAAATTCTCTTCTGAGATGCGTGTGGATAGAAGTATTTTTCCAACAAGCTCGGGTGATTTTTCAGCAACTCGTACAAGATAACCAAGCTCTGGAAGAGTGTAGGAGTATCGCGTTGAATCCTTCGCTGGCGAATTTATCGCACTCAAGAACCCCTTCTCCCAGACCCAGGCTAAATACGATTCATCGATTTTGGAAAAAAAGTACAGTCTGGAGTCTAAACTGCCTCCAGAAAAACAGATGGCTTTGACCTTGTTTTCATCCAGGTTTTTGCTTGAAATTAATTGATCAATAATTTGGTGAGACTTAATTGAACGCGGTTTTATGTCCAACAAAAATCCTTCAAATCGATCTACTATCTGCTCGTAACTTATATCTTCAACCGAATTTGTACTTTTTTGAGAAATGTTTAATTCAGTCAGGGTCTTTATTGTCTGCTTTAAGCTATTTGTTTTTTTAAAATGGTGCGAAATGTTGGAGAAAGCTAAATGAATTTTATTGATTAGTTTTGCGAGGTTTTGTCGTCTGGCTTCGTCAGCGACATATGTCTTCAAAGAGTCACTAATCCTATCAACCCTGCCCTTAGTAAGGTCTCCGGGTTCATATTTAAACAACCGAACTAATATCGGGATAGTGATCCGCTTAAGGAACGAAAAATTGGATTTTGAATCAATGTACTGGTAGTGAATTTCTCTAAACGAATGTGCGGATTGAGCCATCCAGTCTGGATTTTGAATCCGAAACCCTTTCTGCATTGCGGCCCAACCGCCTTTCAGAAGTGTTGATGGCTTAGTTCTTTGACAAAATTTTTCTACGTCGTTAAACGCATCCATGAAATCACAAATCTCGTCCCGTCTGGATTGATTTGGACTAACGTTTACTGAATAACCGACCTCATCCTCATTCAAATCCTTCATACTGTCACCCACCTAATTCCACAGAATTGCAACAGGGTGTCTATCTGATGAGCGCTGCCTGATTAGACCAAACAAATAATATCTGCCGAAAAGTGTCTCGAATTACTTTCCCGATTTCATCCGATTGTCCTGCCCGCACAGCATTTGGCAATTATCAATTACTGTCTTGCCCCCCTTGCTCCACGGCATGATGTGGTCGGCTTCCATCTCATTGTATTCGAATTTTTTCTTGCACACAGGGCACACCCCCTTCTGCTGCTGATATTTCTTTTGCTTAGTCTTATCGTCGAAGGCACGCAAGCTCAAGGTCCGCTCGTCACCCGTCAGCAGATATTCGTAGATCCCGCGCTTGCTTTCGACATCATCATCATCGATTAGTTCCACAATCTGCTGTTCAAGTTTTGTCGCGTTCAATTTGTCGCTCTTATGCTCGTTGTAGAAGACGCCCCAATCGAGGCCCTTCATAAGCTTTACGCGAGCACCGTCCTGATTCGGGAAGATACGAGTCGCCCAAGCGATGACTTCTTGATAGTACTGCCACAGTTCAGACGCGTCCTTGTCATGCTGGTGGTCGGCCATGTACTGCGCAATCAGGTCATTGCCACCACCGATCCACTCCAACGCCTTTTCCAGAATTTCTTGTCGGATTGGTGTTCCCTTTACTAGATTTTCACCGGTATGTGCTGCAGGCGCGCCCGTCTTGGAAAACCACCGCTTCGCGTCCGTTAGCCACGGTCCAGTGTAGATCGCATTGCGTAGTTCCTGGTCAGTCAGTCTCTCTCCAGCGATATTGATAGTCTTGAACCAGTCCAACTTTTCCTTGTCCGTCCCTTCGCACACATAAATCGAAAGCTCGTATTCGAGAATCTGCTCTTGCTCTTCGTGCGTCAGGTTGCTGAACCCGCGCGGTTGGCCATCCCAGTCCACGGCAAAATCACCGTTGACGTACTGACACACGGAAATCGTGCGCTGCTGGCCGTCCATAAGCTCGTACCCACTCTCCGTCACGGCCCAATACATCGTGTTCAGTGGAAAATCCTTGCGAACAGTCCGGATTACTAGGTCACGCTGTTCTGGCTTGTAGATAAACTCACGCTGGTATGCGGGACGAATGTCCAGCTTGCCACCATAGCCGACCACACCATTTTCACCATCGTCCTTGTAGTCGCCCACAACCTCACGCACTTTAATGTTGCGCAATTCGATTTTCATATTTTGTCTTTTCGTCTGACAATAATTCTTGCGTAGAGCTGTATGTAATATTCTCCGTCAACGATATAGTAAGTCTCACCGCTCGGCGGACTTTTTATTTTTAATGTGGCGCCATCATTGAGCTTTGAAACGGTGCTATTCGTTCCGTCTTTGCTTACTTGTGTTTGATTCGGATAGACCTTGTTTGCTCCACCGAACCATGTTTTCGTTATCCCCAAAATCTCGAACTGGTCGGGATTATACTTGTCGAGGAACGTAATGGGGACACCCATTGCACCTGCATGGTCTGCCGGAATTTCCGACACCCTATTCACCTCGATTGCGTCGTAGTTATCGTACTTCGGATACTTCTCAGGGGTGTAGGTCGCGTATATAGGAATGTTCTCGTGACGACGGGGGTTATCAAGATTTGTGTACCACATGATGCTTCCAAAACTAAAATATTTCACACCGTCGACTATTTTCTTTCGCGACTCTGTTTGAATATCGTAGCCATCCGGTACACGGAACCACTTCGTCCCTCCGTTATCAACGCCGAGCCAAAGTTTATTTTCCTTAATCAAATTAAAAACATCCTTGTACGTTATCGCGTTTTGATTTCCAATGACTAAAAACTTTTTCTCGTACTCGATGAGCTGTGCCACAAACTCACGAAACAGAGAAAACGGCGGGTTCGTACATACAATGTCGACCTGTTTCAACAGCTCGACACATTCGGCACTCCGGAAATCCCCATCACCCTTGAGCGGAGTTGCAATGTTCGCCTCATGCCGCAAGAGATACTCCACGTCAGCGAGATCCGTTGCCCCATCACCGTTCGCATCCGGTACAGCATTGATCTCGATTTTGAATGGCTCTTTGCCGTCTGGCTTTAGTCCTTCAATTTCTACTAGCGGCAACTGCTTGCCAGCGATTGCCGATGGCACATAACTGGTCGCGATAAGTTTCTTGAGACCTAGTGCGTTGAAATTGAGAGCGAAATATTTGAAAAAATTACTCTCAAAAGGGTCGTCGCAATTGCAAAAAACCACCTTGCCTCTCAGTTGTTCTTTGTACCATTTCAGCTCATTCTCGATATCGGATAGCTGGGTGTAAAACTCATCTTGTTTGGCCTTTTTCGCATCAGAAAGCCCGCTGTTTCCGCCTTGTCGGGATGACACCCCTATAGTTGTCTTAGTTTTGCTCATAGTTGGGGTTCAACATATCCACGGATGGATTGTCCTCTATATAGACCCCACGATCAATGGACCGGTTATCAACAAGCAAAACCGGACCCTTCCAGGTCCGGTCCTCGACTAAGCCAACTGCTCCATAAACTCTATCATCCTCTCACCCAACCTCTCCCACCCTATCCCCCATTCACCTTAAACGACACCACCAACGCCCCAATCCCAATGAACAGCAACGCAACAAACCCAACAATACTGAACACGAAAACCCGTTCCATGAACGAGAGCGGAGGCGCCTGGACCGTCTCCGCATGACCGCACTCGCGGCAGGCGTACGAGCGCTTGCGATCCCAATATTCGTAATAGAAGCACAGGACGAATCCGATGATGAAGGAGAGGAAGAGCGGCGCGACGATCCAGTCCGGCACCCAGGACGGCATCTGATCCGTCCGTGCCGCCGGCAACACCAGGAGGCCGGAGATGAACGTGACCAGGACAGCCAAACGAAACAACGGCTCGCTGCGCTTCATCTGCAGCTTGCTGCAATTCTTGCACGCGATCGCCTTATTGAAACTCATCCGCATTCGGGCCATAGGAGTCGATTGATTCTTGCTTCGACTATACACGAACTCACGCCATGGTGACGGGCAGTATTCCGGAAATTCCGGATAACTGAATTTTGGGTCGCTTCACGCTTATGACAACATAACCGTGAAAATGTGCTAAAAAAGACGTTTTTTCACGGTTATGATTCGTATCCCGTGAAAAATAAGCCTATTCACCCCAACCCCTCCATGAACTCCACCACCCGCTCATCCAACATCAAATGATGCCGCAGCACCGGCTTGGCCTGCACGATCCCCTGCAGCGTGCGGCACCGGCTCAACGCCACGTACACCTGGCCCGAGGCGGGTGCACCTAATCGGCAATATTCAAGCCTGGTTTTCTAACTCCCCTGCACCCTCTCCATTTCCCGAAGCGCCTTCCAAAGGGTCGTATCGCCTGCGGCGGGGTGGGACAGGGCGAGCAGCAGCGGGCGCTTGGTCTCGTACATGAATTGGGCGCGGTCGGGGCGCATGGTGTGGGCGTCGTGGAGATTATCCGTGATGTCGGCGATCTTGACGAGCCAGGCGTCCTGGTCGGCGGCGTCGCACAGGCGCGACATCATCTTGATCCAGCGGACGATCCCGGCTTCGATCTCGGAATCATGCGAACAGAGGTCGACGAGCCCTGCGACGCGCTCGGAAAATCCGGCGTCGCGCAGGTCCTGCAGGGCCGTGTCGCCGTCTTCCACGATGTCGTGGAGGAGGCCGGCGAGCTGGACCTCTTCGGAACAGCCATGGGCCTTGAGCAGATCGCGCACGTCAAAGGAATGGAGATGCGCGGGGGTATCGCTCCCCTTGCGGCTCCCCGGGATGCGCGTGCGCACCAGCTCTTCGGCCTTGGCCATCAGCTGTTCCATAAGGATTCGACTATACACGAAAAATGAAAACCGGGACCCTGGGCCCCGGCGACTCACGTCCGCACGATATCCTTCTTTCTCTTCTTTTCCACCACGTACTCGACGAGCTTCTCGATCCCACCAACGACCACCCCCAGCGATCCGGTCGCGCTTTCGAAGCGGTGCCGGATGCCGCTGATGGCGTTCTCGATGCTGTCGACTTTGTCTTTGACCTCCGCGAGCACGTCGTTGAAGTTCTTGATGAGCGACGCGGCCTGGAAGATGAGCCAGAAAATCGCGGCCGAAATCCAAAGCACGCTGAACGCCAGCACGATGTACAAGATGTCCAATGGGGAAAGCGGCGGCATATCCTCCTGTCTGTCCGTTACACCCTGATTATAGCACTGAACTTCTTCTCAAGCATTCCGACCAGTTTCTTCACCTCTGCCTCGACCTCGTCGGAGGAGAGCGTCTTGTCTGCGGCACGGAAGCTCAAATGCGTCGCGAGCGATTTCTTCCCCTCCTCCACTCCTTTCCCTCGGTACACGTCGAACATTTCCATGTCTTGCAACATCGGCGAGGTCTTTTTGAGCTCGACCTCGATCGTCCCGTACTCCGTCCGTTCATCCACCACGAACGCCAGGTCGCGCTTCACTTCCGGATACATCGGGATCGGGCGATAGCTCTTCGCGGTCGAGCAATGGGGCACCAGCATCTCGAAATCCAGGTCCACGAGCACGGCGCGCACGTCGAGCCCGGATTCCTTCGCGACCGCCGGCGACACTTCGCCGATGGTGCCGACGTGCGCGTGATCCCCGACCCAGATCGCGGCCGAGCGGCCGGCGTGCCACAGCGCTTTGTCCCCTCCGCGCTCGATTCTCCAGCGCTTCACGCCCGCTTCGCGCATGAGCCGCTCAAGCGCGCCTTTGGCCAGACGGAACGCCGCGGCTCCGTCCTTGCCGGTGACGGCCATCACCAAACGCAACGCATGCGTCGGAATGTCTTTCTTGTTCGGAAGGTACACCGGAGCGAGTTCGAACAGACGCATCTCCGGGAACGCGCCCTGGTTCGCTTCGATCGCGGTCAGCATGGTCGGGACCAGGCTCGGGCGCATGTATTCGTGCTCCGAGGACAGCGGGTTCGCGATCTTTACCGCCTGTTCGACCGGAATCCCGTATCGCTCCAGCTGTTGCGCGGACGCGAATGCATACGCGTACGTCTCGGTGAGACCGGCGCCTTTCAGGATGTCCTTCGTGCGGCGCTCCCAGACGATGGCCGGGTCCGGCGTCGTGTCCGGCAGCTCCCCTTCGGGCAGGCGGCTCGGCACGTTCGGATAGCCGTAGATGCGCGCGATCTCTTCCACGAAATCGCGGCTATCCTCGATGTCGTGATCGCGCCAATACGGGACGGTCACCTGGTACGTCTTTCCTTTCTTCGCGATCTGGAACCCAAGACTCTCAAGCATCGCCAACTGCTTCTTTTCCGGGATGTCGACACCGATTAACGCCGACGCCTTGGCCGGGTCGAACGGGAACGAGGCCGCCTTGTAAGGCGCGCTGCGGTCGCTCCAGATTTTCGACGAGACCTTGCCGCCGGCGACTTCGAGGATGAATTCGACGGCGCGAGCGAGCGCATGGCCCGTCGCTTCGGTGGAAAGTCCCTTTTCGAACAACAACGACGAGTCCGAGGCGAGGTTGAGGGCGCGACTCGTCCGGCGAATCGACACCGGGTCGAACGTCGCGCTCTCAAGGATGACGCGCGTGGTCGCGGCCGTCGTTCCGGTCTCCATCCCGCCCATCACGCCAGCGATCGCCACCGGCTTCGTCGCGTCCGCAATGACCAGCATCTTGTCGGTGAGATCGTAATCCTTGCCGTCCAACGCCTTCATCGCCTCATCCTTCTTGGCGCGACGCACGACGATCTCCTGCCCTTCCAGCTTGTCCGCGTCGAACGCATGCATCGGCTGCCCGAGCTCGTGCAACACGAAATTCGTCACGTCCACGACGTTGTTGATCGGACGATGCCCGGCAAGCAACAGCTTCTTCTGCAGCCACCAAGGCGACGGACCGACGGTCACGCCCTCGATGAGCACCGCGTCGTACTTCTTACACAAATCAAAATCCTTCACGGAAACCTTCAGCTTCTCTTTCCCTTCCTTGATCGCCTTCGGTGGATTCCATGCGAACTTCGACCCGGTCGCCGCGCCACCTTCCGCAGCCTGACCGACAATGGATTTACAGTCGGGGCGATTCGAGGTGACTTCGATATCGAAGATTACATCATCAAGACCCAGAGCCTTCGCGAGAGGCGTCCCGGCCTTCGCGTCCGTAATCGCGGACAAATCCCAAATGTCATGCTCCCCCGCCGGCAGCTTCTCAAACCCGATCTCCGCCGCCGCACAAATCATCCCGTACGACTTGGCGCCGCGCAGCTCGGTCTCCTTGATCTCAACGAGGTCGCCCTGCCCATGCCAGCGCACCATCGAGCCGGGCAGTGCAACCGCCACCTTCTGTCCTTCGGCCAAGTTCACGCCGCCACATACGATTTCGACGACTTTGCCACCAATGTCCGTCTCCGCAATCCGAAGCTTGTTCGCATTCGGATGCGCCTTGATCGCCTTGATGACGCCGACGACCATGTTCTCAAGCCCAGCGCCGATGTCATGGACGCGCTCCACGCCGTTGCCTGCCGCGGTGGTCTTCTTCGCGAACTCCTCGGCCGACAGGTCGGTCTTGAGAAACTCTCTTATCCAATCGTATGAGGCGAGGATGTTCATACCTTCTTGGGTTTCAGCGCAGCTGCACCAGGTAGATGGCAACGACGGCGAGCGCGACCCCGGCCAGGTTCCATCCGGACACCTGCTCCTTGAGGACGAGCGCGCCAAGCGCCACGGACAGGATCACCGCGCTCATGCCGAGGATGGGGATGGTGCGCGAGAGCTCCAGGCGCGTGAACACGTACAGGAGCACCAGGTAGCCGACGGCCGGGAGCAGCACCACGCCGGCAAGGTACGCCGGGTCCTTGAAGAGCGCGGGGCCGAATTCCTTCCCGCCGGAGGAGAGTCGCTTGAGCAGGTCCCCGACGCTGAAGAACAGTTGGGCGACGACCGCGAGCAACACCGGGACGGACATATCAGAATTGGCGGGCGAACCGCAGGTCGTTCTTATAGAGGATGCGGATGTCGTCAATCTTGATCCCTTCGC
>MGDT01000005.1 GCA_001791045.1 Candidatus Uhrbacteria bacterium RIFCSPHIGHO2_01_FULL_63_20 | reverse complement strand
CATTACAGTTGCTTCCCGGTTTGCAGCAGGCGGGTGGATTCCCGCCTGGGGTTGGGGCGGATGTCGTAGCGCGCATTTTTAAAATTGACCAAATCCGAAGGCCTGTATTTCGCCTGATCCGGAAAGGTTTATCGGAGTTAAGGGCGGCCTTTGATTTTCATCAAGGCCCCTCGGCGGGAAACGCTGATACAAGACCTGCTCTCAATATCCATACGCTTGGTCATGCCACCGACAGATACTTCACCGGCCGCGGGAACGCCTCGCTGGCAGGTATTCACCGCCGCACCGCACCGCATGATGTTTTTCGCCGGCGCGGTGCAGGCCGTGCTGATCATGCTTCTCTGGCTCGCGGAATTGGGGGGGCGCGCGGGCTGGTGGGCGCCGTTGCTGACGGTAATCCCATCTACGTGGGCGCATGCCTTTCTCATGTTGTACGGACTGTTTCCGTTTTTCATTTTCGGATTTCTGCTGACGGTCTATCCACGCTGGATGGGCGGTCCGACGGTACCGGCATCGCGCTATGTCGCCGCTTTCGGTTTCCTCGCCGCGGGCATGATTCTGTTTTATGCGGGCCTGTTCACTTCGCGCATCGTCCTGGCGGCGGCGCTGGCACTGCAACTGGCTGGCTGGGGAGCGACGCTCCATGCCTTACTGGCGGTTTTCCTCCAATCGCCCAAACGCGGGCCGCACGAGCGTCTGCTCAACCTGGCCCTCGCCGCCGGCACGCTCGGCATCGTGTGCTTTCTCGTCGGTGTTTTCTCCCACGCGCCGATGGCTTTCTTGCTGGCGCGCGAACTCGGACTGTGGCTGTTTCTGGTGCCGGTGGTGTTCCTGGTGGCGCATCGCATGATCCCGTTCTTCAGCCAAAGCGCGCTCATCAACTATATAATGGTGCGGCCCGCCTGGGGTCCGCCGGTAATGCTCCTGTGCGCCGTCGGGCATGTGCTGATCGAGCTCACCGGCCTGTCCGCCTGGCGCTTCCTTGCGGATGCGCCGCTGGCGCTCGCCGCGCTGCACCATTCCTGGGTCTGGCAGTTCCGCCGCAGCTTCCACGCGCGCCTGCTGGCCATGCTGCACATCGCCTTTCTGTGGCTCGGCATCGGCATGACACTCTACACCCTGCAAAGCCTCGCGCTGCTAATCACCGGCGTGGACTACCTGGGACGCGCGCCGTTGCACGCGCTCGGCATCGGTTTTTTCACCGGTATGGTGATTGCGATGGCTTCGCGCGTCACCCTCGGACATTCCGGCCGCGCGCTGGAGGCCGATGATCTCACCTGGCGGGTATTGTTTGGTGTCAACGTCGCCGCGATACTGCGCATCATCGCCGAGTTCGCGCCCGGGACAACCAGCAGCATTTTAAATGCGCTGGCGGCGGCAACCTGGCTCGTGTCCTTCCTGCTGTGGACGTGGCTCTATGCGCCGATGTATTTGCGTCCGCGCATGGACGGAAACCCCGGATAAACATCGCTGGAAGACTCCCGAATGCGTCCGGCATCGGGATGACGCGCTAAGGGCTGTTCGTTTCACCGTGGACCGCCGGCGTCCAGCGCCAGATTCGGGCGGCGTCCGCCAGGGACTGCATCCACTTTCTCCGGCCCTCCGCCGCCCACTTGCGCTGTTGCACGACAAAACGCATGTGCTCGTGGTGCTCGCCGAGGTCCTTCGGGGAGGGTGACTGCGTTTCCTTCCAGAAATTCCCGAACTCCTCGCGGATTTCCTCTTCGGAGATGGGGATACGGCGGTATTGCGATGCTTCCAGCTTCTCGATCAGAAAATTTTCCCGGGTCTCCTTCTTCCACTGCTCCAGCGTGATTTGAAAATCCGCCAGCGCCTGCTTGAGGCCTCCTTTGCTCGCGTAGACCGTTTCGAGTTCGGCAAGCGCCCGGTCCACTTCCTCTTCGGACACCGTCAATTTCCGCCGGCGCGCTTCCTGGACTTCGAGCTCGCGCTGAATCATGCCGTTCAGCACGCGCACGATGGCGCGCGCCTTTTCCCCCGGCCTCATGGCGTCGAACAGTGCGGGATTCATCGAACGGCTTTGCGCCAAGCGCGTCTCGAATTGGGAGCGCGTAATCGTTACGTCATCGATCCGTGCCACGATTTCAGGGAAGTCGTGGGGCGCGAGTGTTCCGCCAACGGCGACGGATGAACCTGTCAGCGCCAGAAACAGAAACCTTCGCCAACGCAAACACATCTGAAAACAGGGGCGGCGGTAAATCCGCCGCCCCGGCTTCCCTCGTCGCTTATGCCTTGCGCCGGTTTATGGCCAAGGCCTGGGCGCGGGTGCCACCATGATGCCCTGCGCGCCGGTGTCGATCTTGAGATCCAGGTCCAGCTTGACATCTGTCTGCAGCGGATCGAGCCACACCTCTTCCTTCAGGTAGGTATATTTACCGGTCACAGTCGTCTGGAGTGGCACGTCGCCCGCGTGCGCCCCGCTGCGGCAATCCGGGCAGAACGTGGTGATGGCAACGTCGCACGAGGCCTGGCCGCACAGCGCCTGCGCGCCGTAACCGTCCAGATGCACTGTCTCGTTGGCCGATCCCGGCACGCCCGAGGCCGCCACCTTTTCGAGATCGAACACGCTGATGTAGTTCTCGAAGGTATTGGTCACGTAGGCGTAGTAGCAGACATCGTTCGGATTACCGCTGTCGCACAGCGCTTTGCGTCCGAAGTTCGCGCCGTGCGCTCCCAGGCCCGAGGGGAAGGTGTAGATCGCCGTGGGCGTGCCCTGGCTGTCCAGCGCCGTGATCGAGACGTTGAACGAGGCCTTGTTCGCCGTGACCATGTAGCGGCCGTGCGTGGTGGCGTCGGCCGGGCTTGCCGGCGACTGGATCGGCAGATGCACCCAGCGCACCGGATAGATCGAGGTGTCGCGCAGCTTGAGATTGCCGCTCGCATCCCGGATGGCCGCCGGGATGGCCGTGGTGTTGCGCGCGATCGTGCCGGCGGTCGGGTTGATGTCGTACACCGACACCGAGGCCGTGCCCGCGTTGTTGGAATACGCGCGCGTGCAGCCGCCCGTGCCGTAGCCGCTGAAGACGCTCGTGGCGAGCGGTGCGACACCACCGGTCGAGACGAACGACTGCTGCTTCTTCTGGTTGGCCGAATACAGCGACACGGTGCTGGCGAGCGTGTTGGCGGTGAGGAAATGATCGCCGTCGTCGCAGAACCACATGCCGTGCGGCGAGAATTCGCCGCGGATCGGCACGCCCACGTTCGGGTCCTGGCCCGCGCGCAGCTTGCTCACGTCCACCTCCTGCACGGCCACACCGCCCATGATGGTGACGAACCAGCGCTCGACCGCCCCGGGCGACACCTGCACGTGTGCTGCCGCCGCGCCCACGGGCTTGGTGTTCAGCACTGTCTTGGTGTTGCCGTCAATGAGCGTCGCGGTGTTGTCGTGCCAATTGGCCGTAAGCGTGACGGTATTGCCGCTGCCGTCCTTGCCGCTCCAGGCGTTGTGCGGGTTGTTGCCGACGTTGGCGACGTAGTTCTTGATGCTCCAGTTGGAGGCGTTAATCACCTGCATCGCGCCGTCCACGGTGTCGCTGCCGCTTTCATGCTGGCTCTGCGTGTTCACCCAGACCTCGCCGCTGCCGCCCACGGCCGGCGTGCCGATGGCATTCTTCGAGGCCTTGGTGAGCTGCGCCGGCTGATTGCCCGAGGTGCAAACCTCGAACTGCATATATGGATGCAACTTGCATTGATAACGCACACATCCCGCGGCCAGCCCGGTGGCCTGGTCGGCATAGTAATAGCCCGTCCCCGCGCCCATCTTGCCGGCATAGCCAACAAAGCCCGAGTCCTTGCCGACCGCGCCATTGGTCATGGTGTGCCAGGTCTTGCCGGTGTTGGTCAGCGTCATGTACTGGTTGGCGCCGAGCACTACCCGCCGGACATCGTCATAAGGGTCGTTGGTGTTGTCCACGCCCTTGTCGGTGTACCACGGATCGGCGTCCAGAATGTCCACCTTCACTTCCGTACCCGCCGGACGCGCGGGCGCCGGGCAGCTTCCCATCATGCCCATACCGCAGTTATTGCGCAGCCAGCTGACGAGATTGTTGAGCTCGGTGTCGGTGATTTCCGCCGGTCCGAAGCCCGGCATGCCGCGGTTGTCCGATCCTTTGCGGATCATGTCCTTGGCCGCGGTGTCGCTGATCATCATGAGACCGGCGATGCGCGGGGCCGACACATCATTGACCCAAGATCTTCCCCCGCGGCCTCCCTTCCCATGGCAGGTGGAACAAGCGGCGGCGAAGGTTTTTGCCGGCGATTGGGATTGGATGGCGCTGGCCTGTGCCATGGACGGTGCGAGCAGGATGGCCACTGCAAGCAGCGCAGCCTCCCACCCACTCTTTATAGAATGGTGGAACATGACTCCTCCTTAATAAATATATTTGTGGTGGTACCGCTGTGCGGCAATTTGCCGCACACGCGTAACATATTCACGATCAAAACCGAAAAGAATGATTCGAATGCGTCATTTTGCTTGATGCATTTGCATCAGGCGGGCAATCCATGCCCGGAAACGGGGGTATGAGAGCGGGGAAAAGCGGTATAAAACCGGAGATTACGCGCGGCTACAGGAGGCTGTTGCGGTAGGCAAAGCTTACTGCCCCCGCCCGGCTGTGGACGTCCAGCTTTTCAAAAATATTATGGATGTGGTTGCGGGCCGTGATGTGGCTGATGTGCAGAACATCGGCGAGTTCTTTAGTGCCGTGGCCCTCGGCCAGCAGTTTCAGGATTTGCCGTTCGCGCGGCGTGAGCCGGTGCGCCGTCTCGCCGTTTTCTTTGAAAGGGCCGCCGTGCGCGAGGCGATTGAGGGCGTGCATGACGTTGATGGGGCGGATCAGGAAAACCGCGACGGCGCGATGGAATGTTTTCGGCAACGGGAACGAGCCTACGCTGACCCACACTGAATCCCCGTGGGCGGGAGAGATGATCAGATCGAAATTCTCGACCGGATGATCATTCGTGAGGGACTTTCCGACCGGACAGTCAGGGCTGCAAAAAACCTGGCCATCCAGTGTCCTGCCACACACGACT
Source organism: Candidatus Uhrbacteria bacterium RIFCSPHIGHO2_01_FULL_63_20 (assembly GCA_001791045.1). Classification (GTDB taxonomy): domain Bacteria; phylum Patescibacteriota; class Patescibacteriia; order UBA9934; family GWF2-40-263; genus 2-01-FULL-63-20. The sequence goes on along the minus strand of MGDT01000005.1, from coordinate 1,275 downwards.
TCATAACAGGCGCGGCCCGACCCCTCGGATGCCGGGCATTGGAAAAGATCGGCGAAAATTTCGTTCCGATAAACAATCCGGCAGGCGCCATCGATCGCGAAAACGGCGTCTGACGTGCGGGAAAATATTTCACCAAGGTCGGCCACAATCTCTCCTCCTCCCCTTCGGGGTTATTGGGTAAAAGATAATTTTATCTTTCCACAAATGCAAATATTTCTGGTTTAGAACCGTTCAAAGACCGGCCATGCCGGTGTTTCCTCGTGCTTCAAACCAGTAACCCCTGCACATTGTGGATGATTACCCGGCTTCCCTTCTGTCAGTCTGGGTGGCGCAGATGCTTCCGGCGGCAAAAATTCAGAGGGTAAATTTCGTTTATAATACCGCGCGTGCGCATGGCCTGCGGTCAACTGAAAAAATATAAATTTTAGGGCGCAGCTCCTCCGGACTCCCGATGTTTATCGCCCTTAAGACCATTCACGTCGCCAGCGTCATTCTTTCCATTACCGGCTACGTCATCCGTGGCGTATGGATGATGCGCGAGTCTCCCTGGCTCGGGAAAAAGTGGGTGCGGATCGTGCCGCATGTCATCGACACGACACTGCTCGGTTCGGCGATTCTGCTCGCGATAATAATCCAGCAAAATCCGTTCGCGCAGGGCTGGCTGACGGCCAAGGTGCTGGCGCTGATCGCCTACATCGTGGTGGGCGCCATCGGCCTCAAATATGGCAGGACAAAAAAAATCCGCATCGCCGCTTGGCTCGGCGCAATCGCCATATTCTTCTACATCGTTCTGGTCGCGCTCACCCGCCAGGTATTGCCTTTCCTTGCCTGACGGTTTACTTCCGCTGTCGTTCAATAATTTGACCTGCGTCAACCCGATTTACCGCAAACTAGGCTAGTTTTGTCGTTTTGAGGCCCATTCATTTCATGATCCGCACCCCCTTCCCACTGCTCACGATCCGCGGTCGCAAACTGTTGCCCGTCATTCAGGGCGGCATGGGCGTGGGCATTTCCGGCCACCGGCTGGCAGGCGCCGTCGCCCGGGAAGGCGCGGTCGGCACCATTGCCAGCGTGGACCTGCGGCGCCTGTACCCGGACATCATGCAACGTCTGCGCAAATGCAACGATCCGAAAGTGCACAGCGCCGCCAATATCGAGGCGCTGGATCGCGAGATCCGCGCCGCGCACGAGATCGCGCCGGACGGATTCGTCGCGGTGAACGTGATGCGCGCGCTGTCGAATTACGCCGAGCTCGTGGTGCAGGCATGCAAGAGC
>MGDT01000004.1:223908-235583 GCA_001791045.1 Candidatus Uhrbacteria bacterium RIFCSPHIGHO2_01_FULL_63_20 | reverse complement strand
CGAGCCCGGACCCGTAGCCGAGCACGGTGTTGCCGTAGCTGTTTTGCACGGGCGTGGCGGCGATGCCGATCAGTCCGGCCTGCACGCCGTCGACCGAGATGAACAGGGCCGGTCCTGGCACGCCGCTGCCCGCGATCGTGGCCTCGGAGAATCCGGTCGTGGTCTCCCCGGAGAAGTTGAGCGAGGGCGACGCGAGGGAGCCCCCAGGCAGCGTGACGTAGCCGGAGGCATTCACCTGGAACGCGTCGGAGGCGCCGACCGTGAGCGTGGCGGCGGGGGAAGCGTCGCCGATTCCGATGCGGTCGTTGGCGGCGTCCACGCTGAACGTGGTCCCGTCAAAACTGAACCCGTTCACGCCTCCCGTCAGCGTCATGTCCTTGTCGGCGGACACCGTCTGTGCCGTCCCGTCGAGAGTCCAACCCGTCGTCGTCGACAAGAAGGCCGTCGAGTCGATGCCGTCGAGCGTGTCCGCGTTGAACGCATACGCCGCGGCTCCGATCTGCTTCCTCGGGGACAAGACCTCCCCTTCCACCTCCACCTCGAGGAACACCGAAGCGTCGTCGGCGAACACGGAGTCCGGGATGGCGGCGTATCCGGCGCCCGTATCTCCGAGATTTTCCGAGAACAACCCGTCGGTGAGTGTCACGGCCAGGTCAGCGTCGGAGGCGCAGGAACTGTCGTCGTTGCTCCAGAGACAAGTGCCGGCGGCCAGCGAGTCGTACAGGCGGAACTGGAAGTCGCGGGAAGCGGAAGCGTCCGGCACGCCGTTGGCGTTCAGGAGCCGGCCTTGGTACGGGATGACGTTTGGGGGAGAGACGGCGAACACGGAGAGGGAGTCGATCACCATGAACCCGACAGCTGCCACGGATAAAACGCCAAGACCGACGAATGCCGTCATCCGTCGGAAATACGATCCGTATGCCTGATTGATGCGGGCGAGCATATCGGGGATGTTCCCCTCCAGAGATCCATCGTGGGGGCCGTGGATCTCTGGAGGAGAGACGACCTATGGGGTCGCCGTCTCTTCCGTGGCTGGCTCTGGGGCTGGTTCTTCGACGGGCGGCTCTCCGGCCGGAGGTTCCTCGACTAACGGCTCTTCAATGGATGGTTCCTCGGCGGGTTGGTCAGGAGCAATCGGTTCGGTGGCGGTCTCCTCGGCCGGAGGCGTCGTTTCTGCATCCGTCGGGGGCCCCTCGACTTCGCTCGGGGCGACCTCTGACGAGGTCGGCTCAAAATCCTTCCGGAACGCGCTCACCATCCAATCGAAGGTGTCGTTCGAGTCGGTCCCGTCGACCTGACGGACCGTGAACCCGTTGTGGTCCTTGCTCACGACATAGAGCGACACCGGGCCGTTGGGAGTCACGAGCACCTTGATTGGCGCGGTCGTTGACGTGACGTCGTTGAACGACGGATTGACGGACTCGAACGAGACGGTCGCTTCCCCGTTCACGAGTTCCGCGGTCCCGAGCAGCGTGATCTGCACGTCCGGGCTCGTGACGGCGGTCGTTTCCACCTTCTCGTTCTGGTAGCTGGTGATGACCGTCTTGTAGGTGGCTTCGGTGCGGAACGTCCCTTCCCCGTCCACGCTCCAGATGCCGCCGAGCCCGGCGATGGCGCCCACGTTCAGGATCTGGTTCCCCTGCATGTAGATGTTGCCGTTCATGGTGAGCGTGGTGAGGTCGCCCGAGAAGGCCGAGGCCTGGTTGCTCGTGCCGGCGTTGGGCGAGCTCCCCGCGCCCGGCCAGTAGCCGAGATGGACGAAGATGATGATAGTCGGTAGGGGGTAGGGGGTAGGGGGTAGGTCAGAGGAGAAGGGTTCAAGGGCGTAGCCGATGATCATGCCGGCCTCGGTGGCCTTCATGGCATAGCCCGGGCGGGTGGCGGACACGGTGAGCGCGTCGCCCACTTCGATGGGGCCGTTCTCCACCGACACGTTGGTGGGCACGCGACCCGCGAGCGCGATCGGGTGGTCGCCCGCCTTCACGTTGCCGGCCACGAACCCGGGCTTGGTGGACACGATGCCCGCGAGGCGCGTTCGATCCTCGCCCGAGGCGCGCTTCACCTGTTCGGAAACCGTGTCGAACGCCACCACCTCGCCAGGTTCGAGAGGTTGGCTTGAGGGGAACATTTCCGCAAAGTCGTAGCTTCCGGTCCCCCAGCCAGAGGCGTTGGTGCGCATGTAGTCGTCGCCGGACCCGCCGTAATACACGTACTTGTCCGTCTGGGCGACCCCGAGCGCTGACGGGTAGAGCTTCCCGCCCACCACCATGTCCGAGGCCACGCTCCAGACCCCGTCGTCGGTGATATACGCCACTTCTGCGTCCGCCTGGTTGCGGATGGACAGCTTGTAGGTGGAGGCGTCGGTCACGTCGGTCACGAGCTTCATGGCCCGCTCCTGGGCTGCGGCCCCGTCCCAACCCGAGCCGCGCAAGGCAAGGCCGAAGGAGTCGAGGCCGGGGGTGAGGGAGGAGGCGGTGCCGGTAGCCGTGAACGCGACATCATCGTTGATCGTGGTCATGGTGCCGTCGGTCGCGATCACGCCTCCGGAGTGCCAGCCCACCTTCACGTCCACGAGCGCCGTGGCGATGCCGGGGCTGACCGCCGTGTACCCGCCCACCATGCGGCCAAGCGCCATGCCCGGCTGCGTCGCCTTCATCGCGTGCCCCGCGACGGTGGAAGTGGTGAGCATGTCGCCGACGGCCGGCACCCCGTTCTCCTCGCTCACCTTCACGCGAACGACGCCGGAGAGCGTGACGGCCGGCTTTTCCGGATCCACGACCGGGTCGTCGTTCCCTACCACCACATAGCTCCCTTCCATGAGGATGGCCGGCTGCAACGAGACCGCGCCCATGAGCCCGGGATCGTACGCGACCACGGTCTTCTTCACCTTCTTCGTGCCGGAGGCATCGTTCACGACCACGTCGTACTCCTCAAGCCCCTCGCCGGCGTCCGCGAAAAAGCTTTCTGCGATGTCGCACGCGACGCCGCTCTCAAGGCAGTTCCCCAGGATGTTCCAATCATCGGTCACTTCGAATTCCCCGCCGGCGTTGTCCCAACGGATGGATTCTGCCAAACCCTGGTCGAAATAGACATAGTCGTCATCCGCAGTGCTCTCGTTGCCGACCACGAGATATGAATCCAGAACCACGGCTCCCGTTTCAGCGACCTGGAAAACCGTGTTACTGCTTACGATCACGTTGAAATCTGCCGTACCTCCAAGATTCACCTCTACATTAGATCCCGAGGCGGGGGTGATCGAAAGCGCGCCGGTGGAGGTAAGGTCTCCGCCGTTCAACGCGATGTCGCTCGAGGTCGTGAGCAAACCGTCCATCGTGATGGCCCCGATATTGGTCATGGCCCCTGTCGAGGAGATGTCCCAATCGGAGGTATTTATCGTCGCTGTGTTCGCGCCGCCACCAAGCGTAAGGACGCCAGTGGCGGACAGGGCGCCAAATGCGCCATTGAGACCGGTAATCGTACCGTCGCAATCCAGGTTGCCGTTTAAGCCTTGGACGACACAACTGGTATCCGTGCCACCACCACCCATCTGAATGCTGACGGCAGTGGCGCCCGAGGGTCCTATGGAAATCGTGGTCGCCGCGCCGCCCACGTTCACGGTGGTGGCGTTGGTGTTGAAGAGCGCAGCGGTGCCGGTCGAGGTCGTGGTGAGGTCGGAACCGTTGAGAGCCAGGTCGCCGCTCAAGGTGGCTCCGGCACCCGTGAACGTCGTGGTACCTGCGGTCCCCATGGTGCCGGTGGTGGTGATGGTGTTGCCAGTGGAGATGGTGCCAAAGCCCGAGGCGATGGAGCCGGAGGCGAGCGCGCCCACGGTGGTGAGGCTCGACGTGACCACGCCGGAGTTGAGCGTGGTGCCGGACAGGTCGCCCGCGGCGTTCACCGTGATGGTGGCTGCCGGGAGCGTGACCGTGAAGTCCGCACCCGGATCGGCGGCCGTGAGGGTCACTTCGAACCCGTCAACGCCCGATCCCTCGAACTGGAGGCTGTTCCCCTGCGTGCCGTCAAACGCCGCGCCCGAGGCCACGTCGCCCACGGCCGTGATGTCGCCGGAGCCGGCGGAGGTGGTCCAACTCAAGGCGCCGGAGCCGTCGGTGGTGAGGAACTGGCCGGAGTCGCCGTCGTCGGCGGGCAGCGTGTACGTCACGTTCTGCGTCATCGCGGCGTTGGGGTCGAACACGACCTCGTAGTCGGTGGCTCCCTGCTCGGAGTAGACGCGCATCTGGCCGTCCGTGCCGGCATAACCGGTACGGATGGCGCCGGCCACGTCGAGGAGGTAACCGGGCGCCGCGGTGCCGACGCCCACGCGGCCCGTGGACTTGTCGAGGTACAGGTCGTCGGTGAAGAAGGCGATGTCGGCGTTCGTGGTCGAATCCGTGCTGAAATCGAGCGAGGTCCCGGCCGTGTAGCTGATCACGCCCTCGTTGGTGGCCGAGGTGCCGATGCGGATGGAAGCCGGGCCGAGGAAAAGGTCCGCCCAGCGCTGGTCCGCGTCGCCGAGGGTGTACGTGTCGTCGGTGTTGGGGAGGATGTTGCTGTTCACGTCGGCCGTGAACACGACGTTGTCCGTGGCCGCGTCGCCGAAGGTCGCGTCGCCGTCGAACTGGAAGCTGCCGGCCACGTCGAGCAGCGCGTCGGGGGTGGCGTCGCCCACGCCCACGCTCCCACCGTCCGCGATGGTGAACACGGTCGAGTTGTTGTCGCGGGCGAGGAAGATGCTGTTGGTCGTCGACCCGTTGCTCGCGATGAGGCCGGCGGAGGCGTCGAAGGTAGGGGTGGAATTGAACAGGCCGAAGTACCCGCCGATCTCGATCGGGGACGTCAGGCTCGTGTTGCGGCCCACGCCCAGGACGCCGATGTTGGTTCCGGAGGCCTTGGCCGTGATGGACTTGCCCACCTCGCCCACGCTCGTCGCGCCGTTCGCGGCCTCCGCGTAGGAGCCGACGTTGAGGCCCGTGGTGGTCGCGTAGGCGAGGCTCCTGGTGCCGACGTTGCCGAGCGCGCTCGTCGCCGACGTGTCGAACTTGAGGTCATTCCCGGTGCCGGCCGCCGCGTTCTCCACGTCCAGGCCCGTGTAATACCCTGCCCCGGTGGCGCCGGCGGCGAGGATGAACTGGCCCGCCAGCTGGTTGTTGCCGATGGTGTCCGAGCTCGTGATGTCGGCGCGCAACCCCGCGAACCCGTCCGTGACCGTCGAGGCGATGTGCAGCGGCCAAAAACCGGTGGACGTCCCGGCGCTGATGTCCACGAGATGCGAGGGGGTGCTCGTGCCGATGCCGATGCGATTGTTGGCGGCATCGATGGAGAGGGTGTCGGAATCGAAGTTGATGCCGTTCACGCCTCCGGAGAGCGCGACGGTCGTGTCGTTCGCGAACGTCCAGACGGCGGCGTTGGAGGTCACTGTGTCGCCGGAGGCGTCACCCAGGGCGACGTTGCCGTCCACGCCGAGGGTGCCGGCCACGTCGAGAAGATAGTCGGGGGTGGCGTCGCCGATCCCGATGTTCCCCGCGAAGTAGCTCTGGCCGCCGGCGGAATAGATGGCGTAGTTGGTGTCCGCGCCGGTCATGCTCTCGAGGTAGAGGCCGTAGAGGGTGGATGTGCCGGCGCCGGCGCCATCCACCCCGTTGTTGTCCACGTACACGCCGTAGTTGTCGATGGTGCCGCCGGTGGCGCCCGTGCGCTTGATGAACGCCTCGATGCCGATGTTGGTCTCGGTGCCGGAGGCACGCGGATCCTCGACGAACGCCGAGAAGATGCCGCCATAATTCGCATTCGCACTTCCGCTGGTCGCGGTGGTGCCGGCGAACCCGAACACCCCGTTCGTCCATCCCGTGATGGCACCGGTTCCCTTGTGATATGCGGAGAAGTTTCCGCCCGTGAGGAAGTCCACGTCTTCGGCGTTCGCCGCGTCGGTCTCGACGTCCGCGTCCATGCCGCGCACGTCGACCGTCGATGCGTCCGCGGACGGGTTGTAAAGGATGTGGCTCGTGATTCCCTCGACGAGGTCCACGCTCGCGTCCGTAATCTCCTCGGCGACGTTGACGACGTTCGTGGAGGTAACCGCGCCGTACAAGAACGACACGTCGTCCACCACGGCGTCCGCGCCGATGGCCATGTGGCCGGAAATGTACGAAGTGCCGGATACCTCCAGTGTCTCGCCCGGCGTCGCGGTGCCGATGCCCACGCGGCCGTTGCCGGCGTCGAGGAAAAGGAGGTTGGCCTGCGTGTCGCCCTCGACGCGGAAGTCGGTGTCGGCCCCGCCCTCGTTCACGACGAGAGCGTTCGCGCCCGTGTCATACGAGATGGTCCCCTCGTCGCCGATAAGGGAACCCACGTGGAGCGTGGCCGCCCCGAGGTAGAGGTCTCTCCAGCGCTGGGCGTCGGCGCCCAGGTCGTAGGTGTCGTCGTCGTCTGGGATGAAGTGGCTGTCCACGTCGGCGTTGAACAGGACGACATCGGCGTTGGAGGAACCGACGGTGAGCGAGTTCTCGAAGAGGACGTTGCCGGAGTCGTTGAAGGTGGCGAAGGCCGTCCCGACGCTTTGGATGACGAAGTCCCCGGTGCTCTGCAGGTCCACGAACACGTTTCCCGCGGTCGTGCTCTCGAACTCGAGGCCCGAGGCGTTGTCCACGGCCATCTTCTTGTCCGCGTCGTTGTCGTACACCCCGTCGAGGTCCGTTCCCCCGCCGGCCGTGGTTGCCACCTGGTCCCAGTTGGTCGCCCCGTCCACGTTCACCCACAGCTTCCCGTCCTCGTCGAGGAAGAGCGAACCGGCTTGGGCCGAAAGGGTCCCGTCGAGCCCGGCCGTGCCGTCGCCCACGTACAGCCCCACGGAGTCCGCGTTGCTCGAGTCCGTGAGCCTGACGCGCTCCGTGTCCTCGGCGGCCTCGATGTCGAGGTCGGCGTCGGGCGTGGTCGCCCCGATCCCGAAGTTGCCCGCGTGGTAGCTCTGGCCGCCTTCGGAGTAGATGGAGTACTGCGCGTCGGCGGACGGGAAATCCTCAAGGTACAGGCCGTAGGCCGTAGAGGTGCCTGCGCCGGCGTTGCCCACACCAGCATCATCGACGTATACGCCGTACGTGTTGATGGTACCGCCCGTGGCGCCGGAGCGGTGCAGGGCGGCATACAGGCCGTAGTCGCTTTCCGTGCCGGAGGAACGGGGATCGAGGAGGGCGAGGGAGAAGTACCCGGCGTAGCTCTCGACCGAGCTTCCGCTGGTCGCGGTGGTGAAGGCGTACGCCTCGATTCCGGACATCCAGCTCGTGATGCCGCCGGTCCCGTTGTGGGTCGTGTTGAAATATCCGGATGACAGCGTTCCGACGTCCTGGGCGTTCGTCGCCTCGGTGGCTGCCTCGGAATCAAGGGCGATGGCCCAGACGCCCGAGGCGTCCGCCGACGGGTCGTACTGGAGGTAGTTGGTGATGCCCTCGACGTAGTCCACGCTCGCGTCCGTGCTGGCCTCGGACACGTTGAGCGTGTTCGAGAACGTTGACCCAGAATAGAGGAGACTCCCGTCGTCTACGAGCGCGTCCGCGCCGATGGCCACATGGCCGGAGACGTACGAGGTACCGGATACCTCCAGCGTCTCGCCGGGGGTCGTCGTGCCGATGCCGACGTTGCCGGCGGAGTCGATGCGCAGCCGCTCGTTGCCCGTGGCAATCCCGCCGGTCGCGAAGATCATCGGGGCCGTGGCGTGCTGGGAAGCGAGGATGAGCCCGCCGGAATTTCCGGAATTAGTGTAGAAGTTGGCGCTTGAGGGGACGTCGGTGAGGTCGGTGCCAAGCGTGCCGGAGTTCTGGTTGGTGATGTTGAGTCCGGTCGTCCCGTCGCCGTTCATGAGGATCTCCTCGCTCGAATCCGACGCGCTGATGTGGTTGAGGATGAGATAGGTGTTCCCGCTTGCGGTGCTGTCATCGATGCCGATGCCGGTCGAACCCGACGTCCCGAGGATGCTAAGGGTGTCGAACGGGGTAGCGGTGCCGATCCCGACCTCACCGCTTGAAAGGACCGTCATGCGCGTGGTCCCGTCCGTCTCGATCGCGAAATCCTCGGTGTCGTTGGTGCCGATGACGGCCGTTGCCCCGAAGCTGTTGCCGTCCTGCACGAACGCGTCGTCAACGATGGCGAACTCCGTGGAATCCATCCCGTCGAGGGTGTCTGCGTTCAGCGCATACGCCGCGGCGCCGATCTGCTTGCGCGGGGAAAGCACTTCCCCTTCCACCTCCACTTCGAGGAACACGCTCGCATCGTCGGCGAACACCGAGTCCGGGATGGCGGCGTATCCGGCCCCGGTGTCACCCAGGTTCTCGGAGAACAACCCATCGGTGAGCGTCACGGCCAAATCGGCGTCGGAGACGCAGGAGCTGTCGTCGTTGCTCCACAGGCAGGTCCCGGCCGCGAGGGAGTCGAACAGACGGAACTGGAAGTCGCGGGAAGCGGAAGCGTCGGGCACCCCGTTTGCGTTGAGGAGCCTCCCCTGGTACGGGATGACATTGGGCGGGGAGACGGCGAACACCGAAAGCGAATCCGCCAACATCAACGCCACGCCCCCGAACATGAGGACGCCTAACGCCGCGACGGTCACGCCACGGCGCAGCTGAATGGAATGATGGGTGATTTCGATGGACATATCTGCGCGAGATCATCTCGCGCATGCGTGCGTCCGCGAGGGTGTGGGGTTCCCTCACGGACACGGCATGCGTTCGACCCGCAACAAGCCACGGGTCGAACGCTGCAGATTCTCGGATTGACGGAAGGAGCGCGAGGGATGTTCTCCCCCTTCCTGAAGCTCGCATGAGGTCGGGCCTCGGGAAGGTGGAGACGGTCATGGGGTCGCGCGCTGGTTCATATGGCTCCGGCTGGTCTGGGCGGGAGGTACACCTTCACCCCGAACTCGCTCGGCTCCTTCTGCCTCGAGTAATCCACGGGGCGGACCTCGACGGGCTGGTAGCCGGCGCGGTCGAACACCACGTAATACTCGTTGGGGCCCAGCACGAAGTTGTAGCGGCCCGAGCCATCGGTGACGGCGGTCTCGAGCAGCTTGTTGTATCTGGGCTCGAACACGCGCACGACCACGCGGCCCAGCGGCTTTACCGTGGCCTTGTCGTACACGATGCCCCAGTTGTCGGGCTTCCTGGGCTTGGCCAGGCGTCGCACGAGCAGGTAGACGACCGCCTGCAGCACGACCAACCCGATGGTGATCGCCGTCGGACGGATGACGGCGAACGCGATCGACAGGATCACGCCGAGCGTGGCGACCGTATTCTGGAGCACCCGCAGATGGCCCATCCACACGATGCGCGCGGGCCGCTGGAACTGTTCGGCCTGTGACGGGTCCATCGGGACGTTCGCCGAGATGGTGGTCCCCTTCTCGGAGACGACGATCGGTTCGCTGTGGTAGATGTCGAGGTATTCGGCGTCGACCTTGACGTCCTTCACGTATTCGGTCGGGAACGCGAACCCCTGTTTCATCGCGACGATGCGGTAGCGGCCCGGGTCCGCCAGGAAGAAATACCGACCGCCCTTGTCCGTGACGCGGCTCTGCACGAGGCGCCCCACCTCCGGTTCGCCAGGGACGGCGGGAGCGGCATCCGGCAGGCGGAACAACCGGACGGTGGCGAGGTCGAGCGGGATCTTGGAAATGGCGTTGTACACCACCCCGAACCCGCGCCGGCGGCGGCGGTTGAAGAACAGGATCGGCGCCGTGAACGAATACTGGAGGAGCGGGAGCAGGTTGAAGCCGAGCGCGAGCGTCACGGTGGTCGCGGCTGCGGTCGCGGCGAGCGCGGGGACCGACACGTCGGCGGCGGTCTGCACGGCCGGGATGTCGCGCACGGCCTCGAGCGTCTGTTGCGCGGTTTCCGTGATGGAGGAAAGAAGGGGCGGAACGATGACCGGCGGCGGCACCTCCTCGACGAGCGTAAGCCGGACGCGCGGGTTCGCGATATGGTCCGTCACGGAAAACGGGGCGGTCTCCGAAGGCTCGTACCCGAGAGCCTCCACTCTCACCGCATACCTCCCGTTTTGGACGTACCACGCGAATGATCCGTCGCCACCTGCCGTGGTCGGGTTGAATTGACCGTAGGGTGACCCGTCCCATGCGGTCCTCGCCCCGTTCACGGCGTACAAGGTGACCTTGGCGGATGAAATCCTCTGTTCCGCCCCTTCGATGAGCGCGTAGGCGTATCCGTCTCCCCGTACGTCGAGGAGGAAGGGGATGGATTGCGCCGAGCCATCCGTGTATTGGATGGCGATGGTCGCGGGATACGTCGATGACGTCTCCGGCGTCATGACGTCCGCGACGAAGGCGTCGTCTCCCACCGCGGCGGCGATGAGTCCCGGCCTCTCCTGGCTGGAGAAGTTGGGAGCCATGAGGTAGACCGAGGAGCCGATGGTGAGCTCCACGCGATCCACCTGCCGCTCGAGGTGGTTGACGAGCAGCTGGACCCGCAACGGCGTCGCGCCCAACACCTTGACCGACCCATCGTCGGACACGGGGAGGCGGATGCCGAAGCCGGCCGCAAGGAGCTCGAGGTCCTGTCGCAGGACCGGTTCCGCTGGGAGGCCGAGAGGACAGTCCTCTGCGCAAGAGGCGTTGTCCTCCCCGGCCTCGCAAACGGCGTTCCCGCACGCGGCGGCGAGCGGGGTGGGGACGGGGCAGTCCACGGGGCATGCGCCCGAAGACGACTCCGTTTCCGAACAGATGCCGTCTCCGCACGCCACTCCCCCGCCGGGAGGGGGCGTGATCGGAGGCGGCTCTTCCGGAGGGAGGACCTCCGGCGGAGGTTCCTCGGGTGGCAACTCTTCTTCTGGCGCGCTCGGGGTACCCTGCCCGAGAGCACCAGAACTGAATTGCCCTACGGCGTCCTGGATGAACACGCCGTAGAAATAGGTCGTCCCGTTCGTGAGGCCCGAATGCGTGAACGAGGACCCGAGCGCCTCGAAGACCACCGAGCAGTCGGGGTCATTCGGGCCGCTCGGAGCTTCGTTCGTGCACGCGATCACGCGGACGGAAGTGAGGTCCGCGTCCGGCGGATTGGTCCACGACAACTGGTTCTGGCCGTCCCCGGCGGTCACGGACAAGCCCGACACGTTGCCAGGTGGGGGGTCGTCCGTGGTCGTGAAGGTCGCGTCGCCGCTTACGGCCTCGTTGAGCGCCGCGTCTCGCGACCGGACGCGGAAGTGATAGAGCGTGGCGTCCGTGAGGCCAGTGAGCGCGACCGAGTGGGATGTCACGAGCGACGCGTTCGACAGCGTCGTCCCATACGACACGGTCGGGCCGAAATCCACGAAGCCGTCCGAAGCCTCGTCAGTGTCCCAGGTGATCCGCGCGCCGCTCGTGGTGATGTCCACGGCCTGCACGTTGGTGATCACCGGGGCTGTCGTGTCGGCGGCCGCCGCTGTCGTGAACGTGAAATCCCCGCTGAAACGCTCGTTGAACGCGGCGTCCTTTGAACGCACGCGGAAGTGATATTCGGTGCTTGGCGTGAGCCCGGTGAGGCTAAGCGAGTGGCTTGTGACGAGGGATGCGCTGGTCACGCTGCCGTTTTCATACGCGACGGTCGGACCGTAATCCACCCGGCTGTCGGCGGCCTCGTCGGTGTCCCAGGTGATGACGGCGCTCGTCGCGGTGATGCCGCTCACCGTCACGTTCGAAATGA
>MGDT01000004.1:205152-223900 GCA_001791045.1 Candidatus Uhrbacteria bacterium RIFCSPHIGHO2_01_FULL_63_20 | reverse complement strand
TCGGCCCGCCCCCGCCGGTCGGCTGCCCGGTCACGGTCGCGGTGACGCCGATCGAATCGTCCCCTCCGATCGGAAGGGCGATGGAGCCGGAGTCCCCGAACGTGCCGGCGATGGACGCGTAGTAGGTCCCCTCTCCGCTCGGGTTGGCGATTTGGTTCGCGCCCGTGCCGGAGGAGACCGCGTTGGCGCCTATGCGCACCCGCACCTCGCTCGCGGCAGCGATAGCGCCGAGGTCGCCTGGGCAGATCGTGATGGTGAACGTGTCTGCGGCAAGGACGACCGACGCTTTCTCCGCCCCCGCGCACGTCGCTGCCGTCGTGAGCTCCGCGCCGTCGTCAGCCACGTCCACGTCGTCTTCCGTGAGGCCGGCGGTGTCGAAGTCCGCGTCGAACTCGATGGTGACCGTGTCCCCTTCCGAGACGCCAGAGGGGGTCACGAACGCGATCTCATGGTTCGCGAGCGCGCCGGCCTCGAGCGTGGTCGCCGCGTCGCTCGCGGAGGTCACAGTCGCGGCCAGCGCGATGAGCGATGACAACGTCATCGCGAGGATGGTCGCGACGGCGGTGAAGTACCGGATGTTCCTCCTTATATAGGACATATCAGCCACGACGGCGAACGGCTCCGCGTAAGAGCATGACCGCCATGACGCAGACGAAGCCGGCGGCGATCACGAACGGCCACGGGAACACCCAGTAGGAATCGGAAGAGAACAGCGCCGGCTGATCAGACGCGTATGTGACCTTGAGGGTGGCCGTGACCGGGCCTACGGCCATCTCGTCTTCCACAAGGGCGACCTCGAAGGTCCGCGTGAGGCCGGGGGTGACGCGGCTCCCTTCCGCGTTCACGTCGGCGGACGCGACGACGCGTCCGAAGACGTCCGTCGCGACGATCGTCCCGGCTGGCGCGAGCACGACATTGCCTTGGTTCTGGATCCGCAAACGGAACGTGCGCGTGACGTTCTCCTGGATCGCCGCGGGCGAGACCGGAAGGAAATCGAGCAGCTCGGCGCGCGCGTCCGTTTCTCCCTCGACCGTGAAGAACACGAGCACCGCGACCCGGGCCTGGATCGGAGCGCCCTGGGAGGCGACCAGGTCGTACGGCGCGTCGGACACGAGCACGGCCGCATACGACGTCCCCGAAGCGGCGTCATCGGGGACCGCGATCCGCACGGGCACCTCGAGCTTCCCTTCCGCTGGCACGCGCACGCGATCGTCCGCGAACGAGATCCACTCCGGAAGCCCCGCGTGATCCTCGGCGTACGGGATGAACCTGGGCGACGAAGAATCCTCGCGTGGTTCGAACTTCACGGCCAGCAGGTAAAAATTCTTGTCGCGATCATCCGTATTGATCACCGTGATCGTCGACCCCGCGACCTGCCCGCGCTCTCCGGAAAGATCGAGGATCGCCGGCGACACCGAAAACGCACGAGCCGCCATGGGGAGCATGGCGAGCGTAAGCGTCACGATGGAAGCGAGGCGGCGCATATCAGTAGTTCCCCGACACGATGAAGCTCAACGCGTTCGCGTAGCTGCCGTCGTTGGTCGAGCCGGAAATGGACGCCTTCAGGGTCACGAAATCGCGTGACTCGAACGACACGACCGAACGCGTCGCGACCTCCTGGAACGAGGTGGTGATCGCGGAATCGGCGGTATCGAACGAGGATCCGACGAGCGTCGTGTCGGACGAGCGGCCGCCGAACTCCTCGCTGCCGGCGGTCACGGTCCCGTCCGCGACGTCGTTGATGTCGCTCGCGCCGTCACGCAGGTTCCCGTCATCCGCGATCTGAACGGTGTATCCGCCATCTACCTCCGCCGTCACGTCGAACCCGACCAATGCGGTCGAGACGACGGCATTGTCGAGCGTCGACAAGGCTGCGGTCGTCGCATCTAGCAGATAGACGAAGTCAGCCGTCCCATCGATGACCGGGGCGCTCCCGCCGTCGCGCAACTCGTCGACCGTGATCGTGCCTGCGCCGATCGAGATGATCCGTCCGACCGCTGATACCTGCGAGGCTCCCTCGTCCTGTACGAGTGCCACGAAATCTCCCTCGGCAAGCCCGGCCGTACTGCAGGTGATGGTGGTTCCCACGGCGGCGGTCGCCGCGCGTTGTGAGCCGTTGTTCTGCGCGAACACTTCGAACGTGATTACCTGATCGAATACTCCACCGCGGTATCCCGCGTTCATCTCAAACGACGAGCTACTCGATCCCCCAATGGCTGCGTTTCCAGTCGTGTCACGCAACAAAAAGGAGGCGGACGAACTGGTGTCGTCGCCTCCCTGACCGATGGTATCCCAACGAATTTCGAAATTCGTGGAGGACATATCCGCCAAAGCCAAAGGCGCATATGTAAAAACCCCCACAATTGCCAGAGCGATCAATGCGATACGCATATCTCATGGCTTCGAGGAGTATTATACCGTGAATACAGATTGTAGTCAACGATTATCTATGCTAAGATTAGCTAAGAAATAGCTATCCACACCGCCAGGATTTCGATAATTTCCTTAAACGCGAATTTTACTCACTCATTCATACGAACATATCCACACAATTCACAGTTTGTCTACAATATTGTAGAATAAAGCAGTCAGCCATAAGCAGCGAACTCATCCGCGCTACATTCCATTCTCGAGCCTAGGTCCGACGACTGATGCGGACGGACACGTCTATCGCTGAGATCTTGTATGGAACGTGGGCTTACTAAACAAAAACATCCGGATTGTCCGGATATCTTTGGTGGACCGATGGGGAATCGAACCCCAGACCTCTGCAATGCGAATGCAGCGCTCTACCAGCTGAGCTATCGGCCCATACTTCCCTGTTTCATGTGAAACACTCTGGTGCCCCCAGAGGGAATTGAACCCCCATCTTATCCTTAGGACGGATCTGCTCTATCCGTTGAGCTATAGGGGCATATCCTCTCTCGGATGTTTCACGTGAAACACATAATGGTCTGATCTACTGACCATTTGGAATCGTCGACTTGTGAATGGACCATGCTATACTTAGCAGCCAGTGACGATATTCTAGGGCAAAATCAGGCTCGCGTCAACCATATGAATACAGCGGAAATCGTACTGATTGCAGCAGTCTTGGTCCTTTTCGGCTACGTTTTCTATTCACGACGCATCGCCTCTGGTCGGCCTACGGATTCGTCGGTCGTTCAGTTACTTAATGACATCCGTCGCGACCTGGACGAGGTGTCAGCGAAGAACCGCACCGAGCTGCAGACACGCATTGATCGCATTGACGACCGCATTGCGAAGAGCATGAACGACTCGCTACAGCTGATCCAGAAGCAGTCCACCCATACCTCTGGCATCGTCCGAGACGTTACCGAGAAGCTCACCAAGCTGGATGAGACCAACAAACAGGTCCTGGATTTCTCCAAGCAGCTGCAGAGCCTGGAGAACATCCTGAAGAACCCAAAGCAGCGAGGCATCCTTGGTGAATACTGGCTTGAAACGTTGCTGGGCCAGGTTCTTCAACCGATGCAGTACAAGATGCAGTACGATCTCGGGGTAGACGAGAATGGTTCCAAGCTGATTCCGGATGCGGTTATCTTCGTGAAGGAAATGTTGATACCTATTGACGCAAAGTTTTCGTTAGAGAACTACAACAAAATATCCCTCGAGATTGATTTGACACGTAAAGACGCACTCGAACGCGAGTTTAAGGGGGACGTGAAAAAGCGCATTGATGAGACCTCCAAGTACATCCGGCCCGAGCGGGGAACCACCAATTTCGCGTTCATGTTCGTCCCGGCTGAAGGGGTATACCACAACCTCATCACCTCTAATGTCGGCGCCGTGAACGTGAATACGCGCAACCTGATCGAGTACGCGTTCGAAAAGGGGGTGATGATTGTGTCCCCGACCTCCTTCTTCGCCTATCTCCAGACCGTCCTGCTTGGCCTCAGGGCGCTTCAGATCGAAGATTCGGTCAAAGAGATTCAACAACATGCTGAACATCTCAACCGCCACCTGAAGGCCTACGAGGAATATCACGGCAAGGTAGGCAAGCATCTCGAGACGACGGTGCGTGCCTACAACGAATCGAACAACGAGCTCAAAAAAATCGATAAGGACATCTTCAAGGTGACGGCCGGCACGGCCGGGAGGACGCTAATTCCACCGCAGATTGACAAGGGGAACGAGGTAGCCTAATATCGGCCCACTATGCCTAACAAAGCCAATGCGGCGAAAGCCATGCGCCAGGCGGCCAAGGCTACCCAGCGCAACAAGGTCGCCAAGGCCGAGATCGAGTCCATGCTCGTGAAACTGCGCAAGCAGCTCGATGCGAAGAAGACCAAGGAGGCCGCCGAACTCGCCCGAGCGATCGGCAAGCACCTCGACAAGGCCGTGGCGCGCGGGATCGTGAAACTCAATACCGCCGCGCGCACCAAGTCCCGCCTCATGAAGCGCGTGAACGCCGCCACGAAAGCGTAAGATGACAAAAATGATCCGACCGGATCATTTTTGTTATGCAGAGAGTTCGGCTGCCATGAGATCCACCGCGGCGGCCGGGTCCATTCCGGATTTCACCCCGACCTCGCGCTCGAAGATCGCGTCATGCGCGCGCATGAGCTCGGGCAGCGTGAACCGTTTCGCGGCGGCCATGGATTTTTGCGCGACGAACGGGTGCAAGGCGAGTTCATTCGCGATCTCGTCCTTCGTCACGCGCGGGTTTTCGTCCATCATCGCGCGAACCCCAAGCAGGATCCGGATCTGCCGGGCGAGCATGGCGAGCAGGTAATGGTCTTCTGACCCGGCGGAACGCTCCTGCGACAACAATCGGAACGCCTCTTTGCCGTTGCGCTGCGACACGGCGTCGATGAACGCGAAGATCTCGCCTTCGAACGATGGCCGAACGAGTTCGCGCACGTGCGCGACATCTATTTGCGACTGATTTGCAAATGCAACGAGCTTGCAAATCTCCGCATCCGCATGCCACAGGTCGCCTCCGACGCGTTCGGAAAGCTCGAACGCGGCCGCCGGAGCGATCTTCCCGCCGCGCGAAACGACGCGCTCGGTGACCCATTTGGTAAGCGCCGACCCTTCGAGCGCGGGGAAGGGGTACAGGTGCAGGTCCGCCGCGTCCTTAAGCGCCTTGAACAGCGGCTTCTTCTCGATCGTCTTCGCCTCATCGCTTTCCCACAACACGGCGATGGTGGAGTCCGGAACTTCCTTCAGCGCGGCCCACGTTTCCTCGTCGCCCTTTTTCGACTTTGAAATGAGATCGCGCACCACCACCATGCGTTTCTCTCCCATGAACGGCATGGACCGCGCGGACTGCATCACCTCTCCGATTTCAATATGCCCTGATCCTGTCGAAGGGCTTCCGAACGTCGCGAGGTTCATCCCGGACGGATCGAACTTCTTGCGAAACGCCTCGGTGAGCGTCCGCACCTTTTCCTGCACCCGGAAGGAGTCCTCGCCGTAGACGATGATGAGCATAGCTGCGGCATCGTACCGCCCTCAGATAAAAACACAAACCCCGCCGGGCAGGCGGGGTTTTTCTATTCCTTATGTCCGTCCTATTCATCCAAAAGCGCGTCCATCTTTCCCCAGCTCCTGCCGGTTTCCACGTTCACCGCAAGCGGCACTTCGAATGAAGCGACGCTTTCCATGAGCTCCTTCACGCCTTTCGAGACGGCCTCGACCGCGTCGGTATCGCATTCGATCACCAGCTCGTCGTGCACTTGCAGCAGGATCTTCGCCGGCCATTTGCTCGTCTTGAGCCAGCGGTCGACCGCGATCATGGACATCTTCATGAGGTCCGCGGCCGTGCCTTGCACCGGCATGTTGATGGCCATGCGCTCCGCCATCGCGACGAGCATCGGGACGCCCGAGGAAATCTCGGGAAGATACCGGCGGCGGCCGAACAGGGTCTCCACGTACCCCATCGCGTGCGCTTGCGCCTTGGTCGCGTCGAGATACTCGCGGATCTCGTGGTGGATGTCGAAATACTTGTCGATGAACAGCTGCGCCTCTTCGAATTTCATGCCCGTGGAACGCGCCAGCGAACGCGGCCCCATGCCGTAGAGCAGGCCGAAGTTGATCGCCTTGGCCGCGCGGCGCTGCTCGGAGGTGACCGCGTTCTCATCAACGCCCCACACTTCGGAGGCGGTTCGCGTGTGGATGTCCGCGCCCTCGTTGAACGCGCGGATGAACGCCTGGTCCTTCGCGATCACGGACACGAGACGCAGCTCGATCTGGCTGTAATCGGCGGCGATGAGCGTTTTCCCGCGCGCGGCCACGAACGCCTCGCGGATCCTGTTGCCGAGTTCGGTCTTGATCGGGATGTTCTGCAAATTCGGGTCGGACGAGGAGAGGCGTCCGGTCGCGGCCACGGTCTGGTTGAACGTGGTATGCACGCGACCGTCCTTGCCTACGAGGGAAGGGAGCGTCTCGACGTAGGTCGATTGCAATTTCGCGACTTCGCGGTATTCGCTGACCAGCGGGACGACGGGATGCGCGTCCGCGAGTTTCTCGAGTTCGCTCGCGGCCGTGGAGAACCCGCTCTGCGTCTTCTTGATCCCCTTGGTCGGGAGCTTGAGCTTGTCAAAGAGGATTCCGGCGAGCTGGCCGGGCGCGTTCACGTTGAACTCCTCGCCCGCCTCTTTGACGATCCGCTTGGTGAGCCGCTCGATGTCGGCGTCAAACGATTTCTTGAGCTTGGCGAGCGCCTTCACGTCGAGTTCGATCCCCGCGACCTCGGCGTCGAACAGCACCGGGATGAGCGGCATCTCGATGTCCAAGAACACCTTCTTCATCCCCGCTTCCTCAAGCCGACGGAACAGCGCGGTCGCGGCGAGAGGGAAGGCGCTCACCGCGCGGCCCACCAGATCAAGCTCGGCGATGGTCGAAAACCCGATGAGTTCGGGCAATTTCGCGTCCGCGAGGTCATTCAGCGCGGACGGGAGATCGTGCGCGCGGGACCCGGGATTCAACAGGTACGACCCGATCATGAGATCGCTCCAGCGCTCATCGGGCCTCCATCCGGTCGCGTGCATGAGCCGTTTCAGGTCGTGCGTGATCACCCGCTTCGCCCGCTCAAGCGCTTCGAAGATCCCCGCGAGCTGCGCCTTCGACGGATTCGCGAACGCCACGGTCGTCTCCCCGTCGGACACGGCGCACGCCGCGACCGATGCGCCGAACAGGTCCTGCTGGCCAAGCCCCGCGAACACGCCGACCTCGTGGCCGAGTCCGGCAAGCATCTTGCTTGCGTCCGCATCACCCTTCGCGATGGTCACGCCATCGTCTTTCTTCTTTTTCGTGACCGGTCCGATCGGCGGAGCAGGGGTGTCTGTCGCGTGCTTTTTGATGAGCGTGCGGAAATCCAGGTCGCGGTACAGCGCGAGGAGTTTCTCCCTGTCCGGCGCGCGACGCTTGGCGGACTCCATCGAGAATCCCGGGAGCGGCACGTCCTGTCGGATGGTGACCAGTTCCTTCATGTGGATCGCGGTTTTCTCGTGCCCCTCGAGCTTTTTCGCGAATTTTTCGGGGACTTTGCCGGCCTTATGCGCCTCGAAAATCCCGTCCACGGTCTTGAATTGCTTGAGCAACTCCACCGCGGTCTTCTCGCCGATGCCGGGCACGCCCGGCAGGTTGTCACTGGGGTCCCCGCGCAGCGTCTTGTAGTCGATGAGCTGCTCGGGATACAACCCGAACTTCGCCTTCACCGCGTCGGCGTCGTACAACTTCGTCTCGCTGATCCCTTTCACGAACGCGACCACGGACGTGGAGTCGCCCACGAGCTGGAGCGCGTCCTGGTCGCCGGTCACGATGAGCGTGCGCATCCCCTTGCCCCACGCGCGGCGCGAGAGCGTCCCCAGGATGTCGTCCGCCTCGAACCCGGGGGCGGAGAGCGACGGGATGCCGTAGATTCCCAAGATCTCCTGGATGAGCGGGATCTGGTCGTACAGCTCCTGCTCCTTCTCCTTGCGCTGCGCCTTGTAGGGCTCGTACGACTCGTGGCGGAAGGTCTTGCCCGGAAGGTCCCAGGCGACCGCCGCGTAATCCGGCTTGAACTGCTCGAGCATCTTCTCGAGCATCATGGAAAACCCGTACGCCGCGTTCACCACGCGTCCGTCGCGGGTGGTAAGCGGCGGGATGGCGTGCCAGGCGCGATGGAGCAGGGCGTTCCCGTCCAGCACGAGCAGGGTTTCTTTCGCGGATTTCATTGGGCCAGGTTAGCGAAAAAACAATGGATTGTCCAGCCAAAACGAAAGAAAAGAGCCCAAGTGAACCTCGGGCTCCGGAGGAGGTCGGTCCCTAGCGAAGCGCTCCGAGCCGCTCGCACAGGGCGAACAGCTCTGGGGCTTCGGCGGGCGTGAAGGAGTCGGGAATCGGCAGCGTACGCCTGTCCTCCGCTTCCATCGGGTAGAACAGGAGGCGGGGGGCGCCGTCGAGGTCATAGCCGGCGGGGCCGACGAAGACGATGGGTTTGCCGTCGCGCTGCGGGAGCGCGACGGGCTTGTCGACCTGTTCCATCGCGATCTCGCCGTCGTGCAGGAACGCGCGGAACGGTTGCGCGACGACCTGGCGCGCGACGATGGCGGCCTTGCTGGCGGCGAAGCTCGCGAGGAGCAGCTTCCCGTCCGCGAACGCTCGGGAGAAGTGGGAGATGGGCGAGGGCGACCGGAAGAGCTGCTTCCAGGCCACCTTGCCGTCACCCTTGAGCGCGGTCGCGATCTGCGTGTGCGAGCAGCCCAGCACCGAGAACTGGCCGGCGCGCGCATAGAGCACCGCGTCGGGGGTGAAACACGCCTGGTCGTCGCGCGCGTCGCCTTTCTCGTCGCTCGGGAGCTCGACGAACCCGCCCAGCTCGTTCGACCCGGAAAAGCAGGCGAACAGCATCTGCTTGGGCCGCCCCGAGAGCCGGTAGCTCATGCGCCGCAGCGGGTCGCCGCGCACGCACCCGTCGTGATTCACACCCGCGGCCATGAACCGCAGGAAATCGCGGACCGCTTCGGGCTTGCCGCGAGAGGCCGCATGCACGGTGCCCAGCACGAGCCCTGGCACCGTGGCCGAGATGGCGATCTGCTGCAGGCTCGCGCCGTTCTTGTTCGGGGTGAAGGCGGCGGCGAGATAGCCCTCATCGCCTTCGCACGAGGGAGCGTGCTTCTTGTACGCCACCCCCTTCGCCATCCCGACCGCGTCGAACAGCAGGCGGTAGGAGCGTTCGCGGTTCACCATCATCTCGGCGAACACGAGCGCGTCTGGAGCGGTGCGCTCGGACAGGGCCTTGGTGGCGAGTGGCAGGTTGGCGGTGTCGACTTCGCAGTAGGCGACGGGAACATCGTTTTGCACGGAACCTCCTGGCGCTGTGTTGTCACCCGGATGGCACGCCGACCATCCGAGGGTTGCGCGAGTATACGGCGGCGAAAGACGAGCGTCAACCCCGACGCAAGGTCGGGGGACCGGGAAAAGAAAAGACCCCGCCCGGCGCCTCCTCGGGGGTAAGCCCTTGGAGGACGCCGGACGGGGGTCGTCACGCCGCTAGGAGCCGCCGCCCTGAAGATGAGGCGGCGATGGGTGGCGCGTCATGACGACGAGGGGGACGGGGCGTTCAGGCCGCGGCCTGGGGCTGATACAGCCCGTCGACCATCGAGCGCATCTGCGGCGGCATGTAGGCCACCGGGAGGCGCGTGATGGCGGCGTCGGAGTTGCTCGCGACCATGGTCGCGCCGCGCTCCGAGATTCGGCCGACCCAGCCGAGGTTCTTGGTCACGTCGGCGGGGACCGCCAGGGTCATGAGCGGCTTGAGGGCGATCTGGTTGCCCGACAGGTCGATGGCGAGCGGCACGTAGCCGTTCTTCCCGCCTTCGATCGCGGCGACGGCGACGTAGCCGTAGCCCTTGGTCTGCGTGACGACGGAGAGGTGCGACACCTTGCCGTCGATCTTGTCGCACAGGACGTCGACCGCCTCGGGCGCGAACCCCTCGTGCGCCGCGTTCCACATCTGCGACGCGATGAGGCCCTTGTGGCGGGTCCCGTCCGTCTCGATGATGAAGTCGGGGCCGACGGTGAAGTCGGTCACCTTCTGCGGGAACGCGCTGGGCACGAACGTGAAGTTCTCGCCGGTCCACTGGAAGCCGTGGCGCGCGCCCTGGTCGCCGAGGAAGAAGACCGTGTTGGTCTGCTCCGCGTCGTGGGTGCCGATCACGTTCCAGCCGGTGCCGAAGATCGCCTTCTGCAGCGACCCGAGGAAGCGCCGCACGCACGGCGTGCCCTTGAGGGACGCCGAGGTGTTGACGTAGCTCAGGCCGTTGCTGAACTTCGAGATGAAGTTCAGGAGCGCGACCTTGCCCATCACCGACTTCCCGTTGAGGGTGTCGATGATGCCCTTCACGAACTGGCGCGGCAGCGTCTGCTTGGTGTTCTCGAAGTTGCCCTCGAAGCCGTCGACGTAGAGCGCCGCGGCCCACGGGTACTTCCCGTCGGCGTAGGTCTTCACCGCGTCGATGGCGACCGCCGCGATCGCGGTCTTGTTCTCGAGCGTGCCGAGGTGGCTCGCCACCTGCTGGCCGTTGCCGTACACCAGCTTGAGCGGGAGGCCGTTCAGGCTGTAGTCGGAGATCTTCATCTCCGGCTTCACCGTGCCGCTGCCGGCCTGCGAGACCGCCTGCGTGCCGCTGCCCTTGCGGGTGCGCTGCCGCAGACGGATCTTGCCCGACTGCGCCGGCGCGACCTGGATGCCCTGCAGCTGCAGCGCTTGCTGGCGGCTGAGGCTGCTGCCCGGAATCTGGATCGGCGTGTTCCCGCTGACCTGCTGCGCCGTCTTGCCGAGCTTCTTCGCCACGTACGCCTGCTGGCCAGGCGTGAGGGCGGAGAAGAGCAGGGTGACGGTGCGGGGGGTCGGGATCTTCGTGGAACGCTTCATGGTTCTGCCTCATCTGTCGTTGGGGTGTGCGAACCCGATCCCTGAACTTGTTGTTTCAGAGAAAAACTCTTGGCGACGTTTCAAGGAACGGACCTTCTCGGAAACGGACGACCCGTTTTTTGAGACGGCAGCGCGGAGTCTACGTGAGCGGCGAAACCCCGTCAAGGAATTCATGCACACCAAAAAGAAAATCCGCTTAACAAAGCGGATTTCTTTCTACGGTTGCAAGGCGGTCTCGGCATCGCCGTCCACCGAGATGATGACGCTGGTCACGCTCGGGAACTGCTTGAGCGTCTGCTCGATCTGGGAGCGGATCGAGGTGGCTCGGCAGGAACCGGCGGCGTTGAGATAGCTGTTGAAATCCGCCATGGCCACCCCGTCGTTGATGGCGAGCGACTGGAGCTCGGTGCCCGCATTCACGCTCGTGAAATATCCCTGGTTGCGCTCCGCTTGCGTCGGCCCGGCGAGCAACCCCGTGAGGGCCGCGCGTCCCACCGCCGAGGTCTTGGCCACCGTGCGGGACACGGGGAACACGAGCGCGCAATCCTGCGCGGAACCCTTCAGGCGGTTGGGATAGTACAGATCGAACGTGCTGACGTCGGTCGTGAGCAGCGTGAGCGGTACCGTGACCAGGTCCTGCACGCTCCCATCCTTCGCGGAATAGGTGAACACTTCGAGCGTGAACGCCTTCTCGGTCATGGCCGGGAGGATCACTTCCACGCGGAACGGGCCGTACATGCCGACGTCGGGCGCGCTCGTCGTGGCGTGCCCCGACGCCACGACCTTGTCCGCGCCGTCCTTGATGCGCCAGGCAAAGGACTGCTCGAACGTGCGGCCGAACCCGAACACCACCAGCGGCGAGGTCACGACGGAGCCCGCCGTGGGCGATGTCACCACCAGGTTGGGGCGGTCCTCGACCACGAGCGACGTCGCCGTGACCGATCGCGTGGAGAGATCTCGTTCGCCAGAAAGCGTGACCAACTGACCGACCACCGTCTCAGAAACGTCCACCAAAGGCACCACGACCACCTCGTCGAGTCCGTAGTCTGGGGAACGCAGGGTGATGGTGCGCGTGGCCTCGTCATACGCCTCGACCGCCCCGAACAGCTCCGAAATCGGCTCGATGGACGGCACGGCGGGCTCGCCGCCGTCCGGGAACGAAAAACAACCGGCTCCGACGAGCAGCAGGGAAGCGATCAGGGCGGGAAACAGGCGTTTCATGAGATCAGGTCCGTTCGGCGCGAGCAGCGTACCATCGGGCGCGCGGATGTAAAGGAACGGGCACGCCCGGGGGTTGATTCATCGCCTGTTTGCTGCTATTATTCGCTCGCTCCACGAAAACGTGGTGCCTATAGCACAACGGCTAGTGCACCGGGTTGTGGTCCCGGCTATGAGGGTTCGATTCCCTCTAGGCACCCCACGTAAATACCTCCCTTACCGGGAGGTATTTACGTACTCCTGAATCAAGCCATGAGGTACGATACAAAAAATATGTCTCTGTTTTGGTTAAAGCATGCTGCTGCAATGGATGTGCCACGAGACCATCTAAAACTTTTCTATAGAGAGATTGAGAGCATGATTAAACGGGTGCCCCCAGAGACCAACGAGCAGTATGAAATGTATGTCGATGAAACATGTGATTTCATCGAAGAAAGCCTCGCGATAAGTTTCCTTATTTGCCAGAGAGCGATCACTTCAATAATTTCCGAGGCAATGCGCATTCCAGATTCTCAATTCTCGACTAAATCTAAAAAACTGCGTGGCAAACAAAATCTGCGCGATTTTCTTTTAAACCTAAAAGATGAAATTCCTAACGAGCCAGCGTATAGCGTGGCTGTGTGCATCAATGCAATGGCGAACTATTACAAGCACAAATCTGAGTGGGGTCATAAATTAAACAAACAGCAAGCTGAAACGGCCAATATCGTTACAGACTTAGTGGGAGATTCAATGAACAGCACTGGCGTTTTTCGTGCGGCTGCAAGACGTCTTGGTTGTGGTGATAATTATGATCCACGAGTATTAGGAACTCACTTAGTAAATTGGCACAAAAATATTTTGAAACTACTTGAAGGATCAACCTAAAATTCTGATCCCCGGCAAACCGCAGTTCTAACGATTTCGCATAGCGCACCCAACGATAAGGATCCGCTCAACCGAGCGGGTTTTTTCGTGGGGTCCAAAAGAAAAAAATAAGTGACTTTAGTGAACGAAAAATGTAGACTTGAAACAATATGTTCATATTTTTTTCGGTCCCAGTAAAATTTATTGAGAAGCATTACGACACCATTAAAAAAATTGGATTGGTAATGCTCGGGCTTGTCATGTTTGCGATTATTTCAGCAGGCTCACAAATTTTTCTCCCAAAAAAATCTAGCACTGAAATTGCTCAACAAGATGCCGTAACGAAGCAACCGAATAGCACAGTTACTCAACAAACACCGGAACTAACTAACAAAGAGCTATATCAAATCGGCAGCTCGGCGACAGGTTTAATCTTTGGATTAAAATATCAAGATTTTGTGGGTCTCGGGGAATCGCGTCCATTCCTTGCAAGCGGAGTGCTGATATCTGAGGATGGAATCGTTGCAACAAATTACCATGTGATCAAGAACGCTGGTTTGGACGACATCGTTTTTGAGGGGGGAATTTATGCTGGGCAAGTTTTTGATAAAATTATTGCCGTTTCCCCTCTCCATGATTTAGCCTTACTGCATCTAGCTTATGGAGCTGAAAACGGCCTTCACTTTGTTCCGGTAGTAAGTTCGGATGATGTTAGTGTTGGCGACGACGTTTTTGCTATTGGAAATCCGGAGGGTTACATAAATAGTTTTTCGAACGGTGTCGTTAGCGGTATCCGCTATGACGAGGACAGTGGTTCTGAATATATTGGTACCTGTTTTCAAATTTCCGCGGCAATTTCGCACGGAAGCAGCGGTGGTGCCCTTTTAAATAAAAGGGGGGAATTGATCGGAATAACATTTGGCGGACTTTCTGATGGGCAGAACATTAACTTTGCGATACCTTCACGTCATCTTCTTGAGTTAATCTCCAAGAGTGGCGTGAGGACTTCCTACACAACTCCTGAATCAAACTCAACTACTTTGAGATGTCAGGAGATTGTTAATAATCTCCAAGCAATTTATTCGAATATCGATGGTGATTTTGTTGTAAGTATTACTGAAGGGGAGGAATGCGGAATCATTTTGACCAAAGGTGCAGATCCGACAGACACAAACATTTTTAGTCCAGAATTATATTGGTACAACAAACGAACAGGCGAACGATACATTGTCATGGAAAATGATCTTTCAAACGTGGTGTTCCTGCCGGCATGGTCAGAGTAGCCCCTGACGAAACAACCGAAACGTGCTAAGAACCTAACTGAGGCAAATCTATAGCTCGCATCTCATTCGACCACATCATCGAGGATGAACTCCAGCTCCGTGATCGTACGGATGTGAAGGAGTACCTCAAGACGATTCCGCCAGAGACGTGGCAACGAATCGCAGACAAGATCAATGCGTTCGCAAAAGAGGCCATGGCCGAAAAGAAGGAGCAAGATCCTAAGTGAAGCAACGCGACAAAGACCCCCTCCACAGGGGTTTTTCTTTTCCCCATAGGAATCCGAAATGGTTCCTATTCTAATTGTGCCGTATGGTAGGCTCTGGAAACTATATGGCTTCGATAAAAATCAACGCCCCGAACGGGACGCAGCTCCACAATCAATTCGCCCCCGTATTCCAAGCCCTGAAACAGGGGCCGATTTCTTCTGAAACTGAATTTGATCTCTCCGCGCTCTCGTTTCTCTCACCATTAACCACGCTGCCGCTCGTGTCACTTATTCACGAGATTGGTTGTAGTTTCAAAATGCCGACAAATTCCCAAGTGAGCAGTTATCTCGATACGGTTTCCTTTCCAACCGGAATTTCATCGGATTTTGTTGCACGAGGAATGACTTACATTCCTATTGGCCGTTTGTCTGCAGGTGATACGGCGGCCAATGAGCGTCTGATCTCTGAATTTGGGCAGCTGATTCTCAACAAACTGGCTCCACTCCCACTAGGAGCTGCAAACGCAATCCACTATCCGATTGGTGAGATGACAACCAACATTTTCGATCACAGCAAAAAGGATACGGGATGGATGTTTGGACAATATTTCCCAAAGAAGAAATATTTGGATGTTTGTATCCTTGATCGTGGACGAGGTTTCCGCCGTTGTTACGAAGAGGAACTAAATCTTGTGGTAGATGACGCTCAGGCCGTTGATTTGGCTCTACGGGGCAAGTCCTCTAAAAAATCCGACGAGCGGGGGTTTGGCATCTGGACCACAAAGAGAATGATCGTTGAGGGTCTGGGCGGACAGTGCTTCATCTTGTCTGGTTCTGCCGGTTACATCGCAATGCCGGGGAATGAGCAGCCGTTCACCCTTAAAGATGTTTCGTGGAACGGAGTAATTGTAGCTTTTCGAATCCCGGACATCACGCAACCCTTTGACCACACACGATATTTAGAGTAGAGTGCTACCTTCACTTTTCCGTGATACGATGTATCTAAGAAATGCTGATATGACCAATAAAATCCAAACAATTAGGGTGGATTTGGCGGAGAAATTGGCCCCTTGTATCAGCACAAGGGTGGCTATTCAGGTACTTCGAAATGAACTCGTGGCATCTTCGGCTAAAAATATTGTCTTGGATTTCCAACACGTCGAGTCAGTTTCTCGATCTGCCGCCCACGAACTTATACTAACGCTTTTTGACCTGACGAACTTGTTTCATAAAAAAGTCGCGATCGAGAATCCAAATGATGGGGTCCAAGCGGTGCTTTCCGCGGTTACCGACCGTTCAATTAAATCGAAGCCGGAGGAACGGTATGTGAGTCAGAAGACGATTGATTTTGAAGAACTTTGTCAGTTGGCATAAGCTCTTCAACGACTTGGATCGTTTTCAAACCCGAACCGCCAGTGTGCCATTCCCGGCCAGAACGGCAGTTCTAACGATTTCGCACAGCGCACCCCACGAGAACACCTGCCTCCGGGCAGGTGTTTTTGTCTCCCAAAGAAAAACCGACCCTAGGGGGCCGGGGAAGAGGAATCGACCTGGATGGACACGGGGAGCCCGTACTCGTCGGCGACGATCTGGAACTCCGTGAGCGCGCTCGTGACCACGTTTCGCGTCTGGGCGAGCTCGGCATCCGTTTTCGCGACCACCTCGCGGCAGGACGACCGGACGTCGTCCCCGGCGAACGGGTCGTCCGCGTGCGAGGCGATGTCGAGGAGGTGGTCGTGTTCGGCCAACAGGATGCCGCGCACCCCGCGCAGCCTCCCGTCCGCCTGCATCGTCTGCTCCGCGGTGAGCGGGCGCTGCGACGCGTTCTTCGCGTTGAGGCCCTGCGTGACGAGACGGTCGACCTTCTCGGCGATCCGCGCCACGTCCCTGGCCGAGAGCTCGAACGTGCGTCGTCGGTCCGCCTTCGCGCGCTCGAGATCGGCCTGCGCGTCCGCGTGCGCGCACCGCGGGTCCGGTCGCGGGACTTCCGGCGCGTGGGAACATCCGGTCAGGATGAGGGAAAGGGCGAAGATGAGTCGCATGCCGCCTCCTTGGCCTGGCTCTTGTAAAACAAAAACGGCCGTCTGTCAACGGTCGCCTTTGTGGTACCCGGAGAGGGACTCGAACCCCCAACCAAGAGCTTAGAACGCTCCTGCTCTATCCAATTGAGCTATCCGGGCGAACGAGAAAGGATGCCTCATTTTCGCATGTCCGTCAATCCTCGGCAAAGGAAAAAGCGCGCCTGTGTGGCGCGCCAATGCGCACGGTTCAGTCCTGGACGACCGGGTCGTCGAAGGCCGCGGCGAACGCGGCATACGGCCCGCTGAGGCCGAACGCCTCGACCATGAGGCCAAGGAAGGTTTCCGGGTCGCACCCGAGGATGACCGGTGAGATGAAATCTCGAGGGTGAGGAGCGATGGGGGTGACCGGGGCATCCTGGTCGGGATGCTTCTTGTCGGGAAGGTTCATGCGGACTCCTGCGAAGGAAGCTGGCTGATCCTACCTGGTGCGCGAACGCGCGTCAATCCGCACGCGTCTTGCCGTGGAACTTCTTGTGCACGTCCCGCAGCGTCTTGTTGGTGACGTGGGTGTACACCTGCGTGGTGGTGATGGAGGAGTGGCCGAGGAGCGACTGCACCGCGCGGATGTCGGCGCCGCCGAGCAGGAGATCGGTCGCGAAGGTGTGGCGCAGGGTGTGCGGGGTGATTTTTTTCGTGACCCCCGCGGCCTTGGCGTACCGCTCCACCAAACGTTGGATGGACCTGGGCGTGAGCGGGCCGGTTTCCTCGCGGCCGCCTTTCGCACGGTCGTGGCTCACGAAGAGATAGGGCGACGGATCACGGCGCGCGCCAAGATACGCCTTGAGCGCTTCCTTCGCGTCCGGAGACAGGAACACCACGCGCAGCTTGTCGCCTTTCCCACGCACCGTGAACTCGTCGCGATGGAGATTCACCTGATCGATCTTAAGGCCGGAGAGTTCTGACACGCGGCAGCCGGTCGAGAACAACGTCTCGAGGATCGCGGTATCGCGCAGCGCGACCAGTCCTTCCGCGTCGCGTCGCGGGATCGCGAGCATGCGCGCAAGCTCATCGCCTTCCAAGAACGCCACCTCACGCATCGGTTGCTTGGCCAGTTCGATCTGTTCTGGCGCGAGGGAAGGGATGTCACGCTTGGCCAGATATTTTAAAAACGCTCTCAAGGCGATGAGGTGGTAGTTCTGCGTGTTCTTCTTGAGCGCGCCGCCTTCTCGTCCGACCAATTCACGGTTGAGCCACAGCCGGTACTGGCGCACCGTCTCTTTGGTGATCTTCTCGGGGGAAGGATCCTTGGCCCAGTCGCAAAATCGGCGCAGATAAAAATGGTAGTTGCGCGTGGTTTTGTCGCTCCGGTTGCGCTCGATCTCCAAGTATTCCAGGAACTCGGTCACGTGGCGCGACAGCTTGGCCATACCGACGATATTATACGACGCAAAACCGCTCCCGACCATTGACCGAACGGGAAGGGTGATGTGATACCATGCTGGCGTTATGCGAAGGTCGCGCATCGCCATGCTCGTCATTACCGCCGTCGCCGTGGGGGTGTTTATGTCCGGCCAAATTTCGGGATGCGGCACGGTGTTCGCGAGCGCGACGGCCGCCTGCAGCGCCGAGAAGCTCGCCGCCCCTTCGACCGCGTTCGCCGACCTCGCCGAAGTGGCCATCCCAGAGCCGTTCGTTCTCCTGATCGGCCTGCTCCTCCTTCTCGCGCTCGCTTCGGACGAGATCGTCATCGTCGCTCCCGAACGGACGACGGCCATCTTCCGGACGACGCGGTTCAGAACCGCACGCCCATCGCTCAAATTCGTCCCCGTCCTTTCCGCCACGCGAGATTTCTGACCCTTCATCCCTTCAAACCCTTCCCGCCCTTATCTCCCTTACAACCCTTTCCTTATGGACGGTCAACAATCCTTCTTCGATAACCTCCAACCCAAGACCGCGTTCATCTTCGGCATCGTCCTCGCGGTGTTGGGCATCGGCACCCTCGGCTTCCTCATGCTCGGCGGCTGCATACTCAAGGGCGATTGTCCGCTCCCCTCCGCGTCCGGCGACAAGCTCGACGCCCAAGCCGCGCCTTCGCCTTCGGTCCCGACCGCGGCCGCCGACGTGCCCGCAGTCACCGACGAGGATTGGATCCGCGGGGACAAGAACGCCGCGCTCACCGTGATCGAGTACTCCGACTTCCAGTGCCCGTTCTGCAGCCGCTTCCATCCCACCATGCAGCAGGTCATGAAGGAGTACGCGGGCAAGGTGCGTTGGGTGTACCGCCAC
>MGDT01000004.1:136715-205126 GCA_001791045.1 Candidatus Uhrbacteria bacterium RIFCSPHIGHO2_01_FULL_63_20 | reverse complement strand
GAGGCCGCCGAATGCGCGGGCGAACAGGGGAAGTTCTGGGAGTACGGAGACAAGCTGATCGAGAACCAGGCCACGCTGGGCGCCGCGCTTTACGCGAAGCTCGCCGCGGAGCTCGGGCTCAACAAGGGCAAGTTCCAGGACTGCGTGGATGGCAAGAAGTACACGACCAAGGTCCAGGCCCAAGCCCAGTCCGGCGCCGCGGCCGGCGTGAACGGCACCCCGGGGTCGTTCGTGATCGACCGGGACGGAAACGTGCAGGAGATCCAGGGAGCCCTCCCGTACGAATCCGTGAAGGCCGTGATCGATTCGATGCTGTAAGCGTCAGAGACAAAACTCCCGCCACGCGGCGGGAGTTTTCGTTCAGGCGGTTTTGGTCTGTTCGTCCTGGGTCGGCGGTTCGGTGACCTGGGTCATTTCCGCCCGCGGTTGGTTGATGCGCGTCGGCTCGGCTGGCCCCACCGATGCTTCCGCCTGCGCCTCGGGAATGGTCGGGGTGACGAGGGTCTGTTCGGACTCCGTTTCTGCCGCGAATTCTTCCCGGGTGGCGAACACGTCCTGATCCGGCCCCGCTTCGGTCGCGATGCGTTCGCCGCCTTGGTCCGCCACGGTCTGCATCTCTTGCTGCCGCGTGAATTCGGGAACCGGTCCGACCTCCGTGTCCGAAATGCGCGTGGCGACGTCCGGCTGCACGATGGTCCGCTCCGGAAGGGATGGCTCGGCCTCGCCCATGATCTGGGATTCGCTCACCTCGCGCACGGCCTCGACATTCATCGGTTGCTCGCCTTTGCCCGCCTGGAGCGCCTCCCTCGTCCGCAACAGGAGTTGCGTGGCCCGGAAATCGAGGTCTTGGATGATTTGGCGGTTAGGCGAACCCTCGGGCTCGACGGTCCCCGCCTCGGCCGTACGCATCGAAAGCCGCTCGGCCCGGCCCTGGATGTCCTGCAGCCGCTCGGCCCGACCGGGCGCTTCGGGATTCGCTCGCAGGGCAAGGAGTTCCGTTTCCGCCCCGGCCAGCTCGGTCCCCAACTCGTCAAAGTCCTCTGCGGACCCGACGATATCCTTGTCTTCCACGTGCCGCATCGGCACGACCTCGTGCACGCCCGTCGCCTCCTGCGGCATGGATGATTCAAACGGCGATGGCACCGCCTTCCCCGACACGCTCGGGACCTGTTCGGCAGACACGGCCTGATCGACTATGGGACGCGCCCGCTTCTCCGCCAGGATTCTTTCTAGTTCCTCGCCCGACGCCCGTTCGCGCTCCGCCTGTGCCGCCCGCGCCTCCTCGAGCTTCTTTTGGACGGCCGGCGTCGTCTCGGTGACGCCCCATATCTTCTCGCCGACAACGGCAAGCATTTCGGCGTCCCGGATCGCGCTCTCCGCGCGCTTGAGGTCCATCTGCTCCTTCATGGAACCCTCCTCGGCCCCGGTCTGTTTCAGGATCTTCACCAACTGCTTGGCTCGATCGCGGACCGCGAGCGCCAGGGCGAGCCGGTCCTCTGGGAACACGACCAGGTCCGTCCCGTCAGGAGCCCTGTGCTTCCCTAATTTTGCGGAACCGAGCTCGTCGTAAAGGATGTCGATTGCCTTATCGGTGAGCGACGGTTCGCGCGATTCTTTCACGACCGGCGCCTTGGCCTCAACCGGAGCCGAACCCTCGTCTTCCAGAGCTTCAATCAGTTCGGCGCTCGCGAACACGCGCTCGGCAGAGGGTTGGGAATCTTCCTTTTTGCCGTACGTGAATCGGGCTGTCGCTTCCACAGAACCGATTTTTCGATCAGCATTCGCCATACGCGTAAAATTCGTTGAAGGCACTGTATCAAAAACGCCGTCCTTGGGGGAGGACGGCGCGCGTCAGGCGGCGCTGGAAAGGAGCGGGGCGAGTTTCCATTTCCATTCCTGGCCGGAGCTCGATCGCAGGATGATCTCGGTGCCGTCCCCTACCTTGAGGACCGGCTGGATGATCGGGAGGGTGCGTGCCGGCACGTGCCAGCGTCCTTTCGGTCCGTGTTTCCCGACCTGGACCAACGCGATCGCGGTCTCGGCAAGGAGCCGGCCGCCATCGACGAGTTCGAGGCGCAGGCCGCACAACCACTCGGGAGGAAGGCTTCGGCTCGTGACGAGCTCGAGGATCATCGTCTGCAGACACCCGCTTCGCATGCGCGCCTCGGCATGCTTCACCCCGCACAGCGGCAGGATGACGTGAGCAATCCCCACGATCTCGGGAAACAGCGTGTCATCGGTACGACGGTTCTGAAACAGGGGAACGACCCTGCGTGTCTCCCGGGCCATGGACCCTCCTCTCATGAAGACTTTTCACCCTATCCGTTTTTGACGATTCCGTCAAGAGATGAGGAGGCCGGGGCTTGACGAAACGGCCGTTTCTTGCTAGGTTGCAGGGGTTTCTTGGAAGGAGGAGACATGGCGACCTTTCAGGTGATCCTCGGCGAAAAGCCCACGGAAGAGAGAACCCCGATCGAGCGGCTCAAGGACATGAACCTGTCGCTGTACGCGGCGCTCAAGGTGCACAAGCTCACGGCCGAGCAACGCATCCTGTTCAATCGCCTGCTCGGGGACCTCCCCTTGCCGGAGTGTCTCGCGGATGACGCGGTCATCGCGTCGCTCGCGGATCCCGAAGACCCGATGCGGGATTTCGAGCGGATGGATCCGTTACCGCGAGGCCGGATGGTCCGACTCATGCAGCGGCTGGGCATCGGACCCAAGCACGAGGAGTCCCGCGACGAGGTGAAGCGCCGCATCGGCCTGGTCCAACGCGTGATCACGCACGCAAGGAACCGGTGATGACGCACGAACGAAAAGCCCGCCCGAAGGCGGACTTTTTTCTTTGCT
Organism: Candidatus Uhrbacteria bacterium RIFCSPHIGHO2_01_FULL_63_20; assembly: GCA_001791045.1. Classification (GTDB taxonomy): domain Bacteria; phylum Patescibacteriota; class Patescibacteriia; order UBA9934; family GWF2-40-263; genus 2-01-FULL-63-20. Next base: position 202,279 of record MGDT01000004.1, on the reverse strand, counting down.
TGTCACGCGGCTTCCTTTCCCTCCCCCTCGACCGCGGTCCCGGCCACCATCGGGAGGCCGAACTTCTCCTCGAACAGGGCGTTGGCGAATTCCGCCACGTCGGCGTCGCTCGCCCCGGATCCCGCTCGCTCGGCGACCGCCTTGCGGAATTCCGCCGTAGCCGCCGGATCCTGCTCGAGCGTCGCTTTCATGCCCGGATCCCGCTTGTACGCCTCGATGAGCTGGTCGGCCTTCCCCCCGCCGGCGACCTCTTCGGCGGACATCTCCCCGCGGAATTCCCCGCGCGGATACGCCTTTTCCTCCGCGGCCTGGCCCTGGCCGGCCATCTCGGCCTTGTACGCGTCGCTTACGGCCTGCTCCTGCATCATCTTGTCCATCTTCTTCGCCTCCATCGCCTTGGCCGCCTCCTCACGTGCGGATCCGCCGCGGAACATGTCCATGAACCCCATACGCATGTCATTAATTCCCCCCTAGTGTAGGAACAGCGGAGGATTGACGCAAGCGGACCGATTTGGTAGCCTCCAAGCACTAATTCTCCAGGCGCCGCCTGGGCTCGGGCCAGGTCTGACCCATGCTCGGACGGACGCAACGCATATGATGGACGTGAAGACCAAGCACAAGATCATCGAGAAGTTTCGAACGCATGCGTCCGACACCGGCTCCCCGCAGGTGCAGATCGCGATCCTCTCCCACGAGGTGAGCATGCTGACCAAGCACCTCAAGGAGCACAAGAAGGACTACTCGAGCCGCCGCGGTCTCATCAAGAAGGTGAACGAACGCCGCCGCTTGCTCAAGTACCTTGAGCGCGAGGATGCCAAGGCCAGCGCGAAGATCAAAGAGGAACTCGGTTTGAAGTAAGTTTTGGCCCCCGCTCCGGCGGGGGCTTGCCCGTTTATATGGCTTCCAGCCAACACGAGGACCAGCGCGTCGGGATATTCATCGACACGCAGAATATGTACTACAGCGCCCGGTACCTGTTCGGGCGCAAGGTGAGCTTCACGAGCATCGTGGAGGACGCGGTCGCGAAGCGCCGCCTCATCCGCGCGATCGCGTACGTGGTGAGCACCAAGGGGCAGGAGGAGCAGCCGTTCTTCGAGGCGCTGCAAAAGGCCGGCATCGAGCTGCGCGAGAAGGAACTGATGGAGTACTCGAGCGGGCAGAAGAAGGCCGACTGGGACGTGGGGCTCGCGGTGGACGTGATCCGCATGCTCGACATGCTCGACGTGGTGGTGATCGTCTCCGGCGACGGCGATTTCCAGCCGCTCATCGAATACGCCAAAAGCCGCGGGCGCATCGTCGAGGTGATGAGCTTCCGCGAGACGACCAGCGGGAAGATCCCCGAGGCGGCCGACCGGTACGTGAACCTGTCGGACGACAAGAAGCGGTATCTCCTCGGCGGCCTGCGCTTGAAGAGCGCGAAAGCACAAGAGGACGTGCGCACCGCCCTTGAACGCTCGACCGACTCGCCGGAAGGGGTTTCCGCGCCAGGCGCGCTCAAGCGCAAACCTTCGGCGGAGCCGCCAGAGGAGCGTCGGCGTCGCCGGTTGTCGTTCTAACATCACTAAATAATCCCGTCGGGACGCAGAGACATCGAGGGAGGCCTCGATATCTTCCGCTCCGGCGGGAATGACCCACATATGGCAGGACTCAAGAGTTTTTCGACGCAGTGGGGAGGGAAAGAGCTGACCATCGAGACCGGAAAATACGCCACGCAAGCCGGCGGCTCGTGCACCGTGCGCATGGGCGACACCATCGTGCTCGCGACCGCGACCATGAGCGACGGCATCCGCGAGGGGATCGACTTCCTCCCGCTTTCGGTGGAATACGAGGAGCGGTTGTACGCGGCCGGCCGCATCAAGGGGAGCCGCTTCATCAAGAAGGAAGGCCGCCCCACGGATGAGGCCGTCTTGGTCGGTCGCGCCATCGACCGCGCCATCCGCCCGCTGTTCAACGGCAAGATCCGGAACGACATCCAGGTGGTGATCACCTGTCTCTCCTTCGACGGCGAGAACGACCCCGACGTGCTGGGCCTCATCGGCGCCTCCTGCGCGCTCACCATGAGCGACATCCCATGGAAAGGTCCGATCGCCTGCGTGCGCGTCGGCTCGATCGGCGGCGAGTGGGTGCTGAACCCGAGCTACGAGGCGCGCAAGAAGTCCGTGCTCGACCTGCAGTTCGCCGGGACTGCCGAGAAGGTGCTGATGGTGGAGGCGAGCGCGACCGAAGCGCCCGAGGACGTGGTGCTAGGCGGGTTCTGGTTCGGGATGAAGCACTTGGGCGTGCCCGTGAAGCTCATCGAGGAGGTACGCGCCGCGATCGGCAAGGACAAGCGCGACGTGCTCGCGCCGAAATCCGACGAGGAGAAGGCGAAGGTAAAGCGTCGCGAGGAGATCGAGACGATCGCGCGCCCGTTCATCTACGGACAGGTACGCGACCTGTTCTTTGGCGCGCCGCGCGCGAGCAAGGCGGAACGCGCCGCGCAAAAGAAAGAGGTGAAGAAGCGCACCGAAGCGTTCCTGCTCGAGCAGGGCGTCCTCCCCGAGGAGGTGAAGATGGGGACTGGCATCATCGGCGAGGTGGTGGAGGAAGCGGTGTCGCTCGCGATCCTGCATGATGACAAACGCGTGGATGGTCGCGGCATCAAGGACGTGCGCACGCTCGTGTGCGAGGTGGACGTGCTCCCGCGCGTGCACGGAAGCGCGCACTTCAAGCGCGGCGACACGCAGGTGCTTTCCACGATCACGCTCGGCGGCCCGGGCGACGCCCAGGAGCTCGACGGCATGGAGCATGTGGAGAAAAAACGCTACTTCCACCATTACAACTTCCCCCCGTATTCCGTGGGCGAAGTGAAACCCATGCGCGGCCCGGGACGTCGCGAGGTCGGCCACGGCGCGCTCGCCGAAAAGGCGCTCGTCGGCATGATGCCGGAGAAGGAATCGTTCCCGTACACCATCCGCGCGGTGTCCGAGGTGTTCGGCTCTAACGGATCAAGTTCCATGGCTTCCACCTGCGGCTCCACGCTCGCGCTCATGGCCGCGGGCGTGCCACTCAAGTCGCCGGTGGCCGGGCTCGCCATGGGGCTTGCGACCGACGGGAAGGGAAAGTGGAAGGTGATCACCGACCTGCAGGACCTGGAAGACGGCGCGGGCGGGATGGACTTCAAGATCGCCGGGTCCGCGATGGGGATCACGGCCGTGCAAATGGACACGAAGACCGACGGGCTCACGCGCGAGATCATCGAGACCACGTTCGCGCAGGCCAAAGAAGGTCGCCAGCACATCTTGACCGCGATGCTTAAGGCGATCGCCGCACCGCGCGCGGACCTGTCGAAGTACGCGCCGCGCATCATCAGCCTGCGCATCAACCCCGAGAAGATCGGCGACGTGATCGGCCCGGGCGGCAAGGTGATCAACGAGATCATCGACACCACGGGAGTCGGTTCCATCGACATCGAGGACGACGGCTTGGTGATGATCACCTCGACGAACGCCGAAGCGGCGCAAAAGGCGTACGAATGGGTGCAGAACATCACCCGCGAAGCCAAGGTGGGCGAGATCTTCAAGGGCAAGGTCACCCGCCTCATGAACTTCGGCGCGTTCGTGGAGTTCCTCCCAAAGCAGGAGGGCCTGGTGCACGTGAGCGAAATGGCCCCATGGCGCGTGAATGAGCCCGGTGATATCGTGAAATCGGGCGACGAGGTGCATGTGAAGGTCACGGAGATCGACAACCTCGGCCGCATCAACCTTTCCATGAAGCAGGCGCCAGGCAACATGTATCCGGAGAAACCTCCGGAGGCGGCCATGGGTTCCCGTCCGCCGGCTCGTCCGGGGTTCGGAGGTCCTTCCCGCGGCCCGCGCCGCCCATAAGATGTGAAAAACCTTGGGATCCCACTCGGGAGATCACAAACAACCCGCCAGCGGCGGGTTGTTTCGTGGCGTTTGCTCATGTCCATGGCGCTTTTGGCGCTCGCTTGGGCCGTTTCCGGTGCCTGGTTCGCTCGAGACAGCGTGTCAGCGGCCGCACCGGACGGCACCACGGCCATGCTTCGGTTCGAGCCGCGTCGCAGATCCTGGCCGCTTATCGAACGTGCGCTTGGCGACATCCCTCTCGTTTCCAACCGCCCCATGACCATCCGAGACATCGAACCGTTCATTCAAGGTGAATTCGCCGTATTCATCGGCCCTGACAGCCATCGGTCGGTTGCCATCCGTACGCAAGAGCGCCTCATCCCGCCTGGACTGCTGGACTCCTTCGGGATGACCATGCAACGGGTCAAACCTGGGGTGTTTCACCTTTCAGATCGTCTTGAATCCGTCCATGGAATGGGACGCGGGCGCGGATGGAGCATGCCTGCGGCCGTATGGAGTGGAAAAAAGAAGCTTGGTGTAGCGGTTTTTAACGACGGAACCCGTGCCACGATCTACGGAAATGATCGTTTCCTGGAACTTCGCCTTCCTGATACCAATCTCCCAACCATGGATCCCACGGGGGGCGAAGCGATTTTGGCCGCTTTGGCTACGCCACTATTGCCAAACACTGATATTTCGTGGATTTCCATCCCTTTTAATGCCATTGCCGTGCCGTTCGACGGCCCGGACGCCCAAACCATCACGAACTGGGTTTCCGGCATCGGATCGGTGATTCTTGGCCATGACGGAGCGTTCCTTTTTGCCATCAACAAGGAAAATTTTGGCGAAGATGAGCCAAAAGACGTCATTCGCCTGGCTGCGGCGCTTCAAAGCCCTAAGGCGCAGACTTGGGAACTGCCAGATAAGAGCCGTGCCATGGAGATTGTCGCCGACCCGAGTCGGATGACTGTCCAATCCTCGGTACTTTCGGGTCACGAGCTTCTGACCGTGCCGATGGACGATGGGCGATCCATGCATGCCCTAACCTCTGTGGACACCCTGTTGATTGGAAACGACCGGTCGCTCATCCAATCCTGGATCGATAAGGCGGGACGGAACCGGAAGGATCCATGCCTCGGGAATTTCCTTTTTGCCCGACTCCCCGAACTCCTCGCCGCCGCGGATGCCGTGCAGGACGGATACCGACCCACGCTCCTTACGGATGTATCCCGGCAGTTCCGGTCCGTAGGCATGAACAACGGTTGGATGCATACGAGCGTGACCCTGTGTTACTAAATGTGGATAACTTGTTGTTATCCACCTGAAATTGTGGATAAGAAAAAATGGTCTTCAAGGCCATTTTTTCATTTCATTGCTATATTGAGCGCTATCTTTATCCTTTGACAACATCTTTTGTTCATGCTAATATATCTCAGTACCCACGATGTTCTTTTCAACCTCCCAACCATTGGGAGACCCTGCGAAGGTCCAACACGCGATTCCTGCCCCACGGGAACCGCGAACTTTCGCAGGCCATCCCGCTTCTCTACTGTTCTGACTTGAGCAATCAAGCAGAAGAGGCAAACGTCTCGGTTCGCTCGCGCCCCCACAGATGAATTCCTTCTCGGAACTCATCATGCGAGCAAAACCATTGAATGGTAGAGGAGTGCGTTGGACCATCTTATGGCGTGGCCTGTAGATGTCCGCCTGGGCTTCGAGTCCCGACCGCGATCCTTCGCGACCGGAACCCGGAGCCCAAACGGGCTCACCCCACCCATACACGTCCACTCTTGAGGGCGGGCCATATATTTATCATAGGGCTTACGCCCTCTTTCTTTTTCCAAAAACCGGTTTACAACACCCAAAAAGGGTGTTATTTTACTGAAAATCGCTAAAAACGCCTATGGACTCCGCACTGATCGACAAAATGAAGGCGCTGCTGGTGGAGGAAAAGGCTCGCTTGGAGCGGGAACTGAATCATTTTTCACATCGAAACCCGAAGGCGACACAGGCGGAATACCAGGCCGATTTCCCGAACAGTGGGGATAAGGAAGATGAAAATGCCTCGGAAGTGGCTCAATTCAGCGACAATTTGTCCCTGGAGGATGAGCTTGTGAAGGCGCTGCGTGATGTCGAAGGGGCGCTGAAATTGATAGAAAAAGGGGCGTATGGGATCTGCAAGTACTGCAGGCAGCCTATCGATGAACGCCGGCTGATCGCCCGTCCGACCTCCACGAGCTGTATCCAGTGCAAGAAAACCCTCACGCAGGAGGTGTGATAAACACGTACCGAACGCTTATTTTGCTGGGGGTCAGCGCTGTTGTCCTCGCGGATGAGTGGTTCAAATCATGGGCGCTCGTCCATCTCCCGGCCGAGGGGACCGTCCCTGCCGGCCTTTTGGCGCTTATCATCCATAAAAACCCGGGGATTGCCTTCGATCTCCCGTTCAAGATGCCCCTCATCATCGCGATTTCTTTGTTCATCGGAGCCTTTTTGATCCGTTTGGCCTGGACCTCACGCTACAGCCGTCCGAATGCGTCGGTGTTCGCGCTCATGGTAGTGCTCGGAGCGCTTGGAAACCTCTATGACCGCGTAGCGTACGGGTTTACGGTGGATTACCTGATGATTTCGGGACGTCTCGCGGTCAATCTGTGCGACGGCATCATCATCGCCGGGGTCGTCGGCCTATTGTTCTCCGGGAAGCTCGAAAAACTATCCACACCCCCGTTGACAAAGCGTCCAGAGTCGGGTATTCTATAACCAACGAGATGAACGACCCCGCCCAATGCGGGGTCTTTTCTTTTTCCATGCGTGAGTGAGCGAACGGAATGTTCAGTTCTGAACATTCCCGAGCGAACGAACGCAATATGACGAAGTCATATATGTTCCATGTCACGTCAGCCACCATCGTCGGCATCGACGCGCTCCCCGTCACGGTCGAGACGGACATCTCCTTCGGCCTCGGGGCGTTCAACATCGTCGGGCTCCCCGACGCGACCGTGAAGGAATCGCGCGAACGCATCCGCGCGGCGATGAAACACGCGGGGCTTCCGTTCCCGCGCACGCGCATCACCGTGAACCTCGCGCCGGCGGACGTGAAGAAACAGGGGCCGGTGTTCGATCTGCCGGTCGCCTGCGCGATCCTGGTCGCGAGCGGGGACATCCCGGCCGCGGCGATCGACGGCGCGGTCATCGTGGGAGAGTTGGCGCTCGACGGATCGGTGCGGGCGGTGAACGGCGTGCTCGCCGCCGCGCGGATGGCCGCGGAAAAAAGTTTCGCTCGCGTGTTCGTGCCGGAACCCAATGCGCCCGAGGCGGCGCTCGTGGACGGCATCGAGGCTTTCGGCGTCCGCTCGCTCACGGACCTCGTCGAACATCTGCGCGGCACGCGCCCTCTCGAGCGCGCGGTCCCCGCCGAGCCTGCACAACCATCGTTCGCGAGCGAGATCGATTTGTGCGACATCCATGGACAAGAATACGCGAAAAGAGGCATGGAAATCGCGGCTGCGGGCTGGCACAATGTTTTGCTCAAGGGACCGCCTGGCACCGGGAAAACGATGCTCGCGAGATCGCTTCCCACCATCCTTCCTCCGCTCTCGCGCGAGGAGTCGATCGAAGTGTCCACGATCGCGTCGGTGGCAGGCACGCTCGCGTCGCGATCGCTCCTCCGGCAACGGCCGTTCCGTTCCCCGCATCACAGCGCCTCCGCCGTGGCGCTCGTGGGCGGAGGCACGAGCCCTCGACCGGGGGAAGTCACCCTCGCGCATCGCGGCGTGTTGTTCTTGGACGAGCTCCCCGAATTCCCGCGCCACGCGCTCGAGCATTTGCGCCAGCCGCTCGAGGATGGGCATGTGACGGTCGCCCGCGCGAGCGGCGCCATCCGTTTCCCGTCGCGCTTCATGCTCGCGGCCGCGATGAACCCGTGCCCATGCGGATACGCCGACGATCCCAAACGCGGGTGCACCTGCAGCGCGCGACTGCGTGACGGCTATCAAAAGAAAATGTCGGGGCCCCTCATGGACCGGATCGACCTGGTGATTGACGTGCCGAACCTGGAACCGTCCAAACTGTTCGAGGAAGCGAAACCGGAACGCTCCGACGTGGTGCGGGATCGTGTCGCCCAGGCGCGGGCGCGGCAGCGTATCCGCTTCGAGGGCACTCGCGTGCTCACGAACGCCGAAATCCCCCCTTCGCGCGTGGATTCCTGGTGCAACGTGGATGAAAAAGGCCGAAACATCCTTGAAACGGCCGTTTCCGCAGGCCGTTTATCCGCCCGTGGCCTCGCCCGGGTGCGAAAAGTGGCCCGAACCATCGCGGATTTGGCCGGAACCGACCAGATCCTCACGGCCCACGTGGCCGAAGCGCTGCAATACCGACTCCCGACGTAGTCACAATGCGTTATGTACACAAGAAGGCGAGGCCTTTGAAGGCCTCGCCCACGCGCCTACAACAATGCTATGGAACGCCAGCCGTTTTCTATCGGTGAATACTATCACGTCTACAATCGCGGAAACGATCGTAGAAATGTCTTCCTAGACGAAACGGATTATCAAAAATTTCTTGGTGCATTACGCCGAATCCGAAAATACGGATCGACATGGCGCATGACTGGGTCGTCTCGGAACCTGCGCATCGTTGCGTTCTGCCTGAATCCAAACCATTTCCACTTCGTCGTCCAACAGACGGCAAAGGTAGATATCTCTCGTTTTTTTCAACAGCTCTGCACCTCGTACACCATGTACTTCAACAAAAGACATCGTCGTTCTGGAACCTTATTTCAAGGTCCGTTCCGATCGTCTCACGTTGATTCAGATCCGTATCTCACTTGGGTGACGAACTATGTAAATGGGAACGCCGAGCTTCACGGGATAACAAAGGATGCGCGGCTCTATCCATGGAGCAGTTATCCGGAATACCTATCGCCGTCAAGAGCCTCGATCTTCAATGACGACCTCGTTCTTCGTCAGTTTGAAGGAGGGATGGATTATGACGTATTCGCTCAGCGTCAAATCAAGGTAATGAAATCAAATAGAATCGCATCATTCCCGTTTCAGGACTAAGGCGAGGCCTTCGAAGGCGACGCCTTCCGTGGTGGACCGGCGTGAACCAGCAGCCGTTGCGCGGCTCGTTCCACTCGTCGACCTTGGTCTTACAGTTCGAATACGTTTCCGCCATACGCGCCCTGGTATATAATTAACCGAAAGGATATGTCTCAAGCCACCCTTGACCTCATTCTCCGGAAAATCACCGACATGGACCGTCGGTTCGACTCGATGGACGGGCGACTCGACTCGCTCGATGGGCGGTTTGATTTGCTGGCAATCACGGTCGCGGGCATGAACGAACGCCTTGAGACATCCGCGACCAAGAAGGATCTCCGCGAGATGGAAGACCGAATCCTCATCTCGATCGACGGATTCGGAAAGCGCGTCGACGCATTCGACATCGAGCTCGACGCGTTGCGTGGCGGCCAACAGAGGCACGAGGAACGACTCAATCGATTAGAAAAACTGGCCTGACTGGCCGGGTTTACTGAAGACGCATCGATTCGAGTTCTTTCCAAATTTCAGAATCACCCAGGAGAGGACGCGTAAGGGCAAGCAGGAGCGGGCGTTTGGTTTCGAAATTGTATTTTGCGCGTTCAGGAGTCATGGTCGCCGCGTCTTTTAGGTTATCCGTGATGTCGACCAGTTTGATTACCCACGCATCGGGATCATTTGCGTCCGAAAGACGCGCGACCATCCTTAGCCAGCGCGCCTCCTTCTCGTCGACGGTCTCGTCCTCCGTGCACAAACCCACGAGCTCGATGACTCGTGGGGAAAACCCCGAATCGCGCAGCTCGTCGAACGTCGTGTTCCCGTCCTCGATGATATCGTACAGCAACCCGGCAAGACACGTCTCCTCGGAAAATCCCAGCTGCCTCAAACGATCGCGGACATGGAATGAATGCGCGTATGCCGGAGCGTCCGAACCTCTCCGTGCATGGAAATACGGGACCGGAGCAGCTCCTCTGCCTCTTTGTTTCCGATCTCATACCATATCGACCCTACCTCTAAGAGAAAAAACGCGAAAGACGTGGGTTTCTTGCCCCACGTCTTTTTATCGCACGTAGTCGAGCGGGTTTTGGAACTTGCCGTTCTTGATCACCTCGAAGTGCAAGTGCGTGCCGGTCGAACGGCCGGTGGTGCCGGTCTGGGCGAGCAGGTCGCCCATCTTCACCGCGTCCCCGGCCTTCACGTACAGCTTCGAGTGATGCCCGTAGCGGGTGACCAGGCCGTTGCCGTGTTCCACTTCCACCGTGTAGCCGTACCCGTTGCGCCAACCCGAGTAGATGACCACGCCGTCGGATGCGGCATAGCTGTGCGTGGTGTAGTCGCCGTCGACGTCGATGCCCGTGTGCTTCCAGCCGAAGTACTGGGTGATCACGCGCCAGTCGGTGGGCCATTTCCAATTCCCCTTGCCGGTCGCCGACCCGCGCGAAGAGGAGGTCGTGCTCCCGGGTTTGTCGCTGAACAGCTGGCTCACGGGCGCCGGGCGGCTGACCGCGACCGGCGTGGGCGGTTCGCCGTCCGGAAGGACGATCTGTTCTCCCACCGTGAGATCGTCGCTATCCGAGAGGCGGTTGAACGAGATGATGCGTTCCTGATCGGCGCCGTAGGTCTTGGCGATCTTCGACAGGGTGTCCCCTTTCTTGATCACGTAGAGCACCCCGTCCACCGGCGGGATCTTGAGCGTCTGTCCCGGACGGATGACGCTTCGCACCGTCATGTTGTTGGCCCACAACATGGAGGAAAGCGACAGCCCGAACCGGTCGGAGATGCCGTACAAGGTGTCCCCGTCGGCCACCTGGTAGGACTCGACGTTCGTGCGCGGAGCCACGGAATCGCCCCCCTCGTGGATGGTGGGGGAGGAAACCGCGCTCCCGCCCACGGTGGTGGTCACGTAATCCTGGTCGAGGGAGTGGAAGTCGAGGTGAGCGCGCGGATCGATGGTCCCGTCCTCCTCGAAATAGGAAATGTTGTTCAAGGAGGGATTCGCGGCCGCGGAGACCACCTCGACGGACGCCGAGTCGTCCTGAACGACGAGCGCGTAGAGCATGCTTTCGGTGCCGAACGTCTCGGCACGCACTTCGCCGCCGCTCACGTTCGCCGTGCCGGCCACGGCCGCGACGGCCGCCACCGCCACGTGGATGGCATAGCGGTTCGACACCAGATACGTGGCGCGGTTCTTCGCCGGGAGGAGCACGCGCCCGATCTGCCGCTTCACGAAGAACACCGCGCGGTACGCGGGCACGCCGATCACCTTCAACGCAAAACGCCCTGCGGAGCGCAGGGGCGTGATGAGGACTCGCCCCACTGGGGCGAGGATGCGCTTCGCTCGGATGAGCCCGTACAGGATCCCGAGGGCCGCACGCACGAACCATTGCTTGATCGCGAGCTTGATAAAGGAGGGGTTACCCGCTTATCAGGTGGCAGGATGGTAGCAAAACGGGGGGAATCGGTCAATGGTTTTGGGTCGATATTCGGCTGAGTCAAGCCATTTTTAGGTGATGGGAGGATGAAAGGTCTTGTACGAGAGCCGGTGGGCCGGACAGGGGCCATGTCTTTGTATCGCACAACGGTGTTCGGCCGTTGCGTATCCTTTATGGATGTCGAACCCATACGCCGGGTACGCTTGCGACAGCTCGCGCATGAGCCGGTCGCGAGTCACCTTGGCCACGATGGATGCCGCGGCGATGGACTTGACCAACCGGTCGCCGTGGATGATGCCGTGCTGCGGCGTCGCGAGGCCTGGGATGGTCCAAGCGTCCACGAGCACGTAATCCACCGACGCGATGGACTCGACCGCGCGGCGCATGGCAAGGAGCGTGGCGCGGCGAAGTCCCATCCCTTCGATCTCCACCACCGAGACGATTCCGACCGCGTGCGCGGCGGCGCGTTCGATCACCATGTCGTACAGGTCCTCGCGCGCTCCTTCGGCGAGCAGCTTGCTGTCGCGCACCTTCCCGATCCTCGAGTCGAGCGGGAAGATGACCGCGGCGGCCACCACGGGGCCCGCGAGCGCCCCGGTCCCCGCCTCATCCACCCCGGCGATGGCGCGAAATCCCCGCTCCATGAGCTCACGCTCCGCCAGAAAGGTGGGGTTGCGGACCATAGGCGGCCTTTGACACCGGAGAAGACGTACGCTTAGTATTACAGCGTCTTAAGGGATTTTTGGCCAATTCCGGCTTATGAACAGCATCGTGACGTACGCCTTGGGCTCCGCCGTTATCGCGCTCGCCTACGGAGGGTTCCTGATCCAGTGGATCCTCAAACAACCCGCCGGGGACGGCAAGATGAAAGGGATCGCGCTCGCGATCCAGGAAGGGGCGAACGCCTACATGGCGCGCCAGTATAAGACGATCGCCCAGATCGGCCTCGCGATCTTCTTGGTGGTCGGCTTCGCGCTTGGCTGGACCATGGCCGCCGGGTTCGCGGTGGGCGCCGTCCTGTCGGGCGTGGCCGGCTACATCGGCATGTCGGTGTCCGTGCGCGCGAACGTGCGCACGACCGAGGCGGCGAAGCGCGGGCTTGAGAACGCGCTCGACATGGCGTTCAAGGGCGGATCGGTGACCGGCCTGTTCGTGGTCGGCCTGGCGCTGCTCGGCGTCGCCGGATTCTATGCCGCGACCGGAGACGTGGATGCGCTCATCGGCCTTGGCTTCGGCGGTTCGCTCATCAGCGTGTTCGCGAGGCTTGGCGGAGGCATCTTCACGAAAGCCGCGGACGTGGGCGCCGACCTCGTCGGAAAAACGGAAGCGGGCATCCCGGAAGATGACCCGCGCAACCCGGCCGTGATCGCCGACAACGTGGGCGACAACGTGGGCGACTGCGCCGGCATGGCCGCGGACCTGTTCGAGACCTACGCCGTGACCACCGTGGCCACCATGGTGCTTGGCCACCTGTTGTTCCCGGATTCGTCGAACGCCACGCTCTATCCGCTCGCGCTGGGCGCCGTCGCGATCGTCGCCTCGGTGGCCGGCACCTTCTTCGTGAAGCTTGGCGCGGACAAGAAGAACATCATGGGCGCCCTGTACAAAGGGCTCGCGGTCGCGGGCGTGCTCGCTGCCGTCGGATTCTATCCGCTCACCAAGAACCTGCTTTCCGGCATCGACGGGCTCGACCCGATGGCGGTGTTCCTGTGCGCCGTGCTCGGGCTCGTGATCACCGGTCTCATGATCATGATCACCGAGTACTACACCGGCACCCAGTACGCTCCGGTGAAGAAGCTCGCGGAGGCGTCACGGTCGGGACACGGCACCAACATCATCGCGGGCCTCGCGCTCTCGATGAAGTCGACCGCGCTTCCGGTGCTCACCATCGTGCTGGGCATCCTCATCGCGTATCAGCAGGCCGGCCTCTACGGCGTCGCGATCGCGGCCATGGCGATGCTTTCGCTCACGGGCATCATCGTGGCGATCGACGCGTACGGTCCGATCACGGACAACGCGGGCGGCATCGCCGAGATGTCCGAACTCCCGAAAGAAGTCCGTGACGTGACCGACCCGCTCGACGCGGTGGGCAACACCACCAAGGCGGTGACCAAGGCGTACGCCATCGGTTCGGCCGGGCTCGCGACCCTCGTCTTGTTCGGCGACTACGTGCACGCGATCGAAGCGCGCGGACTCTCCTCCGCGTTCGACCTCTCGGAACCTCGCGTCATCGCCGGATTGTTCTTGGGCGGCATCATCACCTACTTGTTCGGCGCCATGGCCATGGAGGCCGTGGGTCAGGCCGCGGGGAGCGTGGTGACCGAAGTGCGTCGCCAGTTCAAGGAGATCCCGGGCATCATGGACGGCACCGGCAAGCCGGATTATGCCCGTGCCGTGGACATCGTGACGCAGGAGGCGATCCGCAAGATGGTTCTCCCGTCGCTCATGGCCGTGCTCGCCCCGATCGTGGTGGGCTTCGGTCTTGGCAAGGAAGCGCTCGGGGGGCTCCTCATCGGTTCCATCGTGACGGGACTTTTCGTCGCCATCTCGATGACGACCGGCGGCGGCGCGTGGGATAACGCCAAGAAGTTCATCGAGTCGGGCAACTACGGCGGCAAAGGGAGCGACGCCCACAAGGCGGCCGTGACCGGCGACACCGTGGGCGACCCGTACAAGGACACGGCCGGGCCCGCCATCAACCCGATGATCAAGATCCTGAACATCGTGGCCCTCCTCATCGTCGCCTTCATCGCGTAATCCACAGGAACCAGGTTGACAATCGGCCTGAAATCGGATAGAGTACGGGTATCGAATAACGACCCCCGCCCCGCGGAGGTCGTTTTGTTTCCACATTGGCAACCGCTTCAAATACTCGTAAGATAAAAATGTATGGAGGATTCCGTCCTTAACCAGATTCTTAGCAAAGTCGAATCCATCGATCGAAAGGTCAAGGAAATCGACCGAAAGACGGATGTCACGAATGTCCGGCTGGATTCGCTGGACACACGGGTGGATATGCTTGCCGTAGAAGTCATCGGCGTGAAGGAACGGATGGACACGTTCGCCACCAAGGACGACCTCCGATCATTTAAGGACGAGGTCGTCGGCACGGTCGTGGATTTTGGAAAACGCCTGGAGCGGGCGGAGCAGGAATTTCTCATGACCTACCCCCGCTTCGACCGCATCGAACGCCACGTCGTCCTCTCCGCCTAGCGACAGCCCCGCCCGAAAGGGCGGGGTTTGGTTTTGGGAAAACAAAAGCGCACCCGGGACGAGAGCCGTGCGCTCTTGCGTCTGTGGGTGCGCGAGGTCAGTGGGGATCATCGAGAGACAGCATGTTCTCCTCGAATAGTGGCTCCGTTCCTTGGTGCATGTATGAACCGAAGATGCTCATGAGCTCCCAGAGCGGAAATTGTCTCCAGGGATCCGCCTTCGCGTCGAACTCAGCACGGACGACCCGTTTTTTTCGCAATAGTTATCGAAGATTCTTTCTCCGGCTGGGGTAAGGATGACCCAAACCGGACCGTTCACATGTATTCCCATCGTTCCTCCGTGTCGTGTATTCAACTGGCGCGACCACAATCTAGCGGAAAACCGGCCTTCCGTCAACCGTTGACTTCTGGCGATTCTTCGCGTACTCTCGCCCCAATATGCCTTCCATCCAGGTCGAAAACCTCCCCAAAAACACGGTAAAGATCACCGTGACCGTTTCCCAGGAAGAGCTCCAGCCCCATCTTGGGGCGGCGGCCACGGCGCTGTCCGAGGAAACGTCCATCCCGGGGTTCCGTCCGGGCAAAGCCGGGTTCGATATCGTAAAGAACCGCGTCGGTGAGATGAAGATCTACGAAGCCGCGCTCGAACCGGTCGTGCGCGCGACGCTGTTCGAGGCGTTCGCCAAAAACGATCTGGAAACGGTAGGCTCGCCCAAGATCGACGTGGTGAAGCTCGCCCCTGGCAACGACCTCGTGTACACCGCGGAGGTGGCGCGCATGCCCGCGGTCACCAAGCTCGCGGACCACAAGAAGCTTTCGGTGAAATCCGTTCGCAAGCCGGTCGAGGAGAAAGACGTGGACGTGGTGCTGAAGGATCTCTCCCGCATGCAAACCAAGGAGGTCCGCGCGGTCGGGGTGACGGCCGCTGGCGGTACCGATAAGGCCGTGGTTGCCATGAACATGAAAAAGGACGGTGTGCCGGTTGAGGGCGGTCAGTCGCCAAACCATATCGTGCTGTTCGGTGAGGATTATTACGTCCCCGGGTTCAAGGAACAGGTTTCTGGCATGAAGGAAGGGGAACAGAAGACCTTCACGCTCAAGTTCCCGGCCGAACACGCGTCCAAACTGCTCGCTGGATCCGACGTGGAATTCGACGTGACGTTGAACGAGCTGTATCACCTGGAATCTCCCACGCCCGACGACGCGTTCGCGAAGTCGCTTGGACAGACCGATCTCGCCACGCTACGCGGCCGCATCAAGGAGAACCTCGCGGCCGAACGCGCCGAGGAAGAGGGTCGCCGCGAAGAGCGCGAGGTGCTGGAGCTCATCGCGAAGGAATCGCGCTTCGACGACATCCCCGACCTGCTCGTGAACGAGGAGGTGAACAAGATGTTGCACGAGCTCGAGCACAACGTGACCGGCCAAGGACTCGATTTCGACAAGTACCTGGAGGGGATCAAGAAGGGTATCGCGCAGCTGAAACTCGAGTTCGCTCCGCAGGCGCTCGTCCGCATCAAGGTCGCGCTCATCGTGAAGGAGCTCGCGAAGCAGCTCACGGTCACGGTCGACGAGAAGGACGTGGACGACGAACTCGATCGCCTCGCCGAAAACTACGAGGACGCGGAGGCGAAGAAGCGCCTGTACTCGCCGGCGTACCGCGAGTACGTGACCACCGTTTTGAAGAATCGGAAGGTCGTGCAAGAGTTGCGCAAAACGATGGTAAAATAAGGGCGAAACGCGAACACCTATGTTGTTCGGCGCTCATGTCTCGGCGGCGGGGGGATTGTGGAACGCACCCAAGAATGCGGCGGAATTGGGATGCGAATGCTTCCAGATGTTTTCCCGGCCACCGCAGGGCGGGAAGCCCTCTCCGATCACGGCCGACGTCGCCAAGCGGTTCACGGACGCCATGAAGGAGCATGGGCAGAAGGCGGCCTACATCCATGCGCCGTATTTCGTGAACCTCGCCTCGGCCGAGCCGCGCATCCGCCACTCGTCGGTATCCATCATCCGCGACGAGCTTGAGCGCGGGAGCGCGCTCGGGTGCGACGCGGTCATGTTCCATCCGGGATCCGCGAAAGACGTGGGGCAAGAGAAGGGGATCGAGATGGTCATCGAAGGTCTCGACAAGATCCTCGACGGCTACACGGGGAAGTGTCAGCTGCTCGCGGAAATTTCCGCTGGCGCCGGAGCGGTGATGGGCGACTCGTTCGAGGAGATCGCGGCGTTTTTGGACGGGGCTAAGCGCGGGAAGGAGATCGGCGTGTGCTTTGACACGCAGCACGCCTTCGCCTCGGGATACGATCTTCGGACGCCGGAGGCGGTGGTCGCGACCTTCGCCGAGTTCGACAGCGTCGTCGGACTCGAAAAGCTCGTGATGAGCCATTGCAATGACTCGCTTGTGGACTTCGAGGCCCATAAAGACCGCCACGAACACCTGGGAAAGGGCAAAATCGGGCTGGAAGGGTTCAAATCCATCGTCGGATTGGAGGAACTGCAGCATATCAACCTCATCCTCGAGACCCCTTGGGACGACGGGGTGAGCGAAGACCTGCGTCTTCTCAAGGAATTCCGCTCGGCGTAAGCTGGTTTAGCTATGTCTCCTGAACTCCGCGTCGCCGTAAAAGCCGCCAAAGACGCTGGCGCCATCCTCAAGAAGCACTTCCACAAGAACGGGAACCGCGTGCGATACAAGGCGCAGGGCGGTCCGGTGTCGGAGGTGGATTTGGCCAGCAACAGGCTCATTTTGCGTCGGCTTTCGGACGCGTTCCCCGACGATCACCTCTTGAGCGAGGAATCCGACCGGGCGCCGCTTGAGATCGGCGACGGGGCCACCTGGATCATCGACCCGCTCGACGGGACCACGAACTACATCAACGGGATCCCGCTGTTCGCGGTGGCGATCGCCCGGATCCGCAAGGGGATTCCCGAGCTCGCCGTCATCTATGATCCCACCCACGACGAGCTGTTCACGGCCGAAAAGGGAAAGGGGGCGTATCTCAACGGGAAACGCATTCGCGTGTCGAAGCGCTCCGTGGCGCATGGCGCGCTGTTCTTGGCCGGACGCGGGTACCGCAATCGCGACCGCGAGACGCATCGCAACATCGTGACCGCGCTTGAGCTCTCCATGCCCTACTTCCGCCGGCTCGGCACCGCCGCCATCATGCTCGCCATGGTCGCTGCCGGGCGCGCCGACGGCGTAATCCTGACCGGCGACAAGCCATGGGACACCGCTGCGGGCGTGCTGCTCGTGCGCGAGGCGGGCGGAAAGGTGACCACGTATGATGGGAACCCGTGGCTCATCACGAGCGATGACCTGGTAGCGAGCAACCGGGTGATCCACGAAAAGATCGTGAGCACCATCCGTGCCGAGCGCCGCAAACGGAAGATGTGATCATCACGATACATGTGAAACCAAACGCGCGTGCGACTCGGATCGTCTCATGGTTGGACGACACGACGGTAAAGGTGGAGGTGACCGCGCCGCCGGAGAAGGGAAAGGCCAACGAGGCGGTCCTACGACTGCTCTCAGACGAACTCGGCATCCCTCGCTCCTCCATCGAGCTCGTCCGAGGCGCCTCGACAAGGATGAAACAGGTACGGCTCCCCGAAGGAACGAAAAAACGGCCGGATTAGGCCGTTTTTTGTTTGGGAACCTCGTCGATCCCACCCGAGGACCATGGATGGCATCGAATCAGTCGTTTCATGGCAAACCAGCCTCCTTTTGCCGCTCCGAACCGTCCGATCGCTTCGATCGCGTAGCTCGAACAGGTCGGATGGAATTTGCAGTATCCGTACGGATGGAACGCCCGCAAGGGTCCATGATCCGGGGAGAGGGTCGCCTGATATCCCTTGATGATCCAGACGAACAAGGTCTTCACAACAGCTTCGCGCGCGTGAGCGAGGACACGACGGCCGTTTCGATCGCCTTGAAATCCTTCTTGATCGCTCCGGGGCGGACCAGGAACGCCACGTCGTATCCGGGCTTGATGGCATCCATCCTCGCTTCGAGCACCGAACGGATGCGCCGACGCACCTTGTTGCGATCCACGGCCGACTTCGACACCTTCGTGCCGACCACGACGGCGAAACGCGAGTCCGACAGGCCGTTCTTGCGATACTTCAACCCGCACACCGCATCAAAAACGCCCTTGCCTTCGGCGAAGAGCGCTTTGATATCCTTCTCGTGGCGGAGCCGATGCTTCGCCGACAGCATATCTATTTAAGCTTTTTCTTCTGCACGCTTACGCGCTTGCGTCCCGAGGCTCGGCGGCCGGCCAGAACCTTGCGGCCGCTGCGGGAGCGGGATCGGACGCGGAACCCATGCACTTTCGCGCGCCGGGCCTTTTTTGGTTGGTAGGTCCTTTTCATACCCGGACAGCCTAACACCCCGTCCACAACTTATCAACCGTTTTCCCCTCTGTCCGCACACTTGCCCCCATGTGGATAGCTGCACTACACTACGGAGCGCTAGACGGACTTAAGGAGGAACCTCTCTTGATGCTATGACCACCCACGAGCTGTGGCAGGCGGTGCTTGGTGAGCTGGAATTGTCGCTCAGTAAAGCGAATTTCACCACCTGGTTCAGGAACACGTTCATCGCCTCCCAGGCAGGCACCGAAGTGTGCATCGGGGTCCCAAACGCCTTCACCAAGGCGTGGCTTGAGAAGAAATACCATCGCGACATCCTCAATTGCCTCCAAAACCTCACCAATCACACGGTCCGTGTGATCTCCTACCGGGTGGAAGCCCGCGTCCCGGCCCCGAGCATGGCCGTCCCGGTCGCCGCGGCCCAAGAACCGGCCTATGTGGCCGCGCCCGCCCAAGACGCGGCCGCGCCCGTCATCCATGCGAACCAGCCGCAAAGCGGGGAATTCACGCTGAACGGCAAATACGTGTTCGGCACGTTCATCGTGGGGAAGCAAAACGAGCTCGCGCACGCCGCCTCGCAGGCCGTGGCCGCCCAACCGGGCGGGGTGTACAACCCGTTGTTCATCTACGGAGGGGTGGGGCTTGGGAAAACCCACCTGATCCAGGCCGTCGGCAACGAATTGGTGCGCAAAAACCCCAATCTGAACGTGTTGTACGTCACCTGCGAGCGGTTCACGAACGATTACATCTCCTCGGTGCGCAGCGGCCAGATGAAACAGTTCAAGGACCGATACCGCCAGGTAGACCTCCTGCTCATCGACGACATCCAATTCCTGAAGGGGAAGGATGGCACGCAGGAGGAGTTCTTCCACACGTTCAACCAGCTCTACCAAAGCAACAAGCAGATCGTCATCACCTCGGACCGCCCGCCAAAGGCCATCCCCGAGCTTGAACAACGGCTCATTTCGCGGTTCGAATGCGGGATGATGGCCGACGTCGGGAGCCCGGATTTCGAGACGCGCGTGGCCATTTTAGAGGCCAAGTGCCGGGAAAAGAACTATGCGCTCGACCGCGAGATCCTCCACCATGTGGCGAGCGTCGTGCAGACGAACGTGCGCGAGCTCGAAGGGGCGCTCAACAAGCTCATCGCCTTCCACCAGTTCAAGAACATCCCGCCCACGGTCGAAAGCGT
Source organism: Candidatus Uhrbacteria bacterium RIFCSPHIGHO2_01_FULL_63_20 (assembly GCA_001791045.1). Lineage (GTDB taxonomy): Bacteria > Patescibacteriota > Patescibacteriia > UBA9934 > GWF2-40-263 > 2-01-FULL-63-20. The sequence continues at coordinate 182,185 of MGDT01000004.1, read as the reverse complement.
GAAACCGATTCTCACGAGCTTCAGCCCGAACACGAACAAGAAGACGCTCACCCCGCGACAGGTGATCGCGACGGTCGCCGGATACTTCGACCTGAACGTGGACGACCTGCTCGGGAAGAGCCGCGAGAAGCGTCTCGCCTTCCCGCGCCAGATCGTCATGTACCTCCTGCGCGAGGAAATGAAGTCGAGTTATCCCTCCATCGGCATGGAGCTTGGTGGGCGCGATCACACCACGGCCATGCACGCGTACGACAAGATCTGCACCTGTTTGAACGAGGACGAAAAGCTTCAGCACGACATCGAACTCATCAAACAAAAGCTGTACGCGCTTTGAACGGCTTGTCCACATCTCTCCCATGGTGGACAGACGGAGGAAATATCGTCCGTGAAGGTGGGGGGAGATAAGGGAACGGAACGTGGACACTTCTCGTGCTCAACGGCCCACACCGATCCATCCGCAATTCCTCCCGAGCGATCCACACCCGTTCGTCCCCGTTTCTCACAGGCGAATTTCCGCTCAACGAAGGCCTGTTCCAGACCTATCCCCCTTGTACACATCCCTTATCGTTGTCACTGGATATATATCTTTCTCTAAACTCTTAACAACGGTTAACGAGTGAACGACCCGACACCGACCTGATATGAAACTGTCCTGTACGAGGGAGAACCTGCGCCAGGGTCTTTCGATCACGAGCCACCTCACCTCGAAGAACGTGAACCTCCCGGTGTTGCAGAACGTGCTCGTGAAAGCCGACGGCGGGACGATCAGGTTCACGACGACGAACTTGGAAATCGCGGTCTCCTGCACCGTGCGCGGAAAAGTGGAATCCGGCGGCGAGTTCACGGTCCCGTCCAAACTCTTCTTCGACTACGTGTCGCTGCTTCCCAATGAGACGGTGACCGTGGAAGGATCCGGCGCCGCGCTCGCCGTGAGCTGCGGCGGCAACAAGACGCGCATGAACGGACTTCCGGCCTCCGAGTTCCCGCTCGTCCCCGAAGTGTCCGCCACCCGAGCGTATCGCATCCCCGTCGAGTCGTTCCGGCAAGCGCTCTCGCAAGTGTTGTTCGCGGTCGCGACCAACGAGTCGCGCCCCGAGCTCGCCGGCGTGTCCGTGCGGTTCGAGGCCGGGACGAATCCGTCCCTCACGCTGGCCGCCACCGACTCCTATCGGCTCGCCGAAGCATCCCTCAAGCTCCCAGGAGGCTCCGTGGAGGGCGATAGCTCGTTCATCATCCCATCCCGCACCCTGGGGGAGGTGAACCGCATCCTGGCCGTGTTTAAGGACGAAGTCGAAGCCCCGACCGAGATCATCCTCAAGCTCTCTGATAATCAGGCCGTTTTCAGCTACGGAAGCGTCGAGCTCGTCTCGCGCCTCATCGACGGGAACTACCCGGATTACCGCCAGATCATCCCGAAATCCTTCCAAACCCAGGCGGTACTCGACCGTGACGACTTCGCGAAGGCCGTGAAGACCGCGAGCTTGTTCTCCCGCACCGGGCTGTTCGACGTCACGCTTGAGTTCGATCCAGCCGCCAAGAAGCTCCGAGTGAAGGCCACCGACGCGGCCCGCGGCGAAAACACCGCCGAGTGCGAGGCGGACGCGACCGGCAACGAAAACAAGGTGACTGTGAACTACCGTTATTTGCTCGATGGCCTGAACGCTATGGGCAGCGACCAGGTGTTATTCAAGATGATCGACGCGGGGAACCCGTGCGTGATCCAGCCAGCCGAAGGATCGAACTACCTGTACATCGTGATGCCGATCAAACAATAGGTTGTCCACAACCACCGATTGACTTTCCGACCGACTTGTGGTTAAATGACACTAACGAAGAACGACCCGCCCCGAAAGGGAGCGGGTTTTTCGTTCGAGCGTCGATATCCGTGGGCCTGGGTTGGTCCATTCCGGGTGTTGCCACATCGCGGGGTCAGGGTTCGATTCCCTGCAGGTCCACGGTCATCGGCGTTTGACGGAAGAAGGTTTTTGAGCCAAGATTTTCCCGTGTGGCAACACCTGCGATGGCATGTTTAGGGCAGTAATTTGACGAGGCCCGAAGCAATACCCAAACAAAAACGACCGGTCTCCCGGTCGTTTTTGCCTTGGCCTGCAATCATTGACAAAAGGCCGATTTTCTGGTAGTCTCAGCTCGTCTTTCAAATCCAGAGTGAAGGAGGAGAGCATGACCACCTATCGGGTGAATCAGGTCACGACTGTCGATTTTCTTCAGGGAAAGAGGGACGTGACCACCAAGGTGATTTGGGAGGGAGCTGATTTGGACGATCTCTCGAGGAAGTATCCGCCGAGCAGCGTCTTCGGCGCCGACCCTCTGGGTCACAACGAGGTCGAGGACGGATGCATCCGCTTCGACCATGAGTTCGAGCGAAAGGCCGAGGACGGAGCCTGGGAAACGATTCCAGATCCGCGCACGCGCAAGGACAAGAGCCTTACGGCCTACGAACGAGCCATCGACGAAGAGAACCGGCGCGACTTCCCCGGCGACTTCTACGACCCGGACGACGAGGACGAGGAGCTCGAGAGCGAGCCCGCCGTCGCCGAAGCCGACGCAGACTGACGCAACCGCACCAGGAAGAATCTCATCTTCCCAGGTGCGGTTTTTCTATTTAGTTGAACGGGTTGATGTCGGGGAGCGGTGGGGGTGGGGTGGTGCCGTCGCCGGACGGGGGCGGGATAATGCCAGAAGGCGTCACCACATGCACCACGATCCCGGCGGTGTCCACGCGCTCGCCGTCCCGCACGCGGATGGCGGAGGCGGAGATCACCCAGTCGCCGTCGTTGGGCAGCGTCCATTCGAAGGTGAGGAACGGCGAGGAGGGATCCGTCTTGGTCCCGACCACATGCGGATCGCCCGCTCCGGAGGGTCGTGCGTACACCGTGACCGAGTGGTAGTCGGTGGGGTTCTTCAGGTTCACGGCGATCGAGTAGGTCTGGCTGTTCTTCTCGATGGTCTGTCCGTTCTTGGGGTCCAGGATGTCGAAGCCCGATGCCTGCGCGTCGCTCTCCACATGGATGCCCACCGTGTCCGAGCCGCTGTTTTCCACGTCGTCGTAGGCCACGGCCTTGAGCGTGTGGAACCCGCGTCCGATCGTGTCCGGGATGCGGGTACGGACGGTGTAGGGCGCGAACGCGTCGGACCCCAGGAAGAACCCGTCCAAGTACACCTCGACCCGTGAGACGCCGCGTCGCGCGAACGCGTTCACGGACACGTCGATCTCGCGGCTCGTGACCGTCGTCCCGCTGCTGGGCGATTCGATGGTCACCGACGGGAAGTTGTCCGGCACGTGCACGTCGTCGTATTCGGTGGGCGGCGTGGCGTTGGTCACCTTGATGCCGGTCTCAGCCTCCTTGCGGGCAAGCCAATCGGCGAGCGCCGCTTCCCAAGGGGCGTACATGGGATCGCGGGCGGGGTCCGTCGGCGCGGGGCCCAGCGGGTCGGCGCGGTCCACGTAATGCAGGATGGAGTGGTATTCGGCGTAGGTGCGGCTCTCGCGCGTGGAGGGTGGGGTGTACTCGGTCGCGAGCTTTCCCGTCACCCGGTCCACGGTCACGGTGGTGCCCGCGAGGTCGCCGTCGAGCATGCGCTTGCCCGTGATCGCGACCTCCGGGGCCGGGAACGCCTCGACCGGCGTCCCGTCGAGCGCGCGGCGCATGAAGGCGTTCCAGATGGGGGCCGCGATCTTGCTCCCGTCCGCGCCGCGCGTCATCGCCTCGTTATCAGCGTTGCCGGTCCACACGCCGGCGGCGAGCGATGGGGTGTACCCCAAGGTCCAGCCGTCGTGGTAGTCGTTCGTGGTCCCGGTCTTGGCCGCCACCGGGCGTCCGCCCACCACGAGCGCGTTGTTGAGCCCGAACACGTAGGCGCGGGCGGCATTGTCGGACATCACGTTTGAGATCAGGCGCGCCACGTTGGGCTCCGTCACCTTGGTTCCCTCGCCCGGTTTCCATTCCTCAAGCACGGTCCCCTTTGGATCCTCCACCTTCAGGATGGACACCTGGCTCATGCGCACGCCGTCGTTCGCGAAGGTGCCGTAGGCGCCTACGTGCTCGGTGAGCTTCACCTCGGCCCCGCCCAGCACGATGGAGAGCCCGAAGCGCGAGCGGTCGCCAAACGTGGCGTAGCCCAGCGCCTCGGCGAAGGAGAGCGCGTTCTCGACCCCGACCAGATACACCATCTCCACGGCCGGGATGTTGAGGGAGCCCTGCAGCGCCTCGCGCACGCGGATGGGACCGCGCTCGCCCAGGTCGTAGTTCTTGGGGGCGTAGTCGCCGGTCGCGGTCGGGAAGGTGGTGTTCACGTCCCACAACACGGTGTTGGGCGTGTAGCCGAGGTCGAACCCTTTCGCGTACGCGATCGGCTTGAAGCTCGACCCGGGCTGCCTCGGGCGGTCGGCCACGTTCACCTGTCCCGCGATCGATTCGTCGAAATAGTCCGCGGATCCGACCATGGCCAGGATCTGCCCGGTCTTGGGGTCCGTCGCGACCAGCGCCGCGTCGTTGAAGTTGTACGCCTCCCCGCGCTCCTCGACCCCGCGCACGACCTCCTCTTCGGCAATCAACTGCTTGTCGTAATCAAGCGAGGTGATGACCTTGAGGCCGCCCTCTTCGACCAGGCGCTGGCCGTATGTTTCCTCCAGCTGCTGCTTCACGTAGAACACGAAGTGCGGCGCCTGGATGTTGGCGACCGTGTCTTCGAGCGTCGTGTCCTCGCCTTTCGCCGCGTCCGCTTCCTCGCGCGTCACGAACCCCATGTCGGCCATCCCGTCGAGGATCCAATCGCGGCGCGCCTTCAGCCGGTCGGGGTTGTTGATGTAGAAGGTGGGGACCTGCGGGAGCGCGGCGAGCGTCGCGGCCTGCGCGAGCGACAGTTCGCTTACGTGTTTGCCGAAAAAGTTCTGGCTGGCCGCCTCGATGCCGTAGTACGTGGAACCGTACGGGATCTCGTTGAAGTAGATCTGGAGAATCTCGTCCTTCGAGTACCGGCGTTCGAGCTCGAGCGACAGGATGAGCTCCTTGGCCTTGCGGGTGAGCGAACGTTCGTTGCTCAAGATGGCGTTCTTCACGAGCTGCTGAGTGAGGGTCGAGCCTCCGCCGCGGGAGCCGGCGAACAGGACCGCGCGCATGAGCCCGGTGACCGAGAACCCGCCGTGCGAACAGAACTTGCGGTCCTCGGCCGTGATGGTGGCTTGCACGGCGTACCGCGGGATGCCGTTCCCGTCGGTTTCCATCTCGGTCTGCATGTCGCAGAACCCTTCCTGCAGCTTCACGAGCGTGCGGTTCTCGGAACCGAAGATCTCGTAGAGCAGGTGCTCGCCCGTACGGTCGTAGATCTTGGTGGTCTCGGGGATGGAGCGGTCCGTGAGCTGTCGGGGATCCGGCAGGTCGTGGCTCACGAACGCGAACAGCCCGAGCACGAACAGGGACCCGCCCATGAACAGGATGGAGCCGGCGAGCAGGATGTTTTGCCAGGCGGCCTTGGACAGGCGGATCTTGGGGAGGCGCAGCTTCCGGCGCGCGCGCGTTGAGCGCTGCCACTCATGTGACGGATAGCGGTGGGAGGTCATAGATTGAGGGGAATCGTAGCGGATTTGAGCGTATTTTCCAAGTTATCCGTTGACCCGCCCGCCACAGGAACGTACAATGCCGCCCACATATGGCCTCCTTCCCGTCGATGGTGGGGAGTCCCGGATGGCGACGGTTTTTGCGTCGGCATGCTTGGGACCTCTCGCTCGCGTCCTCCTGCCTCCTGCTCATCACCGCGCTGTTCCCGAGCGTCGCGCTCGCGGACGTGGATCCGCACCTCGCGGAACAGGCGCGCGCGATCGAACTTCGCGTGAACGCGATGCGCAACGAGCTCATGCCGTACGGGAAGCTGCCTCCGACGCCCAAGCCGGACTGGAAGTGGCAAGTGCGGGTCCCGATCACGGCGTACAACTCCGACCCCTGGCAGACGGATGACACGCCGTTCATCACGGCGTCGGGCACCCACGTGCGCGACGGCATCGTGGCCGCGAACTTCCTCCCGATCGGCACCAAGGTGCGGATCCCCGCGCTGTTCGGCGACAAGGAGTTCGTGGTCGAAGACCGGATGAACGCGCGGTACGCCCAGGCGATGGACATTTGGATGGAGGACCGACAGGCGGCGCGGCAATTCGGTCGCAAGCACGCGCTCGTGGAAGTGTACTGATCCAATGCAAAACACCCGCCATCAGCGGGTGTTTTGTTTTACTTCGCCACCGTCTCCAACCCCCGGTCGACCAGGATCTTGATCAGGCTTTGATACGGGACATCACGCTTACGTGCCGCGACCTTCACGCGATTCAGAAGGGATTCGGGCAGGCGAAGCGAGATGGTTTGTGTCGATGGCTGGAGGTTGGGAAACGAGCCCCGTTTGGCCTTGGACCAGTTTAGGTACTCGGTAGAATCATGCGTTTCCCAAAACTTCCGTTCGGCGGATTCGGAGGTGAAATTCGGAATTTTTTTAAGTTTTTTCATAAATGATCCGTTCTTTTCGGTTCATCGGTCGGGCAGAGATGACTCGGATGCGTGTTTTCCTGACGGTGAACGTGATGAAGAGTTTTCGATGAGCGTCCGTCCTTCCCAACAGGTGGAAACGCGGTTCTTTCAAGGAATGTCCGTGATCGTCGAGGAGAAGGACCGGATCATTGAAGAAGGCTTCCTCGCATTCCCTGGGAGCCACTCCGTGCTTGGAGGCGCTTTTCCGTTCATTCCCCGCATCCCATTCGAAGCCGGTGAGGTTCCCCAGGTCAGGAAGCATAAGTGTATATGGATATGATATACACCCTTTTCATCCCTGTCAAGAAACGTCCTCCGCGGTCACCGTGCTTCTCGAATCATCCCCGAATCCCCATCTACGATGACGTTCTCGCTCTCCTGTAGCACCATGGTCGCGATCCTGGTCGCGAATACGCACGGCTTGCCTGCTGCGCGGGCGGCGATGGCGGCCGCTCCGTAGTACGAACCCTCATCAAGGACCAAGGCCGAGGCGCGCTCGATCAATGCGAGGTCGCGTGGTCCCGCCTCCCGCGCCACGAGGACGTCGCCACCCTTCACCCGGTCGCGGTTCGTGTCCGTCTCGATGATGCGGACCGGTCCTTGCGCGCTCCCACGCGAAGCGACCTGCCCGCGCAGATGATCGCGCAGAGGCGCGAAGACGGATTCGATGCGGATCCCTTCGGTCTTGCAGAAGTCCTCGAACGATATCCCGATGAGCACCTGATCCTTGTAATAGATGAAATGTAACGCTCGCGCGTCGAGTTTGGAGATATCCGGCAGCTTCCCGCTCATCACCTCTTCAAGCGTCAGGTATTTCGAATGCACGCCAAGGCTTGGGAAGAGCGCTTCGAGCGTGCGCCGGATGAGCCTGTCCGCGCCGACATAAAACCCGAACGCCTTCTCGCGCGCCACGGTCGAACGGCGCTCGGCTGACGCATCCATGGCGACGTAATCCGGCATATAGGATTCATCGAGGCCGATCCATGCCTGCTCGAACCGCGCCGCGAAGGCCATGAGCGTCTGGACGTCCGGAAGCGGTTTTCCTTCCGCGATGACCTTCTGGATCGCGTCGAGTTCGGCTTCGTAACGATCCATCGCCTCGAAGAAAAACTTCGGGTTATTCTTCTGTTCTTCCGTCAGCACGTCCCGAATCGTTTGGAGCGTCGCGTCCTGGTAGTACGCGTCCGTGACGCCGGCATTCACGTCGAACACCGACACGGGCGTGCCGCTGCCGAACTTCGTTTTCAATCCTTCCGTCTGATGGCGCTCCCACACCTCGAGCGTGATGAGCGCATTGTCGACCGCGAAGATTTTCCTAAAGGTTCGCATAGGCGAGTTGGCTCATGTTGCGGCTCACGAGGTCGTCCTGCACAGAAACGGCCCAAGCGCCTTCATATGCCTTGTATCCGCCGTGCTCCAACGCGACAAGGAACCCCTCGTCGCGTCGCGTTTGAAGCGCCTGTTCGCCCACGAGGCCGTTCAGCGCGCCCTCAGATTCCTGCGGGAGCAGATAAAGCGCAAGCGGGTAGGCGAGGTGGGAGCGTTCGGCGATGACGCGCAGCAGGCGATCGAGTTGGAAGCGCGCCCCGCGGTCAGCTTCCTCCCGTTCGTCGCGCCAAGCATCGAGGCGGGCGAAGAATTCCAGCGGGTTTATGCGCAGATTTTTCACGCGAAGGAGGTTTCGGACAGCATCCGCGTGTGCCTTCGGCAGGCGCGAAAGCGTCTCGACCTCGAAGGCAAGCGTTTCGGGTCGTTTCGCATACGCCTCGATGTCCGCCGCAAGTTCTTCCGCGCTCACGAACGGGTACGCGGACAGGAACTTCTTGGCATCCCTGTGCTCCACCCCTGTATTCGCCTGCGCGAGTCTCAATACCGCGAGTCGTCGCAGCACCGACGGGGTCTGTTCACCGGAAGCGAGAAGCAGCGAGGTCTCGGCGCGCGTGAATCCGTGCGCTCTTTCCACCTGCCCGACTCGCTCGTCGCGCATGCCGCAGTCGAACGCGTCGATCCATTGGCTCGTCGAAAGCATGTCGGAACGCAAATCTGACAGTCGCTGCGCCGTCTTCGGAAGATCGGCGTTCAGGAATCGGCCGACCGGCTGTGCCGCGAGGCCGGCGACCGCGGCCGCGAGCTGGTCGCGGGCTCGGAGGAACGCCGCATGGACCTCCATGGCCCCATCACCCTCGTACCGCTCGAGCGTGCGCGAGGCGAAGCGATTCAGTTCCGCGCGGTCGAAAAACCGTTCAGTCTGCCCACGGGCGAAAAATGTGTACGATTTGCCGACCCCGTCCTGGAAAAAATGTGCCGGGGGCTTGTGCAGAGCATTGAGCGGAGCCCATGAGAAAAACGGCGGTTCCATTCGCAACTCGCGGATGATCCTCGACCCAGGAGCCGCGCCCACCCGCGTCTCCTTGCGGACGATTAAGTCTTCAAGGCGGATCCCATAGGTGTCGCACAGGAGGTCGATGGTCGCGAACTTGATTCCATCGACCTTGTCATGGAACAGGCCCGTGACCGTATTCCGATTGAGCCCGGTTTCCCGGGCAATATCCGAAACGCTTTTCCCAAGCCGATTTGCAATGGATTTTAGGCGAATTTCCACCATATTGGATTAGCGGAGCCATTTCCGACTCTGGATTCTAGACTAGCACAAATTTTCTATTCTGACTAGTGCATTAGGCAATTTGGCTAAGATAGCCAGTCAAACCATTGACTAAGACACTTTTGAGTGGTAGGGTGTACATAAGAATTGAGGAATGAAACTCTTTTCTGAATCATCGGCATTCGCCGGTGTCTGGAGACATCCAGGCCACGTGCTACGGCGCACCAGGAGGCGATATGCCGAGTTTTGGAAGCCGTGGTGGTTTTGGGGCCACGATTCTCCTATGCCCCGCAGTGCACGGATGCGGCTCCGCAGGAGGTTCGGACTCCGACAGACGATGAGGATGACCGCACGATCGCCCAAGCCGAGACGGCGCGTCTAAGCGAGAGCGCCACGCACGAGACGAATGCCGAACATGACTAGCGCCCGTAAATCTGCGTAAGACGGTTCTCGTCTTGCGCGGCTCCCAAAGCCCGCGACGTTCGCGAGTTTCGGGAGCCATGAGGAGAGAGAAACTCGTGGCGAGCAGCGCCTCTCCGGAGGCGATCGTTCCATCACAATATGGCTTCGCGCCGCAACAAGGAGTTATACGTGCCTGATGCACACTTCCACGCGTGTCGCTTCAAATCCATCGATTACCTTGAGGAAACATTCTGTTATGAGGAACAGGATGGAAAATTTGTTGCATGGAAAGCATTGGATTCTTGGGTCGTTTTGTGGGTGAGCTATTGCCCGATGTGCGGAGCAAAGGCGCCTACATCCCGACTGGATTTCAATAAGGATATCGAAGCGAGAGCAATCCCGCTCCCAGAACTCGACATGCGTGCGGCCAGACGCAGGATGAGACTTCGTCTTCGCGAGAAAAAGAAAATCCCAAGACGTCTACTTGCGACGGCAGCTCAAGGCTTGAAGGAGAATCAAGTGGGTGAATTGTACTGGCGGGTAGCTAATGTGTTGTTTTTTCCTGAGGATTCTGAAAATAAAGAGCGGATAAACAAACTATTCGACGGCCTCTAACGATATACATCGGCACGAGTGGTTTTCACTCGTGCTTGCCCAGTATCACTACTTTGTTGTGGTACTGGGCCTCGTTCAAACGGATCGACGCATTCGATCGGTTCGAACGGGCAATTCCGCCCGCAGTTCGTTCACAACGCAGCTCTTGTCGCAATTGGAGAAGGAGGAAAGAATGACCAGCAATAGGCATCGATGCCTGATGCCATACAAACAAAGATCACTACGCCATCTTGTCATGTATTTCTGTTTTGAGGTCCAAGAACGGTCTGGCATCATGTATTGGGTAACAGATGGAGTTAATTTCCAACCGGTAAATTATTGCCCTGTCTGTGGTGCAAAGGCTCCAATGCCATTACGTGAACCATTTGATTCAGAAAAACTACACTCAGAACGGGTAGATAACGCGTTCCGTTGGTACAATGCAATTTGGGCATCAATTCCGGAGGATGTAGAAGTCTCTAACGACGAATAAAATCCTTGCATCAGCGAGACCGCTAGCGCAATAGGAGTCGACTGACGGTCGACTCCTATTTTGTTTGGAACCCATTCAGTAACACTGAAGGTACTACTATGATCGACGGCTTCCGATTAATCCCCCATACCTTACTTAACGATCTCGTCCGGCCGTTCTTGGACCATTACCTCGACGTACATTTCGATAGTTGTATCGAAACAAAAACGCGCCCGTGAGGGTGCGTTTTTGGAGGCCACGATCGGATTTGAACCGATGGATAGCGGTTTTGCAGACCGCCGCGTTAACCACTTCGCCACGTGGCCGCGTGCGGGAATGTAGCAGAATTCCCGCGGCGAATCAACCCATCTTGGGCGTACGTCCTTTGTTCTTGTTCTTCCCGCGTTGCACCGGCGGGTGATGCGGGTCGATCGCCGCCGCCGGCACGCTTGGCATCTCTTCCTGCACGTGCGCCACGATATCCTGGAGGTCGTCGTTCGTGAGCAGTTTGGGCACGAACGCATCGGCGCGTTTCAGCAGTTCCACGTGCAGGCACTCCTTCAACTCCTCCACATGCTCCTCGGGGGCGCAGAAGGCGAGTCGTTCGAACTCCCCGTTTTGCAGGCGGCGCATGAGCTCCTTCGACAGCTCCGAGTAGAGATGCTCGCGCGTCCAGGCCTTGAGGTCGCCCGGGTTATGCTCGTCGCCGCTTCGCATGCCGGCGCCGGTCGCGATCGCCATGCGTTCTTGCTCCATGGGCTCCAGCTTTTGGCTCATGACGCTTACAAGCTCCACGTTCCGGCCATCGGCTCGGAACAGCTTGGCCTGAACGTTGTCGGTGACCACGATGAGGGTGGCCTGGTCGAATGGTCGGATGGGGTCAGGAAGTTTCATATGGACGATTCTCTGGGAGTATAGCAGGGGGTATAATGATGACGCTATGCTCAAGACGCTTCGCACCCAGATCGTGTCCTCGATGCGCGAGATCATCTTCGGGCTGGAAGACAGCCTGGTGTCCACGCTCGGCACCATCACCGGCATCGCGGTGGGGACCGACAGCCGGTTCGTGGTGATCCTCTCGGGCCTCGTGCTCATCGCGGTGGAGGCCACGTCCATGACGGCCGGGAGCTATCTTTCCACCAAATCCTACGAAGCGGCCGAACGCGCGAGCGACAAGGACGGTCACCGCCCACGCCGTCAAGGAGAAATCTCCCCGCGCCGAGCCGCGTCGGTGATGGGGGTGTTCTACCTGGTCGGCGGGTTCGTCCCGCTCATCCCCTACCTGTTCCTCCCGATCCATTCCGCCTTTCTCCCATCCATCGTGATGACCGTGATCGCCCTGTTTGCTCTCGGCGTGTGGAGCGCGAAGTTCACCAAGCGCGACCGTCTGCGCTCGGGGCTCGAGATGCTGTTTATCTCCATGGCCGCCGCGTCCATCGGGTATTTCATCGGGACATTCGTGCGGGACACGTTCAGCGTTTCTCTCTAGGTCACGGCCCCTTGAACGGGGCCGTTTTCGCTGCTAAGGTGACCAATCATTATGGCCACCCGCCACGTCTACCTGGACCACGCCGCCGCCGCGCCGCTCGACAGCCGCGTGCTTCGTTCCATGCGGCCGTTCCTCGAGGGGGCCGGGGGCAACCCGTCGAGCTTCCACGGCGACGGCAAGGAGGCGAAGGACGCGCTCGACGACGCGCGAACCCGCATCGCGTCGCTCATCCATGCGCGACCCGACGAGATCCTGTTCACCTCGGGCGGGACCGAATCGGACAATCTGGCCGTATTGGGCTATGCGCGGGCGAATAAAGCGAACGGATGTCACTTGGTGACATCGGCGTTCGAGCATCCGGCCGTCCTGGAGTCCGTCGGTCACCTGGAAAAGAAAGAAGGATTCACCGCGACGTACGTCTCGCCTGGCCGTGACGGGATCGTGAGCGCGGATGACGCGATCGCCGCGGTGCGTCCGGACACCGTGCTCGTGTCGGTGATGCTCGCGAACAACGAGATCGGCACCATCCAACCGGTCGCGGACATCGGCAAGCGGCTCAAGAAGCTCCGCGAGGCGGGGCATACCAAGGCCGTGCTGCACACCGACGCCTGCCAGGGGGCCGGGGCCATGGAACTCGACGTGGAGAAGCTGCGCGTGGAGCTGCTCACGATCAACGGCGGGAAGATTTATGGGCCGAAAGGGATCGGCGCCTTGTACGCGAAGCGCGGGGTGAAGCTCCAGCCGCTCCAGTTCGGCGGGACGCAGGAGCGCGGCATCCGTCCGGGCACCGAGAACGTGGCAGGCGCGGTCGGTCTCGCCACGGCGCTCGAGATCTCCTCCGAGATACGGGAAGCCGAGAACGCGCGGCTCATCGCGCTGCGCGACACGCTCATCGGCGGCCTGCTCGCACGCGTCCCGAAGTCGCGGCTCAACGGCCATGCCACGCTTCGGCTCCCCAACAACGCCAACCTGTCGTTCCTCGACATGGAAGGGGAAGCGCTGTTGCTGTACCTTGATGCGGCGGGGATCGAGGCCTCCACCGGCTCGGCTTGTACCAGCGCCGCGCTCGAGCCCAGCCACGTGATTCTCTCCCTGGGGCTTCCCTACGAGGTCGCCCACGGGTCGCTGCGATTCAGCCTGGGCCGCGCCACCACCGAGGCGGACGTGGATTACGTGCTCGACACGCTCCCGCCGCTCGTGCAGAAGCTGCGCGCCATCTCCCCGGTCAGGGTCGATGAAAAGTATTATGTCTGACGTGAGCAGTCGCGACCGCAAGCAGTCCTGGTTCTACACGGACATCGTGAAGGAGCATTTTTTCCATCCGAAGAACTTCATGGACCGCGACGTGGCCACGGACGAGTACGACGCGACCGGAAAGGTGGGCTCTCCGGCGTGCGGCGACGAGCTGCGCGTGTGGCTGAAGGTGGATCCGGGGAGCGAACGCATCCGGGAGTTCCGCTGGAAGACGTTCGGGTGCGGGAGCGCGATCGCCTCGACCTCGGTGGCATCGGTGATGGTGACCGAGAACGGCGGGATGACGCTTGAGGAAGCGCGCGCCTTGAAACCCATGGACATCATGAACCGGCTGGGCGGGCTGCCGGCGCGCAAGTTCCACTGCTCGGTCCTGTGCGACAAGGCGCTGCGCGACGCGATCAACGATTTCTACCGCCGCGCGGGCCGATTCGACCGCATCGTGGTCGAAGCCTCGCGCGTCGTGGACCTGGTGGCCAAGGTCACCGACCATGACATCGAGGAGGCGGTGCTCGAAGGGGCGCACACGCTCGAAGCGGTGCAGCAAAAGACCAAGGTGGGGATCGGGAACCCGGGCGTGTTGCCGGCGGTCGAGGATCTCATCCGGTTCTATCGCGAAAAGTATTTCGGTTGATATGCCAAAGCTCAAGATCAAAGTGGACCCGGACCTGTGCATCGGGGCGGCCTCCTGCGTCACCATCGACGCGGCCACGTTCCAGCTGAACGCCGAGAACAAGGCCGAGGTGTACGACCACGGGAACGCGCCGGGCGGTCCCGCCTATGAGCGCGAGATCGAGGTGACCGAGGCCGAGAAGGAGAACATCCTGCTCGCGGCCCAGTCCTGCCCGACGCTCGCCATCTTCATTTTCGATGAGGCGGGAAAACAGTTGTTTCCCGAACCGTGACCGCATGCGTTTCGTCATCGTCGGCGGGGGGATCGCCGGCACCACCGCGGCCGAGGAGCTGCGCCGACGCGACCCCGACGCCTCCATCACGCTCGTGAGCGAGGAGATCCATCCGCTGTACAGCCGGGTGCTGTTGCCGCACTACCTTAAGGGCAAGGTGCCGCGCGAACGGGTGTTCCTCAAGAAGCCCGAGTGGTACGCCGAGCAACGGATCGAATGGCTGCCAGGGATTTCGGTGCGGAACCTCGACGTCACGAACAGATTCGTGTCGCTTTCCGACGGCCGGGAGAGAGAATACGACCGCCTGCTCATCGCAAGCGGCGGGGAACCGCGCGTGCTGCCCGAGGACCGGCGCGGGGTGTGCTACCTCCAGACCCTGGATGACGCGGACCACATCTTGCAGCTGATCCATGAAGGCGTTTCCGGACGTGCCGTCGTCTACGGCAGCGGGTTCATCGCGTGCGAGTTCGCGGAGCTGTTTTCCCATTACGGCATCCTGTTCGACGTCGCCTGCCGCGGGGACCGGTTTTGGCCCAAGGCGCTTGATGAGGGGTCATGGGAGATCATACGGACGAAATTGGAAGTCGAGGGGGTTGAGGTACGGACAGGGGTTGAGGAATTTCCGCTCGGTGGAGAAAACCTCGTCGGAGTGGGTATCGGACTTGAAGGGAATTTTGGATGGGCGCGCGAGGCTGGAGTGGACGTGAACCAGGGGGTGAAGACCGACGAGTTTCTTCAAACGAACGTTCCGGGCGTGTTCGCGGCCGGGGACGTCGCCGAGTTCATGGATCTCGCCGTCGGTCGGCAGCGGTTGGTGGGGAACTGGATGAACGCGCAGATGCAAGGTCGCGCCGTGGCCGCGAACATGGCCGGGGAGAATAAGCCGCTCCGTCTCGTCTCCTCATACTCGACGAACGCGCTCGGGATCCAGGTCACCTTCGTGGGCGACGCGAGCCGTGAAAAGTCTGATGAGGTGCGCGTGATCGGGGACGCGCGCGAGGGGGTGATCCAGCTGTTCGGCCGTGGCGGGAAATTGGTCGGGGCGACCTTGGTCGGACGCGTGAAGGAGCGCCAGGCTGTCACGGACCTCCTGAAGGCCGGCGGCAGGATTTCCGATTTTTTGCGAACCTAAGCGAAACACGCTGCCAGGCGGGGTTGACAAAGCCCCGTTTTTTTGGTATATAAGGAGGTCATTTTTCGTGCGGATCTCATGAACCCGCCCGAGATGGCGCAGGTGTTTCCAAACCTCGCGGAGTCATGATCCGCGCGAAAACAAGGAGGGCCATCCCATGGCCAACAAGAACAAGGGTCAGAAAGGCGGCGTCCGTGGCTTGTGGAGCTCGTTCCAGGGAGATTTCTGGAAGCGGGTCTCGGCCGGCGCGGCGCTCGAGTTCGGCAAGGAGACCGGTCGCGACTTCTTGAGCAAGACGCTCAAGAAGTACGTCGAAGAGGAGTACGCCCAGGGCGAGCGAGGAAACGAGCTCGTGCTCAAGGCGATCCTGTTCGCGCGAGGGATCCCCGGCATCAACGCCGCCGGGAACTTCATCGGAAGCGTCGCCCACGGCCTCCAGGCCGAGGTGCCGATGCTCCCGTTCGACGACAAGACCAAGGCGGCGCTCCTGCTCGGTTTGAGCTCGTTCGAGGTGCTGTTCGACTCACTCGACGGCATCGCGGACGCGGATGTGGAAGGGGTGCTTCGCAAGAAGCTCATGCGCCTCGACGCGACGGCGAAGGTCGGTTCGGCTTCGGTCGACGACCGGGTCTACGCCTTCGACGGACGCAGCCTACACGTGGTGGCGGTCGACGCCGAAGGCAAGGTGAGGACGGATCCGCGCGGCGGACCGGCCGTGCCGTGCCCGTCGGTCGACCGCTCGAACCTCGTCCTCGTGGACTACCTGACCGGCGTCGGAATGGCGGGAGGGCACGTGTGCCCGTTCTGCCAAGAAGAAGCGGTCAAGCGTCGCATGGAAGAGGCGAAGGGCGTGAAGGCCGGCGAGGCGAAGGCCGTGGAACACAAGGAGGTGGACCCCAACGTGGTGGCAATCGCCATCGCGTACGGAGCCACCGCCCGCCAAAGCTCCGATCTGTTCAAAAAGATCGAGGGCCATGGCTACGTGGACGAAGCCAGGAACCTCCCCGCGGAGGTGGCGAGGACGCTCGTCGAGGAAGGGGTCGTCCAACGTGACGGCACCCTCACCGACGCGGGTTTCGACAAGGTCACCGCCGCCATCCGCGCCTTCGCCGGCGGCAAGCAGGAGCTTGCCAACAAGGCGGGGCTCGGACTCGTGGGCGGGACGGGGCTCCTGAAGGGGCTGCTCGGCACGGAGAAGGAGGAAACTCCCGCTCCGGCGCCGGCAGACCTCTCGGATGCGCTCGACAAGGTGCAGACGGCCGACACGATCACCGACCCCTGGGACCGCCTTCTGGCGCTCCTCGAGGCGGCTCACGAGCTGCACAAGGCCGACAAGGACCCGGCCGTCACCTTCGCGAAAGCGAAGAAGACGGTCGCCGACATGACCGACCCGATCCTCAAGGTGATGGGTCACGTGAAGCTCGCGCGGGGCTTGGCCGAGGCCGGACGGGACCCCATCGCGGAGTTCCGAAAGGCCGAGGCCGAGCTCAACGCGCTGCTTCCGAATCCCGACCTCGACCAGCTCGCAGATGAGCTGGTGAAGGCCCGGGAAGACGCGTGGAAGAGCCGGCCGGCCCCGAAGCCGCCGGCCATTCCCCCAAAGAAGAAAGGACGATGGCGTCGGGCGTGGGATACGGTCAGCGGTCCGGCGTTCGTCGGCCTCCTGATCTATCTCTCGCTTCCGGCGTTCATCCTGATCGGACACGGCATCGGCAACGGTGCCGGCGTCGCGCTCGCCCTGCTGTGCGGAACGATCCTGTCCCTGGCCATCTGGCTTCCGAGCGAGCTGGTCCAGGAGATCGCCAATGCGTTCGATCAAGCGATCGGGCGCACGGATAAGACGCCGGATCGGACGCTTCGGACGGGGCTTCTGCTCGCTCGGGTGTTCGGACTGGCTGGTCTTCTTGCATCGCTCCACTACTGGCGAGAGGACATCACCTTCTGGGCGCGTCTGGGAATCCCGCTGGGGTTCTCGGCCGGCTACCTGGTGGTGTACTACGGTCTGCGGCGCGCGTATGCCGTGGAATGGCTGCGGCGGTTCGAGATCTCGAGCTCCATCACGATTTACGTCCTGATGTCGCTCGTGCTCGTCCGGCTGGCCTTTAAGGAGCAGGTGGACGCGGTCATTACGGCCTTGTGGGTCGGGTTGTCAACGAACGCGCCGTTCCTCGCGTTCGTCGCGATCTGTCTCGCCATCCTCGCGCTGTGCGCGTGGGCGACGAAGAAGTTCGCGGACGAGAACAAGGTGGCGGTGGCGGCAAGCTGGGTACTGCTCGCCGCCGGGCTGTTCGTGGTCGGGATGAAGTTCGCCCCGTACCCGGACTTCACGGCGTTCACCGTGGTCCAGGAATCGCCGAAGACGGATCCGCCGCAAATCGCGACGACGCCGGACTCGGTCACCTCCGAAGCGGACAAGCAGAAGCAACTCGAAGAAGAGAAGCGGAAGCTGGCCGAGGAGGAGGCGAAGAAGACCGCGGACCTGAACAAGTCCGATCCCGAGGAACCCAGGGCCCAGGAGGAGGCGCCGAAGCCCAAAGTGACCACCAAGGTCGTCGACGGTTCTCCGGGTCGGGTCACGCTCGAGGAGCACTGCAAGAAAATGCCGAACAAGTTCCGCGTCGGCAAGTGCGAAAAGTTCAAGACCTGAAGGAACAAGGTCAACGAAGGCCGTACGCCTGGGTACTCCCCAGACACGACGGCCTTTTTTCTTTTGTCTTAGCCAAAATATCGCCTTCCCCCTCTTGACAAAAGGCCATTTTTCTGGTATATTTACACGTTCAGGAATTGGGGGTTCCGAACGCCAAAAACCATTTCCCCAAACCCGCCCTGTCACAACTGGGCACCAACAGGAGGAAGCCATGAAGGCTTTCATCATGATCGCAATCGCGCTGTCCCTGTCGTGCGTGTACGTCGAAGAGACGATCAAGGAGAAGGACGGGAGCACGTTCAAGACCAACGGCACGCTGGTGGGCTACGACGCCCTCCAGTACCGCAAGGTCAAGAACGCCGAGATGGCGATCGAGACCAAGACGCCGTACGCCTCGTCGCCCTACGGGGAGACGGTCGGCATGGGCTACGGCTACGGACTCAATGGTCCCACCGGTGACCCGCTCGTGGACCTGGCGCTCGGCGGAACCGTCGGTCCGCAGGTCGTCTCTCCCGCTCCCAGCGGCACGGTCCCGGCAACCACGGCCAAGGACAAGGAGCAGGACCAGAAGATCGGCGCGATCGAAGAGAACGACAAGGTCCAGGACGGCGCCATCGGCGTCATCGCCGAAGATGTCCAAACCGTCCTGCCCGAAGAGTAGTCACCACCACCCACCCTCACCAAGGAATCTCCCGTGAACAAGATCATTCTCGTCCTGTCCCTCGTCATCGTGAACGTCGGGTGCGTTGCTCCCGGCGTCTACGGCCCGCAACCGGCGTTCGCGCCGGTCCCGCGGATCCCGCAGCTCGAGCGCATCGCCACCACCGAATGCGGCACCGACAACCAGGTCGGCCTGTGTATCGGCGGCATCGCGGATCTCGGCGATCCGGGCGACCGTATCTGCTCCTTCCGGGGCGGGGGGTCGCTCACGACCGCCGGGTACGGGATCATCCCGACCGAGGTGGACGTGAACAACGACGGCAAGAGCGACGGCACCTACCCCTGCGTGGATGCTATGACCGCGAGCAGCGCCTACCACCGTGCCCTCAAGCGCGGACAGACGGTGCAGCTCATGGTCGTCTCGGCCTCGGAGGTCGACGGCTTCTACGCGGCGAGGCGAATCGACACGTACGCCGGCGGCAGCGTCCACTGGGTGTACGCCGGCAACCCGGTCCAGACCAAATTCCTCTGACCGGGAGGGGACACTACGAACGAAAAACGCGCCGACCGGGTTCACCGGAAGGCACGTTTTTTTGTTTCTGGACGTTAGCCCGTGGCCCCGACGAGCACGTTGATAACGAAGCTCGCGATGGCGTAGGCGGCAATCACGATCACCATGCCGATCACGGATTGCTGGATCATCGCCTTGGCCTTCTTCACCTTTTCCTCCTCGCCCGAGGCGGTCATCCACAGGAACCCTGCCCACACGAGGTACACCACCAGGATGATGCCCAGCACGCCCAGGAAGGCGTTGATGAGGCGTCCGATGAGCGCCGGGAGCGCTCCAGCGCCCTGGGTGTTGATGCCGCCGAGCGCCGTGCCGATGCCCGTGAGCTGACCCTGGGCGCCCGAGAGACCGCCGCCCTGCTGCTGCGCGTTGGTCGCGAAGGGGAGAAGGAGCGGGAGCACCGAGGCACCGGCCGTGATCTTGTGGTAGATGTTTTTCATATCCTGAGAATTGTTAGACAATGCGTTGATCTTAGAAGCACCCTCCGCCTTGGGCTGGGATCTGTCCGGGCGGGCAGTCATCCAGCGGGGCCGTACCCGTCGGAGCGGTCGTGGAAACCGTCTTGGACAGCTGATCGATGACGAACACCGAGATGGCGTAGGCGCTTACCACGATCACGAGGCCGATGACCGCGTTCACCATGATGCGCTTGGCCGTTTTCACCCGTTCCTCGGCGCCACCAGCCGTAAGATACAGGATGCCGGCGTAGATGAGCAAGCCGACCAGGATGAGCCCCAGGAAGCCAAGGAGCACGTTGATCAGGTTGCCGATGAGCGTCGCGATGGGAAGGGCCGTGGCGCCGAACCCGGCGGCCTTGCCGGTTTGTGAAAGCCCGCCGGTCGCGAGGTCGCCAGCGGACTGGGCGAGAAGTGCCATAGCGTGAGCCTCGAGGGTTCGGAGCTCACGCCATGCCCCGTCAGGCGACGGGCATGGGTCCAGGACTAGCCGGCGGTGGCCGTCGAGATCTGGGTGATGACGAAGGACGCGAGGGCGAAGGCGGAGAGGATGATCACCAAGCCGATGACGCCCGAGATCATGATCTTCTTGGCCTGCTTCACCTTGTCGTCGTTGCCCGCGGAGGTCATCCAGAGGAAGCCGCCGTACAGCGTGATGACCACGGCGATGACGCCGAGGAACCCGAGCGCCGTGCGGATGATCGCGGCGATCGTGGTGGTGAGGTCGCCCGTGCCGAGTCCGGCCGCGGAGCCGAATTCTTGGCCCTGGCCGCCGAACAGGTCCTCGCCCGTGAGCGCCTGGGCGTGGACGAACTTGGCCAAGGCGAACGTCTGGGCCGCCGCGGCCAGGCCGACCGCGCGGCCGGCGAGTTTCTTAAGGTCCGTCATAGTGGGTCTCCTATGGGGGAGTGAATAATTATGGGTTTGCCGACGTGGCCAGCGACGACACGATCGTGTTGACCAGCGTGTACGAGGTGAATAATACCACAAGCCCGATACTGGCCCAAATCAACGTGTTCTTGCCTTTCTTCACGCGCTCCTCGTTGCCGGCGGCGGTCAAGAACAGGATGCCGCCCCAAATGAACGAGGCGAGGGCGAGCACCCCCGAAAACCCGATGACCACGCGAATCACGTTGCCGATCACGATGCGAAGGTCGGCCGAGCCGAGCGGGTTCTGCAGCGTGCGCTGGGCGGATGCCGCGAGCGGGATCAGGAACAGGACGAGGAATGGGAGGAATCGGCGCATACTTACTTGAATTTACAACATCGCGTGCTGTCGCCGCCAGGGCACAGGCCGGTCGCGCATCCGCTCAAGCGGCCTTTGTAGAGCGGGTCGGTGGTGTCATAGCAGGCGAATCCCTCATCCCCGCTCGTGATTTCGCAGCCGGTCATGCAGATCCCTCCCGAACACTCCATGTTGAGTCCGCACACGGCCCCGTCCTCCTGGCCCGTGCAATCGACGAATGGTTGTCCCGGCTTTTCGCCCACCGTGCTTCCGCGCAGCACCGCGTTGAGCGTTTGGATCCCGGCGAACGCGCCGAACACGATCAGCAGTCCCACGGTCGAGATTACCATCCCTTGCTTGCCCTTCTTGATGTTCTCCTCGAAACCTCCTGGCATGAAGTTCGCGCCCAGGTAGCGCACGCCCGAGATGACCCACATGAGGAACACGAGGCTGCCCACCAGGCCGACGGCGTAGTTCCCCACGTTCACCACCACCTGCATGATGTCATCGAGCTCGCAGTCGCCGGCATTACCGCAGGCTTTGGAAATCCCTTCCATGAACGGACCGACTTCCTGGATGGTGCAGGTGTTGCCCGTCTTGCTCTTGCAGATGGTGCTTTGGGCGAAGGCCGCGGACGCGGACAGGAGGAACGCGCCGGCGATGATGAGGGTCAGGAACCGCTTCATAGCGATTGGCTCACCTTGTTTTGCGCCTCGCGGATGGCGTCTTCGATCTCGACCCCGGCGAGCGCGTCGTCGATGAGGTCGAGGAACGCCTGCTCGGCGCTGGTCGCGTTGCTCCCGCGGTACCAGCTCTTGGCCGTGAGCACCTGGGAAACGAACACGGAGAGGTCCTCGTTCGCGATCTGGCTTTGGATGAGCGCGCGGCGCGCGGTCGGCTTCTTGGCGTATTCGAGATAGCTGGTCACATTGTCCGCGCGGGTGGCGAACTGCACGAAGTCCCAGGCATAGTTTTGGTTCTTGCTCGACTTCGACACGGTCTGCAGCCAATAGTTTGCTGTGTTTACCACCCGTCCGCCCTGGATCTGCAGCATCGGGGCGATGGCGAAGTTGAGACGCGGCGCACGGGCGCGGATCTGCGGCAGGTGATAGGCGTAGCCGAAGAAGAAGGCGGTGCGACCGGTCACGAACGCGTCGAAGGAGGGCGGCAGGTCGGCGTTCCAGGCGTAGACCTTCTTGAGCGGGTTTGCGAAATCCGTGTAGAACCGCACCGCATCCTGGCCCGGGCTCGTGCGGTCCGGCGCTTCGTAGGAGGCGAAGGTGGGGCGCCCGCGGTCATCGGTCATCTGGGTGCCGTTTTGCATCATGAGGAGCGTGAGGATGTCGAAGGCCCGCTCCACGTTCCGGCTCGTCCCGATCGCGGCGCCGGACTGCACGACGGCGTTTTCGGGCCCCACGCGGGTGAGCTTCGCGACCGCGTCCTGGAAGGTCGTCCAGTCCTGGGGCGGCTGGGCGATGCCGGCGGCGTTCAGCAGGTCCTTGTTCACGTACATGACCATGGTGTCGAGCGCCATGGGCAGGCCCCACACGCGTTCCTCGGTCTGCGCGTTGGGGGTCGCCTGGTAGGGGAGCACGGCGTCCAGCGCGACCACGTCCACGAAGTCGCGGCGCACGTTGGCCGGCGAGATGGTGGCTTCGGTGCGCACCGTGGTCACCTTTTCTTTCTTGATCGTCCCCTTGATCTCGGTGTAGGGGATCGCGAGCGTCGCGGGCAGCGGCGCGATGAGGGACTTGTACTCGCCCACGCCGTCGTTGTGCACGGCGAAGATGTCCGGGCCCGTCCCTTCGGCGAAGGCGCGCAACAGC
The DNA here is from genome assembly GCA_001791045.1 of Candidatus Uhrbacteria bacterium RIFCSPHIGHO2_01_FULL_63_20. Classification (GTDB taxonomy): domain Bacteria; phylum Patescibacteriota; class Patescibacteriia; order UBA9934; family GWF2-40-263; genus 2-01-FULL-63-20. The sequence goes on along the minus strand of MGDT01000004.1, from coordinate 159,424 downwards.
TCGTCGCGATACTCCTCGACGCGCAGCTGGCGGTAGTCAAAGGACACGTTCGGGTGAACCTTCTGGTACGCGAGCATGATGTCCTTGAACGCGTCGTCCTGGTCGAACACGTTCCAGATAGTGAGGGTGAGCGGTTTTTCGGTGACGGCGCTCCCGCCTCCGCACCCTTGGCCCGTGAACACGAGTACGGCGAGGAGCAGCGCGATGAGTGGGCGTTTGGTGGTCATAGGATCCTCCGATTGATGGCCACCATTGTACCTCATTTGCCCCGCGTGCGCAGATAGTCGGCCAATCCCGCGCCGACTTCCGGGTGTTTGAGCCCGAGTTCCACCTGCGCCTTCAGGAATCCAAGCTTGTTGCCGCAGTCGTAACGCGTCCCTTCGAACTGATGGCCGTACAGGCGACCCCCCTGCGCGAGGTAGCCCGCGAACGCGTCGGCGAGCCGCATCTCGCCGTCTTTCCCGGCCGTTTGGGTGGCGAGCACGGCGACCAGTCCGGGCGTGAGCACGTAGCGGCCGATCGCGATCAGATCCGACGGCGCATCCTCCGCCTTCGGCTTCTCCACGAACCGCGAAACCTCCCAGGTCCCGCCGCCCACGTCGGTCCCGGCGATCACGCCATAGCTCGACACCTCGTTCTTCGGGACCTGCTGCAGGGCCACCACCGGCTGTTGGTACGTTTCGTACACGTCGAACAGTTGGCGTAGCGCCGGCTCGGGCCCGTCGATGATGTCGTCGCCGAACAAGACGGCAAACGGTTCGTGGCGATCAAGGAACGGGATCGCGGCGAGGATCGCGTGGCCGTCCCCCGCAGGCTTGTTCTGCCGCACGAACGCGAACCGGGCGAGCTTCCCGATCGCCCCGATCGTCTCCAGTTCCCTCGTCTTGCTCTTTTGCTCTAGCCGGTACTCTAATTCGAAGCTGCGGTCGAAGTGGTCCTCGATGGCGCGTTTGCCGATCGCGGTCACGAACACGATCTCCTCGATTCCCGAGGCGGCCGCCTCTTCCACGATGTACTGGATCACCGGCTTGTCCACGACGGCGAGCATCTCCTTGGGCTGGGCCTTGGAGGCCGGGAGGAAGCGGGTTCCGAGGCCTCCCACGGGAATGACGGCTTTGCGGATGGGCATATCTTCCCTACTTCCTACCCCCTGCGCACTATTTTTACCAACGCGTTCGGGTACACGACGCAAGTGAGATCGAACTGGCGTTTGAACGCGGAATAGCCCTTCCAGGATCCCGGGTCGCCTGGGTACCACACGAGCCCGAAGTGGAGCGCGTGGAGGTTTTGAGCGATGCTGCGTCGGAACCATTCGTCGATGAGCCCGTAACTCGCTCCCGTGCGCGAGGCGTCGCGATGGAAGAACGCGGCCACGTGCACGGATTGCTTGCTGTTTGGCAGGTCGAGGACCGCGAGTCCGGCGAGCAGCCGTCCGGTCGCCTTTTCCCGCGCGCCGATGAGTCGCAGGCGTTCCCCGTGGTTCGCGCGCCGTCGCTTGAGGATGCGCACGAAGTCGTTGCGCATGAACGGAAGCTTGCCGGTCGCGTGATAGGCGGCGGCGTATTCCTCCATGGTCGGTTCGACGATCTCGAGCGTCTCGTTCTTCAGGAACCTCCTTCGGTGCCGCTGGGCGTGGCTCGACCATCGCTTCCAGTACTCGGAAGAGCTTGGGGAGCTTGAAGAACTTGAGGGGAGGATGGTGACGCCATGCTGGCGGGCGTTGAGCGGAAGGGGGAACCGCCACCATCCGCGCGGGACGTCGGTGCGGCAGACGGGCTGCCAGGTGATGAAGCGGCGGCGATGATACGGCTCGATGCGCGGCTCGCCATCCCCCACGTAGGTCTCCACGCTAAACGGCGCGAGGTCCCAGCGCGCGCCGACCAGGCCGTTCTCGAGGAGCGGCTGCGCCTTGTGAGAGGGCGAGAACCCTCCCATCGCGTACTCGGCATCCATCTGCGGGGGGAGGCGTCCGTTGGGGAGCGGCCGCCCGGCCTCGCTGGGCACGCCGCGGATCAAGTTCCACCAGTCGCGAGGGGACATAACGGAGGGAGTATAAACGGATTGACGATGAGGTTCCACCGTGATACGTTTCGCGCGCAAAACGGCCACGGAGAGGTGGCAGAGTGGTCGAATGCGTCAGACTCGAAATCTGATGTACCCGCAAGGGTACCGTGGGTTCGAATCCCACCCTCTCCGCCACGAAATACCCCGACATCGTCGGGGTATTTTGTCGTCCGGCGGGGGAATTCGCCATGATCCGGTCATGGCATGTTGACTTCCGGGCTCCGAGACGTAGGATGCGGTCGGTCCTTTTGACCCAGGAGGAAGCGATGAGTTCGTTCAATCCGAAGGCGTATCTGGAACCGGCCACGAAGGCGCTCGAGAAGCAGTTCGGCATCGGGCAATCACGTTTGCCCAAAGTCGCGATCGTGCTCGGGACAGGGTGGGGCGACCTGCTCAAGATCGACGAAGAACGCTCCATGCCCATGGGCGACCTGCCGGGATTCGAATCGCTCGGCGAGTTGCACGGCCACAAGCGGCTCGTCTGCTACGGCGACGTCGCTGGCAAGAAGGTCATCGCCCTGCGCGGGCGCGTGCACCAGTACGAAGGGCTCTATGACTTGCGGGTGGAGGAGATGGTCCGCATCCAGGTGGAAATGTTCGTCGAGCTCGGCGTGAAGACGTTCATCCTCACGAACGCGGCCGGCGGCCTCGCGCGCAAGGCCTGCTGCGGCGACGTCGTGATGGCGAACGGGTTCCTGCGGCTGTACGCGCCCCCGCCTCCTCTGTTCCCGCAGGAATGGAACAGCGCGGACACGGCCGTCAACCACGAGGATCTGCGGGGAATCGTGCGCATGAGCCGCGGCGAGGTGAAGGGCCTGACGTTGGTTGAAGGAGGATTCGCCATGGTGCGCGGTCCGAATTTCGAAGGGCCCTACGACAAGGCCGTGTTGGCACAGCACGCCGTGTGCGTGGGCATGAGCACGTTCCCGGAGGCCTCGGTGCTCGCCCAGCATGTGGACAAGGGCGTGCGTGCCATCGCCCTTTCCTACATCACCAACAACGACGTGGAAGAGCACAAGCATGAGACGAACGTCGAGCGGGCGAAGGAAGACGCGGACAAGCTGCGCCTCTTGCTCGAGAACGTCATCAAGCGCCTTCCGTGACCTCTCACGCGCTCGGATCCCCCGGGCGCGTGTTCTTTTTTGTCGACGCGACGAGTGCGAGCAGCGCGAAGGCCATCATCGCGAGGTCGTTCTTGAGGAACGGCACGTCCACCAGGCCGTGGATGACCATCTGGAGCAGGGCGAACGAGGCGGCGAGCGCGGGCCAATCCGGTTTTTCCGAACGCCAGACGTTTCTGCCGATGAGGCACGCGGCGAGAAGGCCGATGAGACCAAGCTCCACCCAGATGTTGAGCACGATGTCGTGCGGATCCTGGAAGATCTCGAACTCGGGATGCGTGTGATACGGCTCGATCGCGATCGGATAGCCCGAGAGCCCCGCGCCGAAGATGGGATGGTCCTTCAGGAACGCCGCGGTGTCCTTCCACTGGGCGATGCGCACCTGTCCGGACAGGTCGCGCAGGAGCAGTTTTTCTGTCACGGGACCACGTACGGCAGGGATGAGCGCGACGAGGAGGATGAGACAGGCGGCGACGGCGATCGCCTGCTTGCGGAAGCGTTTTTCGCGGACGAACAGGAGGAACACGACGGCCGGGACGGATGCCCAGGCCGCTTCGGTCTTCGAAAAGATGAGCGCGACGCCCGAGAGAAGGAGGAATGCGATCCACCACGCGCGGAATTTCACGTCGTGCCAAGCACCGAGTGCTGCGATGACCACCAAGGGGGCCAGATACAGGCCGAGAGCGTTCGGATACGGGAACGGGCCGGTCACGCGGCGCTCGAGATCCCACGGGACAGGAATGCCGCTCCCCGTGACGAATTGCCAGATGCCGAACGCCGCGACGAAAAGACCTCCGGCCGCGAGGGATCGCAGCAGGTTCGTCCGATCTTCGGACGCATGGAACAGGTCGCGGACGATCAGGAAGAAAAAGACGGGCTCGACGAGGTAGGCCTTGAACAAACCCAGCGCGGCCAGCCTGTCGGGGGAGACGAAGAAGCTGACGATCCCGGCGAGGACGAGCAGGCCGAATGGCAGCGCCCACCCGCGCGGGAGGATTTCCTTATGCCATGGGTGGGTCCGTATGACCCAGATGATGAACAGGATGCCAAAAAACGCTTCAAGCAACGTCGATGGGATCGGCCCGATGTGGAAGCGGATGAGGTAGACGGGCAGCGCGGCGCAAAACAAGAGGACGGCGGTCTTCAAGTCGCGCCAGGCGATGAAGGCGAACAGGCCGCAGACGACGATGAGAAGGGTGGCGTACACAGGCGTGAACGTTTTGCTCCGGTCGGAGCATTTTACTCACGGGTGAAATCCGGCGAACGGTGCGGGATGAGCATGCGCAGGTCCTCCTTCCGGATCGCTCCCAGCGCATAGGCGAACGCCATATACGAGCATGCTCCCACGACGAGCGACGCGACGGCGCTCATGCCCGGGATGAGTTGGAGCAGGACGTACATCCCGCCAGCGGCGAGGAGCGAGCGTAGCGCGATCGAAAGCGACGGGGCCGCGGAGCCGGCGTGCCGCACCATGCGGTAGGTGAGGAAGGCGATGAGCAGCTCCGACGCGACCGTGGCCCACGCGGCCCCCTCGATCCCCCAGCGCGGGATCACCGCGAGGTACGCCGCGATCGTGAGGATCGCCGTGACCGCGTAGCCCGATATCATCTGGCGCTGCCTTCCCACTCCCACCACCGCGTGGCCATAGAGCGCGCCCAAGAAGATTCCCGGCACGGCGAGCATGAGGATCCGCATGGCCGGCACCGCGTCCTCGAACCCAGGACCGGCGATGAGGCCGATGAGCTGCGGCGCGATGGCAATCCCGCCGAACACGATCGGGGCGCAGGCGAGCGCGAACACGTCGAAGGCGCGCGCCATGTGGCGCGAAAACTCCTCGCGCCGCGCGGCGGTCCAGTCAGCGACGAGCGAGGGGAGCATGAGTCCCATGAACATGGTGGGGAGCGCGGTGAGCACGTCCAAGAAGCGGTACGCGACCCCGTAAAACCCCACTTCCTGCTGCGTCCGGATCAGGGAGATGATGATGACGTCCCCCTTCAAGTAGATGAGGTTGAACGCGATGGAAATGGCGATGGGCCAGCTGCGGGAGATCACCGTTTTCCAAGCCGCGAAATCAAACAGCGGACGCAGTCGCACGAGCGGCCGCGCAAGGAGCACCGTGAGCGCGAGCCAGATGACGTTCGCGACGACCAGCGCCACGAACATGGCCACGAGCCCCGCGTGCGCGTAGGCGAGCGCGGCGGTGGCGGCGACGAGCAACACGCGGCTCGCGAGTTCGGCGACCGACGCGCGCCAGATGGCTGCATGACGCTGGAATACGCCCACGAGCACGGTCGCGCCGGACATGAGGAAGTACGCGACGGCGCCCACCGCGATCGCGGCCTTCACGGCGGGCGACCAGGGAATGGGCATGGCGATCACCGGCGCGAGCGCGAACAGGATCGCGGCGGAGACGAGGCGGAGCCCGAGGATGTTGCCCGCGACTTTCTCCTCGTCGGCGCCTGACTCGGAGATCATCACCATGAGCGTGAGGGTGAGCCCGAAATCCACGATCACCCCGAAGAACTGGAGATAGGTGATTGCCGTGGTGTATTCGCCGTACCCGAGGGGGCCGAGCGCGCGGGTGAGGAGCGCGACCAACACGAGGCCGAGCAACGCCGAGGCGCCCTTCCCAAGGAGCTGGAGGGCGAAATTCGTGCTCAACGTGCGACCTAATGCCATAGCGCCGTGTATAGTAGCATGAACCGTCTTTGACGGAAGGAGGAATCTTGGCTAAGATATTGGCGAATTATGGAGGGAGCTTTGTCGCGCAATGCCATGCGGATCGTCGTCGCCGTCCTCTTGGGGGCGTTCGTCGCCGTGTCGGCTCCGACCACGGCCTTGGCGGCCCCGCTCAAGGGGTATGAAGCGCTCCAGGTGTCGAGCTCCGGCTCGGGCAAGCTCACGCTCGCGCCCGGGGAGACCAAGGACTTCACCATCACCTTCAAGAACATCGGCACCGCCTCGTGGGCGAACATGGGTCCTGGGTACGTTTCGGTGTACACCTACGGTCCCAAATACCGCGCGAGCCTGTTCCAGGACCTATCGTGGAAATCGTCGACGCAGCCTTCCGTCATGAGGGAACAGACCGCGCGCGCGGGAGAGACCGGCACGATCAGCTTCAAGCTGAAGGCGCCCAAGGTCACTGGCGAGTATCAGGAAACGTTCAACCTCGCGGCCGAGGACGTGGCGTGGATCCCGGGCGGGCTCTTTACCGTGAAGATCGTGGTCGCGCAAACGCCCAAAGCCGAACTACTGGTCGTTCCCCCGACCCAAAGCCCTTCAAGCCCCACCGGCCTTTCCGCCCTCACCCTCATCCGGTCGCAGAAGAAAGTGCTGGTGAGCAAGGGCGGGGATGCCGTCACCTACACGGTCGGGATCAAGAACACGGGGACGCTTGCCTGGAAGCGCCGCGAATTGCGCGTGCCGTCGGTGTCGGCCGCGAGCGTGCGCAACGAGACCATGAACGGCTCGTGGCTCTCCACCTCGGTGCTGGTGGCCAACGCGGGCGCGGACGTGGCCCCGGGCGCGCTCGAGTACTTCACCTTCACGTTCAATGCCCCCCGGGCCGCCGGGACGCACGTGGTGAAATACGCGCTCGTGGTGGACGACCAAGCGGTGCCGGATTATTGGGTGGACATCCCGGTCGAGGTCACGAGCGGCTCTCCCGAGGCGTTCAATGTGCCGATCGTGCAGGAAATTCCGGAAACGTTCCCCATGCAGGAGCCCATGCTGCGCGTCGGGATCCTGATCGTGGACGGGGAGACCAACAACGAGGTGAAGGTGAGCTGCGAGACCGCGTGGAAGCTCATGGGCGGGGACGGCGCGCTGCTCGCGGAACTGCCAGCCGGGAAGCCGGTGACCGCGCTCTATAAGCAGAGCCGCTACTGGTTCGACCGGGGCAATGGGTTCGAGAAAACGCCGCACTTCCTGCGCTTCGTTCCCAACGAGCCCAACGCCGTTTGCACCGTGGAGAACTGGGACCGCCGCAACCGAGGCGCCGACCGGCCGTACAACCGGTACCGCAACGTGCTTGAGCTGCGCTACAATGACGCGAAGACCCGCACCTGGCTCATCAACGAGCTGCCCATGGAGTGGTACCTGAAGGGCCTGGGCGAGACGAGCAACGTGAGCCACATGGAGTACCAGAAGGCGCTCGTGACCGCGGCGCGCACGTACGCCACCTACCACTTCGAGCGCGGCACCAAACGCGGGCCCGAGTTCTTCCACATCACCGGGTACGCCGACGACCAGGTGTATCGCGGGTACGACCAGGAGGCGAACTCGCCGCGTATCGTGAGAAGCGTCGAGGAAACGCGCGGGCAGGTGGTCACCTACGAAGGGCGCACGGCCATCACCCCGTACTTCTCCCGTTCCGCCGGACGCACGTATGACTGGGGCGAGGTGTGGGGCGGCGACGTCCCGTGGGTGAAAGGCGTGGCCTGCCCGTGCGACAAGGAAAAGGGGTACAATCTGTGGGGCCACGGCATCGGCATGAGCGCCACCGAGGCGCTGTGCATGGCCAACCGCGGGCAGGGCTGGGAGCAGATCCTCCACTACTTCTACACGAACATCGCCATCCTGAAGCGGTGGAAGTAAATCGAAAACCGACGGCTAGACCGTCGGTTTTTGCATCGGGGTCGGAGCAGGGGTTCCGGTCCCGTGGCGGCCCTGGTCGTCATGCACGAGGTCGAGCACCTGTTGCTTCACCTGGTCGGGACGCGGGATGTCCTTGAAGTGGAACCGCACCTTCTCGGCCGAGGATTGCACGTGCATGTCGCCGTAGTCGAGCAGCGTCTTCACGATCCCTTTCACCTCGCTCGTCACGTCCTGGATGTTGGCCAGATGCAGCTCGCTCACGGTGCGGTTGAACAGCCCGACCTGCTCGATGTTGATCACCCGTTCGTTGGTGATGATCCACACGTCGAGGTAGTAGTCCACGAATTCGAAGCAGGTGAACAGCCACACGCCAAGATAATACGCCGAGGCGCACAGCGCGATGAGGGGGCCCGCGGTCGGATGCGCGAGCAGGTCCGTGAGGCGTTCGGGGAACAGGATCACGGCCACGAGCGGGGCCGCCGAGAGCCCCAGGAACATGAACAGGATGGGGAGTACCGTGAACCAGTGGCGGCGCAGCAGGAGGACGATCTTCTCGTCGCGCGCCTGGTTGGGGAGTTGGTCGAGGCGCATCATAGGGCGGAGGGGAACGCGCTGGTCGACGGCAGGTTCAGGAAGTCCACAGACATCGGGACGGACCAATCGAAGGAACCGAGTCCCACGGCCGAGACGAGCAGGAGGATCGTGGTGCCGATGACGAACCCGCCAGCGGTCAGGTACAACCCCTTTCCGGCGATCCCGAAGCGGGTGAGGTGGTAGAGCACGAATCCCCCATACACCGCGTACAGGAGGAGGAATAGGAGATAGGGGAGTAAGAGGACCGCGACGGGCATAACGGACGCATTGTAGCATTACATGTCGATTATTCAAAAATGGCTGATTATAGCGGAATAATGACGTATATCCTCTTGACAAAACCGCAAAAAAGTGGTATGATTTTCCGCGTCGAACATTTAATCGCCACCGTTGAGAACGGTATTTTGCGCCCTGAGTTTATCGAAGGGCCCGAATGGCCGCTCTCAACAAAGGATTGGTCTGACCTGCCATGGTGGCGGGAAGGATTGGTCCGCGCGGCAACGAAAGGGGATCGGCTCATGGCCAGTCTCACCAGCCAGATGCGCTTCACGCAGGTGCAGGAGTTCGCGGATTGCTTCGGCCGTTCCGGCATGACGCCGGAAGAGGCGGAGCTCTGTCTCAAACCCGAGCACCGCTCGGTGTTCGATGACATGCTGAAGGCCATGCGCAAGCACGCCGCCTTCCGCACCGACCTCGTCCACGGCGTGTTCAACGCCGCCCTCGTCCAGCTCGAGGCCTTCAAGGCCCGCTGCAAGGACAAAGGCATCGACTTCGACCGGTTCCACTTCGTCGGAAGCGAGACGCCGCCCGAGTTCACCGACGACCCCGAGGTCGTGGTGGTGCTCGACGCGACCCTCGCCACCCTCCAGGAAACCTTCGAGTTCGCCTGGGAATGGACCAAGGACGGCCAGCACGACAGCTACCGCTGGGACGGCCTCAACACCGACCCCGCGAAACTGCGCTTGCTGGAAGGAGCCGAAGCGTTCGAACCCTTCACCCTACGCTGGCGCCGCGTGAAGCTTGACGCCAACGTGGGCAAGAAGCCCGTGAACGTCCGCGACCCCAAGCGTTCCCCAGGCGTCGCGTTGCTGTTCGTAGCCGCGCAGCACCCGGAGCGCATCAAGGCCACGGACTACAAGAAGCGCTTTGGCTTCTGGATTCCGGGCCTGCAGTGTACGGTTCCCGACAGCGACCCCTGGTCGCGCGCGCCGGACGTCGGCTTCAGCCTCGGCGATCGCCGGGTGTGGCTGTCTGCGGCTCTCGCGGACGGCGAGCACGACCGCTGGGCGGTGCCGGTGTTCCTCGGGGAGTGAGGAACTGGGCGCTTGGCCCCTTGGAGCTCGGTGGATCTTGGACTCTTAGTCCTTGGTCCGCCGGGCTCTTTTTGTTATATTGATCTATAGATTCGGGTCGTGAACGCACGTTTACGGATGTGCGTCCCCGGATCGTCCGACTTCGCACAGATCGTCAGAATCCAAACATCAAGGTGTTGTGGAGCGCACGATGCGAATGAAGGGCACTCCGTGCTGTTGCTTGGGACAAGGGGGTTGTACCCATTGTGTCCCGCATAAAATACAGGATCCGGATGCGTCTGGGTCCGGTGAAACAGAAGGCGACAGCGCAACATTGGTTCCCGACAACGACCCCTGGTCGAACGCGCCGAACGTCAACTTCAACCTCGACGATCGCCAGGTGAAGCTGAATGCGAATCACGCAGACAACGAGAACGACAACTGGGCGGTGCCGGTGTTCCTCGGGAGTACCCAACGAGAAAGAGCGCCAATCGGCGCTCTTTCTTATCCGATGGATTTAAGCCATCCACCGATCATCTTGCCCGCTTCATGCAAGCGGGATTCCATGTCGAGATAGTGCTGATTCGGAAGGCAGCGGCAATCTTTCGCGAGGCGGACTAGGAGCTTGAGCGTATCGAGCTTCGCGCTCGCTTCACGCAGGTGTTTCAGCTTTTCCGCAGCATCGGCGGTTGAAGCGGCTCCGAGGATGAGTTCTATCGTTTCGAGCAAGCGTCTCGAAATCGTTTCCCCCAGCGAGTACCGTTCCGCCTTCGGAAATTTCAACAAGATGTCATGCCACGCCGCGTAGGCGGCGTAAAGCGTATGGACGAGAGGGATGTCAGCAGGAGTCCGCGCCAACTCGCGATGGAGTTCGGGATTCCGTCGGGGGGGGGGCTTATGGGGCGCATAGTTTCGATCGGTTATGTTCGTTCGAGAATTTGGTCGTCGCGTGGGAAAAATTCCGGAAAGGGAAGCGGTCGCGGCCTGACGTCATGGTATTCGAGCGGAATCTGGAGGACAACCTGTTCGCATTGCGCGATGACCTGCTCGCGGGCCGCTATCGGCACGGCGCGTATCACCGCTTTGTCGTTTTCGACCCGAAACAGCGCACGATTCACAAGGCAAACGTCCGTGACCGCGTCGTCCACCAGGCGCTCGTGAACGTCATCGAACCGTCATTCGAGCGGCAGTTCATCCATGACAGCTATTCCTGCCGCATCGGGAAGGGGACGCATGCGGCCGTCCGACGGTTGCGCCTGTTCCTCCGGCAAGCGAGCCGGAACGGTAGGAAGACCGTCTATGCCGTGAAATGCGACGTGAGGAAGTTCTTTGATTCGGTGGAACATGGGATCCTCATCGGCCTGCTCCGGCGTCGGATCCATGACAGGCGCCTCATGGACCTGCTTCGGGAAATCATTGGTAGTTTCTCGACACGGCCAGGCAAGGGCATCCCTCTTGGTAATCTCACCAGCCAGCTATTCGCGAACGTATACCTGCACGAGCTGGATTGGTTCGTGAAGCACGGCCTGCGCGTTCACCACTGCCTCCGTTATTGCGATGATTTCGTGATGCTTGCTTCCTCGAAAGAACGGGCATTCCAATTGGCGGAACAAGCTGACGCGTTTCTCGGCGAGCATTTGAAACTCCGACTTCATCCGAATAAGATCATCGTTCGGACATGGAAGCAAGGAATCGACTTTCTTGGATATGTCCTCCTGCCGCAGGCGACGATTCTGCGGACGAAGACGAAAAAACGGATGTTGAGACTGGGAAAGCAGGAAAATCTCACCTCGTACTTGGGAGCGTGCGCGCATGCGGATGCGTTTGAGTTGACTCGTGCCATTTTGATGTCGGCGAGTTGACCAGTGTGCCGCACCAGTGTTACACTCCTTGTATCTATGCCAACCCTCAAACAGCGCATCAGCCTTTCCGTGCCTGACGACGTCGGGAACGTCCTCACTCGGCTTGCGAAGCGGGATCAGACGACCGTGTCCACCAAAGCGCTCGATTTGGTGCGGTTCGCATTGGAAATAGAGGAGGACATGGCGCTCGGCGCTTTGGCGCAGGCACGTGACGGCAAAAAGGCCAAGTTCGTCGCCCACGACGCGGCGTGGGCCTGATCAGTTTGGCGTACGCCGTTTCCTACCACCCTGCGGTGGTGAAAGAGGACATCCCATCGCTCGGAAGCCGCGACAAGGAACGGATCAGACGGGCTATCGAGCAGAAACTCATGACGCAGCCTGACCTGTTCGGGGTCCCGCTGCGCCGGTCATTGAAAGGGTATTGGAAGCTTCGCGTGGGCGACTATCGCGTCGTCTATCGGATCGAGGGCCATCAGGTCTTTATTTTCATCATTTGTCACCGTAGCGACGCGTATAGGACGGCTGACCGGCGTTCGTCCTGACTTGTTTCACAAAGCCCGTTGCTCCGGCACGGGCCGGCCCAGGTGGCGGTAGGCCTCGCCCGTGGCCATGCGCCCGCGCGCGGTGCGCTCAAGCAGGCCCAGCTGGATGAGATACGGCTCGTGCACCTCCTCGAGCGTGTCGCTTTCCTCCTGGGTCGCGGCCGCGAGGGTGGAGAGGCCCACCGGACCGCCCTGGAACTTGTCGACGATGGTCTGGAGGATGAACCGGTCCACGCGGTCGAGGCCGAATTCGTCGACGTCGAGCATGATGAGCGCATCTTTCGCGACCGGCTCCGTGATGTCGCCTTGCGCGCGAACTTGGGCGAAGTCGCGGACGCGGCGGAGGAGGCGGTTCGCGACGCGGGGTGTCCGACGGGAGCGTTCGCTTAGGAGCCGGACGGCGGGTTCGTCCGTCGGGACGTCGAGGAGCTTGGCGCTGCGGGCGATGATCGTGGCGATGTCGGATTGTTCGTAGAAGTTGAGATGGAACGTGGCGCCGAAGCGGTCGCGCAGCGGCGAAGAGAGCAGGGAAAGCCGCGTGGTGGCGCCGATGAGCGTGAATTTTTCGAGCGCCAAGCGCAGCGTGCGAGCGGTCGGCCCTTTGCCGACCACAAGGTCGAGGGCGTAGTCCTCCATGGCCGGGTAGAGCACCTCCTCGATCGTCTTGTTCATGCGATGGATCTCGTCCACGAACAGGATGTCGCCGCGCCCGAGGTTCGAGAGGATGGCCGCGAGGTCGCCCACGCGCTCGAGCGCCGGGCCGCTGGTCACGCGGATCTGCCCGCCCATCTCGCGCGCGATCACGTGCGCGAGCGTGGTCTTCCCGAGCCCGGGATTGCCGTACAAGAGCACGTGCTCCACCGGCTCGTTCCGTCCTTTGGCGGCTTCGAGCAGCACGCGCAGGTTTTCCTTCACCCCTTGCTGGCCCACGAAATCATCGAGCGTCCCCGGCCTGAGTCCCACTTCGAATTCCCGCTCCGGCGCCTGTTCGGCGCTCGAAACGAGCCGGTCATCTTCGTCCTGGACATCCCGTTCGATCATATCGCCCTCATTATGGATGGAGGGGCTTCCTGGGGCAAGCAATAAAAAGAGGACCCAGGGGTCCTGACACGAGAGACGGTGGGGGGACCGTCGGGGGGGGATCGCGTCGGGGGTTGGGTCCAGCGGCACCAGGCATGCTTCGTTGCCCGGATCAAGTTGACCATAGCAAAAACCCGTCTCTTTGGCAAGAGACGGGTTTTTGGTGGGCAGGGTGGGAGTCGAACCCACACGAGGTTTCCCTCAAAGGTGTTTAAGACCTCTGCGTCTGCCAGTTTCGCCACCTGCCCAGGCGGCGACACTAACTCATTTTTTGTTCTTTTTCAACCCATGGAGCGCCTTCAAGAACGCCTCGACCGGTTTGGTGTTCAGCACGTCGGCCTTGGTGGCCCAGCCGCGACGGGCTTGGGCGATCCCGAATTTCAGGAAATCGTATTCGGCCGGCGAATGGGAATCGGAGTCGATGACCAGCTTCACGCCCGTCCCCACCGCTTCCCGGACGTGCGCGTCACGCAAGTCGAGCCGGTGCGACCCGTTCACCTCGAGCGCCACCCCGTATTCTTTCGCCGCGCGCAAGACCCTGGGGAAATCCAGCGCGTACGGCTCGCGCGCGTTCACGATGCGGCCGGTCGGGTGTAAGAACACGTTTACGAGCGGGTGCTTGAACGCGCGGATGATGCGCTCGGTCTGAACGGATTCGGAAAGGGCGAAGAACGAATGCACCGAAACGCACACGAGATCGAGCGCCTTGAGCGCCGCGTCGTCCACGTCCAAGCGACCGTCCTTCAGGATGTCGCACTCGGTCGATTTCAGGATGCGGAACCCCTTCGTCTTGGCGTTCAGCGCGTCGATTTCCTTGCCTTGTTCCGCGAGCCTCTTCTCATCAAGCCCTCCGGTCATCGCGAGCGCCTTGGTGTGATCGGTCACGGCGATATAGGAGAGCCCGCGCTTCCTCGCCTCCTTCGCCATTTCCTCGATCGAGGCAGCCCCGTCGGTCCAATCGGTCTGCACCTGCAGGTCTCCCTTCACGTCGTCGTAGCCCACGAGGTCGGGGAGACGTCCTTCGCGCGCGGCGTTGATCTCGCCTTGGCCCTCGCGGATTTCCGGCGGGATCCACGGCAGGCCAAGCGCCTGGTAGATATTCTCTTCCTTCTTGATCGGCAGCGGTTTTCCTTCCTTCAGGAGCCCGTATTCGGACAGCGTCATGTCGTGCTTGAGCGCGAGCGTGCGCAGTTCGATGTTGTGCTCGCGGTTGCCCGTGAAATGATGGAGCACGAGCGCGAAATGATCGGGCTCGAGCACGATGAGGTCCGCTTGGATGCCGCCGCGGCATCGCACCGACGCGCGATCGTCGCTGCGCATGAGCACCTGCGTCACTTCGGGGTAGGCGGTGAACGCGTCGAGCGCCCGTTTCGGGTCATCCGCGGTCATGATGAGGTCGATGTCGCCGATCGTCTCCTTCATGCGGCGGATGGATCCCGTGACTTCGACCTCGTGCGCCCCCGGGACGCGTTTCAGCTGCCCGACCAGGCGGTCGGCGACCGGGAGGATGTCGTGGAGGCGGAAGCGGCCTTCGTGTTCGCGAAGGAATCCGAGCCCGGAGAGGATCGCGTCCTCGGTCTTTCGTCCGAATCCAGGGACGCGGCGCACCTTGCCGGCCTTGGCCGCGTTCTCGAGCGCCTTCAGGTCCTTCACCTTGAGCGCCTGGTAGAGCGCCATCGCCTTCTTGGGGCCCAGGCCATGGATCGCGGTCATGCCCGCGAGGTCGAACGGGTATTTCTTTTTCAGCTGGTCGTAGGCCTTGAGGCGCCCGGTGGTCACCAGCTCCTCGATCTTCTTCGCGATGCTCTCGCCGATGCCTGGCAGGTCGTCGATGCATGCGGTGCCGCACTTCTGATAGAGGTCAGAGAGCTGCTCGCCCAACCCTTCGACCACCTCGGCCGCGCTTTCGTACGCCTGCGGCTTGTACGGGACGTCGAACGCCTCGTCGAACAGCCCGATCTCGCGCAGGATGGCGGCGATTTTCTGGTTGGTGGCGGCGCGCTTGACCATAACAGGCACAGTATACCTCTTGTCAGGCGGCGCGCATGGGTGTACAGTCCCGACCACAAAAGAAGAAGGAGAAATGTTCGCGGGAATAGCTCAGTGGTAGAGCGTCTCGTTGCCAACGAGAAGGCCGCGGGTTCGATCCCCGTTTCCCGCTCCAAAATCCCCTCTCGCAAGAGAGGGGATTTTGTTGTCCGACGAAACAAAGACCGCCCCGGCGCCGGGGCGGTTTTTATCACCTTCTAAGCCGAGGGTGTTTGTTACGTTTGGCGGCATCCGTTGTCACCACCATGCGCAAATCCTGGAATTCCCCTGTAAGCAGGTCCAGGTGGGTCTCCACCCCGTCCAGACGAAGTTCGACACGATCCAATCTCCCCTCGATTCGATCGAACCGCTTGTCCATGGCGTCAAACCGTTGGTCCATGGCTTCGAACCGCTTGTCCATGGCGTCAAACCGTTGGTCCATGGCTTCGAACCGCTTGTCCATGGCGTCAAACCGTTGGTCCACCCCATCGAAGCCGATTTTCACGGCGCTCGTGAGGTCGCTGATCTGGCCGGACAAGAAGTTGATTTGTGCTTCAAGCTTCGCCTCCATACTTGGTTACTATAGCAGGTCAGGAAGCGGCGGCAACGGGACCGCGCGTCGGGTTCTTGCGCGCCCAGGAGATGCCCGATCGGTTGCCGGCCATGTACTCGTTTTTGGCCGTGGTGAGGACGAACTCGCGAAGTTTTTGCGTGGACAGGTCGTCGAGCCCGAGCTCTTCGGCAAGGGTCTGGACGGACGCGATGAGGCTCATGAACCAGGTCGCTTTTTCGTTGGCGGACATATCAGACGGATAGGGAATCGACAGGTTGGTTATGGGAGGCGGCGCGTAACAGGTCGATCACGTACTCGGCCAGCAGGACCCCGACGGTCGAGGAGATGCCATAGGCGAATGCCTTGTTCTCAATCCGGCGTTTGAGCAGCGACAGGGAGAGCGTGGCGTGAGACATATCTGGCGATAAGGCGTTGAGCATGAGGACGCAGGGCGAACAGAGCGAGGCCGGCGACCAGGGACGAGGCGAGCATGGCGCCTGCGCCGCGACGCGAGGCGTCTTTCGTCGGTGGAGGGACCACCTCCTCGGTCCGTGCCGGGATCGGGACGATCTCGGGGGCGCGTTTTAGGACCGTGACCGTCGTCACGTTGATCCGTTTTTCCCCTTGTGCGGAGCTGATCGTGCCTGCGACGCGGATGCGGTCGCCCAGCGACAGCTCTCCGAACGCGCTGTCGTTTTTGTAGAGCGGGATTTCCCCCGTCTCATCCTTGATGGCCATGCGCTGTTTGCCCATCGAGGTCCCGGGGAGCACCGTGACCGTTCCTTCGGCCACGACCTTGGTCTTGAGCTTGAGGTCGGCGAGGTCTTCGGCGTTCACGCGGCGAGCGGATGCGGTCCGCTTGGCGGCAGCGACCTTCGGCTTGGCAGCGGGTTTGGGAGCGGGTTTCGTGGCGACCGGTTTTGCCACGGCGACAGGCCGCGCCTGGACCACGGCAGGCTTGGGTTGAGTGATCGCGGGAGCGACGACAGCGGGAGGGACATAGGAGATGGGTTGAAGGGTCACGGAGGAGGTTGAGGGAGTGGTGGTGGCGACCGGCGTTGCCGTCATCGCCGCCACCGGTTCGGAACGTTCCGGCGAAATGGCTGCGACGGCTGTTTCAAGCACGTTCGTCTCACCCGGGGTCGGATGCAGCGTCAGCTCCAGATGGTCTTCCACGCGGATGAACGACCGTCCGGCCTTCTGTCCGTCCTTCCCGTACGCCACGGCGTCGATCGCGGAGCCGTCCGGCGCGAGGAGCGTGAGGGTGTCGCCATCATTGTTGAGTTTGCCTTTCGGATTCCGGATGACGACCGATCGTCCGAACCCAAGGAGTTGGTCTGGGAGGGCCGTCTTCGTCCCGGAGGCGTCCGAGATCGTCCACCCGTCGAGCGGGATGACGTTGTTGAACGGGTTGTCGATCTCCACCCACTCGTCCTCGCCGCTCTCGGGCGCCGGATACAGCTCGCTGACACGGAGTGTCCCTGGAGGGAAGGAGATGGAAGGGGGAAGGGTGTCTGAAGCGATATTCCCTGAGCTTGTCGAAGGGATATCGTCGGTCGCCACGGCATCATCCTGGCCCTCGACAGGATCAGGCGCCGCGGAGGCTTGCTCATCGATAACCGGCGCCTCTTCACTCGTGTCATCCTGAGGCGCGGCAGCCGAAGGATCTTCGACCGGAGGATCCGTGTCAGAAGGTCCTGCACCATCGTTTGGGACGACAACTTCCTCTGGCTCTGCGGTCGGAAGCTCCTCCGTCACGGGTTCCGGTATCGGCGCAGGCTCTTCCACCGTCGCGGGAGCTTCTTCGACCGTCTCGGCCGCGAACGGATGGCTCCCAGGCGTCCCGAGGTCCGTGACCCCTTCTTTGAACCCGACGGACTCGGCGGAAGAGGCGAAGGTCCCGTCTTCAAGTCGCGTCATGCTGGTGAACGGGGCGCTGGATCCGGCACTCGGCGCCTTGCCGTCGCCCGCGCGATCCAGTTCCGCGCCTGCGGCGTCGCGCAACACGATCTTGAGCGCCGTGTTGGAGAGCGAGACGGCGGAGGTGACATGGTCGGCGGCCAGAAGCGCGGACCGTTCGTCGCTTGTCGCGAAATTCGCGATCACGTACGTCCCGCGGGCGGCGATGACGGCACCGGCGGGCAAGGCGAGCGTCCCGCCAGAGGTCGCGGCCCCATCGAGGACGTATCCGGACAGGTCGACCGGCTCATCGCCCGTGTTCGCGAGCTCGATCCATTCGTCCGATGCGTTAAGCGACGACCCTGCCCAGGCGATCTCACTCAAGATGACTCGCGGGGCCTCTTGCGCGTACGCCATGTGGATCGGCGCGGCCGCAAGCAGCCCGACAAGGATCAGGTATTTCATAGGATGTTGTTAAAGGACGTCCCGGGACGATGCATGCAAAAAAGAAACGACCCGCGAGTGGCGGGTCGTTTCCTCTTGTAGCTTCATTCAACCACGAAATTTTTGTTTCGTCAATGGACGTGGTGTGGATAGACGGCACTGTCAGCCGAAGCTCCCGCGGGAACGAAGGCTGGTGCCGGGGGTGGGACTCGAACCCACATGAACTTGCGTTCACCAGCTCCTAAGGCTGGCGTGTCTGCCAGTTTCACCACCCCGGCGTGCCGCGACTCTATCGTAAATCCGCTCGTTTTGCTACGCTCGACCCCGATATGCGCGTCATCCTTGTGCACGGGTTCAATTCCTCTCCCGAAGGCCAGTTCATCCCATGGCTCGCTCCTGCATTGAAGGATCGCGGGTTCGAGGTGGTCACTCCGAGGTTGGACCTGAAGCTGTCCGAGGAAGGGGATCTCAAGATCCCGGAACTGGTGGAACAGATGCGCGGCCAGGCAGGGTTCATCACGAGCGAAGACGTCCTCGTTGGCCACTCGCTGGGCGCCTTCATGGTGCTTCAGTATCTCGAAGGGGTGGAGATGACCGAGACCCCGCGTGCCGTGGTGATGGTGGCTCCGCCGTGGAAGGTGTCCAAGCCCGAACTGCGGCGATTGTTCATCGTGGACCTCGATGCCGACGTGCTCATGTGGAAGGCGCGCGAATACGTCGTCGTGCACTCGAAGGACGACACGATGGTCCCCATCGAACACGCTCGCAAGTTGGCCGAAGCGTTCCGGGCGAAATTCGTGGAGACGGACGGGAACGGTCACTTCATGGGCGAACAGTATCCGGTGCTCGTCGAGGTGATCGAGGACATCAAATCCCGCCCGTTCGAATACGCCCCGGGCCAGTCGCTGCATGACGAGCTGGCGAATCCGTGATGAGAAAACCCTCGGCGCGTCCCGAGGGTTTTCGTATCGTTCAATCGCCGTATTTCGCCAGAAGCTCGGTGAGGATCCGGGGGAGCTGCTCGTGGCCCTTCTTCGGTCCGAGCTTGCGCATGCGGGCGAGCTTTTCCATCATCATCGCCCGGAGCTTGCGCATGGCCCTGTCGTCGCTGGCCGCTCGTTTTTCCATCGCGAGGAATTGCTGCTCCTGCTCGGCGTTCCTGATCGGCTGGTAGCGTCTCGGCGAGCCGTCGAAGTCCACTGGCACGATCACGACCTCGCGCGCCTTGGGGAAGACGGCGAACGTAAGTTCGCGGATGCGATTGAGCCGCGTGCGTTCGCAGAAGATCACGAGCTGGTCCGTTGAAGGATCGGTAATCCGACGAAACTTCAGCAGGTTCTCCACCGTCGACAGCGCTCCAGGACGCGAGACGATTTTCCAAGGGAGCGATTCTCCGGTCCAGCCTTCGACATCGTCGCGCCGCTTCTTAAGCCAACCGGCCATCTCGTCTGCCTCGGTCCGCTTGTACGGCCTGCGCATGTCCGTTGCCCCGCCCACCAGGACGATGGATCCGGATGCGTCGCGAAGGTTCTCGAACAACCAATTAGTGCAAGCGACCAGGTACGCATGATAGGAGGGATCCTTGAAGATATACTTCGGGATCCCGTACCCGCAGATGAGGGCAGAGAACGTATCGTATGCCATAGTTCCTCCGCCTGCTTCTTAGCGAACATCCTGTCATTTGGCAACTGTGGAAACCCTCGGGACAGCCCTCCTTGACAGGGTTTTTCCGTTCATTTACTATGCCGACACTTACAAGTTATCCACTTCCTTCTTTGTCCCGGGCATTGCGGCTGTATCTCGCAGGGATGGAGAGAAGCAAGTGAAGATCTGGAGACCGCCATGCGCATCTCACCGACCAATCTTCATCGGCCTCGTGGGGAGTGACCTTCTTTAAGGTGTCCCCGCGCTGCCAAGCGCGGTTTTTCTTTCGAGAGGACTCCGGCACAGACCCCGAACTTCCGACCATCGGAACGTCGGGGCCTGGTCCGAAGCCACGTCACACGCGACGCGTGCGGCGACGGTCAAAGCGACTGGGACTCGACCCTTCACAATTGAATAGGTCAGAGAATAAACGATCACTGTAAGACGTCTCCAACGGACGGACGCGAAATCGACTTGCAACGATTTGCGGAAAGCCGAGTGGGGAATGGCCGTGTAAGCCGGCCTTGATCTGAACTTGCAGTGGTTGCAGAGCATAAGGGCAGACGGTGGATGGCTCGACAGAGCGTGCCGATGAAGGACGTAGCAGCCTGCGATAAGCTCCGGGAAGGTGGCAAGCAACCTGTGATCCGGAGATTTCCGAATGGGTTAACCTAATGCGGGGAATGCCGCATTGGCGTGCGCTGAATACATAGGCGTACGTTGGGCACCTGGGGAAGTGAAACATCTCAGTACCCAGTGGAAAAGAAAAAGACTACTAATTATCTCACTCGTGATTCCGGGCGACCGGACAAACGGGTGAACATAATTAGACCATTCCCTAAGTAGTGGCGAACGAAAAGGGAACAGCCCAAACCTCACATGTGAACCCATCATGACCATTCGTGACTTCGGTTGCGTCTGCACTGGTGGCGAAAGGCGGGAGCCGTTGCATGCGAGGGGTTGTAAGGCGATCGCGTCGTCCGCTTCCGAGGACGGGCACGATGTGTGATGCGTAGTGGAATCCGCTGGAAAGCGGAACCAAAGAGGGTGATAGTCCCGTACGCGAAACGTTAATCACACGTGTGGCGATCGATCTTGAGTACCACGAGACTCGTGAAATCTTGTGGGAACCTGCCGCGACTATGTGGCAAGGCTAAATACGCGCTCCGATCGATAGTGAACAAGTACCGTGAGGGAACGCTGAAAAGCACCCCGGTGAGGGGAATGAAATAGTATCTGAAACCGTCTGCTTACAAGGAGTCAGAGCCCGCAAGGGTGATGGCGTTCCTATTGAAGAATGAGCCAACGAGTGTGCTACGTGTCGCTTGGTTAAGCCCTACGGGGCGCAGCCGCAGTGAAAGCAAGCGTTAACCCGCGTGTTCTCACTCTGTATTCGAGGCATCCTTAACGGGTGCAGCGAGTACATGGTGAGATGGTGGCACGTACACGACCCGAAACCGGGTGATCTACCCATGACCAGGATGAAGCGGGTGTAACAACCCGTGGAGGTCCGAACCCACGTGCTGTGCAAAACACGGGGATGAGTTGTGGGTAGCGGAGAAATTCCAATCGAACTCGGTAATAGCTGGTTCTTCCTGAGATAGCTTGTGGGCTAGCGCTGGTTAACAATGCATCGGGGGTAGAGCACTGAATGGGATCGCCGCCGCAAGGTAGGCGTCCTAACCAAACTCCGAATACCGATGCATATTCCCGGCAGTCAGACGATGGGGGCTAAGCTCCATGCGTCGAGAGGGGAACAGCCCAGATCTCAAACTAAGGCCCCTAAATCGTCGTTGAGTGTAGAAGGTGGTGGAGAGGCTTATACAACCAGGAGGTTGGCTTAGAAGCAGCCATCCTTTAAAGAAAGCGTAACAGCTCACTGGTCAAGCTTCTCCGCGCCGAAAATGTACCGGGGCTAAACGACGTGCCGAAGTTGAGGGTTCCAGCCCTTTTAGGGCGGAGCGGTAAGGAAGCATTCGTATTGCGCTGAAGTCAGGTCGTGAGGCCTGGTGGAGCGGTACGAAGTGAGAATGTTGGCATAAGTAGCACAAAGAAGGGTGAGAGTCCCTTCCGCCGTAAACCCAAGGTTTCCTGGGCAACGCGAATCGTCCCAGGGTGAGCCGGGAGCTAAGGTGAGGCCGAAAGGCGTAATCGATGCACAGCAGGTTAATATTCCTGCGCTCTGTTTGGAACCGAAGCGGGGACGCTTCGTGAAATTTCCCGCGCCCTATGGCTATGGCGTTGGGCGCATCCTGGTAGCCGGTCGGCAAATCCGCCGGCGACATCCAGGGTGTGATCGCAAGGCTGCCGCAAGGTGGCCGAGGGGAAAGGACACGGAGCCAAGAAAAGCCGCTAGGACTATTCCAAGCAGACCCGTACCGGAAACCGACACAGGTGGGTGGGTGCGATAATGCACCAAGGCGTACGAGAGAAACTAGCCTAAGGAACTCGGCAAAACAGTGGCCGTAACTTCGGGATAAGGCCTGGTTTTCCCCGGGAGGGGAAGACCCGCAGCGAAAGACGTCAACCGACTGTTTACCAAAAACACAGGTCCGTGCTAAATCGAAAGATGATGTATACGGGCTGATGCCTGGCCAGTGTCCGAACGTTAAGGAAGGGGGTCATGATCGCAAGATCGGCAGCCTTCGACTGAAGCGCGGATGAACGCCGGCGATAACTATAATCGTCCTAAGGTAGCGAAATTCCTTGACGGGTGAGTTCCGTCCTGCACGAATGGCATAACGAGTTGACGACTCTCTCAGGCTAGTACTCGGCGAAATTGCAAGATGAGTGAAGATGCTCATTACCCGTGGTTAGACGAAAAGACCCCGTGAAGCTTTACTACAACTTGCTTTTGGGTCCATGTTCCGCATGTTGAGCGTAGGTGGGAGCCGCAAGGCGCCAATGAGACACCACCCTTGCGTTACGTGGATTCTAACCGGCACCCGTGATCCGGGAGTCGGGACAGAAGCTGGTGGGTAGTTTACCTG
>MGDT01000004.1:125105-136661 GCA_001791045.1 Candidatus Uhrbacteria bacterium RIFCSPHIGHO2_01_FULL_63_20 | reverse complement strand
GTCGGCTTGGCGCGGATGGAAATCGCGCTGGACGTGCAAACGCAGAAGCCGGCTTTACTGCAAGACCTACAAGTCGCGCAGTCGCGAAAGCGGAAGTTAGTGATCCGACCATTCAATATAGGATGGTGGAAGCTCATCGGACAAAAGCTACTCCGGGGATAACAGGCTGATCGCCTCCAAGAGTCCATATCGACGAGGCGGTTTGGCACCTCGATGTCGGCTCATCGCATCCTGGGGCTGGAGAAGGTCCCAATGGTTTGGCTGTTCGCCAATTAAAGCGGTACGTGAGCTGGGTTCAGAACGTCGTGAGACAGTTCGGTCTCCTATCTACCATGGGCGTCGAACGTTGAAGGGACGCTTCCCTAGTACGAGAGGACCGGGAAGCATGAACCTCCTGTGTACGGGTTGTCCTGCCAAGGGCATTGCCCGGTAGCGGTGTTCAGATCGGATAAGCGCTGAAAGCATCTAAGCGCGAAGCCGACCCTGAGATAAGCGTTCATCTGAGACCCCTGCGAGACCAGCAGGTTGATAGGCCGTAGGTGGAAGCGTGGTAACACGTGCAGCCGAGCGGTACTAATAGGTCGAGCTCTGCAGCCACTATAAGTTCAGATCGTTATTCTCTGGAATCGAATCAGTACAGCGTCTCGGTGTCAGTTCCCGGCGGGTCACACCCGTTCCCATCCCGAACACGGCAGTTAAGCCGCCAGGGGCCGATGGTAGTCCGATTGGGCGAGAGTAGGTGGACGCCGGGACCTTGTACTGATTCAAACACCCCCGTCCGGCAAACCCGGGCGGGTTTGTTTTTCGCCCTGTCAATGGGTAAGCTGTCAGCGGTATGGAAGGACAGGGGAAGTCGAATTGTTCCGTCTGCGCGGTGATGAGGGTCGCCGCCATCTTCGCGGTCGGATTCGTGGTCGGGATGATGTATGGGGTTGCCAAGTGAACGGCCGTTTATCTTCCGCGTCGTGATCCTCGCGGCCGGCAAGGGGACGCGCATGAAAAGCGAGCTTCCCAAGGCGTTGGTGCCGGTCGCTGGGAAGCCCATCTTGCAGCACCTGCTCGAGAACATCTCCCTTTCGGGATTGGATCCCAAGCCCGTGGTGGTGATCGGGCATGAGCGTCAGCACATCTGCGACGCGTTCGGCGGTCGGTGCGATTATGCCGTGCAAGAATTCCAAAAGGGGACGGCGCACGCGGTCATGAGCGCGAAGCCCAAGGTGGGCGAGAGCGACGCGGTGATCGTGCTGTACGGCGACCATCCGTTCGTGTCGCAACACAGCTTGCGGAAGCTCGCTAAGCGGCACGTGGGGGAACGCAACGTGCTCACCATGATGACCGCGACGGTTCCGTCGTTTGACGGCTGGCATAAGGTGTTCCAGCAGTGGGGACGCATCCTGCGCGACCAGGCCGGGAAGATCACCGGCATCCGCGAATACAAGGACGCCTACGAGGTGGAGCGCGCCATCCGCGAGGTGAATCCGGCGCTCATGTGTTTCGATGCGGGTTGGCTTTGGACCAACATCGAGAAGGTGCGGCCCAATAACGCGCAAGGGGAGCTGTATCTGACGGACCTGGTCGCGCTCGCGTTCGCCCAGGGACAGAAGATCGACACGCTCGAGATCCTCCCCGAAGAGGCGATCGGCATCAACTCGCCGGAGGAATTGGAGATTGCGGAGGCCATCCTGGAGCGCCGGAAAGGGCATTAAACCAAAGGATGCCCGAAACGTAGCCGCAGGCTTCAGCCTGCGTTTGTCCGTCAGTGGTAGCCGCAGGCTTCAGCCTGCGCGCGTATGATCCGTGAGAAGCCGCATCGACTAGATCTCCGTCTATATCGCGGAAACGTGCGCTGCGCGTTTACGTTCTGCACCGCTGCCAGACAAATGGCGTTTCTGGACCATCGAGTCGTTGAGGATTGCGAGAAGGCCTTGCGCAAGGCTGGAGAAACATGGAAGGTTCTCATCCACGTTTACCTATTCATGCCCGATCACCTTCATGTCTTGTTAGAGGGGGAAGACGAGGCCTCCGACGTGTGGAAAGCGGCCGTATTGTTCAAGCAGTTGTCTGGATTCGCGTTCAAGCAATCACAAGGCCGCCCTCTGTGGCAAAAAGATTTCTTTGATCATGTCTTAAGGAAAGAGGAGGAAACAGAGAAGCACGTACGCTATATATTGGACAACCCGATTCGCAAGGGTATCGTGCAGGATTGGAGCCGCTATCCATATAAGGGTTCGACCGTGTACGATTTATCCGCCCTGGATTTCCGTGTCGGGTAGCCAGTAGCCGCACCCTTGAGGACGCGCTTTCACTCGCTCGCAGGCTAAAGCCTGCGGCTACCGTATAAGAAACGATGCTATGAGCGTGTTTGCGCCTGAATCCAGGGAGAAAGGCGAGTCGGGGTTCGAGGCGAGGAACCTGTCGAAGAAAATCGAACAGGATGTCAAACGGGCCATTCAGCAGAAAAAAGAACGTTTTTTAGATATCGTTTCCTGTCCGATCCAATCATGCGGTACGCCCGTGCGAATCGAGATGCGCGGAGACGAAGCCGTCCTCGTTTGTCCGAATTGTGGGTGGCGGACGACCATCCGCAACGCAGGCTAAAGCCTGCGGCTACCACGTGTTTACACAGCTTTGGTAGCCGCACCCTTTAGGGTGCGTTCGTGACTCACCCATATAGATATGAAACTCATCGCCGATTGGCACGTCCACTCCAAGTATTCGCGCGCGTGCTCGAAGGAATTGGAATTGCCGACCATCGCGAATTGGTGCGTTCGCAAGGGGATCCAGGTGGTCGCGACCGGGGACTGGACGCATCCGAAGTGGGTGGAGCATTTGAATGAGCATCTGGTCGAGTCCGAACCGGGTTTGTATAAGCTGAAAGACGGTTCGAGCAAGACTCGCTTCATGCTCGTCACGGAGGTTTCGCAGATTTACAAGCGCGGCGGCAAGACGAGGCGCGTGCACAACCTGCTGTTCGCCCCGTCGCTCGAAGCGGTCGCGAAGGTGAACGCCTGGCTCGACAAGGAAGAGTTCAATCGCAGGTCCGACGGGCGTCCCATTCTTGGAATCGACTCCGAAGAGCTCTACAAAATCCTGAAATCGCTCGATGAGCGCATCATCCTGGTCCCTGCGCACGCATGGACGCCGTGGTACAGCGTGTTCGGGAGCAAATCCGGATTCGACAGCCTGGAAGAGTGCTTCGGGAGCATGACGAAGCATATTCATGCGATCGAAACCGGGCTTTCGAGCGACCCGAAGATGAACTGGCGGCTCTCCGGCCTCGACGGGGTGGCACTCATCTCGAACTCCGACGCGCACAGCCCGCGTAATCTTGGCCGCGAAGCGAACGTGTTCGATCTCGAGACGCCGAGTTATGACGGGTTCGTGCAGGCGCTCAAGTCTCGCGACCCGAAACGGTTCCTGAACACGATTGAATTCTTTCCCGAGGAAGGAAAATATCATCTCGACGGCTGCGCGGACGACAAATTCTCCTGTACGCCGAAGGAAACGAAGCGCCTGGGCGGTCGTTGCCCCACATGCAAGAAACCGCTCACGCTCGGCGTCGAACACCGGGTCGAGGCGCTCGCGGATCGCTCCGCGGAATCCGTCGCGAGCAAGAAAATCCCGTTTAAGAGCATCGTCCCGCTCGAAGAGGTGATCGCGGACGCGTTCGACGTGATGCCGACGTCGAAAAAAGTTCGTGCGGAATATCTGAAGCTCACCGATCGTGTGGCGGACGAGTTCACGTTGCTGCTCGAGACTCCCATCGAGGCAATCGCCGAGGTCGCGTCCACCCGAGATATTCCTGAGGCCATCCGCCGCATGCGCGAGGGCCGCGTGGCCATCAAGCCCGGCTACGACGGCATCTACGGGACGGTGTCTCTTCTTGAGGAACGGCAAGGGAAACCGGCCCAATCCAACCTGCTCTAATAAAATCCCCCGGCGCGTCCCGGGGGATTTTTCTTTCCACTAGCGGCAGCGCCGCGGAGCGCACTTCCGTGCCGTCTTTCGCTTCTTGGCGGCTTTCTTTTTCTTGGCCATACCATTGCGTTTAGCGGGTAAGGATCCCGCTTGGTCCGAACCTGCTCGCGATCGAGGAACGCGCAACGACCGACGACCATCATAGGATAGCAGATTTCGGATCGCGTGCGCCAGGCACGCGATTGACGGAATGAAAACTCCCCGGCGCGTCCCGGGGAGTTTTCGCTGCCGCGTTTAGCGGCGGCTCTTGCGACGCTTCGAAGCCTTGCGCTTCTTGGGGGCCGCGCGGCGCTTCGCCTTCCGTGCCGGCTTGCGCTTCGCTGCCTTTTTCCTCTTCTTCATAGCCTCCTATGGTCAGCGGGTAAGTTTCCCGCCAGTCGCGTCTTCATCACGTGACGAATCGCGGAAGATTTGTCATCACGCACGTGCATGATGGTGCAAATCGTGATCGAGGAACGCGCAACGATCTACGATCGTGGATAGTATAGCAAATTTTTTAAAACGTGTAAAGAGCGATCAGGTCCGCACCTCGACCGGAATCCCTTGCGCGGCCCATTCGTACACCCATTTCGCGTTCTCGAGCGCGACGTTCACGCATCCGTGGCTCATCGGATGTCCGAAGTTGGAGTGCCAGGTCGCCGGGTGGATGTAGATGTGCGGGATGATGCGCAGGTTGTACGGCATGGTGCCCAGGTCGTAGCCGCGTCCGGCGTACCGCACGGACGGCACCTTGGCGAGCACCGAGTGCTTCCCGACGGGCGTGCGCCATCCCTTCGCGGCCGTGGACACGAGGAAGGTGTTGGCAAGCACCCCGTGTTCGTAGGCATAGAGGCGTTGGTCGGATAGGTCCACCACGATCGTCTTGGCCGCGTCGTCGTCCGTGAACGCCGGCTTCCCGTCAGCGACGATCCATTCCTCGATCCCGTCGCCGTCGAGATCGGCCGCCGCCGCGTTCACGGCACCGAACGGGCTCCCGGTCACCGTCATGATTTCCGCGCCGGACGCGTCCAGGATCTTGCCGTCAGACGCGGACGTGAGCGCGGTCTTCCCGTCGCGCGTGAGGATGCCGGAGATGCCGGTGACGTCGAGATCCATCGTCGTGCTCTCGATGAGCGTCGCGGGGCTCGCGAACGCGATCGTGCGCACCGTCACCTCGCTTGCGTGCGCGTTCGACACCACGAGCCTGCCGTCCACGACGGTCCCGACGACGCCGCGCAGGTCGCCAGGCTCAAGCGCCAGGAATTCCTGTGCCATCACGGCGCCTGAGGCGGTCACGTCCCACACGCGCACGAGCGGTTCGGCCCCTGCGGCGGGGAGCGTCACGATCTCGTCCTTCCCGTCCGCATCCACGTCGCCGCACGCCAGGTTCACGCCGCTGCGATCCGTCGCGTCAAAGGCGAAGAAATTCGCCTTGAGATTCCCGAGCCGGTCGAAGGCGCGGATGTGCGGACCGCCTCCTCGTTGCGGAGCGGTCACGATGTCCGCGGAGCCGTCCCCGTCCACGTCGCAGGCGGCCACGTTGATTCCCATCCCGGCGTTCGCCGCGTAGGCGAGGAACCGGCCGATCCTTGACCCGTCTTGGCGCAGGACCAATACCTCCGGGGCGTTTCCGAGCCCGCTTCCCAAGATGATTTCCGGCTTCCCGTCGGTTCCCAAATCCGCGATCGCGACCGTGAACCCGCCCGCCTGGTTGGCGGTCGCGACGGAGAACGCGGAGCGCACGTTTCCGGCGATGTCCAGAATCCGCACGCGCGAAGACGGACGGTGCGCGGCATGAGCATCGGACGGGAGGACCAGCGCGAACGACAGCACGGCAGCCAGGACAGCGGGTCGGATCATATCTCCTTGATGCTAACAGACCTGGGGAAATCCGCCAGAATCATTGACGCGGCGGCGTTTTTCGGCTAGGATTCGACGAGTTCACGGGCCGTTAGCTCAGTTGGTAGAGCACCTGCTTTGCAAGCAGGGGGTCGTCGGTTCGAGTCCGACACGGTCCACCAAAAATCCGACCTTCAAGGTCGGATTTTTCGCTCATCAGAGCGTGAATGGGCGGCTTTTGCTTGTCAGAGCTTGATTTCCGCCAGGAACGCCGGGAGGGGGGTCGGCACTTCCTTCAGGCCGTCCAGCGGTTTTTCCAGGTTGATGACGTACACCGTTCCGATCGCGGAGACCGAGGTTTGCGCCGAACGCGAGGCGTTCACCCGGTCCGCGACCACGTACAGGTCGGACCCGTTCCTCGCGATCACGCGCAGGAGCGTGGGCGACTGGCCATCGTCCGTCTTATACGTGTGTTTGTAGACACGGACCCAATTGTAGGTCGTCCCTTCCATGCGATAGACGCCGACGAAGTTCTCCCCGAGCGCGGCATCATGCGACGAGGTGGCGAAGTAATAGACGTCCGCCTCGACCGGATCCGTTACGACGAGGTCCACGATCGTCTCGAAATTCCCGGCGACCCTCGATTTCCCCTGGTTTTCATTGATGAAACGTTCGGCTTTGTCCCTCAGCGGGAAGGAGGTGGCGCTGGTCGATTCTGACGGGGTCGGAGGAGTCGTTGGCTCTGGGGGGGTTGGGGTTGAGGAGCTAGAAGAGCTTGGGGAGCTTGAGGAGGGCGTCTCGGATGTCGAAGGGGTTTCGGTCGTCGTCGAGGCACACCCGGCGCCAGCCAAGATGAGGCCGGCCAGGAGAATCGGGACGGAGAAAGAGGTTTTCATAGTACGAAAACCGTGCCATGGGCACGGTTTTTTCGCAAGCCGATCAGATTTTCAGGAGATTGGGTGGGCGCCGGCCAGCGACGAACGCCAGGATGTTCTCGGCGGCCGTCCGGCTCATGGCCTGGCGCGTCTCGATGGTGGCGCTGGCCGTGTGCGGGGTGAGGACCGCGTTGTCCATCGTCCGCAACTCCAGGTTGTCGGACGGATCGCAGTCGATGAACGGCTCGCATTCGTACACGTCCATCCCGGCCCCGCCGATCTGCCGCTTGGCCAATGCCTTCACGAGCGCCTTCTCGTCCACGATCGGCCCGCGGCTCGTGTTCACGAGGAACGCGGTCGGTTTCATCATCGCGAGCTCTTTTTTTCCGATCAGATGGCGGGTCGCAGGCAGGAGCGGCACGTGCAAGGAGACGAAATCCGATCGTTTCAGGAGTTCGGAGAGCGTCACGAACCGCGCGCGGCAGCGGGTCTCGAGAAGCGGGTTCCGTTTCACGTCCGCGTACAGGATGTCCACGCCGAACCCGTCATAGAGCCGGCGCACGATGGCTTGGCCGATGGCTCCGGCTCCCACGATCCCGACGGTCTTGCCGATGAGGTCGGTCCCCAGGAACATCTTGGGACCCCACGCCTTGTATTTCCCCGCGCGGGTGAAGGCGTCCACCTCCACGAGGCGGTGGGCGAGCGCGAACATGAGCGCGATGGCGTGTTCCGCGACCGTCTCGGACAC
The DNA here is from genome assembly GCA_001791045.1 of Candidatus Uhrbacteria bacterium RIFCSPHIGHO2_01_FULL_63_20. GTDB lineage: Bacteria > Patescibacteriota > Patescibacteriia > UBA9934 > GWF2-40-263 > 2-01-FULL-63-20. The sequence goes on along the minus strand of MGDT01000004.1, from coordinate 129,242 downwards.
GTTGGGATGCGCCGCGTTGGTGACCAGGATGCCGCGTTTGGCGGCTTCCTTCAGGTCCACGTTGTCGAAGCCGACGGCGTAGTTCGCGATCATCTTCAGGTTCTTCCCGGCCGCATCCATCACCCGCTTGTCGATCTTTTCGGTGAGGATGGATAGGATCACGTCGGCCCCGCGCACGAACCGGAGCAGTTCGCCGCGCCTGATCGCCCGGTCGTGCGGGAACACCTTCACGGCGAGCCGTTTGTCCTTGGCGAGCAGCTTGAGCCCCTCGTCGGGGATGTCGCGCGTGATCGCCACTTTCAGTTTTTTCATATCAGGAAAGCTTCCGCACGGCGATTTTCTTGATCTGCGCGGCGGTGGGCCAGCTCTTCAGGATGCCGGCCTTGGCGCCCACGGCGCGGATCACCGAGTCGGCGTTGAGCGTGGCGACCGCGAGCGCGGCGGGGACGTCCTTCTTCTGCATGTAGGAGGCCACGAACGCGGACCCGAACGCGTCGCCCGCGCCCGTGCGCGACACGGCCTTGCGGCCGGTCGTCCCGGCGAACCACACCTTCCCGCCGCGTCCGGCATAGGCCCCTTTCTCCCCGTCGGTCACGATCACCACGTTGTTGGCGGTGAGCAGGCGCTGGAAGATCCCCTCGATCTCCCCTCGGCCGGTGAGCGCGATCGCCTCCTCGCGGTTCACCATGAACAGGTCCACCTCGGGCAGCAGTTCCTGGATGGATCCGAGCCCGCGCTTGAGCTCCTTGGAGCCGGGGTTCCAGGCGACCGAGGCGTCGCACCCCTTCGCGAACGTGATGACGCGTTTCGCGACCGAGAGGTTCCCGCCAAGCGAGGTCACGTAATACCACCTGGCGTCACACTCGTCCCAGGAGATGTCCGAAACGGCGAAGGTGGCCGACACCCCGCGGTACACGAGCACGCTGCGCTCCCCGGTATTGGCGTCCGTGAGCAGGGTGGAGTACCCGGTCTCGCCGTCCTCCACGCGCCGCACGAGCGTGGTGGCGATCCCTTCGCGTTGCAGGTCGATGATGACGTCGCGCCCCGCGCTGTCGTCCCCCACGCGGCAGACCGTGGCCGCGTTGAACCCGAGCCGGGCGAAGGTGACGGCGGCGTTCGTCGCCCCGCCCCCGGTCGTGTGCACGATCTCTTCCACCTCGATCTTGCTCCCAAGCGACACGCATTCCCCGATCCCCGTGGCGAATTTCGCCGAGCGGATCATCTGGAACTGGTCGGAGATGAGGAACACGTCGCGCGTCCCCGATCCGATGGTGATGACGTCGTGCATAGCTAGCCCTTCCCACTGCTGCCCAGCAGCCTCATCTTCTGCCGCACGACCCTGGTCATGAGCGCCTTGGCCGGGGCGAGGATCTCGCGCGGGTCGATCACCTGCGGGTGCGTGGCGAGGAACTTGCGGATGCCGGCGTCAAACGCGATGCGCAAATCCGTGTCCACGTTCACTTTGCACACCCCGAGCCCCACGGCCTTTTTGACATGCGCCTCGCTCACGCCCTTGGCCCCGGCGATCTCGCAGCCGAACTTCGTGCACAAGCTTTTCACCCAGCTGGGCACCGAGGAGGCGCCGTGCAAGACGAGCGGCACGTTCACGGCCTCGGCAAGCGCCTTGAGACGGGGGAAATCGAGCTCGGACGCCTTCTTGAACTTGTACGCCCCGTGGCTCGTCCCCACGGCGATCGCGAGCGCGTCGCAGCCGGTGCGCCGGACGAACGTCGTGGCCTGGGAAGGCTGCGTGAGATGGGCGTCCTTGGCTTCCACGGAAACGAAATCCTCGATGCCCGCGATGGCGCCCAGCTCCGCTTCCAGGCTCACCCCATGCTTGTGAGCGAGCTTCACGAGCCGCGAGGTCGCCTTCACGTTCTCCTCGAACGGGAGGGAAGACCCGTCGAACATCACGCTCGTGTACAGGCCGCTCTTGATCGCGGTCTCGATGAGGGCGACGTCCTTCCCATGGTCGAGATGGAACACCACCGGCACCTTCGTGCGGGCGGCGGCGAGCCGCGCGAGCAGCCCCAATTCCTCCATGCCGGCGTACTGGATGGCCCCCTCGCTCGTGGAGAGGATCACGGGAGAACGCTCGGCCTCGGAGGCGTCCATCACCGCCTGGATCGCCTCCAGGTTGTTCACGTTGAAGGCACCTACCGCGTAGCGTCCTTTGCAGGCCTTCTTGAGCGCCTCGGAAAGCGTGACGAGCATAGGCTACATGAGGATGGTGCGGAATGAAGGGTGCTGGCGCAGCCGGGAACGGAGCTTGGCGGTGGTGAGCAGGCCCGGTTGCGGCCCGACGAAGCCGACGACGGACGCGGAGTTGACCGAGCCCCATCGCAAGGCCTCGTCGTGCAGCTGCCCGTGCATGAGCGCGCCCAGGTAGCCGGTCGCGAACGCGTCGCCCGCGCCGGTGGACTCGATCTTCTTGCCGGGGAAGATGGGGCAGTGGCGGAGTTCCGTCCCGTCGAAGCTGTAGGCGCCGTTCTTGCCGTCGGTGATCACCGTCTTCTTCGGGCCGAGCCGGTAGAGTGCCGTGGCGAGGTGGTGGACCTCGGCGGTGTCCTGCTGCGTGATCGCCCGGGCTTCCTCCAGGTTCACGAACAGCACGTACGTGTTCTTGATGAGGTCGAATAGCGCCTTCTTCCGCTCTGCGATCTGGATGCTCCCCGGGTTGAAGCCGATGTAGGTGCCGTCCTTTTTCGTCCTGGCCACGACCTCCTTGTATATCCGCTCGTACCCGTTTCCCATCTCGCTCACGTAGATCCATTTCGTGCGCGCCATCTTGCGCGGGAGATGGTACTCGTGCTTGATCTGGGAACTCAGGATCGTCCGCTCCCCCTTGTAATTGAGCACGACCGAGTAGGCGCTTTGTTCCCGCCGGGTCACGTGGATGTACGCCGGGGACACTCCCTCCTCGTAGAAGCGCCGGAGGGTCAGCGCGCGGGTGCCGTCGAGCCCCATGTTGCTCACCACCGCGGTCTTGAGCCCCATGCGGGCGAGGCCGACCGCGACGTTGGGCGCGCTGCCCGCCATCTGGGCGTCGACCACGTTCACCGGGATCTTCGCCCCGTATTCCAGGCACAGGAGGCACTCCGGCATCTTGAGGGTGCATTGCACCGATGAGACGTGGTCGAGCACCACGAAGGTGTCCAGCTTGATGTCCCCGATGGTCACGACGTCGAACATACGTCCGGTAGTGTAGCAAAAAACGCCGCGCAAGGGCACGGCGTTCATCCGTCAGGTCATCGGCGGGCTTTCAGCCCCTTATCCGGCTTCTTGCCACCCCATTTCTTCGGGGTCCGGGACAGCGCCTCCCGCATGATCGCCATCTTGAGCGAGTCGAGCTGCGCCTTGGCCGCGGTCCGGTACTCGGGCAGGGCGTTCACGGGGCGACCGGCCTTTCGGAGAAGCACGCGATGCACGGCCATCACCACGAACGGGGCGGTGAGGCCGAATCCCTCGAGCAGTTCGGGTGGTTCGCCGGATTCCCCGAAGCGGTCGTCCATGCCAAGGCGCTCCACCGGGACCGGCACCGTGAGGGTGAGCGCCTCGCATACGGCGCCGCCAAGCCCGCCGGCGGCCTGGGCTTCCTCGAGCGTCACCACGGCGCCGCATTCCTTCGCGGAGGCGGCCACGGTCCTCGCGTCGAGCGGTTTCACGGTGTGGCAGTCGATGACCCGCGCCTCGATCCCGTCGCGCGAAAGCGCCTCGGCGGCGACGAGCGCCTCGTAGAGCACCGGGCCGGCGGCGATGATCGCGACGTCGCTGCCGAAGCGAAGCACCTCGGCGCGGCCCACCCTGAACGGGGACTGCGGCGTGGTGAACACCGGCGATTTCTCGCGGGCGAAGCGCATGTAGAACGGCCCCGTCTCCTTCGCGATCGCGAGCGTGGCCTTGCGGGTCTGCACGGAGTCGCAGGGGACCAGCACCTTCATCTTGGGCATCACCCGCATGAGGGCGATGTCCTCCACCATCTGGTGGGTGGCGCCGTCGGGGCCCACGGATACGCCCGCGTGGGCGCCCGCGATCTTCACGTTCACCTCGTTGAGCGCCACCGTGGTGCGGATCTGCTCCCAATTCCGTCCGGGGGAGAACCCGGCGTAACTCGCGATGAACGGCACCTTGCCGGCC
>MGDT01000004.1:101232-125081 GCA_001791045.1 Candidatus Uhrbacteria bacterium RIFCSPHIGHO2_01_FULL_63_20 | reverse complement strand
GCCGCGATGGACGCCATGGACTGCTCGGACACCCCCATCTGCACGAACCGGTCGGGGAACGCCTTCTTGAACGCCAGCACGCGCGTGGACTCGGTGAGGTCCGCGCACAGCGTGACCACGCGAGGGTCCTTTCGGGCAGCCTCCACCAACCCGTCGCCGAACCCGTTGCGGGTGGGGAGCTGGTTGATCGCGCGGCGATCGAACAGCCTGCGGACGAGCTTCGCGGCCGGGTTCAACCCCGTCTTGGCGCGTGGTCGTGCCATATCACCGCTTGCGGGCGCCGCCCTTCATCCGGTCCACGAGACGCATGGCGAGGGATACGACGATCCACAGCACGAGACCAAGCGGCACGAGCGTGCCCACCCCGAGGATCGCCACCCAGATGAGCGCGTCGGCCAGGTTCTGGGCGAGCGCGACGAGCGCCTGGAGCGCCTCGCGCGCGGTCGAGAACGGACGGAATTCCTTGGTGGGGATCTTCACCGACGGCTCCTCGGAAAGGTACGCCGAGATGGTGGAGTAGGAGGTGGCGTTCGCCAGGTACTTGATCTGGCCTTCCAGGGATTCGATCAGATAGCGCACGTTGCTAAGCTCCCGCTGCACCGCGAGGATGTCCTCCACGCTTGAAGCGCGGCGCAGGATGTCGAGGAGCGCCGTTTCCTGGGCCCGAGCGTTCTTGAGCCGCGCCTGCAGGTCGGTGTACTGCTCGGTCACGTCCTGCGCGCCGGCGGTCTCGCTCTTCACGAGCGTCGCGAGCTTCTTGAGCTCGGAGAGGGCGGACTCGAACTGGTCCACGGGCACCCGCACGGTCACGGACCCGAAATGCGTCCCGTCCTCGCGCTCCGACACGCTCGAGTCCTGCACGAACCCGCCTTTTCCGGACGCGATGACGCCTGCCTGCGTCGCGGACTCGGCAACGTCATCCACCACGAGCGACAACGAGGCGGTCTTTACGAGGCGCTGGTCCACTTCGGCGGCCGTCTGCCCGCCCGATGGCGCTTCGGGCGGGAACGGCGCGATGATCCCCGTCATGGGGGCGCTGACGGCCTTGTCGAAGGCCATGCCGCGTTCAGCCATCTCCTCACCCATGAAGGAAACGTCGCCTCCTATGAATGAAGGGGACACGGCGGTCTGCGAGACCCCCATCATGGACACGCCGGTCCGCAGGCCCGGGTTCGCGGCCACGAATACGGCGGCGATGAGGAGAAGGGCGACGGGGATGCCGATCACGGCGGCGAGGGAACGGTTGGTCATATCGAGAAACGTTATTGCCTGAGCTTGTCGAAGGCCTGATGATTGCCTCGGCTTATCCCTTCGACGGGCTCAGGGAATAAGCCATGGCATCATTCATGTTCGCTTTTGATCTTCCCGCCCAGCGTGCGGAGCGCCTCGATCGCCGCGCGGGATTCCTCGCCGGCTTTTGGAGGTTTCCCGTGCCAGGCGTAGTCGTGCTCCATGTACGGGACGCCGTATCCCGGGATGGTGTCGGCGATGATCACCGTGGGTTTCGCGGTCACCCCGTGCGCCCGTTCCACCGCGGTCACGAAGTCGCTGATCGAGTTGCCGGCGCAGCGCTCCACGTTGAGGCCGAACGCCTCGAACTTCTCGGCGAGCGGCTCGAGCGGCATGATCTCCTCGGTGGTGCCGTCGATCTGGATGTTGTTGCGGTCGATCACGAACGTGCAGTTGTAGAGCCGGTTGCGCCCCGCGAACAGCATGGCCTCCCAGGTCTGTCCGGCTTCGAGCTCGCCGTCGCTCATGACGCAGTACGTCCTCCACGGCTTCTTATCGAGCAGGGCCGCGTAGGCAAGCCCCGCCGCTTGCGAGGAACCGGAGCCCAACGGCCCCGAGGTGGTCTCCACGCCCGGGAGCTTGAGCCGCTCCGGATGTCCCTGCAGCGGACTCCCGAGCTTGCGCAGGGTCATCATCCAGGACTTGGGGAAATACCCGGCGTGCGCCATGGTGACGTAGCGCACCGGACAGATGTGGCCGTTCGAGAGGATCAGCCGGTCGCGCTCCTCCCAATGCGGATCCTTCGGATCGTGGAGCATCACGTGGAAATAGAGTGCCGTAAAGATGTCGGTCATCCCGAGCGGGCCGGCCGAGTGCCCGCTCCCGGCCTCCACCAGCATGTCGATGATGTCCTCGCGGATCTTCACGGCGCGCATCTCAAGCTCCTTGAGCTTGTCGTCGTGCAGGTGCAACGGTTTGCGAACCTTGGGGCCAATCGTCAAATCCGGCATAGTGAAGCCATTTTAGCACAGGCAGGACTAGGTTGTCTTTTTGGCTTGTTTTAGATGAATTATAAACCATAGACTCTTGACAAAACCGTAAAAATATGGTATAAATCGCTGTCGTTCTTTCAACCGAGCAACCCGTTGAAAGCGGTATTTTGCGGCCGAACATCGGCCTCGAACAGCCGCTCTTAACGAAAGGCAGGTCCGTTTTCCGCAATCTCGCGGAAACGGGCTCGTCGGCGGCATTCCGAAAGGCAGGTCACCATGGCCAGTCTCGCATCCAAAGTCTCGCTCGGTCAGTCGGCCGAGTTCCTCCAGCGCTTGGGCCGCATCGGCCTCACCGAGGATCAGTTCAACATCCTCCTCGGCGACGATGCGCTCATGAAGCGCATGGTCGACCTCGTGAACCAGGACCTCGCGTCCAAGACGGAGGCGGGAGCCTCGGACGAGTACGCCGTGACCGTCAGCTACGAGCCCGTCCCGAATCTCGACGAGCTGCGCAAGCGGTTCGACTGGGTGAGCGACCTGTACGACGGCCGAGAGTTCGAGAACCACCCGACGCCTCGCGAAGTGACCTTCCTCGTGAAGCATTTTGGCAAGACAATGACGAGCGAACAGGCCATCGCCTGGGGCCTTGAGAACGGCTGGCTCCCCGCGATCCGCGAGGAAGTCCTCTCGTTCGCCGCGGCAAACCCCGACCTCCAGAGGAAGTTCTGGATCGTCGCCCTCGGTTCCTCCGCGCTCAACAACGGCGGCGGCCGCTGCGTGCCGGTGCTCAGCGAGGGCGGCGACATGCGTTTCCTGAACGATGACTGGTTCTACAACGAGTGGTTCGACGACTACCGGTTCCTGTTCGTCCGCAAGTAGGCCCTTTGTCCCTGGGACCCTTGGCCCTGCCACTCGGTCCCTCGGGTCCTCACGCCGCATACCTCTGGTCTGCGGCGTGTTTTAATTCATGCGTGTTCCAAGAACGCCGCTTCATCCACCTCTGCTAGTTCCAGCACGCCACGAAGGGTGCCGATGGAGAGTTCGGGGTGATTCGGAACGATTGTCGTGACGGTCTGCCGGCCGACCATGCGGCGGAGCTTGATGTGGCTTCCTTTCTGGCTGACAACAAAAAAGCCGAAATATCGGCACAAGATCTTTACGCAATACTTCCCGGAAACCGTCTTAGCCATGCGTGAACGACATGGTCGTCACGATCGGCGCGCGGCGCTTGGCTTGCCGCTTCGTCTTCGGCGCATCCTCGATATATAGCTCGACCGCCTCCTTCAGGTTCTTCTGCGCCTGCTCCACGGTCTTGCCTTGCGACACCACGCCCAACTCGACGCAACGGGCCACGAGCCACTTTCCCTCGTCTGTGATGACGGTCGTGTAGGTGGAGGTCATATCCGTTTCATTTAGCCACAACCGGTTCGCTCGCGCAAATCGAAACGCCCCGGTGACGGGGCGTTGCTAGTTCTTGTAGGTCCGCTCGTTTCGGAGAGTGACGTCATCGATGACGATCTGACCTGACTCTTTGTGGAAGATGATCGGAAGTCTCCCGAACGGACGCGGAAGGTGTCCGACCCGGAGATTTTCTTGATGTCGAGTCCGGCCTTGTCTCCCGCAAGCAGTTTTTCGATGATGCGCTCGAGTCGTTCCCGGTCCCTCGCCTTGAGACGCCTGAACAGCTTCTCAACCCGGTCCATAATCCTTATCGGAGCTTTTTCAGGACCTTCAGGAGTTTCTTCGCTTCAATCCCTTTTCCCTTATTGTCGCGTTCGGCGTTGAAAACCGTCTCGTAGGATTGTTTCGTCGCGCGTTTGATGTGGAACGGAACGATTTCCAGGTTTCCATGACGCTCTTCAACGATAAAGCGATCGGTCCTGACCGTCTTGCGCCATTTCGCCGGAAGGGTGATCTGTCCCTTCGTCGTGGCTTTTACCAGTGTTTGCATATCGTTGTCTTACTTTCTTACATTACGACGCGCGGAGGGTTCCGTCAAACCGAAACGCCCCGGTGACGGGGCGTTTCCTCGAGCTACTGGACGATGATCGTCGCGGTCATGCTCGGGTGGTAGCTGCAGAAGTAGGTGTACGTCCCCGGCGTCTTGAAGTAGCGGGAGAAGTTCTGACCGTTCTCGAGCGTCCCGGTCCCCCACGAGAGGTCGGTGGCCGTGGCCGTGTGTTTGCTGGCCCCCTTGTTGGTCCAGCGCACCGCGGTGCCCGCCGAGATGGTCACCGTCGTCGCGGAGAACTGGTTGTCCACGATGTCGACGTAGGTCGGGGCCTTCAGGTTCTTGTCATCGTTGATGTCTGTCGCGCCTTCCTGCTCCGCGGACACGTTGAAGTCGCCCGCCTGCGTGAGGTCGGGCCCCTTCTTGTAGTTGGAGAAGAAGGCGTCCGGCACGTCGTCGATCTTCGTGTTCCAGTTGGCGCCGTAGAGCGAGACGGCGATCGCTTCGCTGGTGACCCAGCGCAGGGTGCCGCCGGAACTCACCGCGTAGGTCTTCGGGTCCGAGTTGATCTTGAGCATCTTCACCCCCGGCTTGTAGGTGACGTTGCCGCCGATCTGCATCTTGGCGAGGTCCGCGTCGGTGATGAACTTCACCGTATTGAAATTGCTGTACCAGGTGAAGTAGGTCTTGTCGTTGGGGAACACGTAGCGGAACCCGTCCTTGCCCACGTAATAGACGGCCGAGAAGGACTGGCCGCGCACCAGGTCGCCGGATTGCACCTGGGAGAGCGGGATCGTGGCCGCGGAGGCCGCGATGGGGGCGAGGCCGAGCACGAGCGAGAGCGTGCTGGCAATGGCCATGAGTCTGCGCATAGGGTCGGTACGCGTGAGAACCATGAATAAATGATGCAGCGATGGTAGCACGTTCACGGAGCGAATGTCGAGGCGGTTTCGCGCAGCGCGCGCAGCGCTTCGGCGGGATCCGGAGCGGAAAACACGGCGGAGGCGGCGCATACGCGCATGGCTCCCGCCTGTATCAACACCTCAAGGAGGTCCTTGGTAACGCCGCCGTCGATTTCGAGCGGCAGGTCGGGGAAATGTTCGGCAGCGAGGCGCAGGTTCGCAAGCACGCTCGCGCCCAAGAACGCCTGGCCTGACGCTCCCGGATGCACCCCCATGACGGTGAGGGACTGGATCCTCGGGGCGAACGCGTGGACCTCGCGCAGGGGCGTCTCGGGGTTCATCGCGATCCCGGCCTCAAGGTCGCGCTCGTGGATGGCGTCGAGCACGGCGCCCAGCGGGCGTTTCATCTCGGCGTGGACGATCGCGCGGCGGAAATTCGGCACCTCTTTCGACCAGGCTTCCACGATGGGGAGCGGGTTCTCCACCATGAGATGGATCTCGTAGTTCACCTCGGTCCTCATGGCGCCCACGGCGCGCGCGTCGGCCCAACTCATGTGCGGGAACAAGGTCCCGTCGAGCACGTCCACGTGCACGGTAAGGCAATCGTTCTCCACGAGCCGCAACCGCCGTTCGAACTCGTCGTGGCTTTGCACGAGGATGGAGGGAATCACCTCGATCATACGCCGAACTGCTCCTTCTCGATGTCCGCTACCTTCTTCAAGCGGCGTACGTGGCGGTCGGCGCCTGAGAACGGGGTGTCGAGCCAGGCGTCCACGATCTTTTTCGCTTCGGCGGGTTTCAGGAATCGGGCCGGGAGGCACAACACGTTCGAATCATCATCGGTCCTTGCGGTCTTCGCGGCCTCGGCGTTGAACCCGGTCGCGGCGCGCACCCCACGCACTTTGTTGGAGACGATGCAGATCCCCTGCGCGTTGCCGCACAGCACGATCCCGTGGCTCCCGGGGTCGGTCACCACGCGCTTCGCCACCGCGTACCCGAAATCCGGGTAATCGTCGTCTTCCACGAGGTCGCGGTTGCCCATGTCCACGACCTTGTACCCCTCTTTCTTGAGCGATTCCTCCAACGCTTCCTTGAGCTCCCATCCCGCATGGTCGGCTCCGACGTAAATGGTGGGTTTCATATATATCAGACGACTTTCAGGTGATATTTGTGCGCCTCCTCTATGGTCTCAAGCGAGAGGATGACCGACAAATTGTCGCTGCGCTTGAGGGTGAGTCGGTCGCCGAACTTCTCGGAGAGCAGGCCGAGGAACTCCGCGCCCCAGGACGGGGTGAAGGTGATGATCCCGTCAAAATCCACGACGACCCGCTCATCGGGTTTTACCGCTGCGAGCGTGGGGGAATAGGCAAGAAACGCCTCGCGGCCGTCCTGCCGCGAGATGAGTGACGTTCCGAATTTCTTCAGCTGGATGGTCATATGGTTTGTCTTGACGGGAAAGAGAGGGACATCAGGATTCCGCGGATCGGCGTCGCGGCGGTTTCCAGGATGAGGTCGCCCGCACCCGCATCATACCGGAAAACGGCCTCTCCGCTTTGGAACATGAATGGGAGACCGAAGCGCCGGACGACCTTCCGAACGAATTTCAACCCGTTTCCGCGCGCTTCCGGAGCGCGACCGCTGATGACCTCCGTGAAAGCCGTTTGGAGCGCGGCGGCATCGGTCGCAAGCGACGGTTTCACGCGGACAAGCGTCGACAGGACCCCTTGGCCACGATCCGCGATGACGACGTAGCGCTTCTGCATGTCGTGGGCGAAAAAAATCCCGCGCGCATCCGGCCAATTCCCCACATTGTGGTCAAACGAGTTGTTTCCGATTTCCCCGACGGAAGCCGCGATGAGGGGAAGCGAATCCGTGAGATCGGACAAACTCATCAGTTCCGCTTCGAACTTACTCCATCTCGCACGGAATACGCTGACGTCTTGGCAATGATATTCTGAAGGGACCGTCGTCTCTTTCGGGTCCGATGCCCACATCTGCGCCTGGGTCAGCAATGGTTTCATCATGCGTTCCAGGTCATGTTTCCGATAAAACCTATGTCCACCCGGAGTCACAAAGCCTGCACGTGCCTTACCCGCGTCCGTCCATACCCTCAATGTCGGGACGCTTACCCCAAGCAGGGCCGCCGCTTCTCCGATTTTCAGGAGTTTTTCGTCCATAAATCTCTAAAATCTAGATAAGCATACATAGATTTATAGATTTTGTCAAACCAGTCCTTTGGTCTTTCATGTCCGGACAGGGTTGACATTCCGCCGTTTTTCTGCTATATTGAGCCTCTTCCGATACTGGCAAATCGTGCCGATTTTCGGAGGAAATCCGCGGTGGCGGAACCCACCAGAACTGTCCGAGGCATACCGAAACGACGGCCCGAGCTGTCGCGAGGACTACCGAAGGACGGGGAATCGCACCATGACAAACCTGTTCACCGTGGCCCATGTGGCCAAGCTGCACGAAATCCAGTCCGCGCGTCTGCGTCGCAACCTGCCCGGCATCGGGAAAGACGTGATGGAGCTCATCGCCCGCCTCGAGGACGGCGGGGTCGCCGGCAAGGAAACCGACGAGCGCACGCGCCAGGCCAAAGTCCTGTGGGACCTGGGGTTCGGCCGAGAGCTCGGCTTCAAGAAGTTCGTGGATTACCTCGCCACGATCCCCGAGGTCATCCCTCACAACGATCACCCTGACCTGTTCGACCAGCTCGTGCTCGTCGACCGCCGCCTGGGCATCGTCACGCCGAGCAAGCTGCTCGGCCTCACGTACCACCCCGAAGACGAGAAGACCCTCGTGAACCACTACGACCGGAAGTACCCGGACGTCGAGTTCATCTGGGCCCAGGACGGCCGTCGTAACCGCAACAAGTCCATCCGCGCCTGCCGCGACGCGTTCGTGAAGGACGTCGAGATTGGCCTCACGGCCATCGAGGGCCTGTGTATCTACGCACAGGACCGCACCGTCCTCGACGAGTCCGACGACCATGCCATCGACCTCCCTGGGGCGGTTCACGTCGGCGACCACGGCCAAGCGGCGTGCCTCGGCCGGGACGGCTATGGCAGGGTCAGGCTCGACTGGCTCATCGATGTCTACGCCCGTCCAGTCTGCGGCTCCGCCTCCCGCCGGGATTGCTAACCTTCGACCCTCAACCCCTCGTTCCTTCTTAACCCCTTCAACCCTTTACCCTCACCCTTGGTTCACTCCAGGGGTGTTGTTTTTTTTGCTCAAAATGCCCGAAACTGCTACCGTTTCCGCGATATGGCAGATGAAAAACGCGCTACTGGCTCTTCTCAAGAGCACGACATCCTCTCGTATTGGGAGACGCATTGCGTGTTCGAGAAATCCATCGAGAATCGGCCGGTGGAAAAGGCGTACGTGTTCTACGATGGCCCGCCGTTTGCCACCGGGCTGCCGCATTACGGGCACATCGTCGCGTCGGTGATGAAGGACCTGGCGCCGCGGTACTGGACGATGCGCGGACGGCGCGTGGAGCGCACTTGGGGGTGGGACTGCCATGGGTTGCCCATCGAGAACATCATCGAGAAGAAGCTCGACCTCAAGAGCCGCGCCGACATCGAGGCGTTCGGTATCGGGAACTTCAACGCGGCCTGCCACGACACGGTGCTTACCTACGCGGACGAGTGGAAAAAGGTGATCCGCCGCATCGGCCGCTGGGTGGACATGGAGAACAGCTACAAGACAATGGACCTCTCCTACATGGAGAGCATCTGGTGGGTGTTTCGCTCTCTGTGGGAACGCGGCCTCGTGTACGAGGGCCACAAGCCCATGCACATCTGCCCGCGCTGCGAGACGGCGCTGTCCAACTTCGAGGTGAGCCAGAACTATCAGGACGTCACGGACATCTCGGTGTTCGTCGGCTTCACGCTGGCCAGCGGGGCGCACGCCGGGGCGAAGCTGGTGGCGTGGACCACCACGCCTTGGACGCTTCCGGGAAACGTCCTGCTGGCCGTGGGCGCGGACATGGAGTATGTCCTCATCGAGAAAGAAGGGACGAATTACCTGATCGGGAAGGCAGCGCTGGCCCGTCTTTCAAACGAAAAAGACTTCCCGCTCAAGGACGCGGCCGTCGTCGGATTGGCAAAGGGGAGCGACCTTGTCGGGGCGACCTACGAGCCGCTCTTCCCATACTTCAAGGAATGGGAAAATGCCTTCCGCGTGGTCGCGGCCGAGTTCGTTTCCACCGAGGATGGGACCCAGGTGGTGCACATCGCTCCCGGGTTCGGCGACGACGACATGGAGCTCGGCAAGCGCGAGCAGGTGAAGCCGCTCATGCATGTGAAGATGAACGGGACGTTCGTCCCTGAGCTTGTCGAAGGGCTCGTCACGGACGGGTTTACGGTGAAGGATCGTCCCGTGAAGTCCAAAGAAGACGGGCAGGGGATGGACGTGGAAATCATCAAGGCGCTCGCCAAGCGCGGGAGCCTCGTCTGGAAAAAGAAGATCCAGCACAGCTATCCGCACTGCTGGCGCTGCGACACCCCGCTGCTCAACTATGCGACCTCGTCGTGGTTCGTGCGCGTGACCGAGCTCAAGGCAAAGCTCCTCGAGCACAACGAGGGGATCAATTGGGTTCCCGAGAACATGAAGGAAGGGCGTTTCGGGAAGTGGCTCGAAGGCGCGCGCGACTGGGCCGTGAGCCGCAGCCGCTTTTGGGGGACCCCGATCCCGGTGTGGCGCGCGCAAGACGGCGACGTGCTGTGCCTGGGCTCCCGCGACGAGCTCGCGGAGCTTTCGGGCGTGAAGGTCGACGATTTGCACAAGCACGTGATCGACCCCATCACCATCACGAGGGGCGGCAAGGTCTACACCCGCGTTCCGGACGTGCTCGACTGCTGGTTCGAGTCCGGGAGCATGCCGTACGCGCAGCTCCATTACCCGTTCGAGAACGCCGAGACGTTCAAGGCCGGGTTCCCGGCCGAGTTCATCGCCGAGGGGCAGGATCAGACGCGCGGCTGGTTTTACACCCTGCACGTGCTCGCCGCGGCGCTGTTCGACAAGCCGGCGTTCCGCAACGTGGTGGTGAACGGCATCGTGCTCGCCGAAGACGGCAAGAAGATGAGCAAGCGCCTCAATAACTATCCGGACCCGATGGAAGTGGTGGAGAAGCACGGCGCCGACGCCGTGCGCCTGTACCTCATGTCCTCCCCGGTGGTGCACGGCGAGAACCTGCGCTTCAGCGAAGCCGGCGTGGACGAGGTCAACAAGAAGTTCGTGATGATCCTGAAGAACGTCCTGTCCTTCTATTCGTTGTACGCGACCCCGACTACCGACTCCCGACTACCGACTACCCCCACGCACGTCCTCGACCGCTGGATCCTTGCCCGCCTCCACGAGACCCTCAAGGCCCAGACCAAGGCCATGGATGCCTACGATTTCGCCGGCGCCGCGCGGCCGCTGCAGGAGTTCGTCACGGACCTCTCCCAATGGTACGTGCGCCGTTCGCGTGAACGCTTCAAAGCAAGCTACCCCTCTCCTGGTTCAGGAGAGGGTATGGGTGAGGTCTCGGGCGCAGCCCTCTCGACCCTGCGCGAAGTCCTCGAAACGTTCTCGAAGATGATCGCCCCGTTCGCCCCGTTCCTCGCCGAGACGGTCTATCAGGCCGTCGAAGGCGGGTTCGCAGGCCAAGGCAAACGCCTCTCGGTGCACCTTGAGGACTGGCCCAAGGCCGATGAGACGCGTATCGACCAGGACCTGCTCGCCGACATGGCACGCGTCCGTTCCATCGTCACGAAGGCGCTTGAGCGCCGCGCCGAAGCCGGCAAGAACGTGCGCCAGGCCCTCGCCTCCATGACCGTGAGCCTCCCGAGCGGGGAACTCGCGCCCGAGCTTGTCGAGATCCTAAAGGACGAGGTGAACGTGAAGGCCGTCATCGTCAATAAAGGGGACGCCGCCGTCGAGATTGACGCGACGCTCACCCCGGAACTCGTCCGAGAAGGCACCAGCCGCGAGGTGATCCGCAAGCTGAACGCCATGCGCAAGGAAGGCGGCCTCACCATCCAGGACCGCATCACCGTATTCGTCGAAAGCGCGAACGAGCAGGCGAACCTCATGCTCGACGAGCACCGCGACGCCATCATCTCCGGCACGCTCGCGACGGATCTTCGCAAGAGCGGGGCACGCCCGGCCAACGCCATTGCCTTCCGGGCGAACGAGATGGATATGGTGGTTGGGTTTGAGAAGGCCTGATATGCCCCGTACTACAACACTGCAGGACACCGCCGGGGCTTTTCTTAGACACCCAAAGTTGTAGTACGGGGTATGGCCTTGAAGACCGTGCTCATCATCCCCCCGAACGACCCCGAGGCCGTGCAGATCTGGCTGATCGCGAAGGCGATGAAACTTCCGATCATCCGGAGTAACCAACCGCGCGGCGCCTGGCTTGATAAGGAGCCTCGCGTGGTCGAGAAGGTGAAGGAAGGGGGGTACGAGCGGGTCGTGGTGGTGGAAATGCCCGGGCCCGAGACCGAGGCGGAGTTGCGCAAGATGGGGGTGAAGCTGGTCATCATCGACCATCACGAATACACCGGCCTCGACCGCGCCCGGCACGCGGCTTCCGGCCGCATGCTTCCGTCCTCGCTTGAGCAGTTCATGCGGCTGTTCCGCGTCACGGATGCGAAACTCAAGGAGCTCGGCTTCGACCCGAAGATGGTGAAGGCGATCGGGGTGTACGACTCGGGGTTCGTGTGGGCGCTGCGCCGCAAAGGATGGAGCTGGAGCCGGGTGAAGCAGGTGGTGGATTACCAGCGCGCGCTCATGGAGCACGTGCGGGCCACGCGGCGCGAGGAGGCCAAGATGGACAAGGCGGCCGAGATCTGGGAGGAGAGGGAGAAATGGGGGAAGTTTTTTATCGTGGAAAGCGACACGGAGATGAGCGTGCGCGAGCGCCTGTCGCTGGTCGTCGCGCTCGATCGCAAGAAGCCCACGCCGCTCATCGTGGTGGAGAAGGGGCGCGGGTTCATCTACGTGCAGGAGTCTGGCGCCGCACCGGGACTCATGAAACATTTCGGCGGATTCACCTTCGGGATGGGAAAGAACTGGGGGTTCAAGAATGCGGGCGCAAAGAAGAAGGTGACGCTTTCTGATGTTCAAACGTTTTTGGCTGAACAGAGCGGGAAATAGACGAAATACCATTCCCTTGACATTGGCCGCCTTTTCGTTTATCCTGGCGCGTTACATTCGATCTCGACTGTGACGCAATGGAGGACCTCATGGGCAAGAAAAGGCACGTCCCCACCGTCTCGGGCCACGAAGGCGATTACGACAAGCTGTTCCTTGCCGATATGCTTCCGGAAGACGATCCGGGGGTCGTGGACCTGCACGGAAAGAGTGTCGACGAGGCGCGGCGCGAGGTCGACTAGTTCCTCGATCAGTGCCTCGCCTCCGGCGTGGAGGTCGTGAAGATCATCCACGGCAAGGGGAAAGGGACGCTCGCGATGCTCGTGCGGAATTTGATGGACACTGACCCGCGCGTGAAGCAGTCCCGCCCTTCGACCAACCAGATCGGCGCCGCCGTGGTCGCGGAGCTCGACGGCGGATAAACGACGTCGCGACGGCCGGCCCCCTGCGGGGTCGGTCTTTTCATGCTAAAATGCGTCGGATATGCGGAGGACGAGCGGTCCTAAACCCAGGGAATCGGAATATCTCGACGCCGCCATCGAGCGGCTGGAGCATGATGCCGCGCTCATCGCGCGCGCGGACGCCGAGATCGCCGCCGTCTCGTCGCAGGAGCCGTTGTTCGCGCAGTCGCTTCGCGCGCCGCAATCGCCGCCGCACCATTGCGAAGGGCCGTTCGTGGAGCATCACGTGCGTCGCATCCTCGTCGTCCTGTACGCGATCGCTGCCGGGAAGTTGCACCTGCGGGACATCGAGGAGTTCAAGCGCCTGAAAGGGTACGAAGAGGAGATCCAGGAGCTTGAGGAAAGGATCAAGGAGAACATCGCGCTGTTCGAGTGCTTCGCACTCGTCCACGACGCGGCCAAGTGGGCGACGCTGTCGTTCACGTCGCTTGAGCGCAGCCGAGGACGCCAGATGGGGTTCGACACGGAGGCGATGGCGCACTGGCACGACATCGGGGCGTCGGAACGGGCCAAGATGCGGTCGCGGTACCTCGAGCTGTACGACGCGTTCGCCTCGGACCGGCCGCAGGAGCCGGACCGGGCGCTGCAGCAGGAATTCTTCCTGCTCTACGGCATCCAATGCCATTACCCGGGGCATGACCGGATGATCCACGCGCCGCTCTACCACGGCTTGCTGCACCGCGTGTGCGAGGCGCACCGGCTCACCGACCGCGACGCGGCGCTCCTCGAGGACATGATCGGCAGCCACATGGACGTGAACCTGGCGTTCGCACCCAAGCCGAATCCCGCGGCGATCGATCGGTTCGTGAACCTCGCCGAGACCCGGGGCTACGACAGCGACGACTTCCTGGACCTGTTGCAAGGATGCGTGCTGCTCGACATGACGTTTGGCAGCGCGAGGAGGAGCGAAGGGATGATGTGGCACGATCACACCCCGGTCGCGAATTTCCTGCGCGCAGAGCACGATTACGCGCCGTGGAAGCGTCAGGAGAAGGCCGCGCGCCGGGCGGAGGAAAAGAAACGCGAGCGCAATCGCCATTTCCGCGAGGCCGGGCTCGACGGCGTGGCGCTCATGGAGGTGCTTCGCATGGAGGCGGGTCCCAGGTTCGGGAAGGCGCTCGCGATCGTGCATGCGGCGGTGTTGGGCGAGGCTCCCTGGCCCGCGTCCATGCCTGCGGACATGCGCGAGGAGATCGAAAAGCGGGCCGGGAAGTTCTACGAGCTGACGTTTGAAAAAGGGGACGATTCAGACTAAAGTGCCCCCGATATGATCGCGCGATTGCGGGGCCAACTGGTGCATCGGGGCGTGGGATTCGTGATCGTCGAGATCGCGGGGGTGGGGTACCGCGTCACCATGCCGGAGGCCGCCTCGCGGGGGCTTTCGGGCGAGGTGGTGCTGTTCACGCACGAGGCCCAGCGCGAGGACGGCCGCGAGCTGTTCGGCTTCGCGAGCGCCGAGGCGCTCGAGCTGTTCTCCCGCCTCATCTCGGTATCCGGCGTGGGGCCCAAGAGCGGGCAGAAGATCGTCTGCGCCGCCCCGGTGAACGAGGTGATTGGAAAGATCGCTTCCGCGGACGTGGCGTTCCTTTCCTCGGTGCAGGGGATCGGCAAGAAGACCGCGCAAAAGATCGTGCTCGAGATCTCGGGCGTGTTGGCCGACGAGGAAGCCGGGACGAAAGGCGAGGATGAAGCGGCGGATGCGCTCGTGGGACTCGGCTACCGCCGCAAGCAGGCCGCCGACGCGCTCGAAGGGCTTGAAGGGGACACCGAAGAGAAGATCCGCCAGGCGTTGAAACGGTTGTCGAAGTAGTGTGGAAGAAGGGCTGAACAAATCGATGTGGAATGCGTTCGTCGCCGAACGAGGTCCTCGCTCCGGCGCGTTTTTGCAGTCGTGGGAATGGGGGATGTTCCAGGAATCGCTTGGTCGTCGGGTCATCCGTCGCGGCGACCTCGAGGTGTGGGCAGGGCAGTTCATCGAGATGCCGCTCCCGTTCGGGATGAAGTACCTGTACTGCCCGAAAGGGCCAGTAGGGCGCTACCCCTCTCTTTACGAAGGAGAGGGTATGGGTGAGGTCTTCGTCCGGATAGAACCTGCACAGAAGCCTTCCGACCGGCGCGCTCGCCAGACGATCGACATCCAGCCGTCGCACACGCTGATCACGGACCTCGTGAGGTCGTCCGAAGATCTGCTCGCCGCCATGCACGAGAAGACGCGCTATAACCTGCGGCTTGCCGAGCGCAAAGGGGTGGAGATCGAGCTTGATTCGTCTGATTTCGACGGGGCGTGGCCCTTGTTCGAGACCACCGGGTCGCGCGGCGGGTTCCGATTGCATGATCGGGCGTACTACGAACGGCTACTGAAAGCGCTACCCCCTCCTTACGAAGGAGGGGCATGGGGAGGTTGCGCCGTGGCATTTCTCGCCGTCGCTCGGTTCGAAGGGAAGGTGATCGCCGCGAACATCATGGCGGACTTCGCCGGCACGCGCACCTACCTGCACGGCGCCTCCTCCGACGAGCACCGCAACGTGATGGCCCCGTTCGTGCTCCACTGGAAGCTCATCGAGGACGCCAAGGCCAAGGGGCTCGCCGCGTACGACTGGTGGGGCGTGGCTCCGGAAGGCGCGCCGGACAGCCATCCGTGGTCCGGCATCACCCGCTTCAAGCTCGGCTGGGGCGGGGAGCGCGCGGATTCGCCCGGCACGTTCGATGTCGTGACGGATCCGCTGCGGTACGGCGCCTATCGTCTGGCGAGGGCATTGCGCCGATCATAAAGACGACGTCCTCAAGGACGTCGTCTTTGGTGCGCCCAGCACGATTCGAACGTGCGACCTCTTCCTTCGGAGGGAAGCGCTCTATCCAGCTGAGCTATGGGCGCGAAGTGAGACGATGGTATGTCCGGAGGGCGTTCCCGTCAATGAATCTTGCCCATTCCGGCCCCTCTGTTAAGGTACCCGCGCGTTCATTCGACCCACGAAAGGAGGAGTCCGATGACTCCGCAAGAAGCAGCCAAGAAGATCATCGTCGCGCTCGATTCGGATAACGACGCCTTCATCCGCGCGCATGCCGCGGCGCTCGGCGCCCACGTGGGGATGCTCAAGATCGGCATGCAGGCGTTCGTCGCGTTCGGGCCGGCGATCGTCCGCGAAGCGATCAGCTCCGGATGCCGCGTGTTCCTGGACCTCAAGTTCGTGGACATCCCCCGCACCGTCGCGGGTGCCGTCCGCGCCGCCACCAAGCACGGGGTTTCCATGATGAACGTGTACGCGGAAACCTGCGAGGAGGGAATGCGTGCGGCCGTGAAGGCACGCGACGAGGGGTGGGAATTCCGGCACAAGCAGTTCCCCGAAGAGCCCAGGCCGATGCTCATCGCGGTCACCGTGCTCACCAGCCAGAAGCATCCTGACCTGGTGAAGGTCGGCACGCTTTCAAAGCCGAACGTCCTGTTCGGCTCCGCCGATCTGTTGGCATCAGCGGTGGACGACGCCGGGGAGAAGGCGTTGCGGGACCTCGTGGTGAAACGAGCCATGCTCGCGAAGGAATGCGGTCTCGACGGCGTGGTGTGTTCGCCCGAGGAGATCCGCCTCGTGCGCGAAGCGTGCGGCAAGGACTTCAAGATCGTCACTCCCGGGATCCGTCCCGCCTGGGCAGAGGCAAAAGACCAGAAGCGGATGATGACCCCTGGCCAAGCCGAAGAGGCCGGCGCCGACTACCAAGTGATTGGCACGCCCATCCTGGACCCGCCGGCGCTCATCGGCTCGTCGCAGACCGCGGTGAGCCTCATCGTGAAGGAGATCTGCGGTTCGGAAGCCGCCTGAAAACGAAAGCCGTCCTGGTTCGCAGGGCGGCTTTTTCCGTATCAGTCCACCACGACCCCCTTGCCCTTGGCGTCGGCGTCGGTGGGGAGTTCGCTCGTGAGATCGCTGATCACCCGCGACAGGCGGCTCTTGGTCACCGTGTCGGCGGCCTCGGCTCCGGCGGCGTTGGTGAGTTTCAGGAACGAGCCTGCGTCGGAGGCGTCCGGCACGACCGCGACGTCGAACCAGGCCTGTACCGTCTGTTGGTCCGCGGGCCATGCCGGAATGGTCCAGGACGCCGTGCGCGTCACCGAGTCGTAGGCGAGCGTGCCCTGCTGCGCATCCTTGCGGTCGATCCACCCCGCGTGCGCAGGCAGCGTGGTACTCATGCGCAGCCCTTCGAGCGGGTGCAAGCGGTTCGACAGGGTCCAGTACACGCGGTAGGTGGTGGTCTGCCCGGCCTTGGGCGGGAGCGGCCCTTGGCCCACGGGTTCGCCGTCGGGGGTGAAGTACCGCGCCTCGGCCGTCGCGGCGAAGTCGCTGTTCACCGAGACCTTGATCGGTGTGGCCGAGATGGTGCGCGGGCCCGCGACCGAGCCCACCTTTTGCACCGTGCCCGTGAGCGTAAGGATGAGCCGGTCGCCTATCTTGGACGGGTCGATCGCGGAGAGGAGCGGGACGCTCACGTCGATCACCCCTTCCGCTCCCGGGGCCAACGCGGCGAGTTCCGGGACGCTCGTCTTGTCCCAGACGAGGACGTTCTTCACGCGCACCCCCTCCGCGACGCCGGTCGCCGCCTCCCAGTCGACGGGGAGGGGTTTGGCGTCCGCCCCTTCGGCGGTCAGGCGGAACGACACGTCGTTCACTACTTGCGCCCCGTGGTTGCCGTAATCGAGGGAGAGCCGCAGGAGCGCCCCTGGGTCGAGCGACAGGTCATCGGTCCCGCCGTTCACCACCAGGTGGAAGTCCATCGCCCCGCCCAGCATGTCGGTGTTCGCGCTGGCCGCGGCCTGGGCGAGTTCCCGGTCCTCTTCCACGAACGCCCCGCGCACGGTGACGGCCTGCGTCCCGTCGGCGGTGGCCGTGTAGCTCCCCTTGAGCGTGACCGCGGCGGTCGCTCCGGGCGCGATCGCGGGAAGGTCCCAGGCGGGCACGCCGGGGGCGGCGGGGGCCGGGTCCGACGAGGCGAACCGGAAGTCCTTGGGGAGGTCGGCGATGAGGCGTACGCGCTCGAGCGGGAGCGTGCCGGCGTTGAGCGCTTCGAGCACGTACTGCACCTGGTCGCCGGCAAGCGCTTTCGCGGGCCCGTTCACCGCGAGCTTGAGCGTCGTGTCGTCCACGTGCACGGCAAGCGACTTGAAATCACGGAAGTCGGAGCTGAAATTGGCCGGGCGGTAGGTGAACGCGGCCTGCAAGGTCTGCGCGCTCGGCACTTCGGAGCGGAAATACCCGCCCACGCTCACGGCCCCGTCGGAACCGGGGGTGAGCGAGCCCACGCGCCAGGTCATCCCTTCGTCCGGGGCCGGGACGGCGCTGGTCACATGGAAGGAATCCGGCAGGTTCAGCTCGAATTCGAGCTGGGCGATCGGGACCCGGCCGTCGTCCTTGTAGCGCACCGTGAAAAACACCTCCTCGCCGGCGCGCACCGATTCGGGGCCTTCCACCGAAGCGGCCAAGACCTGTCCGCTCCCGCCCCACCCGCGCGTGATCAGGAAGAATCCGGCCCACGCCGCGGAGGAGACGACCGACAGGGCCACGAGCACGCCGATCAGGATGCGATGCAGCTTCGCGCGCGGCGGCTTCCCGAGCGTGGAGAGGTCCGGCAACTCGCCGTCGGGTTCGGCGTAGATCGCCTGCAGGTCCCGAGCGAGATCCTTTTCGTGTTTGGCCCGTTCCATATCAGTCGTTCGTGCGTTCGAAGAGGGCGGCGAAGAACCCGTCGGTGCGCGCGTCGAAGCGCGCGCCTTCGAGCTCGTGGGACGACCACACGGTGGCGAACGACTCGGGCACGGAGAGCGT
Source organism: Candidatus Uhrbacteria bacterium RIFCSPHIGHO2_01_FULL_63_20 (assembly GCA_001791045.1). Classification (GTDB taxonomy): domain Bacteria; phylum Patescibacteriota; class Patescibacteriia; order UBA9934; family GWF2-40-263; genus 2-01-FULL-63-20. Next base: position 106,589 of record MGDT01000004.1, on the reverse strand, counting down.
CACGGACGTGTCGCGCTTCATGACTCCCGACTGCTTCTGCACCGTGAGCGTGTAGCGGTCTGTGCGCGGACGGCCCAGCCACCGCGAAACCGCGTCGAGCCACCCGCTCTGTGCGCTCCTCGCCGCGACCATGAACGGCAGGCGGTAGGTGAAGGTCGCCGTCGAGCTCTTGCCCGGCTTCGTCTGCATCCAGTTGCCGAATACGGTCTTCCCCAGCTCTTCGGACACGCGCGTCCCGCTCGCGTGCGTGAACGCGGACTCCTGCTCGTACAAGAGGTCGTCGTCCATCCCCCAATCCGGCTCGACCGGTTCAAACAGGGTGCTCGCGGGCGGCGTGAAGCCGTCCGAAGACAGGAGGGTGCTCCCCTTGGGCACGTACAGGCGCAGGTAATCCACGTTGTTGGCCCCGGTGAACAAGGCTCCCGGCTCGCCGTAATGCGTGCGCGTGACCGTGACGGTGTTCGTGACCGAGCCGTCGGGCGCGATCGCGACCGCCACCCGAACCTGTTCCTCGATCACCGCGTCGGTCTTCCCGCCGCCCAGGTTCGTGTCCACCACCATCAGGTAATCGCCCTCCGTCCACTTGAGCTCGCCGCCCCAGCCAAGTTCCCGCACTTCGCGTTCGATCTCCTGGTCGGCGATATAGACCTGCACCTCGCGCTGCGCGAGCGATCGGGCAAGCACGTCGAGCACCACCGGGAAGGATCCGCTGTCCATGGTGGAGGCGCGTTCGAGCAGCGCGTCGGCGAGGTCGCCGATGAACGCCTTGGGCCTGTTCTCCTCGCGGTCGTATTCGATCTCCACGATCCGTTGCGCCTCGGCGAGCACGTTGTCGGCGGTCACGGTGCGGCCGTAGGCGGGCATGTCCACCGGACCGAGCACGGACAGGATTTCGGGAAGGAGCGAGGCGTTCACGGCCACCACGCCGTCGACCGTTGGGCCGCCCGCGGCGGAATAGAAATCCAGGATCTTGCGCGCGGAGGTGGGGAAGTCGGGGAACCAGTTCGCGTCTTGGAATTCCCAGCGCGCGGAGAGCAGGCGCAGCGGCTCGGGGGCGGCGAGCGTCGTGGTGAGCGAGCCGCGCAGGTCGTAGGTCCCGCCGCCGGGCACGTGCATCCCCACGATGCGTCCGTCGGCCACTTCCACCTCGGCGAAGCTCCCCATGAACCCGCCGGTCGGTCGGAGCTCGGCGTCGTTTTGGAACACGAGGATGTAGCGTTTCGTGCCGTCGTCTCCCAGGAGCGTGAGTGCCGCGTCCGAGAACCGAAGGAGATCGGTGAGGCCGTCGACGAGCGACGGGAGGCGTGTCTGCAGGGCGACGAACGCGGCGCGTTGCTCCTCGGGGATGTCCTGGGCGTCCACGTCCGCGATGTCCTCGGCGGCGAGGGTGAGATGGGGGAGCGCGGCGCGGAAGTAGGTGGCGAGGAGCGACAATCGCGAGGTCGGCGTGGGGTCGGGCTGAGACCCGAGCGCCACGAAGCCGTCGGCGACGCGTTCGCCGGCTTTCGACAACGCTTCGCCCGCCTCGACCAGTCGTCCCGTCGGGATGACCGACGCGATGAGGCGCACGCCCGTGCCCAGTTCGTCGATCGTCTTCTGCGCCCGCGAGAACTTGGCTCCGGCGGCCTCGAAGGCGTTCGCCGCGCCCGCGGGATCGAGCTCGAGCGCGGCCGAAGCGCCCTCCGTGAGGGAGGCGACCGCGTCGGTCCCCTCGGCCTCTACGCGTTCGCCGGCGGCCTTCAGGGATCCGACCAATCCGAGCGCGTGCAGCGGGATCACGAACGCGGCGGCGAGCAGGGCGAACGCCGCGACCGCGCGCGAGGCGCTTGAGCGGAACGCGAACCAGCCGCGAGGCGCCGGCTCCCCCTCATGTGGGGAGTTTATCGGCGCGATCTCGAGCCCCACCACCTCAAGTTGTTCTAGCTCCTCAAGTTCTTCTGCCTCTTCATCCTCCGCGTCCGTCTCGGGGAGCACCAGGTACGCCTCGAAGTCCGTCGGCACCGAGGCGGGCGTGAGCGGTGCCAGCGAGAAGCCCTCGCTTGTCGTGGTCGCGACGCGGGGAATCGCGCGCGTCGGACGTTCGGCGGGGAGACGGATCTCAAGCGCCTCGGAGGGGAGGAAATCCTCGCCCAGCTGGCCGGCGACGTCGGTGGGATCGAGCCGGAGCAGGTCGCCTTGCGGCTCGACCAGCACGAGCGGGGCCGCATGCAGGAAGTTGAGACGCGGCGTAGCGCCTTCGCCGGATGAGGAGTCATGGCCGTGCCCGGACAGGTGGATCACGTACGGGGACATCCGTGCCCCGTGAAGGCTCACCGAGAGCGACGACGGGCCGGCCGGACCGGCGATCCCTTGCGGGCGCAGGTGCGGCGGGATCGAATGGTCATACAGGTTGGTCACCCGGCGTGCGGCCGCTCGGGTGGCGAGCATCCGGGCGAGCGAATCCGCGCTCACCTTTTCGGTGAGCGAGCGCTTGATGCGCGGGGCGGATGTACGTCGATCTTCCATAGGTCCTATTGGTCCTATACGACCGATCGGTAGACCTGGAGCGTTTCCTCGGCCATGCGGCGCCACGAGTAGCGTCGCACGCGTTCGCGGCCGCGTTCGCGCAGGCTCCGGCGCAGCGGCTCGTCGGTGAGCGCGGTCTCCATGGCTTCCACCATGGCCTCGAGGTCGTCGGGGGAGAAGTACACGGCCGCGTCGCCCAGGATCTCGGGGAGCGAGCTCGTCCGCGCGGCGGCGACCGGCACCCCTTCGCTCATCGCTTCGAGCGCCGGCAGCCCGAACCCCTCGACGCGGCTCGGGAACAGGTACAGGCTCGCATGGCGATACAGTTCGGCGATGGCCTGGTCGTCGGGGTCGGACACGAACACCACCGCGTCCGTGATGCCGATCTCCTCGGCCTCCGTGCGCAGGCGGTCGAAGAAGGCGTCGCGCCGTCCGGCGAGCACCAGCTTCACGTCCGGATGCGCCTGGTGGAAATACGAGAAGGCGTGCAGAAGCGATTCCAGGTTCTTGTGCGGATACGCGTTGCCGACGTGGAGGAAGTAAGGGGTTGCGGGGTGAGCAGGGTGGGCGGGGTTTGCAGGGGGCAGTGCCGTCACGCCTTCGTAGATGACGCGGATCTTGCCCGGGTCCACGTCGGGGAAGTGCGACAGGATGGATCGGCGGGTGTACTCGGACACGGCGATGATGGCACGGCTGTCGCGCACAGCGTGCGCGAGCACGCGCCGGAACGCGGCGTACTTCGCCTGGTACACGAGCGGGTGGCGCGTGGTGGCCCGCGCGCTCCGGGGCTCCTCGAGCAGGATCAGGTCGTGGATCGTGACCACGAACGGCGTGCGGATGGACAAGGGGACGTTCCAGTGGGGGAAGTGCACCAGATCGCACCGCTCACGCGCGATGAGCGACGGCATCAGGAGCTGTTCGCGCAGCGTGTACCAGTGCACGTCGGCCGCGCGTTTGGTGAATCGCCGTTCGTCCACTTGAGCCGCGGGGACGCTCTCGGGTTTGAGCCAGAGCGTGAAACGGTCATCTCCGGGAAGCGCGGAGAGATTCGTGACCAATTGCTCAACATAGCGGCCAAGTCCGCCGCCTCCCATTGAAGGGCCCCACATGCGTGCGTCGATCCCCACGTTCATGGGGTCAATTATAGCAAAATCAACGCAAAAAATCGGCCTTTCGGCCCACGGTTATCCACACGCTTCACCCTCGGATCGTCTGAAGCGTTTCGCGTGCCGCGACTTCCCAAGAAAAGTCCGCCGCACGACGGAGCCCCGCCTCCTTCAAACGCATCTGAAGCGAACCTGAACCCAAGAGTTGTCCAAGCGCATCCGCGATGTCTGACGGGATGAGCGGGTCCACCAACACGGCTGCTTCCCCGGCGGTTTCCGCGACGCCAGGCGAGACGCTCGCGATCACAGGGGTGCCGGACGCCATCGCTTCGAGGATGGGCAGCCCGAACCCCTCATAGAGCGACGGCCAGAGGAGCGCCTGGGCGTGGCGGTAGAGGGTCGGTCGGGCCTCGGACGGGACATAGCCGAGCACATGGACCCATCCTTGGACGTCCGGACGGACCAGCCGGCGCCGGATGTCTCGGTTGTTCCATCCGAACCCTCCCGCGAGTGCCAGATGGATGGGATCTCCGGACCGTTCACGGTACTGAGCCACGGCGTCGATGATCCTGGTCACGTTCTTGCGCGGCTCGAGCGTCCCCACGAACAGCAGGTAGCGGCTCGGAAGCTTCAGCTTCGACTTCCAGCCGTGATCTGACGGTTCCTGGTTTGGAGAAAAACGGCGATCCACCCCATGCGGGATGACCGTGATGCGGGGGGAGACGGACGGGAACGCGGCCGCAAGCGCTTCGGCGGTGCTTTTCGACGGGACCAGCAGCACGTCGGCTCGCTTGATCAGTCGTTCGGGGCGGCAGGCGGCATGCCACGCGCGCATCTTGCGGGAATACAGCTCGGGAAACAGGTACCAGGACAGATCATGGATGGTCAGCGCGGTCCGAGCGCCGTCAGGAACCTCTACGATGTCCAAATTCGGCAGCCAGATCGCGTCCGGACGTTCGTGGGCGAGGTCGGAAAGCGTCGGACGACCCATGAGTAGCACGCTGGCATTCAGGAGAAGGTTCGGGATGCGCCGATGGACATGCGCGAGCTCCCCCTTACCAAGGGGGAGCATGAGGGGGTCTGCGCTACGCGACCCGGTCGAAAGCAGGGTGAAGGAGTCCTCGGGGTCGATCGCGAACGCCGCGCGCAGGAGCTGCGTCGTGTATTCCCCGACGCCGGTCGAGGGATTCGCGAGGTGGCGGGCGTTTACGAGGACCTGCATGCTACAAGCGCCGCGAGCGCTCCTCCCACGCTTGCTCGACATACCGTTTGAATTCGTCCTGGAACCGTTTGCGCGCGAATCGCGCCGCATGCGCGCGGATGACCGAGGGATCGTAGCGGGACGCATCGAACCGGATCAGGTGATCGGCCAGTTCCTCCCAGCTTTGCTCGTCGAAGAACTCGCCCGTGACCCCTTCCTCCATCGTTTCGGTCGCCCCGCCGCGGCGCCAGGCGATGACTGGCACTCCGGCAGCCATGGATTCCACCGGGGTGATGCCGAAATCCTCTTCCTGCGGATGGATGAACGCCTTGGCCCCGGCATAGAGCGCCGCCTGTTCGACCGGAGAGACGCGTCCGACGAACTCCACGTTCTTCTTCGCGCGAGACCGCAGCGTCTTCTCCACCGGCCCGGTGCCGAAGATCTTCACCGGGATCCCGGTGCGGTTCGCGGCCTCCACCGCCAGGTCGAAGCGTTTGTAAGCCACCAGGCGTCCGCCGGCGAGGAAATACGAAGAGGGGGTAGGG
>MGDT01000004.1:83706-101195 GCA_001791045.1 Candidatus Uhrbacteria bacterium RIFCSPHIGHO2_01_FULL_63_20 | reverse complement strand
GGGTAGGGGGTAGGGGTGGCGGCGAACTTGTCGGTGTCCACGGGCGGGTGGATCACGTCGCTCTCACGCCCGTAATATTTCGCGATGCGGCGCTTTACCGTCTCGGAGTTCGCCACGAACGCGTCCACGCGGCTCGCGGCCTGGTGGTCCCACATGCGCAGGGCCGAGAGGATGGGCGGGAGGAGCGCCTTCACCGGGGAGGGGAGCCGCAGTTCGGATACGTACGAATGGGTGTCGCTCCAAAGATAGCGCGTGGGGGTGTGGCAGTAGCACACGTGCAGCGCGTCGTCGCGCGTGATCACCCCTTTCGAGAACGCGCTCGAAGAGGACACGACGACGTCGAATTCCCGCAGGTCGTACCACTCGGTCGCGGTGGGCATGAGCGGGAGGTACCACTGGTATTTGGTCCGTCCGAACGGGAGCCGCTGGATGAACGAGGTGCGGATGTCTTTCCCCGCGAACGCGGGCAGCCGGCGCGCATCGAAAACGAGGGTGTAGGTAGGCGCCGAGGGCCAGATCTCCTGGATGGCCTCAAGCACCTTTTCCGCACCCCCGTCTTGGACGAGATGGTCGTGGACGATGGCGATCTTCATGGGTCTGTCAGGTCTGTCAGGTCTGTCAGGTCTGTCAGGGGTTCCTCACGAACCTGACCAACCTGACCCGCCTGACAAACCTTTTCAATATGCCCCTTTCCGGAACAGCACCACCAATGGGGTCTTTAACAAGATGTACAGGTCCATCCACGGGCCCCAATGCTCGAGATAATGGATATCCAGCCGTACTTCGTCGTCAAAGTCAAGGTCGGCACGTCCGCTGATCTGCGCCATCCCCGTGATGCCGGGCCTGATGGTGAGCACCTTGCGCTGGATCGGCTTGTAGAGGGCGACCTCCTCCGGGAGATGCGGACGCGGGCCCACGAGCGACATCCTTCCTATGAGCACGAGGAAGAACTCCGGCAGCTCGTCGAGGGAATATTTTCGGAGGAATCGTCCCACGGTGGTCACGCGCGGATCCTCCTTGAGCTTGAACAGCGGGGAGCCTTCGCGCAGATTGCCATGAGCCTTGAGGAAGGACGGGTCGAACCGGTACTTGTGCGCGTCACGCACCATCGAGCGGAACTTGAAATAGTGGAACAGCCCCCCGCCAGCCCCCACGCGCATGGTCTTCTCCCCGCCGGGAAGGCGCGAGAAGAACACGCGCCCAGGGCTCTCGACGAACAGCGCGATCGCGATCACGAGTTGCAGCGGCGCCGTGAGGATGAGCAGGACGAGGGAGACGACGATGTCGAACGCGCGCTTGTAGATGGCGCCCCAGCCGTCGAGCGGAGTCTTCTGCACCTCGATGACCGGTACGCCAGCGAACGTATGGATGACGCTTTTGCCCACCGCGGAGGCAAAGAAGTCGGCCGTGTACCGGAATCCGAGATGTTCCACCTCCGTGAATCCCAGGATCTCAAGCGCCGTCCCCCGGCTCGCCTCCGGGTCGGCAAGCCACACCTCGTCCACCTCCTCCTTTTTCTTGAGCCCCAGGATGTGGTGCCTGGCTGCCTCATCGAACGTCTTGAAATGGGCCGCGACGTGGAAGCCGAAGCGATGCTTCTCGGCGAAGAACGCGTCGAGCGCCGCGCTTGAGCGGTTCTGGCCGATGAGCACAACGCGTCGCTCCCCGATGCCGAATCGGATGAGGCTGCGCTGCACCGCGCGCACGGCGAGGCGCTCCGCGCACACGAAGGCGATGGAAAGGAGCCATGCCGCCACCGCGATGTAGCGGGATTCGAAGAAGGTGCGCGAGAAGAACAGGATGGCGAACACCGCCGCCATGCCGGTCGAGCAGGCAAGCGCGATGCGCGTGAGCTCATGCGCGATGCTGATCCGCCGCGCCGTGTAGAGCCCGGAGGCCGCGAACACCGCGAGCCACACGAACGCCGCGAGCAGGGCGACCGGCAGGAACCCTTCGATCTTGAGGTCAAAGATGACCGGGCGCACCGAGGTGAACACCGACAGGAAACGCGAATAGTACGCCGTGACGGCAGCGGCGAGCAGGGCAAGCAAATCAAGGGGCAGGAGGATGAGCGTAAAAAATAGCTCGGAGCGCTTCATATCGGCCCCATCGTATCAAAAACCCCCGCCGGAGGCGAGGGATTTTGATGTCCTTGGAGATGCCTGTAAGCCGAATTTTGTCTGTCATCCCTTGCGGGAAGGAGACGGCCATCTCTCTGGTTCCCGCATTGCTGCGGGATTCTAGCGAGCTACCAAACTTGCTCTTGCACCGGAGCGGGTTTTCCACACACCCATGTCGCCATGGGGTGAACGCGGTAGCCCTTGCGGACCTCCGCGAACTTTTCACCTTTCTCCCCCATAGCTCCCTAAGGAGCGACGGGGGATAGTATAGTCTCTGTGGCACTTTCCCTAGGTTTGCGATGAGAGGCAAACGCGTGAATTTCTCCAACGCGTTCGATCCCCACCGGTATGCCTGGTCGCCGTTAGCGACGCTCCTTTTCAATGAACCTTGCGGCCCAAAGGGTGTTCGGACTTTCCTCACCGGACCTTGCGATCCAGCGCGGCCGTCCGGCATTCCAAGGACCGACGGAGATTACCATGGATAACCCCTCGGGTCAAGGGATTGTCGTGCCGGCGGTTAATAATAAACACCGGTCGTTTGTACAACGACCGGCGTGAGTCACGTCTCTTCTTTCGCCAGGAAGGCCTTGAGGAATCGCTGGGTCTCTTCAGGGGAGAGAAGGCCATTGGCTTCAAAGGGTAGCGGACCCTTCTTGCGCCTGAAGCAGCTGCAAAATTTGCCGGGCTTTGGGTTCAGATACACATCCCGCCGCGTCCTCCAGTCATCCACCCGATCGAACAATCCCTTGAAACGATGCTTGTCCCACCCGAGGGAGCGGAGCAGGCTGCCGGCGGCATTGGCTATCCGGACCAATCCGACATGCCCCGTGTCCGGCGGCACCGTCTCGTACAGGCAGATGAGCAGCACGTCCTCCGGACGAAGCTGCATCTCGGTCGCGATGCACGCAAGCCGCTCCATCCTTGTCCCGATGGGTGGCGCGATGGCCGCGACCGGTTCGGGCCTGGCTTCGACCTTCGGTTCGGCCTCAATCTTTGGTTGGACCTCTTCCGGTCGTGCTTGGAGGACGGAGTTAGCCGGCAAGGGTTCGCCGATGAAATCCGGCAGCGCTTCGGAGAGCTTGCGTTTCCACAGGTCCAGCTTCACATGCTTGAGGCTTTCTTGGGTCCGAAGCTCGACGAGCTCCTCCTCTCGAGCCTTGAGTTGCCGTTGTCGAGCCTGAAGTTCCCGGAGTCTCTGTTGGTTCGCCGTGGTCTCGTGATCGGTTTTTAGTTTAAGCATCGCCTCAAGGGGTTCGACCTGCCCCTTCAGGATTCGGAGTTCCTCGGCGATATGGACCATCTCCGCGCTCAATCCGTTCAGGTACGCCTTGCGCCGCAGCAGCTCGTTTTCGACCTTCGCGAGATCACTCGTTGGGGCCGCGACGGCGAGCATCGTGAGCGCGAGCAGGAGGTCCTGCGTCGCCTCGTCCAGCAACCGCCCCTCGCCATCCGTCACGAGCAGGCTTTCGAGGAAACGCAGCAGGCTCCTGACGAGCGACTCGAGGTCCTTCTGGCCGTCGAAGACGGCGGCATCTTCCTGCAGTCGATGGTGAACGTGCTTGATAGCCTCCACGACCCGCTTCGGGTCCCGTGGCGGCAGGGTGAGCACTTTCGCGTCTTCCTTCATGTCCGCCTCCTGTTTTCGATGTTTCTTCGGACCGCGTAGTGAACCAGAAAATACGGATGCTGTCAACCCTTCTTGCGTCGCGATTTTCCAAAAAAAGGCGGCACCCGCTCCCGTGAGGAGTGAGTGCCGCTTCGTACATGTTTCGCCGTTAGATCGCGCAGCCGCGCAGGAAGTTCCGGCGATGGCTGGCGACGAATTCCGCGGCGGCGAGCGAGTCGTCCGGATGCTCGCCACGTGCGACCGCGGAGAGCAACATGAGCAGGAAATGTTCTCCCTGCGCGCGTGCCTCTTTGGGCATGGCCGCGTACGTACCCGAGTTGATGAGAATGACGGCTGGATTGACTTGATCCACCTCCGCCCAAATCAGCTCAGACAGGCGCAGCCGGGCCAAGACGTAGGTCTTGTCGCCGATCTTGATCCGACGGATCTTGGGTTCGGGCCCCGGCGGCGGATCGTCCTCCTCGTCCTCGTCTTCCTCGTCACTTCCGCTCGGTGGCTTGCCTCCAGGAAGTTTGCCTCTTGGCGGACCGGGAGGGTTAGGCGGCGGCGGCGGGGGCACGATCCATTCCCACGGCGGACCCGGGATCGGATCCGGTTTGCCATAGATCTTCAACGATTGATCCGCGATGTCGCGCACCAGCTTGTCGATCGGGCTCGTGTCGACCTCGGTGTCATCGAGCAGGCTGGCCGCCTTCGGGACGACGTGGGCCGTGAGGTACAGGAAGGCCTTCTTCCACGCGTCGCTTCGCACGAACTCCTTCGTAAGCGAGCTTCTCGACGTATCCTGATTCGCGAGAAGTCCCGGGATGAAGATGTCTCCCGTGAGGTCGTGGCGGCAGAGGATTGACGGCAGGCACGAGTGAAGCCTGGGTGCATGGGCCACCCGCAATCCCGTTTCCGCATCGCACAGCCAGATGCCGCCGCTCGTCCTCTCGGACGTGTCGAAGCGATCGAGATAGGCTTCGATCGCTCCTCCGTCTTCCTGTACGTGGGTGACCTTGTCCGACAGCGGAGGAGCCGGCAACGGACTTCCTCCAACTGTGATGTTGAACGTGCGATCCTGCTTGCGCGGGAGGAACCAGGCGAGTTCGGCCCTGATTTCGTCCACGGTCTCGAACACCGGTTCCGGGATGACGACGGCCGTGAAGGAACCGACGTGCCCGCGCAGGGAGCCGAGCTCCGGAGCGTCGCCGTCGATTTCCGTGAGCCGGATCCCCTGATCCTTCTCAATCTCCGCTGGGATCATGCCGATGCGCCGCACGCGGCCCTTCGGGGTCGTCCGCGTGAAGATGTGGAACCCCGCGTTCGGGTCGCGATGTTCCGCGCACCGTCGGTTCAGGGCCAAGGCCGCGAATCGGCCGATGCGCTTCTGGGAGGCTCCGGCATGGGAGCCGGCGCCGCCCTGCATGTCTTCGAGGCTCTGGCCGATGTTGCACCAGAGCTCGAGGCTCTTCTGCGTGAACCCCGATCCGTGATCGAGCACGACGAGCGTGGAGCCGCCCGGGTTCATGGGGTGGTCGCGCGCCAGCAGCACTTCTACGCGGGCCTTGTTCGGGATCCAAGCGTCTCCCGGCATGCAGGCGCACACCCCGTTACGGACGACCTCCCACAGGCAGGCGCCCGGGCAGTCATAGAGCTTGTTCGCGAGGTTCTCCATGAGCATGTACGCGGTGATCAGAAACCGTCTGGTCTCCATGAGCGTTCCTTTCTCATCGGCCATGGCCGATGCCTTTGATGATCTTTTGGAGCGAGGGATCGGTGATGGGACTGACGTTGTTCAGCCGTTCGAACACGGCCTGATCGAATCCGGTCCGTTCGAACAGCTTGCGGACTTCCGCGTAGAACTGCATCCGATGACCGTCGGTCACGACGCCGAGCGAGTGCAGGCTGGCCAGCTGGTTGACGCTGGCTCGCAAGGTCGCGAGCGCATAAGCGACCATCATCGGCACCGTCCCTTCGTTCGCTTCCGGCGTTCGGACTGGCGCGGCCTTCGGTGCCGATGCCATCGTCACGACGTTCGCGGGTGCGGACCGCAGCTCCGGGTACGCGGCGACGAGCTTCCGATCGAGCGGTCGGTCGGGATCGAACGCGCCTTTCCATCGGAAGCGGATGACGTTATCGGTGACCCCGAGTTTTTTCGCGACGGAGCGGGAGCCGTATCGGTCGACATCCCGTTTCGCGAGCTCGCGAAGGCACGTCCAAGGGTTCCTATCCGCATTCGTATCGGATTTCGCCGCAGCTTTCGGCGCGACCTTCGGCACGGCCTTCTTTTCTCGCCGTCCATCCTTGAGCGTGCCGCGACGGTCCGCATGGACCACCTCGAGCATGCCTTTCATGGTCTTGAGCGTCGGAAAGGCCTCGGCTCGGCACGCCAGCTTCAGGCTGTCGTTGGAAGTCAGGCCGACGTGCACGTTGATTTGGTTCATCGTGAACCGTTGTCTCAGTGCGAGGACCGCCGTACCGAGCTTTTGGTGCGTGTCGATGTCAGGCAGGGGGTCCGTCGCCCCCCAGAGCTCGCTTTTGGCGCGAGCGAGGGTGAACGTGTTCGGATCGATCCCTTCCGAGCGCAATGCCGGGCCGCACCGAGGAATCAGGTTCGAAGGAAGGTCGTCTTCGAGCAGGCGTTCCACGAGCCCGTTTTGGCAGAGCTTCTTTTCGAGACGCGGACGGGCGGACGGGTCTTTCTCGAACAGGTCGCGCAGGGCTTGCGCAACGGTCGTGACGGTCATGCTTCCTCCAGCCGAATGGCTTTTTTCTCGTGAATTTTGAATGTTCCTTCCTACCGAAACATTCGATAAGAACCAGAAAAACTAACACGATTTAGGGCTTCCGTCAACCCATGCTTGACACATGGCGTTTTTTGTGTTTTTCTACGGGGTTTTCCGGGGAGTCCGGAAGGGCCCTTTTCCAAACGAGGATTCCAATGACAACACAAGATTACATGCCATCGGTCCGCGAGCCGAAAGTGGCCGTGCTCGAGGCATTTCTCACGTTCGTGCACTTGTTCAAGGATTTGAAGCAGGTCCGTATCGCGACGATGGGCGGCAAAGGTGCCGAAGCCCAGCACTGGAAACAGGCGGGGATTCCCGGTGAAAACGGCTGGCTCATCGAGCGCAATAAAAGCCGTTCGACGCATCTCGTGGGGTCAGACCTGCCGTACCGCGTCCACAGCAGCCTCAAGTCGCTGCCGCGCGTGTTCGCTTCGATCTATGGCCCTGGCGCCGTGCTCGATGCGTTCCACCTGGACCTGTGCGGCATGCTGGAGGCGCAATCGGACGCGTTCCGTCCCGTGCTCCCGCTCGTGCTCGAAGGGGGAGACGCGGCGGGACGATGCCTTGCCGTGACGGTCGCGGACATGCGGCGAAACACCTCCGTCGAGCGTTTCCGCGACGTGTGGTATCGCTCGTTCGCCCTCATCGGCCCGCAGCGCGCGCAGGCTCTCCTGAAGACCATGAAGGCCGAGCAGCGTGCCATGCCGCGTTCGGAACGGGTCGTTCCGCATCAGGAGTCGATGAATCCGGAGAAGGCGGCGCGGCGCGAATTTTCCCTGTTCGTGGAAATCGGGGAACTCTTGCGAGACCTCCCGTTTCTCCCTTCGGGGATGGTGCGGTACGCGTATGTCTCCCGGATGAGCGGATCGCCATTCAGGATGCGGACGTACTTCTTTCACTTCGAGCGCAGAGGGTTGGCTCCGCTCCAGCGTTCCCAGCAGTTGGCAGAGCTCTGGATCGCGTCACCGCTCTCGTTCGTCACGGAGACGGGTATGGTGCCCGTCAACATCGTTCGGGAACCCGTACTCACAAAGGAGACCATCATGCCCATTGATCCGTACCTGAACCTCCGCCAGCTCGTCGAGCATGCAAGCGACGCGGCCAAGGAGCAGTTCGCCAAGCTCGCGTCCGCGACCGGCGATACGTCGAAGGCCCAGGTCGAGCGCGACGCGGCCGTGAAAGAGGTCGGGGAGTTGCGCGGCGAACTCACGGCCTTGAAGCAGCGCCTCTCCGAGATGGCCGCCGGCATCCTTGCCGGGGGCGGCGAGTCCCGTCCCGCAGCGGCCGTCCCGCAAGCGCGTCCGCGACGTCCGGCCAACCTGAACGGGTCGGCCGTCGCCCATGCGGACGCCCTCACGGCGGAGGCGAAGAACATTCGGGTCCAAATGGATCTCTTGCGCGCGCTTGCCACCAAGGACGCGGCCAAGCTCGAGGAAGCCAAGATGGCCGCGCGGCGGACGCTCGGGGTCACCCGCAAGTCGAACGCGGGCAACATCGTCGGCGCGCTCCAGGCGCGCACGGGGGGCAAGTTCAGGGGCAACTTCGTCCGCAGGGCCATGGAGGCCCTTGGAAAGGTCGACACGCTTCTCCCGGAGCTCGTCGAGCTCTACGGCAAGATCGACGGGCTCCCGATCACCCAGAACCAGCTCGAGCGCGAGGCGCTCCAAGCGAAGCGCAAGGACCAGTGAACGAAGACCGCCAGGAATCTCTCCTGGCGGTCGTTTTTATTCCCTACAACGCCACCCCGATCCTCTCCCGCACGGCCTTCATCCGCCTCTCTGCCCTCTCGCGCGCCTTCTGCGCGCCCGCATCGAGGATCTTCACGAGCTCTTCCTCGTGCTCGAGATAGGTCTCGATCTTGGCCTGGAGCGGCTTGAGCCACAGCGTGATGACCTCGGCCAGGTCCGCCTTGAAGTCGCCGTAGCCTTTGCCGAGATAGTCATTTTCGATTTCCTTGATGCTGCGTCGGGTGACCAACGAGTAGATGGTGAGCAGGTTGGTCATGGCCGGACGACCCTCGCCCGCGCGCACGGCGGCTCCGGAGTCCGTGACGGCCGCTTTGACCTTCTTCAAGATCGCGCCTTCGTCATCGAGCAGGCTGATGTAGTTCTTGGCGCTCGCGGCCGACTTGCTCATCTTCTTCGTCGGGTCGTCGAGGCCCATGACGCGCGCCCCTTCGGCGCGGATGCTCGGCTCGGGCACGACGAACGTCTCGCCGTAGTCGCGGTTGAACCTGATGGCGAGGTCGCGCGCGAGTTCCACGTGCTGCTTCTGGTCGGCGCCGACCGGCACCGTCTGCGTGTCGTAGAGCAGGATGTCGGCGGCCATGAGCACGGGGTAGGTGAAGAGCCCGACCGAGACCTTCTCGGCCTTCGCCCCGGCCTTGTCCTTGAACTGCGTCATGCGTTCGAGCTCGCCCATGCGCGCGACGCACTGCAGGATCCATGCGAGCTCGGCATGTTGCGGCACGGCCGATTGCTGGAAGAGCAAAGTCTTCTTCGGATCGATCCCGCAGGCGAGGTACGCGGCCGTCGCGAACAGGATGTTGCGGCGCAGCTCGTCGGGCTTCTGCGGCACGGTGATCGCGTGGTAGTCGACGACGAACATGGTGAGATCGTGCTGGGCCTGTAGGGTGACCGCCGGCTCGATCGCGCCGAAATAGTTGCCGAGGTGGAGCACGCCCGAGGGCTGGAGCGCGGTGAGGACCTTTGCCATACGGCACGCATGGTATCAGCCATCCAAACAAACGAAAAGACGGGTTTGTACCCGCCCTTTCCGGCCTTTCAGCCCTTTCCGCCTTTTCAGTCCTACACCTCAATCACCACCGGCAGGATCATCGGGCGGCGTTCGGTCTTTTGGAACAGGTACTGTCCCATCTCGTCGCGGATCGTCGCCTTGATGGCGTCGGGATCCGCTTCGCCCTTCGATCCCTTCGCCACGAGCACCTCCTTCACTTTGTGGCGGACCTGCTCCACCAGCTCCTGCTGGTCCTTCATGAAGATGAACCCGCGGGAGATGATGTCCGGCATGCCTACGAGCGCGCTCGTGCGCTTGTCGATCTTCGCGATCACCACCATCATGCCGTCCTCGGCGAGCGCCTGGCGGTCGCGCAGCACCACCTGGGAGACGTCGCCAACCCCCAAGCCGTCCACGAACACGTATTCGGTCGGGAGCTTCTCCTGTGTGAGCGCGCCGCCGCCGGGCCAGAACTCCATCACCTGGCCGTTGTCCACCACGAAGACGTTCTCCTCCTTCCAGCCCATGGAGTACGCCACCTCGGCGTTCTCGCGCAGGAGGAAGTGGTTGCCTTCGATCGGGCAGTAGTACTTGGGCTTGAACAGGGCGAGCATGAGCTTGATGTCCTCCTTCATGGCGTGTCCGCCGGCGTGCACGTCCATGATGTCCTTGTGGATCACCCGCGCGCGCTTGCGATAGAAGATGTCCTTGAGCCGCTGCACGCTTTCCTCGTTGCCCGGGATGACCGAGGAGGAGAAGATGACCGTGTCGTTCTTCACGATGCGGACGCTTCGGTGCTCGTCGGAGGCGATGCGGTTGAGCGCCGCGTTCTTTTCGCCTTGCGCGCCCGTGCACACGATCACGATCTTGTCCTGCGGGTAGTTGTCGACCTGGTCGATGGGGATGAGCGTCTTCAGGTTGATCTTGATGAAGCCGAGCTCCTTGGCGATCTCCACGTTGGTCTTCATCGAGAACCCGTCGAGCGCGACTTTCTTGCCGTGCTTCTCGGCGGCCTCGAGGATCTGCTTCACGCGCGAGAGGAGCGACGCGAACGTGCCCACGATCACGCGGCCCGGAGCCTTCTCGATGATGCGTTCGATCTCGTCGCCGATCACGCGCTCGGACACCTGGTGTCCGGGTACGCTCGCGTTGGTCGAGTCGCCCATGAGGAGCAGCACCCCCTTCTTGCCGATCTCGGCGATGCGCTGGAAGTCGGCGTGCTGGGTGCCGGCCGGGTGGAAGTCGAACTTCCAGTCGCCGGTGTGGCACACGGTGCCCGCCGGGGTGTCGATCACGATGCCGGCGGAGTCCGGGATGTTGTGGTTGATGTGGAAGAAGGAGACGCGGAACGCGCCCAGCTGCAGCACGTCGTCGATCTTGGTCACCTTCACGTTGATGGGCGGGGACTCGAAGTCCTCCTGGCGGCGCTTGATGATGCCGGCCGACATGGGGAGCGCGTACACCGGCGGGTTGCCGATCTTGGGCACCGTGTGCGGGATGGCGCCGATGTGGTCGTAGTGCCCGTGGGTGATGATCACCCCGCGCACGTTCTTCTCCTTCCCCTTGAGATAGCTCATGTTGGGGATGATGTAGTCCACCCCGGGCATGTCCTCGTTGGGGAACTGCAGTCCCAGGTCGACGATGATGATGTCATTGCCGTACTCGAGGAGCGTGCAGTTGCGGCCCACCTCTTCGCAGCCGCCAAGGACGGCGACGCGGAGCTTCGGCGTGCCCGACGGGGGCTTGGGAGCGGCCGCGTCGCGGGTCACCGGAGCGGCGACGCCGTCGCGGGTGAACACCTGGCCGCGGAAGCGGTCGAACGGACGCCCGCCGCGTCCGCCGCGGTGTCCACGGCGACCTCCGCCGTCACGGCGGGGTCCGGGGTTGTCTGGTTGTTTGTCAACCATATGTAAAAAAGGCGTTAAGGCCTCAGGCCCGCAGGCCGTGAGGCAAGATTAAGAGTTGACGTAAACACGTGAACTTTCTTCGGAACACATCCGCGATGCGTTCCCTGGAAAATCCAGGTGGTGCCCAGAGAGAGACTCGAACTCTCAAGCCATTGCTGGCACAGGCTTCTGAGACCTGCGCGTATACCAATTCCGCCATCTGGGCGCGGGCTGCGGCTACCGCAGCACTTTTTTCGTTTTGATGTACCACTCGTTCACCCGACCGAACCGATCGGCTGGGGTGACGATGCGCGGGATCTCGACGTTTTTCAGCTTCGAGGCCGGGGCGTACCCGTAGGTCGACTGGTAGAGGAACACGGCCGGGACGTCCTCGGCAAGCAGGGATTGGAACTCCTTGTACCTGTCCGCGCGCGCGAGCTCGTCGGTGGTGTCGCGTGCGGCCTCAAGCGCGGCATCCGCCTTCCGGGAGGCGTACATCGCGAGGTTCAATCCCTTGCCGGTGGCTTGGGAGGAATGCCAGAACGGGAACGGGTCCGGATCGAGCCCGAGCAGGGCGCCGGTGAGCAGCATCTGGTAATCGCGTGGCTCGATGACCGTGGCGTACAGGTCTCCCGGATCCACCACTTCTATCTCCACCTTGATGCCGACGGCTCCGAGTTGCTGCACGAGCCGCTCGGCGGTCCGGATGAGCTCCGGATGTTGGACGGTCTTCAGGATAACAGAAAATTCGTCCGTTGTCGAGTCCGCCGCGTCGCCGGCCGCCTTTTTCTTGGCTTCGAACAGGTCCTTGGGAAGGGTCCGGTAGGTTGCCCCCTCGACCTTCTTGAACCCGGCTTTTTCGAGCAACTCCTGTGCCGCGGCCGGATCGTGCGCCGGCGCGGGCGTGTCGACGGCGTATCCCACCATGCCCGGCAGGATCGGGGAGCTCACCACCGTCCCGTGCCCGAAGAGCGCGTCCTCGAGCACCGCGGCCTTGTCCACGGCCATGGCGATCGCCTTCCTGACCTCGAGTTTCTTGAACGCGGGCTGCCTGTCCTGGTTGAAGTACGCGGCGGTGAGGCGCGGGAGGCTGGGTCGCATGAGCGCGACGTTCCGGTTGCGCGACACCGCTTCCTCCTGGTCCGGCGGGACGAAGGCGATCCCTTCCACGTTCCGGTTCTCGAGCGCCGCGGCCGCGTCATCGGCGTCCGCGTAGAACTTGAAGGTGAGCGTCTCGATGTACGCCGGCGCGCCATAGTAGCCGTCGTAGCGCGTGAGCGAGTACGACAGGACGGATCCCTTCTTGTCCTTGGCGAAGGAAGCGAACCGGTACGGGCCGCTCCCCACCGGTTCGAGGTTGCGGGTGGCGAGCGGGGCGTTGCGGGGCTGGATGTCGGCCCACAGGTCGGAGGGCAGGATCCCCACGGTGAGGGTGGAGAGGAACGGGGCGAACGGGGTCTCGAGCGAGAAGGACACCGTGCGGTCATCCACCTGGCTCACGGCGACCCCGCGGAAGGACACCTCAAGCGGGCTCCGGTACCCCGGGTTCTGGATGGCCGTCACCGTGAACAGCACGTCGCGGGCGCGCACGGCCTCGCCGTTGTGGAACGTGGCGTCCTCCCGGATGGTCACGGTGTAGGTCTTGCCGTCTGGGGAGATCTCCACCTTTTCGGCGAGGTCGTTGACCAGCCCTTCGTTGGGATCGAACTTGAGCAGCCCCGAATACACGAGACGCGCGAGATCGCTGTCCACGTCGCTCGCGGAAGCGTACAGCGGGTTCACGAACTGCGGCTCGCCCACGAGCGCCTCGACGTATTCGCCCCCGACGGCCGGGATTTCGCTCCGGTGCGTGGCCACGTACCAGGTGGCGAGCGCCGCGCCCGACGCGACGAAGAGCCCGGCGCATGCGATGAGGGAGAGGCGTTCGCGCTTCGAGAGCACGCGGGGGAGCTGCCCCCACTGCTTGAGCGTGGGAAGCCCGCGGCGGCGTTTGACCGAAATCACCTGGCGCATCGCCAGGTCCTTCGAACGGTCGGCTTTCGCTCGTCCGAACACAAGGCGTTACACCAGCACGTTGGCCAGGGCGACGCCGAGAAAGAGAATCGACAGGACCACGCTCGCCTGGAACAGGCGCTTCTCGATGCCGCGTTTCGTGCGATACACGTTGCCTTCGCCGCCGAACGCCGAAGAAAGGCCGCTGCCGCGCGACTGCAGCAGGATGGAGGCCGTGAGCAGCACGGCGAGCGCGAGTTGGACCCAGTTCAAGACGGTGTTGATTGGCATAAAAGTCGGCAGAACAGTATCAATTCCGCCCCATTCCGTCAACGCTTGGCTTTCTTCGGGCTCGCGAACCGTTTCATCCCGCGTCCGGACACGTTCATCTTGGGCCGCCGCTTGGTCTCGCGCCGTTTGGCGCGGTCCATGGCGCGTTCTTCCTCACGCATAGGTCCTATAGGTCGGATAGGACCTATGATACACTTTTCGCGGTATGCCCTACGAGCTAGAGCCACCGCAGGGGAAGGCGATCGTCGCGACCGTGCTCACGATCCTGGGCGTCCTGGTGGTCGGGGCGTTCGCCTTGCGCGTGGCGCATTTCGCCGGGCTCATCCGCAGCGGGGAGATCAAGCCCTCCGACGTCGCGTTCCTGTCGCGGTACACCCCGAGCATGCTCGCGCGCGCGATTCCGTTCGACGCGGCCAAGGCGGCATCGGTCGACAGCCCCGACGACCCGTCGCTCGGGGGGACCGCCGCCACGCTCACCATCGTGGAGTTCGCCGACTTCGGCTGCCCGTACTCGCGGGAATCGAGCGCGGTGATGCGTGCGGCGTCGGCGAAATATAGCGACCGCATCCGGTACGTGTACCGCGACTTCCCGATCGTGGAATTGCATCCCGACGCGATCGTCGCCTCGCTCGCTGCGGAGTGCGCGCACCAGCAGGGGAAATTTTGGGAGTACCACGACAAGGTGTATCTCTCGGATGACCTGAGCGAAGCCCGGTTGAAGGCCGTCGCGCGCGAGGTGAACCTCGACGAAGGGGCGTTCGATGCGTGCCTCATGGGCAAGCGCACGCAGTCCGAGGTCGAGGAGGACTACAAGGCCGGCCTCGACGCCGGCGTGCGCGGCACCCCCACCTTCTTCCTGAACGGCACCATGATCCCCGGGTCCATCCCCGAGGACATCCTCATCCGCCTCATCGACCGCGCGCTCGCGTCCTGATATGCCCCGCCGCCTGATCATCGTCTTCGTCCTCGCGTTCGTCGTCATCCCGCTGTCCGTCTCGGCGCAGGAAACCTGCACGTGCTACTGCGCGGGTCCCGACGGCGCGCAGGAGGTGGGATCCACGAAGCCCGAAGCGTGCGCGGGCGCGTGCAAGCAAAAAGGGGAGACGCAGGTGATGTGCGGGTTCGGCACGCAAAGTCCGGCCGCCAGCCCCATATGCTACACGAAGAGCGAATGCGAGGGACAGAAGGACGAGAAAGACCGCCAGGCGGCCCGGTGGGTCGGCCAGGCCCGCGACTGCATCGGCGGCCAGGGATACTGCACGCCCATCCGATACGCGGACATCGAGCTTTCCTTCAAGCTGGGTGAGGTCGAGAAGGTGAGCGATCTCGCCCAGTACATCCAGCTGGGCTACACCCTGCTTCTGGGCGTCGCGACCACGGTCGCGATCGTGATGGTGATGGTGGGAGGAATCCAGTACGTGATCGGCGCCGGTGCCCCCGAGCAGCTCATGAAGGCCAAGAACCGGATCAAGAATGCCGTCATCGGGCTCGCGCTGCTCATGGGCGCGTACGTGATCCTGTTCACCGTGAACCCGCAGCTCGTGAAGCTCGAAGTCCCATCTCTCCCCATGGTAAAGGAGGTGAAGCTCTCCACGATTCATTACTTGTGCGGGGACTATAGGACCAAGGACGAATGTCTCGCTGATGCCAGGCGGGTAGGCGGAGCCGATGGCTGCATTTGGGAAGCTGATGTCGGCGGGCCGGCACTTTGCGGGGCAAAAGCGGCGATTGGGAAAAACGGGTTTCCCTGCGGGCAAGGGTGCGGACCGGGGCTTCAATGCGTCCATTCCATCCCGTTCGGAGGCGGGAGTGCACAGGACGTCTGTTCGGATTATAAGAACGGATCACCGTGCGCGGAATCGATAGAGTGCCTGGAAAATAATTCGGAATGCCGTCAGAGCCGTTGCCAGCCGATGACAGGAGTCGCGGAAGGGAAGCCGTGTCAGGAAGGATCTGAATGCATGAGTGGCATCTGTGACGCCATTACGGACATCTGTCTGAGCGGAAACGAGACGACGCGCTGCGCGCTGGCGAGCGGGGGCGGGGACGATGACAAATGCCTGCCGGATTACTGGTGCCCGGATGACTCAGGGGCGCATTGCGAGCGCGATCTGGACAACGGCGAAGCATGCGAAAGGGACGAACAATGCCTGTCCGAAAACTGTGCCGACAACCCGGGTATCGGCACAGGCGACTCGTGCCAGTAAGCAGGAAAGGACGGCCGGCTCCGGTCGTCTTTTTTTCGTCCCCCCCTCCACACCATTGCTCCGGGAAGATTCTTCTGATAGCATGCGCGCACTCATGCCTTCACGAATCCGTCCGGTGCTATGAAAGAGATGATCTCGGTGCGCGGCGCGCGCGTGCATAACCTGAAGGACGTCTCGGTCGACATCCCCAAGAACAAGCTGGTGGTGGTGACCGGCCTTTCGGGGTCCGGCAAGTCCTCCTTGGCGTTCGACACCATCTACGCCGAGGGCCAGCGCCGGTACATGGAGTCGCTCTCGAGCTATGCGCGGCAGTTCCTGGAGCTCCAGGACAAGCCCGACGTGGACGAGATCACCGGCCTCTCTCCCACCATCGCCATCGACCAAAAGTCCTCGTCGCACAACCCGCGTTCCACCGTTGGGACCGTGACCGAGATCTACGACTTCCTCCGCCTCCTGTTCGCGCGCGCCGGACGGCCGCATTGTCCCAACTGTCGAACGCCCGTTTCGGAGCAGGACATCCCCTCGATCGTCGCGAAGGTGACCGAGCTCGCGAAGGGAGGCACCATCCAGCTGTTCGCGCCGGTCGTGCGCGAGGTGCGCGGCGAGCACAAGCAGGTGCTGGTCGCCGCGGCGAGCGCCGGGTTCGCCCGCGTGAGGTTCGACGGGTTCCTCATGGATCTCGACGAGGCCATCGCCATGCGCAAGGACAAGAAGAAGGCGCACACGATCGAGGTGCTGGTGGCCGAACTCGGGGCGGGCGCCGAATATCCTCCCGCGCAGGTGACCGAGCTCGTGAAGAAGGCGCTCGACTACGGCAACGGCCTGTTGCTCGTGGTGCGCGACGACACCGGCGACGAGACCCTGTTCTCGCAGAGTTACTCCTGCCTCAATTGCGGGCTGAATTTGCCCAAGCCCGAACCTCGGCTGTTCTCCTTCAACTCCCCGTACGGCGCGTGCGGCGAATGCACCGGGCTGGGCGTAAAGCTCGTGCTCGAGCCTGACCTCGTGATCCCGAATCCACGGCTGTCCTTCGCCGAAGGGGCCGTGCGTCCGTGGACGCGTATCGCCGGGAACCAGACCAGCTACCTGCGCCTGCTCGAGGCCGTGGGGAAACGCCACAAGTTCTCGGTGAACGTGCCCATCGAGAAGATCGCCAAGGAGAAGATGAACCTGGTGCTCTACGGCACCGGCGACGACACCTACATGCTGGACGCCTCCGAGGTGACCTTCCCGGGGATCCTGGCGCAACTCGAGGCCAAGTACCGCGAGACCGATTCCGATTACGTGCGCCACGAGCTCGAGGGATACATGCGCACCATGACCTGCCCCTCCTGCGACGGGAAACGGTTGAAGCGCGAGGTGCTCGCGATCACGATCAACGGCCTCTCCATCGCCGACGCGGTCAACAAGTCGATCGAGGAGTCGCTCGCGTTCTTCGAGGGGTTGAAGGGGGATAAGGGTCGGAAGGGTGATACGGGGGAATTGACGAAAGAGGAGAAGATGGTCGCCGAACGCGTGGCGAAGGAAGTCGTCGCGCGCCTCACGCACCTCATCGACGTGGGACTGGGCTACCTCACGCTCGATCGCTCCGCCATGACGCTCTCGGGCGGCGAGGCGCAGCGCGTGCGTCTCGCGACCCAGCTGGGCAGCTCGCTCTCGGGGGTGATCTACATCCTGGACGAGCCGTCCATCGGGCTGCATCCGCGCGACAACGACCAGCTCATCGACACCATCAAGCGGCTGCGCGACGTGGGCAACTCGGTGATCGTGGTGGAGCACGACGAGGCGATGATCCGCTCGGCCGACTACGTGTTCGACGTGGGACCGGGCGCCGGGGAATACGGCGGGGAGATCGTGGC
>MGDT01000004.1:34621-83691 GCA_001791045.1 Candidatus Uhrbacteria bacterium RIFCSPHIGHO2_01_FULL_63_20 | reverse complement strand
CAAGAACAAGGAGTCGCTCACGGGCGCGTATCTCTCCGGGGCGAAGGAAATCGCCGTGCCCAAGAGCTACCGCAAGGGGACCGGCAAGCACCTGCTCGTGGAAGGGGCGAGCGCCTTCAACCTGAAGGACATCGACGTGAAGATCCCGCTCGGCAAGCTCGTGTGCGTGACCGGCGTGTCCGGTTCGGGCAAGTCCACGCTCATCCTCGACATCCTGGGCAAGGCGCTCTCGAAGCATTTCTATCGCGCGAAGCTGTACCCGGGCGAGCACAAGCGCATCGTGGGGCTCGAGCACATCGACAAGGTGGTGGCCGTGGACCAGTCGCCCATCGGACGCACCCCGCGCTCCAACCCGGCGACGTACACCGGCGTGTTCACCGCGATCCGCGACCTGTTCACCGAGGTGCCGGAGGCCAAGATGCGCAACTTCGACGCGGGGAAGTTCAGCTTCAACGTG
This sequence comes from Candidatus Uhrbacteria bacterium RIFCSPHIGHO2_01_FULL_63_20, assembly GCA_001791045.1. GTDB lineage: Bacteria > Patescibacteriota > Patescibacteriia > UBA9934 > GWF2-40-263 > 2-01-FULL-63-20. The sequence continues at coordinate 83,234 of MGDT01000004.1, read as the reverse complement.
AAAGGGGGCGGCCGGTGCGAGACCTGCGGCGGCGACGGGATGCGGCGCATCGAGATGCAGTTCCTCCCCGACGTGTACGTGGAATGCCCCGAGTGCCGCGGCACCCGCTACAACCAGGAGGTGCTCGAGGTGCACTTCAAAGGGAAGTCCATCGCGGACGTGCTCGACATGACGGTCGAGGAAGCGCGTCGCTTCTTCGCCGACCAGCCTGCGGTGTTCGACAAGCTCGACGTGTTGCACGAAGTGGGTCTCGGCTACCTGCGTCTTGGCCAGAGCGCGACCACGCTTTCGGGCGGCGAGGCCCAGCGCGTGAAGCTGTCCACCGAGCTGTCGCGTCGCGCGACCGGGAAGACGCTCTACATCCTCGACGAACCCACCACCGGACTCCACTTCGAGGACATCAAGCGCCTGCTCGTGGTGCTCCACCAGCTCGTGGACCGCGGGAACACGGTGGTGATCATCGAGCACAACCTGGACGTGATCAAGGGAGCCGACTGGGTGATCGACATGGGGCCCGGCGGCGGGGACAAGGGCGGAGAGATCGTGGCCGAGGGGACGCCCAAGGACCTGGTGAAGGCGAAGGGGAGCGTGACCGGAGCGTTCTTGAAACCGCTTCTCAAGTAGGATAAGACAGGGCTACCTGATTGACAGGTGGCCTTTTTTCTGTTATTCTCCCGGGTTCCTGAATTCACCAAAAAATCACCAAAAGCTATGAAAAAGCCCCTGATCCTCACCCTGCTCGGAGCCGCGCTCGTCGCGGTGCCGTTCACGGGTTCCGTGCGCGCCGATGCCGGCGGATTCCGCCCCATCATGGCCACGAGCGCCTGGAATTACGGCGCCTACCGCGTCGAGAAGCTCGCCTTCTCGGAGCGGGCCGTGGGACCGTTCACGATCAAGGACAGCGTGTTCGTGGCCGAGCCCGAGGACGGCTGTCTCGCCAACTGTCAGCTGTATACCCTCAACCTGATCAAGGACGGCAGCGTGAAGGCGATCCCGCACGTGCCCGCTTCGGCGTTTTCCGAGCTGGGATTGCGCCGCAACGCCAACCGCCTGGTGTTCGCCGACCGCGCCGACCTCGAAGGCCTCCGGTACGACGTCGTGGAGGTGGACGTGAAGACGCTCGCCAAGAAGACGCTCGCCAAGGGCGTGTTCGCCAAGAACGCCTCCAAGGTGACCCCGGTGGTGGATGGCAGCACCATCTTCCTTGAACTCGAATTCCCGCTCCCGCTCAAGAACGGCCTGCGACAGCAGGCGGTATTCCTGTGGGATCCGGAGGAATCCGTGGCGCGTCCGATCACCCAGCACTGGGAGCTCAATCGCGAGGAGATCCAGGACGTGATCATGGGGTTCGCGCTCGTGAAGATGACCTTCCCCTCGGGCCAAAAGCAGCTGTGGCTCATGCACGGCTACGAGATCGATCACCGCAAGGGTGAGATGAAGGACATCCCGGGCACCTGGACCGAGGCCGATGGCGACATCGTGGGCGCCCACTTCGCCGGGTTCCAGGTGGAGTTCTTCCGCAACTACACCCGCTACACCTGGCCGTTCGATTCCGAGCAGCCGGCCGTGGCGCACGCAGGTGACACCTTGAGCTGGTTCCGCGGCGCGGACGCCGCGCTTCAGGTCACGGACGCCGGGTCGGTGTGGGTGGACGCGCAAGACCAGCTGCACGTGTCCGAGTACGGCAAGAGCCGTACGCTGGGCATCGCCTCCTTCGGCCGCTTCCATGCGGAAGGGTCCAAGGTGTATTTCGCCACCGATTTCGCCGGCAAGTCCGTGAGCGGCCGCGCGGCCGCGCAAGACACGAACGTGGCCATCCTCGACATGAACGGCACCAAGGCCGTGGGGGTGAACTCCTTCCACCAGGTCGCGTACCTCGACCTCGCGACCGGCCTCACCCATGACATCGGCACCGGCCGCGACCCGGTCGTGGACCAGGACGGCCGCGCGTACTGGCACGGGGTCACGAGCGGGATCTATTCCGCCACCTTCGTCCCCGGCCCCTCGGTGAAGGCCGTGAGCAACAAGGACGCGAGCGGCCACTTCGTGAAGGGCACCCGCGTGAAGTTCGAAGGGAAGGCGCGGGTGTTCGTGGTCGGCGCAGACCTCCGCCTCCACTCGCTCCCGGACGAGACGACCGCCTTCCAACTGTTCGGCCGCGACTGGAACAAGGGGATCGTCACGGTGAAGGAAACGCAGATGATCGACTACCCGTTGGGCGACATCCTGCGCACCTCCGGCGACCTCGCGAAGATGTAAAAGAAAAATCCGGCCCAACGGCCGGATTTTTCTTTGTCACTTCTGCTCTTTCATCGGGCGCTTGAACTTGCTGCGCTTGTTGGTGAGGTAGGAGAGCTTGGCTCGGCGGACCTTGAAGCGCTTCACGAGCTCGAGCTTGCCGATGACCGGCGAGTGGATGGGGGAGATCTTCTCGACCCCCCAACCGCCCGTGACCTTGCGCACCGTCATGGAGCGGGAGACGCCGGCGCCACGCACGCTCATCACGGTCCCTTCGAAGGCCTGTAGGCGTTCGCGCTCCTCACCCTTCGCGTTCACGTCCTTGATCTTCTCGTGGACGCGCACGACCATGCCCGGCTTCACGTCGATCGGCTTGATCTGGTTCGTCTCGACCGGAACCGCGACGGATTCCTGTTTCATTTCTTCAGCCATAGTGCGGAAAGGGTAGCCGGAGCCGCGAGTTCCGTCAAGCCTGGCGCGCTTCCACGGCCGCGAGGATGGTGGCCACGATCTGCTGCGGGGTGAGCTTGCTGGTGTCGATCCACAGGTTGTAGTTGTCCCGTTTCAGGATGTCGAGGCCGTAATATTTTTGGTACCGGCGCTGGTCCGATTCCATGCGTGCGCACAGCACCCGTTCGGCGTCTTCCACCGACACGTATGCCTGCTCGTCGGGACGCTCCTTGTGTTTTTGCGAATCGATCACCCGCTGCGCTCCCACCGAAGGATCCACGTACAGGAACACCTTGAACGCGTCCGGGATGAAATGCCATGACAGCCGCCCGTCGATCACGAACGATTCGCCCGAGACGCCAAGCTTGGCTTGATAATCGTCCACCTCCTTGTCGGTGAACGCTTCCTTTTCTCCCAGCTCGTTCAGCTGGTCGATGGTGAGCCCGCGTTCGGCGGCCATCTTGCCGCGCAGGTCGCCCATGGAATACCAATTCACGCCGAGGCGCTCGGCGAGCATGGAAGCGATCGTGGTTTTGCCGGACCCCGGGAGGCCGGAAAGAGTGATGACCATGTGGGAACGTTACCGCTTCGGCAACGTCTTGAGAAGTTCTGCGAGATCGTCAGGCAACGGCGCCGTAAACGCCTTGCGGCTCCCGTCGAGCATGGGGATTTCCAGGCGCTGGGAATGCAGGAACAGGCGGTCCATCTCGAGGGGCCGGATGTTCTTCATCCGTTTCTTGGCGTACAGGGTATCGCCCACCACCGGATGGTCGATCGCGAGCATATGCGTGCGGATCTGGTGCGTGCGACCGGTCAAAATCTTCAGGCGCACGAGCGTATGGTTCTTGAACCGGTCGAGGACGTCGTACTCGGTCACCGCGTCCTTGCCTTCCTGCGAATGGGGGCGCGCCACCATCTTGCCGGTGCGTTTCGAGCGGGCGATCTTGAAGGAGATGACGTCATGGTCCTTGGGGAGTTTGCCGTACACGAGCGCGACGTATTCCTTGCCCACGTCGCGGGTGGAGAAGGCGTCCTTGAGGTGCTCGGCCACGGCTCTCGTCTTCGCGATCGCCATCACGCCCGACACGTCGCGGTCGAGCCGGTGCACGATCCCGTCGCGTCCGGCCTCGCCCACGTCCTTGATCTTGGGGTCATGCGCGAGCACGAGGTCGACAAGCGTCTTCTCCCCCGGCGCGGAGGCCGCTTCGTGCACGAGCAATCCGGCCGGCTTGTTCACCACAAGCAGGTCAGGGTCCTCGTACAGGATGTCGAGTTTCGGAGAGGTCATATCAGAATCCCAGCAGGATCACGGAACGGAAGAACAGCCCCTGGATCAGGATGAGGATGATGCCGGCCGCGATGAGCGCCTTGCACCCGATCTCGCCCTCGTGGTCGTGGGACCTCTTGGCCTGACGGAGGAAATACATCCCGACGAGCAGGATGAGGAGGCCCAAAAAAAGGAATGGCATAGGTTGGTAGGCCCGGATGGATTCGAACCATCGACCCGGCGTGTATAAGACGCCTGCTCTACCGCTGAGCTACGGGCCTGTCTTGCCGCCGCCGCGACGCGGCATCTCACCATTTTACGCCCGCTTCCGCAAGGGTGCTATACTGCGCCGGTCCTATGGATGGAGAAATGAAAGCGCTCGCGATCTTGCTCGCCATCATCTGGTCCCTCTTGTATTGGGTCGGAGGCGGGGTGCTCTTCGCGCTGGTCTCGCTGCTGCGTCTGGGCCGCGTCCGGAAAGTCCGCTTCAGCTGCCTGTTCAGCCTGCTCGCCTTCGCCTGCGGCGCGGCAGCGGCGTACGTCGGGGTGTTCCGATCGCGCGAGACGATCGACGCCTGCCTCGTGGATGCCACCACCCGCGCGGAGACGCTGGTCGCCCTCGTGGGCTGCGGGATGGGCACCATCCTGATCGCGTTCCTGCTGGGCGCCGCCGCGCTCGTCGCTGGCGGGTTCGTGATCATGTGGCTTTCGAGTACCGCCACCAAGCCGTGGGTGCAACTCTCGGAGACGGAATTGGAAGATGGGGAGGAGCCCGAGGAACCGATCGTGGAGTCGGAATGATTGACAGGCGTTCCCGGAACGCGTACGCTCTCGCTCACAATTCGGGCGGCTAGCTCAGTTGGTTAGAGCGTCACATTGACATTGTGAAGGTCAGAGGTTCGACTCCTCTGCCGCCCACCAGGGAAATCGACCCACGAGGTCGTTTTTTCATTTACGAAATTGTCCCGACCGCGACAAAAAGCAAAACGAAGGTTTCAGACCTGGCCCAAATGCTCGCGCAACCATTTGAGCGCGTGCGTGCGGGTCTTCACCTTGCCCTCGAGCTGCGCGTCGCGCGCCGCCTCGAGCATGAGCCGCACCTTGGGGCCCGGCGCGACCCCCGCGGCCACCACGTCGTCACCCGAGACGAGCGAGGGCACCCGTTCGCCTTCGCCCACGCCCCACTCGCGGCGCAGCTCGCGCGCGCGAGCGACCGCCTTCTCCACCCGTTCACGGTCTCCGAGCGCCGTGAGCACATGGAGGTGGCTTTCCCCGTGCCCGTTCATGAACTGTCGTTCGAACTGGCTCGGCCTCATCTGCGTCGGGTCCACCGCCTGCTGCTGGAGGCGCTCCACGAGCCACGTCACGTTCGCCGCATGCGTGCGCAGCGGGCTGTCCTTGGGTAGGGTGGCGAGTCCCACGCGATCGATGAGGGGCGCGACCTCTTTGGCCGGCACGGAGCGCATGAGCACCGCGAGCGCGGCCGCGAGGTCTCCGGTCGGGACGCGGGCGAGCGGGTCGAAATAGCGCTCGGTCCCTTTTGCCGCCGCCTCGACCTCGGGGAGGAGCTCGCGCATGGCGCCGCTGTTCATGAGGAGTTCCGAGGCGGCGAACGGACGGGCGGAAAACGCCTTGGCGAGCTCCGCACCCACCGTCTCGCGGGGGAGCACGAAGCTCCCGTCAGGCCGCTTCTTGTTGAGCTCGTCCGCGCGGGCCTTGAGCGCGGTCCACGTGGCCTCTTCGATCTCGAAATCCAGCTGGCACGCGAAGCGGATCGCGCGCAGCATGCGCGAGAGGTCTTCGCCGAAGCGTTCCTCAGGGGTGCCGACCGCGCGGATCGTCCGCGCGTGCAGGTCGTCCATCCCGTGGGCGGGATCCACCAGCCGTTCACGACGGATGTCGAACGCCATGGCGTTCACGGCGAAGTCGCGGCGCTTGAGGTCCTCGTCGATGGGGAGTTGCGGGTCCACCTGCAGGTCGAAATCGCGGTAGCCTCCCAAGCTCCCGGCACTCGCGTGTTCGCGGCGGGGGAGGGCGACGTCCACGAACGGGTGCACGTCCGTGGTGAACCCTCGCGGGAGGAACTTGTACACGCCGAAGGACTTGCCCACGAGCTCGAGCGTGCCTCGTTCGCCCAGCCATCGCTCCACCTCCTCGCGCGCGCGGCCGCGCACCACCACGTCCACGTCCTTCACGCTCCGTCCCATCACGGCGTCGCGCACGGCCCCGCCCACGAGGAAGGCCTCCGCCCCGGGATGGTCCGCGATGAAGGCGTGGAGGAACGCCAAGGCCGGATCGCTCGCGAGGAACGACCGGAGACGGCTGATGGCTTCGGAGGGATCGTAGGGCATAGCCAGCCGTCCACATTGTAGCAGAAACATGACCTCGCTGACGTGCTATACTGTGCGAAATCGTTATTCATCCCCGTGTTGCTATGGACATGTCATTCACGTCTCACGAGGCGAAACTCGTACGGCTCTCTGGAGCGGTCGTCCGCGCGAGCCTCGCCGCCCTGTTCTTCCTCACTCCGGTGTTTTTCCTTCCGTGGACGTCGGATGCGCTCGAAATCAACAAACAGACGCTGCTTATCCTCCTGCTCGCCCTCGGGCTCATGGCCTGGCTGGGCGGGATGGTGATGCAGAAGAAGTGGTCGGTGCGCCCGAGCTGGCTGTACGCCCTCGGCGCCGGGGCGCTCGCGGGCGTCGCGGTATCGAGCGCGTTGTCGGCCGGCGGATACCAGGGGTGGGTCGGCCAGGGCGGCCAGGAGTACGCGAGCTTCCTGTCGCTGCTCGCGTTCGGGCTCCTGTTCGTGCTGCTTGCCCATGCCGCCGCGGACACCAAGACCCAGCGCCTGCTGTTGCTCGCCCTTCTTGCCTCCGGGTTCGTGGCAGGCCTCATCGCGATCCTGCTCGTGCTCGGCGTCCCGCTTCCGGGGATCGGCGCCGCCCGCGGGTTCAACACGGTGGGGACGGTGAACGCGCTGACGGTCGCGGTGACGGTGATCGCGCTCATAGGCTGCGCCGCGTTCGTCGTTTCCGACGGCTCCGGCGGGGATCCGGCCCCCGCGGGGCGAGCGGGACTCCCCCTGCGCGCCCTCACGGTCGTGAACGCGGGGCTCGCGCTCATCTTCCTGCTCTCCACCGATTTCTGGGTGCTGTGGCTGCTCGTGATCGTCGGGGTGCTCGTGATGTCCGCGTTCCTGTTCCTGCAGGCGCGTCGCTTCCCGCACCCGCAACGGTTCGTGCTCCCGCTCCTCCTGCTCGCGGCCGCGGTGGTGTTCGTGCTCCCGCAGATCAGGAGCCCGCTCTCGCTCCCGTTCCCCTCGGTCATCTCCCCGACCTACGGCATCAGCATGCAGATCGCCCTCGACACCCTGAAGGAAGGGAAGCTGTCCTTCCTGTTCGGGTCCGGCCCCGGCACGTTCGTCGAGGATTACGCGAAGCACCGGCCCGTCGAGATCAACCAGTCGGCGTTCTGGAGCGTCCGGTTCGACCGCGCCAAGTCGCACGCCATCACCTCGCTGGCGACCTACGGGGCGATCCCGTTCCTGCTCGCGACCGCCTTCTTCGTCCTGTTGGGCTATGCCGCCGTCTCGCGCATCCTGAAGGAGCGTGACGGGGAGGAATGGAAGATGACCTTCGTGTTCCTGGTCGGATGGGTCACCATCCTGCTCGCGCACGTCCTGTACGCCTCGAGCATGACGCAGTCGTTCCTCCTGTTCGCGCTTTCCGGCCTCCTCGCGGCCCAGGCGTTGCCGACGGTGAAAGCGGTGGATTTCTCGACGAACCCGCGGTTCGGGCTCGCCGGATCCTTCGCCTTCGTGGTCATGCTCGTGGGCACGCTCACGGGCGTGGGCGTCGTGGTCCAGCGCTACGGCGCCGAGCTCGCCTTCGCCTCCGCGGTCAGGATGGACCGCGCGGGCAAGCCCGTCGAGGACGTGATCGCGAAGCTGGCCGAAGCCGTGAACCGCAACCCCGCCTCCGACCTGTACTGGAGGAACCTCGCGTCCGCCGTGCTCGTGCAGGCCGGGGGCCTCGTGTCCACGATGGATCCCCAGTCGCCCAAGGCCGAGGACACGCAGAAGCTGCAGCAGCTCGTCTCGCTTTCGGTGACCGCCGCGAGCAACGCGACCGCCATCGCCCCGCACCAGGCGGGCAACTGGGTGGTGCGCGGCGCCATCTACCGAGACCTCATGAGTTTCGTGGGCAACGCCGAGGATTTCGCGGCCGCGAGTTTCCAGGAAGCGATCAATCTGGAACCGGCGAGCCCGTCGCACCAGGTCGACCTCGCGCGCGTGCATCTCGCCGTCGCCGATCGCGCCCGCGCGCTTACGGGCAACAAGGACGCCGAGATCGCGCGCAAGGCGAAGGAGGCGTTGCCGGTCGAATTGAAGGCCGCCGAGGACGCGCTCAAGGCCGCCGTCGCGCTCAAGGCCGACTACGCCCCGGCGCGTTACTACCTGGCCGTGCTCGCCGAGCGCAACAACAAGCTCGCGGACGCCGCCGCGGGCCTCGCCGCGCTCACGCGCCAGAACCCGATGGACGTGGGGCTCTCCCTCGAGCTCGGCCTGCTCTACCTGCGCATGAAGGACGCCGCCCGGGCGATCGTCGAGCTTGAGCGCGCCAAGTCGGTGTCCCCGGACAACTCCAACGTGATGTGGTTCCTCGCGAGCGCCTACGAGGTGGCGGGCAAACGGGACCAGGCGATCGCGCTCGTGGATCGGGTGCGGGAACTCAACCCCGGCAACGAGGCGGTCGTGAAGCGCCTCGAGCGCATGCGCGCGGGCGAGCTCACCACGGTGCTGCCGGGCCCGGTCGAGGAAGGGGAGGTGAAGGCGACCGAGGCTCCCGTGACCGAACCGACCGCGCCGCCGGAGGAAGTCCAGGCCGAGACCCCGGCAGAACCGGCCACGCCGTGATTCCGAACCAAACATCCCGCCGACGTCGGCGGGATTTCGTTAGGAGTGCTTCTGTTCGAGCGCGGAGACGAGCTCACCCTCCGCCTGCACGATGGTCTTGTCCGTGAACCGATGGCGCTGTTCCGTCGTATCCGACCGCACCACGGCGCGCACGCTCTGATCCCGGCTTTCGTACAGGACGGCGGCCACGCGCGCCTCGGGACAGGAGGCGATCAGCTCCTCGATCACGTCGGGGAGATCCTCCTCATCAGCCCCGGCATGGAGGAAATCCTGTCTGCCGATGAGGGTCCACACGAGCTTCTTGCCGTCCGCCGCCTTGAGGCGGGCGAGCGCGCGGCCCCACAGGCGCAAGGTCGCTACCGAACGCGTGCGGTACAGGCTCCCCACGATTTCGTCGCGGCGTGCGCCCAGCGTCAAGAGCCTCGCGGCGGCCTCGAGCGTCTTCGGAGTCACGGTCGGGCCCTTGAAGCTCTTGGTCTTGGCCACCATGCCGGCCAAAAAGGCCGTGGCGACGTCCGAGTCCATGAGGCCAGCGTCCATCTGGACGACCAGCTCGGCCGCGGCTTCTGCGACGGCACAAGCGGTGAGGTCCACGTGGTTCACGGCGCCGTAGCGTTCGTTCGCGCTCGCGTGGTCCAGGTTCACCACGGGCACGCGGTAAAAGAAATCAGGGTTCTCGCGGTACGGCGCGCCGCACGCGTCGAGATCCGCGGCCGCGACCGTCACGATCAGGTCGAAGCGGTAGCTCGAGGCCGAGGTCTTCACGTCATGCGGCTCCCAAAACCCGGAGACCGGGGCGAGCTCGATGCCGAGCGAGGCGTCGGTGCGGTGGTAAGAGATCTCCTCGATCGCGGTCTTGGTCGTGTCGAGGTCGATGCGGAACCGGCGCAGCTTCTCGAGCCGCGGCTTCACGAGACGGCCGCCGGGGAGGAACGAAAGGTTCTTGGGGAGCACGCCATCATGCGCCACGATCTCGGGTTTTTTCCCCAGTTTCTCGAACACGAGCGCGAGGCCGATCGCCGTCGCGTATCCGTCCGGCCCGCTCCCGGCGCCGACCACCAAAAGCGGGCGCTCGCAGCGCTTGAAGGCCTCCAGGACCTGTTGGGTGTGCGTTAACGCCATGCCGGTTTCGCGGATGTTTCCTGATTAGACCAAGCATGGGAATGGAGTAACGTACGCTGCCGCCTAAGGGGCGTCAAGCATTGCCTCCCGCCCGTTTTTCGCCTAAGCTGACACGGACTATGAGCGAGCGAGAGCTGCCGAAAGCCTACGAGCCAGCTGCCCACGAGGACGCCGTGTACGCCGCCTGGGAGAAAAGCGGTTTTTTCAATCCGGATAAACTGCCTGGCGATCGCAAGGAGCCGTTTTGCATCGTGCTCCCGCCGCCCAACGTGACCGGGACGCTCCACATGGGGCATGCGGCCATGCTCGCCATCCAGGACCTGATGATCCGGTTCGAACGCATGCGCGGCAAGAAGGCGCTGTGGGTGCCGGGCACGGACCATGCGGCCATCGCCACTCAATCGAAGGTCGAGAAGCTGCTCATGGAGCAGGGGATGAAGGATCCCCGCCGCGTGCTCGGGCGCGAGAAGTTCTTGGATGAAGTGAAGAAGTTCGCCCAGGAGAGCCACGACACCATCGTGGGGCAGTGCAGGAAGATGGGGTCGAGCCTCGACTGGTCGCGCGAGGCGTACACGCTCGACGAGGCGCGCAACCGCGCCGTGAACAGGGCGTTCACGCGCATGTACGACGACGGCCTCATCTACCGCGGATGGCGCGTGGTGAATTGGGATCCGGTCGGTCGCACCACCATCTCGGACGACGAGGTGGAGCATAAGGAAGGCAAGGCCGCGTTCTACACTTTCACCTACGCGCCGGAGTTCCCGATCGCGATTTCCACCACCCGCCCAGAAACGAAGGTGGGGGACGCGGCGGTCGCTGTGCATCCGAGCGACGCGCGGTACAGGAAATACGTCGGCAAGACGTACGAGCTGAATTTCGCCGGGGCCAAGCTCAAGATCCAGGTGGTCTCCGACGACAGCGTGGACCCGGGCTTCGGCACGGGCGCATTGGGCGTGACCCCGGCGCACAGCGCCGTGGACGCGGACATCGCCAAGCGTCATGGGCTTCCCACCATGCAGGTGATCGGCGAAGACGGCCGCATGCTTCCGGTGGCCGGTGAACTGGTGGCAGGAAGGACCACGCTCGAGGCACGCGCGATCGTCGTGGCCTGGCTGCGCGACCGCGGATTGCTGCAGAAAGAAGAGGAAGTGGCGCAGAACGTCTCCATTGCCCAGCGCACGGGCGCCGTGATCGAGCCGCTCCCCAAACTCCAGTGGTTCGTGGACGTGAACAAGCCGCTGCGCCGCGGGTGGAAGAAGACCACGCTCAAGAAACTGATGCAGGACGCGGTGAAGAGCGGGGCGGTGAAGATCATGCCGGAGCGGTTCGCGAAGACGTACTTCCACTGGATCGACAACCTGCGTGATTGGAACATCTCCCGCCAGATTTGGTTCGGCCACCGCGTCCCGGTCTGGTACAAGGGCGACCAGCTTTCGGTCGGGGAGTCCCCGGGCGAAGGATGGACGCAGGACGAGGACACGCTCGACACCTGGTTCAGTTCTGGATTGTGGACCTTCTCGACGCTCGGCTGGCCCGACGACACAGCGGACCTGCGAACCTATCATCCCACGTCCGTCCTGGAAACCGGATATGACATCCTGTTCTTTTGGGTGGCGCGCATGGTGCTCATGAGCACGTATCTCGTGAACGAGGTGCCGTTCAAGGAGGTGTACCTGCACGGCCTGGTGCGCGACGAGCAGGGACGCAAGATGAGCAAGTCGCTGGGGAACGTCATCAACCCGCTCGACATGATCGCGAAGTACGGGGCGGACGCCACGCGCTTGTCGCTCGTGATCGGCGCCACGCCCGGCAACGACCTCAAGATGAGCGAGGAGAAGATCGCCGGGTTCCGCAACTTCGCCAACAAGCTGTGGAACATCTCGCGGTTCGTGCTGACGACGATAGGCGACCGAGGCCCGCAGGCGACCGAGGCTTCAAGGCCTGCGGGCCTGCGGGCCTACGAGCCTCAAACGCTCGCCGACCGCTGGATCCTGTCGCGTTACGGCGAAGTGTCGCGCGAAGTCACCAGGCTGCTCGACCAAAGGGGGTTCTCGGCGGCCGGGGAACTGTTGCGCGATTTCACCTGGAACGAATTCGCCGATTGGTACGTGGAGGCGGCCAAGATCCAGCGCGCAGAACCGGGACACGCGCACACCACCGACGCGATCCTCATGGAAATCCTGCGCGGGCTTCTCGCCCTGTGGCACCCGTTCATGCCGTTCGTGACCGAGACGATTTGGGGGATGATGAACGCGGATTCCTCCCCTTACCAAGGGGAGGGCAAGGAGGGGTCTGCGATGCTCATGGTCCAACCATGGCCCGAGGGGCTGCGCGTGCATGATGGGGGATCCGAGAAGGGGTTCGTGGCCATCCAGGGAGTCATCGAGAGCATCCGAAAGACTCGCTCGGATTTCGGCGTGCCTGCCGGTCAGATGATCCCGGTGCGCCTCACGGCTTCAGACGTTTCCGCCCTCGAGGATCACAAGGAACTGATCAAGCGTCTGGCGAAAGCGGACCCGATCGAGATCCAAGTGAGTTCTGAAACAGGGTACGGCGTGCACATCACCCCAGCCTCGTTCGTGGACAAGGAGAAGGAACGCGCACGGCTCACCAAGGAGATCGAACAGTTGAAGGGATACGCAGCGTCCACCGAGGGGAAGCTCGGGAATGACGAGTTCGTCCGAAAAGCCCCCGAGAAGGTGGTCGCCGAGATGCGTGCTAAGCTGGATGAGGCCAAAGCGAAGCTCGTCGCCCTTGAAGGTCAACTCACGTCCCTGAATTGATATGCCCGTGGTCACCGAAGCGAAAAAGATCGACGCCTTTCTCACGCGGGGCGTGGAGAACGTGTATCCGTCGCGTGATTTCGTGAAAGCGTGGCTCTCAAAGGGGGAGCGTCTCACGATTTACCTCGGCGTGGACCCCACCGGGCCGACGCTCCATCTCGGACATGTCATTCCGCTGATGAAACTCCGGGAGCTTCAGGATCTCGGACACAAGGTCATCCTGCTCATCGGCGATTTTACCGCGATGATCGGCGATCCTACGGACAAGACGGCGACAAGGAAGAAGCAGACCCGCAAAGAAGTGCTTGCGAATGCCAAGCACTATAAGGCGCAAGCAGGGAAAATCTTGAATTTTTCCGGCTCGAACAAGGCGGAGTTGAAATACAATTCCCAGTGGCTCGCGAACATGTCCTTGGCGGACCTGGTAGAGCTTGCTGCCCATACGACAGTACAGCGTCTGGAGGAACGCGACATGTTCGAGAAGCGTCGTGAAGACGGGAAGCCCGTGTTCATGCACGAGTTCCTCTATCCCATCATGCAAGGGTACGATTCGGTCGCCATGAGCGTGGATGGAGAGATCGGCGGAAATGACCAGACATTCAACATGCTGGTCGGACGGGACTTCGTGAAAGCGCTCAAGAAGAAGGAGAAGTTCGTGATCGCCACCAAGCTGCTCACCGACCCAACCGGAAAGAAGATGGGGAAGAGCGAAGGGAACATGATCACGCTCGAGGATTCGGCCGAACAGATGTTCGGCAAGGTGATGAGCTGGGGCGACGCCATGATCGTGCCCGGGTTCGAGGTGCTCACCCGCGTGGATGAAGCCGAGTTGAAGGCGATCGAGGGCGCGCTCAAGTCAGAGAACCCGCGCGACCTCAAGATGCGCCTCGCACGCGCGGTCGCGGCGTTCTTCCACGGCGAGAAAGCCGCGGCGAAGGCGCAGGAAGCGTTCGCTTCCACCTTCCAGCGCCACGAGACGCCGACGGACATCCCGACGCTCGTCGTGAAGAAGGCCAAAGTGAACATCCTCGACGTCCTCGCGGATGCCAAGCTCGTCGCGTCCAAAGGCGAAGCCAAGCGGCTCATCGACGGCGGCGGGGTGAAAGTGGGCGGACACGTGATCGAGGGGTACGACGCCGAGGTGATCCCCAGCGCGGAAGGCGTGGTCGTGCAAAAAGGAAAGCGGCATTTCGTGCGGGTGGTGAAAGGGTGATATGTCCGCGTTCCAGGACGCCAAAAAACAGATCCTGTTGGAGCTCAAGAGCGCGGTGGGGAAGGAATTCACCCCCACCGTGGCGGATTTGACCACCCCGCCGGACCCGTCCATGGGCGAGGTGGCGTTCCCGTGCTTCGCGCTGTCAAAGGCTTTGAAGCGGAGCCCTTTCGAGCTCGCGAGCGAGATCGCGGCCAAGGTGGAGCCCAAGGGGTTCGTGGCGAAAGCCGTGTCCGCCGGGCCGTTCGTGAACTTCACGCTCGACCCCGAGGCGCTTGGCAAGGCCGTGCTCGCGGACATCGCGAAGGAGAAGGACGGGTACGGCCGCGCGGAAGCGGCCAAGTCGCGCGTGATGGTGGAGTTCGCGAACCCGAACACGCACAAGGAGGTGCACGTGGGGCACCTGCGCAATTTCTTCGTGGGCCAGGCCGTGGCGAACCTCTTGTCCGCTGCCGGGTTCGAGGTGATTCCCGTGTCCTACATCAACGACCTGGGCACCCATGTCGCGAAGACGCTCTGGCGGATGAAGAGGTCCGGGGAGATGCCGGGCAAGGAGGACCGCATCGCGTTCATGGGGCGCATGTATGCCGAGGCGGTGCGCGAGGAGGAGGCGGATCCCCGCGTGAAGGAAGAGATTTCGGCGATCCATCGCGACCTCGAGGAGCTCAAGGGGCCGTACGTCTCGCTGTGGAAGAAAAGCCGCGGGTGGTCGCTCAAGGAACTGAAGGCGATCTTCAAGGAGCTCTCCCTCACCATCGACAAGACGTATTACGAGTCCGAGCTCATCGGGGAGACCAAGCGCATCGTCGAGGAACTGAAGGCGAACGGGATCGCGAAGGAAAGCCAGGGCGCGGTCATCGTGGACCTGGAGGATGCGGGTCTCGGGGTGAACCTGCTCGTGAAGTCCGACGGGGCGCTCCTGTACAACGCCAAGGACCTCGCGCTCGCGTACCGCAAGGACGAGGACTACCGCGCGGATCGCAGCTTGTACGTGGTGGACGGCCGCCAGTCGCTCGCGCTCAAGCAGCTGTTTTCGACGCTCAAGCGCGCCGGGTTCCAAAAGGAGCTCGGGCACGTGAGCTACGAGTTCATCACGCTCAAGGAAGGGGCGATGTCTTCCCGCAAGGGGAACATTATCCGGTACGAGACGTTCCGGGATTCCATGCTCGGGATGGCGGCGTCCGAGACGAACACGCGTCACCCGGAGTGGAAGGAGCGCAAGGTCGCGGCCTCCGCGCGCGCCGTGGCCTTCGCCGCCATCCGGTTCGGGGTGCTCAAGCAGGATCTGGACAAGAAGATCACCTTCGACATGGAGGAGGCGCTGTCCTTCGACGGGTTCACGGGGCCGTACCTCCTGTACAGCTATGCCCGGACCAAGAGCATCCTGCGCAAAGCCGGACGCGCGAAGAAATCCCCCGATGCCTCCGCGCTCTCGAGCCCCGTGGAGCGCCGGATCCTCGTGAAGATCGCGAGCTATCCCGACGTGGTGCACGAGGCGGCCACGGGGATTAGACCCAGCGCGATCGCGCAGTTCCTGTTCGATCTGTGCAAGGCCTTCGCGGAGTTCTACGAGACCTGTCCGGTGCTCGCCTCGGAAGGGGCGACGCGCGAGGCGCGCCTCGCGCTCACCGCGGCCGTGTCCCAAGTGCTTTCAAACGGCCTCGCGCTGCTCGGGATCGACACGGTGGAGGAAATGTAAGGAGGATCCATGACCATACAAAGCATCGCCGGCATCATCGTTCCGCTGCTCATTTTCGTATCCGAGTGGATGTCCGTCCGAGGCATCTTCGTGCCCGATCGACTGAGCGGCGAAAAGGTGAGACCGAGCCGGAGCACCTTCTGGATCCTGACGGTCCTGCATGGGATGCTGGCCGTCAGTTACTTCAAGGCGGGCGGCGGGCTTGCGGCCGGATTGTCGGCGGCCTATGCCGTGGCGTTCCTGCCGAGCGCGATCCTTTCTATCCGATATGGCTATTCCCGCTGGTCCCAGACGGACACGGTGTGCCTGGTGGGCGCCGCCGTGGCGGGGAGCCTGTGGTGGTACACGGGCGTCGTGCTCGGGTGGAGCACGGGAGAGAGCGCGCTTCTCGCCACGATCCTGCTCCTGCTGACGCAGTTTCTCGGCATCTTCCCGACGATCATGAAGGTGCGCGTGGCCCCGTTCACGGAGAACCGCAACGCATGGATGCTGACCGTGGTCGCCTCGCTCGTAAACGTGCTTACCGTCGAGACCTGGGGGACCGTGGATTACCTGTATGCCGCGTACATGATCCTCGAGAACGGTCTGGTGACGTACTACATTTGGAGACCCCTCATCCAGGGACGATTCCGGGGGCGTTAGGTTCCCGCGACCCACGTATCCGCCGTGCCAAGCGTATTCGGCGGTTCCATCGTGCTATAATCCTCGGGCTTCATGGTGGCGGATCGCCATGTTCGGGAACGCGAATGTATGAAAAAAAAGGACGGGAAGAAGATACGGGGGCCAAAGACGGTGTTCGGGTACCACACGGTCCTGGATTGTTACGGGTGCGACCACAAGGCCGTCGACAGCATGGAAATCTGCTACAAGTACCTGGATGACATGACGGCGCTCCTCAAGATGCACAAGCAGACGCAGCCGTTCGTGGTGTACACCGACCCGGTCAAGTATCCGGACAAGGCGGGCATCAGCGGCTGGGTGCCGGTCGTGGAATCCGGCATCTCCATCCACACCCTCACCCCTACCGATTTCGTCTCCATCGACGTCTATAGCTGCAAGAAATATCGCGTCGAAGACGTGAAGGAATTCACGAGGAAGGTGTTCAGGCCGAAAGAGATAGAAGAAAAGTTCTTCTTGCGCGGAGAAAAATACGTCCACATGAGCAAGGACGAGGCCAAAAAAGTGATGGCTCGAAAGAACCGCGCGCGCTCCAGGGGGTAATCGGTTCAGACCCACTATGCCGACAGCGAGCTACAGGAAGTGGCGGCCACAGGACTACCTCCGGCATTACTATGCGACCAAGGACGTCGCCGAAGACGAGCGGTACATCTTCGATTTCATCATCAAGTTCCTCGGATCAGAGGGGGATTTTTCGGAAATGCTCGAGGTCGGTGCCGGCCCTACCATCCACCACGTCACCCCATTCGCCGGCCATGTCGGCAAGATTTACCTGGCCGAATACCTCCCGTCCAACATCCGCGAAGTGAAGAAATGGATCCGCGGCGACGACGCGGCGCATGACTGGCGTCCCTACGTCGAGGGCGTCATCCGGCTGGAAGGGGGGCGCGTGACCCCTCAGGGGGTGCGGGCGCGCATCCGGCTCCTGAAGAAAAAGATCGTGCGGGTATTCCGCGCCGACCTGTTCAAGGCGCTACCGTTAGGCAGGAAGAAGCAGTTCCCGCTCGTCACATCGTTTTATTGCGTCGAATGCGTCAGTTCATCCAAGGCCCGGTGGGAATCGGCCATGAAGAACCTGGCGGGCCTGGTGGCGCCCGGCGGGTGGCTCATCCTCTCCGCCCTCCGGAAGAGCCGCTCGTACAAGTCTGGAAATTTTTCGTTCCCGAGCGCGAATGTCCATGAAAAGGACGTTCGGGACGCCTTGCGCAAGCACGGGTTTGACCCGCGCTCCCTGGATGTCCGTTCCCATCGTGTCTCGCAGTGGGAGGAAGAAGGTTTTACTGGTATCATCCTGTGTAAGGCTAAAAAGCTGGTATGAATATCCTCCGTCTTCGGAACAGGCAAACGTTCGTATTAGTCATCCTCTTTCTCCTTACCGTGGCTCTGTGGGCGCTCTTCATCGTCCGCACGGGGTTCGCAGGTACGTACGAAGGTCCGGATTTCGAATTCCTCCTTAAACCGTTCCTCATCGGGATGACGGTGATCCCGCTCGTGGGAGGGGGGTTCGGTCTTCTGAACGCCCTGCATTGGGGAGGGATCAGGAGCGTCGTGGGACGGGCACTCGCCTCGCTGTCCCTCGGAACCATCGCCTGGGGGTTGGGCATGGTGGTGTGGAACTACTATCTCTTCTTTACCGACGTCGAAGTGCCGTACCCGTCCTTGGCTGACGCGATTTTCATCTGCAGCTGGCCGCTGTGGACCTACGGCATTTATGAGCTCGCGAAGGTAGGTGGCGCGAAGTTCGCCTTGCGCGGACAGGGGAGCAAGATCCCTTTGCTTCTCGCCCCTCTTCTCATGGCCGCGTTGTCCTACTATCTGGTCATCACGGTTGCTCGAGGGGGAGTCATCGGATTAGACGGCGGAGCGGTGAAGGGATTTTTTGACCTCTTTTATCCCCTTGGAGATATCGTGATCGCGTCGGCTACCCTCCTGGCGTTCATCCTCTCCCGGAAGCTGTTGGGAGGGATCTACAGAAAAGCCGTTCTGGTCCTTTTTGCCGGATTCATGATGAATTACGTTTCAGACATCGTGTTTTCTTACACGACGACCATGGAAACGTATTTTAACGGTCATCTTGTCGACCTGTTCTTTACGACCACGATGTTCACGCTGGCACTGGGTTTGACCATGTTCAGGCCGGACGTTTCGAATCAGGAAACGGGCACTAACCGGAAATAAATATGCCGGGCGCAGCGACCCTCGCGGAACGCATCATCCAGGAACAGGAGCTCGTCATCGGGCCCATGGCTTGGCGCGAGGCGCAGAAGGTGTCCGGCCTCAAGGTTTCCGGCAAGAGCGTGAGCATCTCGGGCCCGGCCAAGGCGGCGCTCGCGGGACTCGTGTCGCGGTACGAAGGGCTGTTCGGCCCGGCGTCCGTGGAAGTCTGCCGCGACGCCGTGAAGACCCTGCTGCCAGACGTGGAGGAAACGGACGTCCCCGAGATCCTCCGGTAGCCGGGCCGTATGTGGGGGTGGGGGAAATCCCGCAAACGGCTCGACGAGGCCAACCGCGAGCTGTACGCGAAGAACGCGGAACTCGCGGTGCGCAACAAGACCATGGCGCTGCTGCGCCGCATCGACGAGGCGGCCATGTCGTCGCTTGAGGTCGAGGCGATGTCCAAGGACATCGCCCGCATCCTCGCTTCGGAATTCAACTATCCCATCATCGCGATGGCCGTGGTCGACGGGAAGGCGCTCAAATGGAAAGCGATCGCGTGCGCCAAGGCGCGCGAGCTGTGCCTGATGCCCGAGACGGCCAGGCCGATCCCGCTTGCGAACCGCAAGAACCTGTGCGCGACGGTCGCCCGATCCGGCAAGCGCGCGCGGACCGATTCGCTTCCCGACGTGCTCTTTCCGTCGTATTCCCGCGCGCAGGTCGGCTCGTTCTCCGACGCGCTGGGCGTCGCCCATTCGCTCGTGCTCCCGCTGCGCGCCGATCGGGAACGCGTCGGGGTGCTGGTCGTGGGGCTCAACCGCTCCGCCAACGACCTGAGCGAATACGAGCGGGAAGCGATCAGCGGGGTGCTCAACCTGATCGTGATCGCCATCCAGAAGGCGCGGATCCACGAGTCGCTCGAGCGCACGGCCGGGAAGCTCAAGGCCGCCAACGACAAGCTGAAGGAGCTCGACGCGCTCAAGACCGAATTCCTGTCGATCGCCACCCACCAGCTGCGCACGCCGCTTGCCATCACCAAGGGGTACATCGCGATGCTCTCCGACGGCATGCTCGGCACGGTCAACGCCAAGCAGCGCGGGGCGATCGAGACGGTATCCCAAAGCAACGAGCAGCTCATCCTGCTCGTGAACCACCTGCTCGACTTGACCCGCATCGAGTCCGGGCGGCTCGCCGTCAAGGTCGAGCCCGTGGACGCCGGCAAGGTGGCCTGCTGGGTGGCGGATTTCGTGAGACCGAAGGCTAAGCAGCAGGGGATCGACCTCAAGTGCAAGGTGCCGGTCGGGTCGTTCGTCATCTCGGCGGACGAGGAGAAGTTCAAGGAGGTGGTGATGAACCTGGTGGACAACGCGGTCAAGTACACGCCCAAGGGGTCGGTGGAGGTGCTCATGCGCAAGGAGGGCGCGGATCTGGTCCTCGCCGTGAAGGACACCGGGTACGGGATGAGCCGGGCGGACCAGCGGCATCTGTACGAGAAGTTCGCGCGCGGGTCGGCGTCCAAGAACGTGAAGACGTCCTCGGGCCTGGGCCTGTACGTGGTGCACAGGCTGGTCACGGCCATGAAAGGGGAGATCGCCGCGGAGAGCGCCGGGCCGGGCAAGGGATCGACGTTCAGCGTGCGCCTGCCGCTTGCCTCTCCCCCCTCTTCACGCCGGAAGAAGCCCGCGGTATCGTGAGGCCTGAAGAACGAACCGTTATGTTCAAACGCAACGAATCGAATCCTATGGCCGGACATGCCGACACCGTGATCGCCCTGGGCGTACGGGTGGAGGGGGATTTCACCAGCAAGGGCGACGTCGTGATCGACGGCGAGGTGACCGGGACCGTCCACACCGACGCGTCGCTCCGGGTCGGGGAATCCGCGCGCATCCAGGCCGACGTCTCGGCCCTTTCGGCCATGGTGGCCGGCGAGATCCACGGCAACATCCGCGTCGCCGACCGGCTCGACCTCATGGAATCCTCCCGCGTGCACGGCGACATCGAGGCGCAGACCCTGTCCATGGCCCCGGGCGCCGTCGTGAACGGCCGCGTAAGCATGGGCGCCATGGAGGCGCAGCCGGCCGATGAGGTCGAAGGGGAAGAATAGGATGTACTCCTACATCTACGACGAATTCGTCCAGAGCCCGAAGTTCAAGAAGGAGCTCGACACGATCGAGTCGCGGCTCACCGACCTCGGGATGAGCGGCAAGGTGGTGCGCCTGGCCCTGTTCCGCGACCCCTCCGACATCATCGCGGGCGAAGTGTCGCGCGGGCTCTCCACCGTGGTCGCGGTCGGGAACGACGAGACGGCGCGGCGCGTGCTCGACGTGGTGGCCGAGTATCCCGGCACCACCTTCGGCTACATCCCGCTGGGCACCCCCACCCACCTCGCGCGGCTCTTGGGCATCCCCGACGGGGTGGAGGCGTGCGACGTGCTGTCGGGCCGCATCGTCGAGACCATCGACATGGGGGTGGTGAACGGCAAACGGTTCCTCGCGGGAATCGCAAGCGCCAAGTTCGACGCGCGGATCACCGTGAGCGGGTTCCGGATGCGGGCGACTTCCCCTGGCAGCCTGCAGGTCAGGAACCTCGCGGTGGGATTCGTCCCGAGCCCCGAGCTCGTGGCCGATCCGCGCGACGGCAAGCTCGAGGCCGTGCTCGAAGTGGAGGAGCGGCGCGGCTGGAACCCGTTCCGCAAACGCCGTTCGGGCCGGAGCGTGCTCCCGTTCACGCATATGGAGATCGATGGGGACGCTCCGGTCACCATCGTGGCCGACGGCGAGGAGATGACGAGCGACCATTTCGACATCTCGGTGGAGCCGAAGATGCTCAAGGTCATCACCGGCAGGGGACGGATGTTCTAGGCTTGCCAAACCCGGTCAGAAGTTGTATCGTCCCGGCACGATTCATCGCGCGGACGTGGCGGAATTGGTATACGCACTAGCTTGAGGGGCTAGCGCCCGCAAGGGCTTAAGAGTTCGAGTCTCTTCGTCCGCACCACAAAGGACCGCTTCGCGGTCTTTTGCGTTAAAAAGGAAAAGACCCGCGCGAAGGCGGGTCGATGCGTGAGGGTCAGGCCTGGGGCGAGTCCTGTGGCGCCGCGCCGAGCGCGGAGATGACGGCGCCGTCGGGAACCTGGGCCTGGGGCTCGGGGACGGACACCGTGTACCGCACCTCCTCGTCGAGCCCCTCGCGCCCGCCGCGCACGATCTTCACCTTGCGACGGGTGAACACGATCTTGCCGGTGGCGTGCAGGCGCTTGAGCATCTCGTCGAGGTGGCCCCCGCGGATGCCGCTGACGTTCTCCTCCTGGTCGGCGTACGAGGCCTTGAAGTAGGCGAACAAGACTTGGCGATCCATGGGTCCGAACCGGCGCAAGGCGGCCGTGACGTGGGTTTCGGACTCGAGGGAAGGGGGATCCTTGAGGATCCGGCTTTTGAGCATCGGTTTTCTCCTGCGGCAAGGTTCGGTATCGGCGTCGCTTGATACGACGCGTGGCGTAAGATACCCTCACCGCACGTTCACGTCAATGCGGACGGTTAGCTCAGCTGGGTTAGAGCGGCGGTTTTACACACCGCAGGTCGAAGGTTCGATCCCTTCACCGTCCACCCGAGATCCCCCGCCAAGCGGGGGATTTTGGCTTGACAGGGAGGCGTTTTCCTGGTTGGATGGACGGTCTGTCCTTTCTTTTCCCAGCGGAGGTACCATGAACACGAATTTCCCGAAGGGGTGGATGCGGCCCGAGCATCTGGCGGAACCGGCAAGGGAAACCCAGACGGCTCCCAAGCCGACCCGGGTTCCCCGCATCAAAGGAAAGCTCCTGCCGTTCACGATCGAGCTCCTGCGCTTCCTGAACGGCTACCTGCTCGCGAAAAGCCTCGGGGTGCCGGTGACGTCTCGCGCGCTCGTCAGCCAGTTCCCGTCGCTGGACCCCGAAAAGGTGCTGGTCGCGGTGCAAGCGGTGATCGGGCTCGAGATCGACGTGTTCTCGCGGCACGACTTCTACAACGCGAACGTCGCGGCGCGCAAGGACATCTTGAGCGGCGCGTACGACCACGAGTGGTTCGAGGTCCGGGAGGTCGTGACCTGCTTCATCCCGGAGGAGTTCTCGGACGAGGCGAAAGCGATCGCCCGTTCGTTGCTCACCCGCCTCGTGGTCGCCATCTCGCAGGGAATCATCCGCAAGTCCCGCCTTAAGCCCTGAACCGCTGGGTACGCCCCGGCGGTTTTCCTTTTTTCCAGCCAGCGGCGGTGGTATACTGCCTCCGATATGCCGCTTCTCTTTCGCCTTCCGTTGGGCCTTATCGTGGCCGCGCTCGGGTTCATGATCGTATGGAAGACCGAGGTGGTGTTCGGCTGGGTGGGTCCCATCGACTGGGCCGAACGCAAGATGGGGACCAGGATGTTCCTCAAGTTCCTCGGGGTGGGCGTGGCATTCGTCGGGATCTTCATCGCGACCAACATCGTCTCCGACATCCTCGGAGGGTTCGCCTCCATGTTCGCTCCGAACCGTTGATATGAAACTCGGAAACGGCAGCGCGTTGCTCGATCCGGTCGCGGTCCTCGCGGAAGCCGGTCTCGCGGTGGGACAATCCTACGCCGATTTCGGCGCGGGCACGCTCGGGCATTTCGTGTTTCCCGCCTCCGAGATGGTAGGGAAGGACGGGAAGGTGTGGGCCGTGGACATCCTGAAGGGGGCGCTCGCCGGCATCGAGAGCCGCATGAAGATCGAGGGGGTGAACAACGTGAAGCCCGTGTGGGGGGACATCGAGCGGGTGAACGGGGTGGCCATCCCCGATGGCTCCGCGGACCTCGTGTCCATCACCAACATCACCTCGCTCGTGAAGAAAAGCCCGGGGACGCTCAACGAGGTGAAGCGCGTGCTCACGCCGCGCGGCACGCTGCTGCTCGTCGACTGGAACAAGGACGGCGCGTCGTTTGGACCCCCCGCCGCGCGCCGCATGGACCCCGATGAGATCCAGGCCGTCGCGCGACAAGCGGGATTCGCGCTCGCGAAGGCGTTCAGGGCCGGCCCGCATCACTGGGGACTTGTCTTGAAGAAAGCGTAGGGGTAAGGTGCCGCCGCTATGTTTTCCGTCTCCTACTGGTTCGGCGCCGCGCCTGACCTCGCCACCCTCGCCGGCCGCGTCGGCATCGGCGTCGTGGCCTTGTTCGTGGTCGCCGGGTTCGCCGCCCGCGTGGTCGCCGCCCGCACCCGCGCCGACCGTCATGCCGCGACCCTGTTGCGCCGCGTCGGGAGGTTGCTCACGACCATGGGGGTCATCGGGCTCCTGCTCGCGTTCATGAGCTATGAGAACGTGCGATTCCTGGGCGACCGGTTCTGGTACGCCCTCTGGATGGTCGGGCTGCTCGCGTGGGTCCTCTGGATCGCCTGGTACGCGCTCAAGCGGCTGCCGGCGATGCGCGAGGCCGAACGCGCGCGACGCGAGAAGGAAAAGTACCTGCCGTAGGTGTGGATCCGCGGAGGGCCTTCGGGAACGAGGGTGAGAAGACCGCCGCGGATTTTTTGTCCCGAAAGGGGTGCAAGATCATCGGTCGTCAGGTGCGCACCGCGTTCGGGGAGATCGACCTCGTGTGCGAGGATCAGGGCGAGATCGTGTTCGTGGAGGTGAAGGCCAGGAGCACGGATGAGTTCGGGAATCCGGAAGCGGCGATCACGGCGAAGAAGTTCGAGACGATGTCGCGCTGCGCCCAGGCGTATCTTGCCGAGCACGCCCTGGAGTCCAAACCCTGGCGGCTCGACGTGGTGGCCATCCGGGGGAGCGAGATCGTGCATTTTCCAGGCGTTGACAGCCCGCACGGGAATTGGTAGACTCCTGCACATTGATGGACCTGTCGGAAACGACGGGTCCGATTGTTAACAGGAATATGGCATCACCGATCGAACAAGCTATCCGACAGATCTGCGAGGAAAAAGGGCTCGCCTACGAAGCGGTCGTGGACGCCATCGAGTCCGCGCTCGCCGCCGCCTACCGCAAGGACTTCGGCGACAAGAACATGAACGTGGAAGCGGAATTCGACCCCGAATCGGGGACGACCCGCGTGTTCGACGTGAAGACCGTGGTGGAGGACATCCCGCTTGAGGAGCTCGAAAAGGCCGAAGCCGAGCGCAAGGCGCGCGCCGAGGCGCTCGCGGAACAGATCAAGCTCTCCCGCGAGAAGGGAGAGGCGATTCCCGCCGTGAGCATGGAAGAGGACACGCTGCCGCGCTTCAATCCCAAGACGGAGATCATGATTTCCGAGGCGCGTGTGCTCAAGATGGGCGCCGCGATCGGCGACGTGCTGCGCACCGAGCTGCCCATGGCCGGCGAGTTCGGCCGCATGGCCGCCATGACCGCGAAGCAGGTCATCACCCAGAAGCTGCGCGAGGCCGAACGCGAGATCGTGTTCAACGAGTTCAAGGGGACCGAAGGCCAGGTCATCGTCGGCACCGTGCAGCGCCGCGAGGGCCGCATCGTGCTGGTCGACATCGGCCGCACCACCGGCATCATCCGCCCCGAGGACCAGGTGCCCAGCGAACGCTACAACTCGGGGGAGCGCCTCAAGGTGTTCGTGAAGCAGGTGTCGCTCACCACGCGCGGCCCCGAGATCCTGCTCTCGCGCTCGAGCGAGGAGCTGGTGAGGAAGCTCTTCGAGGTGGAGATCCCCGAGGTCGGGGAAGGCACGGTCAAGATCAAGGCGCTCGCCCGCGAGGCGGGGAGCCGGTCCAAGGTGGCCGTGACCGCGATCGACGACTCGGTGGACCCGATCGGCGCCTGCATCGGCCAGCGCGGCACCCGCATCCAGACGATCATCGCGGAGCTGGGTGGCGAGAAGGTGGACATCATCGAATGGAACACGGACCCGCAGAGGTTTTTGCTCAACTCGCTCTCCCCGGCCAAGGTGAAGGAGGTGTCGCTCGACGAGCCGACCGCCACCGCCACCGTGCGCGTGGACGCCGACCAGCTTTCCCTCGCGATCGGCCGCGGCGGGCAGAACGTGCGCCTCGCCTCCAAGCTCACCGGGTGGAAGATCAACATCGTGGAGGCCGGCAAACCGGCCGAAGCGGTCGTGTCCGAAGAGCCTGCGGCTGAGATCGTCGCTGAAGCTCCGGCTGAAAAAGCCGCCGAGTAACCGATATGGGAGGCCTGTTCCACCTCGTCCTCAAGCAGCCGCTCTACAACCTGCTCATCTGGTTGTACGACGTGATTCCGGGCGCCGACATGGGGGTCGCGATCATCGCGCTGACCCTCGTCGTGAAGCTCATCCTGTGGCCGCTCACGCACTCCTCGCTCGTGTCGCAGAAGGCGCTGCAGGACCTGCAGCCCAAGCTCGACGCGCTCAAGGCAGAGCATGGCGCCGATAAGGAGAAGCTCGCGAAGGCCACCATGGAGCTGTATGCCAAGGAGAAGGTGAACCCGCTCTCCTCCTGCCTGCCGGTGCTCCTCCAGCTGCCGGTGCTCATCGCGCTCTACTCGGTGTTGAGCACGGGGCTCACGGCGGACGGGCTCGTGGATTTGTACCCGTTCGTGCGCAATCCCGGTTCCATCAACGAGATGTTCGCGGGGTTCCTGGACCTCACGGCGAAGAGCATCCCGCTCGCGCTGCTCACCGGTGCCGCCACCTTCGTGCAGACGAAGATGCTCATGGCGAAGCGCCCCCCCAAGCCGGTCACGCCCGGGGCGAAGGACGAGGACATGCTGGCGGCCATGAACAAGTCCATGACCTACACCATGCCGGTGGTGACCGCGGTGATCGGCGCCGGGCTCCCGGCGGGCCTCCTCCTGTACTGGCTTACCAACACATTGGCCTCCATCGCGCAGCAGGCGATCGCGTTCCGAAAGAAGAGTTAGGGATGTAGGATGTCCGGAAGGGCATCCTTTTCCTATGGACGAATTGCAGAAATCCATCCGCCGCACCCTCGCCTGGTTCTCGTTGTTCGAGTTCGCCCCCACGTCGTTTGAGGTATGGAAATGGCTGATGGATCCTGATCGCGCGTATACGCTCGAGGAAGTGGACCTGTTCCTTCGGGATATATACCCGGCGGCCGACGGGGTGTATGCCCTGCCGGGTTCAGACGCGCCGGCGCTCG
This sequence comes from Candidatus Uhrbacteria bacterium RIFCSPHIGHO2_01_FULL_63_20, assembly GCA_001791045.1. Taxonomy (GTDB): domain Bacteria; phylum Patescibacteriota; class Patescibacteriia; order UBA9934; family GWF2-40-263; genus 2-01-FULL-63-20. Next base: position 56,623 of record MGDT01000004.1, on the reverse strand, counting down.
CGCGCGTCCGTCGCGAACGTCGCGCGCACGCCATGCGCAAACGCCGCGCGCTCGCGCGTGCGGCACGGTACCTGCGTCTGGTGCCAGGCGTGCGTTCGGTCGCGGGGGCGAACACGCTCGCGTTCATGCACACGCGGGAGGAAAGCGACATCGACCTGTTCGTGCGCACGGCGCCAGGCGCCCTGTGGAGCGCGCGCCTGTTGTGCGTGGCCCCCTTCGCGCTCATGCGCCGGCGCCCCGAGGACGGCGCGCGCGATCCGTTGTGTTTCAGCTTTTTCGCCACCACGGGGACGGACGTCTCTGCCGCCACGCTTCCGGACGGCGATCCGTACCTCGCCGTGTGGGAACGCTCGCTCATGCCGGTCGCGGACGGGAACGTCCAGGCGATCGGAACGTGGTTCGAACGGTTCGCGAAAGCCTTCCAGCTGCGCCGGCTCCCCGCCCCGCTCGCCGCGCTCATGAACCGCGACACCCGCGTGGTGGTGGATGACACCATGCTCAAGTTCCACGAGAACGACCGCCGCGCCGAGTACCGTGATCGGTGGATGGCGCTGTGTCGCAGCCTGCAGTGTGAATCGTGAACGCCTCGGACAATACGCTCTTCTCCTCGCCCTGTTCCTCCTGCCGTGGCAGTTGAGGGAGATTTTCACGTCGGTGCGCGTGGACGGGCAGATGTGGGAATACGGCACCGGCTCGCTCTATGCCACGCAGCTCCTCGTTCTCCTCGCGGTCATCCTGCGGGGCGGGTTCCGGATAGACCGCGCTCGCGCGTTCGTCGGTCCGGTCGCAATCGTGGTCCTTGCCGCCATCGTGTCCGCGGCGACGTCGCCCGTCCCCATGTCCTCGCTCGCCCTCGTCTTCCAGGTCGGCCTGGCCGCCATGCTTTTCTTGGGGCTTCTCGACGTGCGTACCGATCCGACCCGCGCCGCCGCCGCGTTCGTGCTCGGGCTCGTCCCGTCGGCGCTCTTGGGCTGGGCGCAGGTGTGGTGGGGGGAGACCACGGCGTACAGCTGGCTCGGGCTCGCCTCGCACTCGTTTTCCACGCTCGGGGATTCGGTGGTGGAAACCGCCGAAGGGTTGCGCACGCTGCGCGCGTACGGACCTCTGCCGCATCCGAACATCCTCGGCGGGTACCTGGCAGCCGGCCTGCTCACCCTCGCCATGCTCGCGTCGCGATGGCGCGCGCAGGCGAAGCGGACGTGGCTCGCGCTCCCGGTGATCGTGCTGGTGGCCGGCCTCGTCGCCACCTTCTCGCGCGGCGCCTGGGTCGCGGCCACGCTCGCGTTCCTGGCGGTGGTCGCCGGGATGCTGTGGATTCACCGGATGGCAGCGCACGTGGCGCTCCCGCTCGTGTATGCCGGTCTGTTCGCGCTCATCCTGACCGTGTTCACGTTCCACTCCCAGGTCTTCACGCGCTTTGCCCCCGGAGCCCGGCTTGAGGCGCGCTCGCTCAGTGAACGGTCCGCCGCGTATCGCGAGGCTCCAGCGGTGTTCCTGCTGCGGCCGATCCTGGGCGTGGGCCCGGCGCTTTATACCGCCGCGCTCGCCGAGCTTCGCCCTGGAGCGCCCGTGTACGCCTACCAGCCGGTGCATAACGCGTTCGTCCTCTTCCTCGCGGAGATGGGGCTGCTCGGGACGCTCGCCGCGGTCCCGTTCATCCGCCGCCTCATCGTCGCGGTGCGCGCCATCAACGTGCGTTCGGAACGCGTCTTCTCGCTCGCGGGACTCGTGTTGCTCGTGACGCTCGCCATGTTCGACCACTATCTCTGGTCACTCTGGAGCGGCCTGTCCCTCACGGCCGTCGTCGCCGCCTTCGCGGTGCGGGGAGGAAAGGCTTAGCCGAGAGCGTTCCGTACCAGTTCATCGAGCGTCGTCCGAGGAAGGGAGAGGAGCGCGTTGGGGGAGAGTTTTTGACCTCGCATCACCCTGTCGATTGTCATCGCTCCGATCGCGTATCCGGCCCGATAGCGGAACGGGTCGGACGGGTCATTCGCGAGGAACCATTCACCTGCGTCCTCGTTCCATCTTTCTCGGATGGAAGAGGCGCGCTTGGGTAGATCCGATGAGATCGTTTCCATCCACCGCTTCGTCGCTTCGATCGTTTGCACGTCCGCCCAGAGCGCTTGTTCGAGCGGGATATCCATGGCCTGCGCGGTCAGAACGGTCGCGATTCCTTCCGTAACCAGTTGGCGCCCGAGTTCATTTTTCTTTTCTTTCGTGTCGAACGCGTAGTCATGGCAAAGGGGATAGTGGATGGCATGGATGATCTCGTGAGGGACGAACGCGTCCGCGCGTTCTTGGGTCGGATATCCCTCAGCCGCGAACCAGGCGACCGGTTTGCCGTCGATGAGGCAGGCATGCCCATTCGCCGAACCGTTTCCTCGGATGATCATCGTCCGGACTTCGTCCGCAGGAAGTCCGATGCGTTCAAGGGCCAGTCGTGCCTTCACGATCGAGCGTTGGACGAAATCGAAGCCTGCATCAGACGGACTCGCCGGCTGCGCGTCAAACCCCCAGCAGGCCGAAAGATGGGCCTGCAGCTTCGGAAACAGTTCCTGGTCGTTCATGTCAGCCATAGTCCCACCAGCATGAAAGAAAACCCCCCGTCTTGCCTCGGTCCATTTGCTCGAGCGTCTCGAGCTCCTGGTACTTGTCCGCCTTCAGGACGTCGATCAGGATGCGTACCGACTCCTGGAAGTCGTCGATCTGCGCATGCGCCGCGACCAGCGCGTTCTCGAACGGTCGCACGTTCGTGGTGCGGCCGGCGAGCTCCGACAGGAGCACGTCCTCGAGTGCCACGTTGGCGATCTCGATGCCGATGTGCGCCAAGCTCAAGCGCTTGGACATCTCCGTGGAATAGGGAAGGGGCTTGCCGCAGGGCTGGTGATTGACGCCACCCATCTGATCCTCCGAGTACCGCCGGTAAAAAGTGCGGTACATGAATGGTGGCCATGACGAACCCAGCGCGTCAATGATTCGTACGGCTAGGAAGGGCTGACGTACCAATGGTCCGACCGGACCAAGTATGCGTCAAAAAAGATTGTTTTTTGGCTAACTTTCGTTTTCGTGAGCCCTCTTGACACCTTGGGTTTTGTGAGTAAAATGCGCCCATCGTTAGCACTCGTAATGTTTGACTGCCAGCTATGAAATTGCGTCCCATCGGCGATCATCTGATCGTCAAAGCCCTGACCGCGGAGGAGACCAGCGCCTCGGGCATCATCATCCCCGACACGGTCGACAAGGAGCGCCCCGAACGCGGCGAAGTGATCGCAGCGGGCCCGGGCAAGGTGCTCGAGAACGGTTCGCGCTCCACCATGGACGTGAAAGCGGGCGACAAGGTGGTGTTCAAGAAGTACGCGCCCGACGAGGTGAAGGTCGGGAAGGACGAGTTCCTCGTGATCAAGTCTGATGACGTGATGGCGGTGATCGAATAATGATATGGCAAAGCAGATCGCATTCAACGAGGAGGCTCGCGCGGCGCTCAAGCGCGGCGTGGACAAGCTCGCGAACGCCGTGAAGGTCACGCTCGGTCCCAAGGGCCGCAACGTGGTGCTCGAGCGCGGGTTCGGCGCGCCCATGGTCACCAAGGACGGGGTGACGGTCGCGAAGGAGATCGAACTCGAGGACAAGGTCGAGAACCTTGGCGCCGAACTCGTGAAGGAAGTGGCCTCCAAGACCAACGACGTGGCCGGCGACGGCACCACCACCGCGACCGTATTGGCGCAGGCCATGGTCGCCGAAGGGTTGCGCAACGTCACGGCCGGCACCAACCCGCAGGCGATCCGCCGCGGCATCGAAAAAGGGGTCGAGGCGATCGTGGCGCGCGTGAAGGACCACATCGCGAAGCCGATCAAGGGTGACGAGATCGAGAAGGTGGCGAGCATTTCGGCGAACGACGCGAGCATCGGCAAGGTAATCGCCGAGGCGATGAAGAAGGTGGGCGAGAACGGCGTCATCACCGTCGAGGAAGGGCAGTCCTTCGGCGTGGAAGTGGAAGTGGTCGAGGGGATGCAGTTCGATCGCGGCTACGTCGCGCCCCACATGATCACCAACGCCGAGCGCATGGAGGCCGAGTACCACGACGCGTACATCCTGGTCACCGACAAGAAGATTTCCTCCATCCAGGACGTGTTGCCGGTGCTTGAGAAGGTGGCCGCCTCCGGCAAGAAGGAGCTGGTGATCATCGCGGAGGACGTGGACGGCGAAGCGCTCACCACGCTCGTGGTGAACAAGCTGCGCGGCACGTTTCTCACCCTCGCCGTGAAGGCCCCCGGGTTCGGCGATCGCCGCAAAGCCATGCTTGAGGACATCGCGATCCTTACGGGCGGCAAGCTCATCACCGACGAGCTCGGGTTGAAGCTCGAGACCGCCGCGCTCACCGACCTGGGCCGCGCCACCAAGGTGGTCTCCGGCAAGGAGCACACCATCATCGTGGGCGGAGCGGGGGAGAAGAAGGCGATCGAGGACCGTGTGGCGTCCTTGAAGACGCAGCTTACGAACACGGATTCGGATTTCGACAAGGAAAAGCTGCAGGAACGCATCGCGAAGCTCGCGGGCGGGGTGGCGGTCATCAAGGTGGGGGCCGCGACCGAGACCGAGATGAAGGAAAAGAAGCACCGCATCGAGGATGCCGTGTCCGCGACCAAGGCGGCGATCGAGGAAGGGATCGTGCCGGGCGGCGGCGTGGCGCTCGTGCGCGCCGCGACCGCGCTTGATGACGTGAAGGTGTCCGGCGACGAGCGCGTGGGGATCGACATCCTGCGCCGCAGCCTCGAGGAACCCATGCGCATGATCGCGCATAATGCCGGGAAGGACGGGTCGGTGGTGGTGGAGCGCGTGCGTCACGAGAAAGGCGCGTTCGGCTACAACGCGGCCGAAGACCGGTACGAGGATATGGTGGAAGCCGGCATCGTGGATCCGGCCAAGGTGACGCGCAGCGCGCTCCAAAACGCCGCGTCCATCGCCATCATGGTGCTCACCACCGAGGCGGCGGTGACCGAACTCCCGAAGCCGGAAGAGAAGGCGGGGCACGGCCACGGCGGCGGGATGGAAGGGATGTATTGATGAACCGAAGGACGGCTCTTGGCCGTCCTTTTGATTTCCGCTAGCATACGCTCACTATGACGGAAGACGTGAAGAAACCGATGACCGACGAGCAAGAGAACCGCCTCATCGCGGCCGTGGGGTATCTGGGCATCCTGTGCCTTGTCCCGCTGCTCCTCAAGAAGGAAAGCGCGTTCGCCCAGCACCACGGCAAGCAGGGGCTCGTGCTGCTCATCGCCTGGCTCGTGCTGTGGGCCGGCAACATCGTGCCGATCCTGGGCCAGATCGTGTGGATGCTCGGATCGGTCGTGGTCATCATCCTCGCGATCATGGGGATCGTGAACGCGCTCAACGGCAAGACGTGGGAGATGCCGGTGCTCGGCCAGTTCGCGAAGAATATAAAGTTGTAAGGGTATGAAGGATTTAATCGCCCGAATCGAAGACCTCCACGGCCGCGTGTCGCGCACGTGGGGGTTGCTTTGACCTGGATTCGGTACGGACCGAAGTGAAGGCGCTCGAAGGGGAGATGGGCTCGAGCGATTTTTGGTCCGATCAGGAGACAGCGAAGAAGGTGAGCAAGCGCGCCGCGGATTTGCGGAGCGAAGTGGGACGGTGGGAGGGGTTCCTGAAGGAAATCTCGGACCTGAAGGACGTGGCGACGCTGGCTGATTCGGACCCTTCGACAAGCTCAGGGCAGGGGGACTTGCGCGACGAGATCGACGCCTCGCTCAAGAAGATGGAGGAACGGTTCGCGAAGATGGAATTCGCCGTGCTTTTTTCGTCTCCGTACGACGCGAGCAACGCCATCATGTCCATCCACGCGGGTTCGGGCGGGACCGAGGCGCAGGATTGGACCGAGATGCTGTTCCGTATGTACATGAAATTCGCCGCGGCCAAGGAATTCGAGCTCGAGGCGCTCGACGAGAGCCGCGCGGACGTGGGGCTCAAGAGCATCACCTTCCGCGTGAGCGGCCGGCATGCGTACGGGTATCTCAAATCCGAGCACGGCGTGCACCGCCTCGTGCGGATCTCGCCGTTCGACGCCGAAAAGATGCGCCACACCACCTTCGCGCTGGTCGAGGTCGTGCCGGAACTGGAAGAACTGCCGGATATCAAGATCGACGACAAGGACCTGCGCATCGACACGTTCATGAGCGGCGGGAAGGGCGGGCAGAGCGTGAACACCACGTACTCCGCGGTGCGCATCGTGCACATCCCCACCAACATCACGGTGTCCGTGCAGAACGAACGCAGCCAGAAGCAGAACCGCGAGACGGCCATGAAGATCCTGATGGCGAAACTGGTGCGCAAGCAGGAGGAGGCGCGGCGCGCGCAGGAGTCCTCGCTGCGCGGCGACTACCAAAGCGCCGAATGGGGGAACCAGATCCGTTCCTACGTGCTCCATCCCTACAAGCTCGTGAAGGACCACCGCACCGAATACGAGACGAGCGACGCCGAAGGGGTGCTCGACGGGGCGCTGGAACCCTTCATGGAGGCGTACCTGCGCATGGAACTTTCGCACAGCGACCGGTTGGCTCAAGCGAACAAGGAATAATATGGCGCACGAACGCGCGCTCGTGACCGGAGGAGCGGGATGCATCGGTTCGCACATCGCGGACCAGCTTATCCGTCGTCGGATCAAGACCTACGTCATTGATGACCTTTCCGGCGGCCGTCGGGAGAATCTCAACCCGAACGCGACCTTTTATCGGATGTCGGTCGAGAGCCCGAAGGTTCCGGCGCTCATCGAGAAGCTGAAACCGGACATCGTGTTCCACTGCGCGGCACAGATTGACGTGCGCGTCTCTGTGAAGGATCCGGTGAAGGATGCCCGCGTGAACGTTTTGGGAGGGTTGCGGGTGCTTGAGGGATGCGTGAAGGCCGGCACGAAGAAACTCGTCTTTTCTTCCTCCGGCGGGGCGATTTACCATGGGCAGCCGGTCCGACCGTCCCACGAACGGCTCGCCGTGCGCCCGCTGTCCCCGTACGGCGTTTCGAAACTCGCGTTCGAGCTGTACCTGCACAGCATCTGCCAGGCCTCCGGCATGTCCTACGTCGCCCTTCGCTACGCGAACGTGTACGGGCCGCGGCAAGGCGCCCGTGGCGAGGCGGGGGTGATCAGCGTGTTCGCGCGGAAGATGCTCGCGGGCGAGGCGCCGGTCATTTTCGGTGACGGGAAACAGACGAGGGATTTCGTATGTGTCGATGACGTGGTCCGCGCGAACATCCTGGCGATGAGGCCGTCGGTACGCGGGGTGTTCAACGTCGGCACGGGGAAAGAAACCAGCGTGAACCGCCTGGTCGCGCTCATCGCCCGTTCGACCGGATATCGAGGGGATGTCGGACACGGCAAGGGCGTCGTGGGAGAAGAGCGACGCAGCTGTCTTGACGCCACCCTGGCCAAGAAGACGTTCGGATGGGAACCGACCGTCTCGTTGGAGGAAGGGATCGAGAAGACGGTGAAGTGGATGGCGAAGAAGTAACATGTTCCCGCGCGCGAAAAAATCGTTCGGACAGAATTTCCTCGCGGACCCGACCGTGCTTGCCAAGATCGTCGCGGCCGCCGAGATCCAGCCCGGCGAGACGGTGCTTGAGATCGGTCCGGGCACCGGCGTGCTCACGCAGGCGCTCCTCGACACCGGCGCGAAGGTCGTCGCGGTCGAAGCGGACCATGATCTGATTCCGGCGTTGCGAGAGACGTTCGGCGACCGCATCACGCTCATCGATGGCGACGTCCTCACTACCCCCTACCCCCTACCCCCTACCCCCTACAAGCTTGTCGCGAACATCCCGTACAACATCACCTCCGACGTTCTGCATCGGTTCCTGACAGCCGAACCGCGTCCCATCCACATGGTGCTCATGGTGCAGCGTGAGGTGGCGGACCGCATCACGGCCGCTCCTCCTGACATGGGGTTGCTCTCCGTGGTCTGTCAGATGTATGCCGACGTCCGCAAAGTCGCGAACGTCCCGCGCGGCGCGTTCCGGCCGAGTCCGAAGGTGGATTCAGCCGTCGTCCGATTGGATGTGCGGTCGGGTGACCGGCGGAGGGGGACCCCCGACCGAGGCCCGGAGCGAAGCGAGGACACGCAGGGCGGGGGAGGAGCCGGGCAGGACCCGACCGTGCATCCCGAGGAGGTCATCGCCCTCGCCAAGGCCGGTTTCTCGCGCCCACGCAAGCAGCTGCACGGGAATCTGGTCGCTGCCGGTTACGGAAACTCCGAGGAAATCAAGCAAAAACTGTCTTCTCTCGGGCTTGACCCGAAGGCGCGCGCCGAGAACCTGCGTGTGGATGACTGGATGGCGCTCGCGCAGGCGCTTTCCGTGCTATAATCCTGGGCGGGAATTGACTCCGGAACGCACGTCCCGTGGGAGAAGCCTCTCGCCAATTTCGCGAACTCACCAAGGAACAAAAGGCGGCTTTTGTTCTCGTTCTCGTTTTGGGCGCCTCGGGGGTGATCCTGGGGTTCCTGTCGCTCTCCGCGAGCGTGCGCCGTCCCATCGACGAGCAGATCGCTCGCGCGGCCGTGGGCTACCTCACGCCAAGCCAGCGCGACCTCGCCGAGGAGGCCGCGCTCAAGACACGCGACACCGACCTCGACGGGCTCACCGACTACGACGAGTCGAAGGTGTACCGCACGAGCGCGTACCTCAAGGATTCCGATTCCGACGGGACCGACGACAGGACCGAGGTGATGGCCGGCAACGATCCGAACTGTCCCACGGGGAAGCAGTGCGTCGCCTCTTCCACTTCCTCGACCCCTTCTCCCGCCTCAACCCCCTCGACCTCTTCATTCCGCTCCGACGCCGATCTGTTGGCGTATCTCGAAGGGTTGCCGGCGTTAGAGATCCGTGCGGCGCTCATCCAGGCCGGCGTGCCCGAGGAGACGCTCACGGGGCTTTCCGACGAGGACGTGCGCGCCCTGTTCGTGAAGACCGTGAAGGAATCGCTCGCGAAGGGAGAACTCTCCGGGCTCGTCGAGCCGACGACGGAATGATATGCGTGAGAACGGGGGAAACCGGATGAAACCTCGTGCCGCCGCGATCCTGCTGGGCGCCGCGCTTTCCGTTTCGCTCGCGGCCGCTGTTGCCCCGCGCGCGCTCGCCGACTCCTCGGGGTCGTCCAATCCGGCGACGGCCGCCACGATATCCGGACTGGAAGCGTCCACGGGCGCCTGTCCTTCCGGCGGCCCGGTGCCGATCCCGTGCCCGCCCGAAGGCGCGGCCAAGTCGCTCAAGACCACGGACCAGCTCATCCTGAAGCCGCTCGTGGAAGGCGGGCTCATGTTCATCATGCTCGACTACCTCACCTACGTCACCGACCGGCTGGCCTACGAGGCCGCGATCGCGCTTTCTTCGGGCGGAAAGGGGCAGCAGCCGCTCGTGCACCTGTTCGATCCGCTGGATTCCGGCAACAATCCGATCGGCCTCGACATCGTGGGCGAAGGGCTCGCGGCCCTGGGCGACGTCACGCAACAGACCTTCAGCATCAATTTCAACGTGTGCAAACCCGCGTTTCCCGAGCTGTTGCTGAACCTGCAGCTGGGCATCAAGCAGGCGTACCAGCCCGTGCCGCCGCGGTGCGATTTCATGGAGGTCGGAAGGAACTGGCAGTCGTTCGTCGCGGCGGTCAACGAGCGGTTTGCCGCCTCTCCCGATCGCGCGACGGAGGCCGTGTTACAGGAGTTCGCCAAGTCCTTGCGACCTGGCCAAAATGAGCTGGACGCGTCGATGGCGATCGCGTTCTCGACGCGGGAGGAATACAACTTCCGTCGCAACTGGGACCTCCAGCAGATGCTCGCCGAGGGCGGGTTCAAGCCGCTCACCGACATGGTCACGGGCCAGATCAAGACCCCGGCCTCGGTGCTGCGAGAACAGTACAACCAGGACACGATCGAGGATCCGGCGAAGAAGAAAGAGCGGATGTTCGACGTGATCGCGAACAACCCGGAGTTCGGCTTGGCGTTCCTCGGCCACTCCTTGAGCGTGTTCACGAATACCCTCTCCTCCGAGCTCCTCAAGAAGGTCTACGAGGGGTTCTTTTCGCCCGCTGCCCCGGCGTCGGACCCGTTCAACGCGCTCGCGACCCCGCAGGACGCGCGAGAGCAGGCGATCGCGCGGTTCGCCGGCATCATCACGGCGCAACCTACGCAGGTGTCCAACTACAACGCGCTTGCCGAGTTCGTGACCTGCCCCTCGGGCGGCTCGGCCGTGCGCAACATCAACAACTGCGTGATGGACCAGAACTTCGCGCAGGCCGTCACCCGCGCCTCGGGCGACATGCCGCTCACGGTGCAGCAGGCGATCGATGACGGGCTTCTTGATCCGGCCAAGCCGCTCATCCCGCCCACCGACGAGGCCAAGAACCAGGATCCGTTCTGCTATTCCTACGGCTACTGCTACGGCAACCTGGTGAAGCTCCGCAAGGCGCGCATCCTGCCGATCGGGTGGGAGATCGCGGCCAAGCTCAACACGTCGTCGTCGCCGGCCACGCTCCAGGACGTGATTTACGGGTTCGACGATTGCGACACGGGCGGCAAGTGGTGCCACCTCATCGATCCGAACTGGGTGCTCAAGTATCCCGAGACGCAGTGCAAGGCGTTCGCGAACGGCGAGATCCTGGCCACCAGCGCCTCCAGCGCGCGCGCCGGCTATTGCGCCGACGCCCCCAGCTGCATCGCCGAGGATGCCAATGGCAACTGCAAGGGAGGGTTCGGGTATTGCGTGCGCGAAAAGAACACCTGGAAGTTCAAGGGGGACGCCTGTCCCGCCGAGTTCGCGAGCTGCCTCGCGTTCACGAACCGGCAGACCGGGGTCAAGGGCGGGTTCCTGCTCAATACCGTGGACTTCGATGGCTGCAATGCGGGGAACGCCGGGTGCACGTGGTATCAGACGGTGAAGGCGCGGGACGCCACGACCGGCGCTTTCGCGTTCCTGCCAGCGGGAACGGCCTATGACGTCGCGGCGCACGACGCGGCCGCCGACGAGTACAAGAACCGGGTGTATTTCACCAACGACGTGAAGCAGTGTTCGCCCACGGACGCCGGCTGCTCGGCGCTGTTCCGCGCCGAGGGTCTCACGCTCAACATGGTGAGGAACGGCAGCTTCGAGACGGACGGCGTGCCCGGCACGGGCAACACGCCCGACGGGCTGCCCGACGGATGGACGAACCTCGACGCGTCGCGGTACGCGACCTCGGGCGACGCGTTCAGCGGCAGCGATTCGGTGAGGGTGGGGACAGGCTCCTCGGCACGGGCCCGTCAGGAAGGGATCTATCTCACCAAGGACTCGTTCTACACCCTGTCCGCGCAAGCGAAGTCCGCCGCGGCAGGACGCACCGCTTCGGCCACGCTCGTGTTCATGGACGCCGCGACCGGCACGCCCCTGGACCTGGGTGGCACCGCGACGCGCGCCTTCGGCGACACCTGCGCGCTGGACGCCTCCAACGTCGTGAAGGCCACGAGCGGCACGCTCGGGACCGACTTCGCGCGGTTCGGCTGCACCTTCTCGGTGCCGGGCAACGCGCTCGTACGGCTCGACCTTGCCGGCTCAGACGACGTCACGGTCGACGCGGTGCAGATCGAGCGCGGCGAGAACGCGACCGATTTCGTGGAAGTCTATTCGAGCAACACCGCCGCCTTCGCCGCGAACCTCAAGGTCCCGCCGAGCTATCTCGGCTGCCGCGGGCTTGCCACCGATCCGACCGAATGCAAGCGGTACGCGGCCGTGTGTTCGGCTGTCGACGTGGGCTGCGAATTGTATACGCCGCAGGACGGCGACCCGAATATCCCGGCGGTCGCCTCGGACATAGACCGCTGTCCGGCCGAGTGCGTTGGGTACGCCGCGTTCAAGCAGGAGCCGACCCGCTACGAGGCGACGCGATTCCCGGTCAATTTCATCCCGACGACCGCCGACTCCTGCTCGGCCGCCGACGTGGGCTGCGACGCGTTCACGAACCTCGACACGGTGGCCGCGGGCGGGGAAGGGGTGGAGCATTACGTGAACCTGCGCGCGTGCGTGACCCCCACCATGGCCGGAGCGGACAGCGCCACCTTCTTCACCTGGGTCGGGACCGAATCCTCGGGCTTCCAGTTGAAGACCTGGCAGCTGCTTGAATCGAACGCCTCGGGCGCGGACGGCGACGCGCCGTGCACCACCCCGAGCATGGGGTCGGCGACCACGCTCGCCTGCGCGGACGCGGCGGATTTCGTCGAACCGGACGACTGCGACCTGCACGACGACACCATCACGAACCTCTACTGCGGCGAGTACTACGACGGCAACGGCGTGATCCATTACCGCGACATCTCAAAGGTGGTGTTCGTGGACGCCTCCTGCCATCCGTACCGCAAGACCGACGGCGCGCCCGATACGCTTTCCGCGCGCACCGACGACTGCGTGGCCGGCGGGTTCCTGGAACCCAACGGCAGCTGCCGCTACTTCGGGCTGCCCGATGAGTCGCAGGCCTGCCCGGCCTCCGCCGCCGGCTGCCGCGCGTACACGGGCGGCGCGGGCAACAACCTGGCCACCATCCTGGACGAGACCTTCGAGGACAGCGCGGTGGGGACCACCCGCTGGTCCGCGGTCGCGAGCACGATCGCGATCAGCTCCGACGCGGTGTCCGCGGGCGGCCACTCCCTGCGCGTGACGGACGCCTCGGCGGGCGAAGGGGTCGCGACGGTCGGAGATGCTAGCAGCCCGCTCAAGGGCAAGATCGTGTCCGGTCGCACCTTCATGATCGAATTCTTCGCCCGCGGGAGCGCGGACATCGCGGTATCGCTGCGCACGGCGGCAGGTGCCGCGGTCCCGGTCACGCCGATTCCCGTGGACCTCACGACCGGCTGGGTGCCGTACTCGGTAGGCCCCATCGACACCGCCTCCGTCTCCGGGTTCGACGATAACGCCACGCTCCAGTTCCTGGTCTCGGGCGGCGGCAGCGAGTTCTTCCTCGACAACGTGCGGGTGAAGATGGCCGACGACACGCTCGCCCTCGTGAAGGACTCCTGGGCGACCCCGAGCACCTGCGACACGGCTCCCAACGGCGCTTCGGCCCCGCAGTTCTACCTCGGGTGCGAAGCGTACAAGGATCGCAAAGGGGCGACCCAGGAGTTCTACCGGTTCGGCCGCCTGTGTTCCGAACAGGTGGTGGGCTGCCAGGCGTTCTATGATACGCGCGGCTCCGAGTCGTCCTATGGCCAGACGTTCAACGCCACCTGCGAGAACACGGCCCTCCCGAACACGCTGCGCGCGTGCGTCGTGGGCGGGAAGACCGTCTGTCAAGTGCCGCCAGGCCAGACCACCTGTCTCTTCACCTTCGACGGCACGCTCCCGACCCCGCTCCCGAGCAACGTGGAGCTTGGTCCCTCCGCACGCATCATCTTCAACGACGCTCCGGTCTACCTCGTGGAAACCCCGGGCGCCTCCTGCTCGGCCGCGGCCGTGGGCTGTACCGAGGTGGGGCTGCCCAAGTTCAACCAAACGAAGACCGCCGTGGATTCCTTCTCGAGCCTCTTCCTCGTGGACGATCCGGATTCCTACAACCTCACCCTGTGCGGGCACGAGGCGCTGTTCTGCCAGGAGTTCGCCTCGACCAAGGACGGCACGTTCTATTTCAAGGACCCGCTCGACCAGACCTGCGAGTTCAAGGACGAGGTGGAGATCAACGGCGAGAAATTCTCGGGTTGGTTCCGCAAAGGGACCAAGGACCCGTGCGAGCCCACGCTCATCGAGGGCGGGGAAGAGTTCCTGCTGCCGCTCAATGGCGATCCGGCGTACGACGGCTGGTACGGCAGCTGCGAGACTCGCTACGACCTGTGCACCGAGTTCCGCGACCCGAGCGACACGCAGAACGGCCGCGTGCCGCAGGGGGCGAGCTACTTCTTCCTGAACAACAATGCGCTCGCGACGCGCGCCGCCGGCATCGAGTCGTGCGATGGCCGCGTGAGCCAGAAGCAAGGGTGCGCCCTGTTCTTCAACTCATCCCTCACCAACGTCACCTCCTCGTCCGCGCCGACGTACACCGCAAGCAACCACGCCGACCAGCTGTTCGGGGAGACGCAGTTCGCCTTGGTGGACCCGATCAACTGCAACATCCAGGGTGGCGGGGTGATCGACCCGCCGGGTGCGGCCCCGAGCGTGAACCTGTGCGCCAGCCGCTGCGAGTACGCGGTGGGGAGCGAGAACCTGACGGTAGGGAATTCCACGCGCGACGACGCGGCGGGGCTCGAATACTTCGGATCGTGCCTGGTGGACGACGACTGTCCGGACCTCGTGGCGACCGATGACCAGCTGTACGAAGGGACCTGCGTGGACCTGACGGCCCGTCCGACCACGCTGTGGAACAGGAACGACACGAACACCGTGCTGCAGGTGGGCAACGACCGGCAGTGCTCGGAATGGCTCGCGTGTTCGAGCAGCCAGGTGAGTTGGGATCCCAACGCGGGCCGCTGGCGCGAGATCTGCGACCAGGTGAGCCTGTGTACCGCGTTCGACGCCACGGCGGACGAATCGTTCTGCGCGAGTTTCGACAGCAGCGAACCAATTAAGCTCACCGCAGGGGTGTATCAGTCGCGTGACGTGACCTGGTCCGGCAGGGAATACTCCGGCTACGCCATCCCTGACGCGCTGCCCGTCGACCTGTACGACCAGGTGAACATCCGCCCGGACCGCTGGTGCGTGGACGACGGCGTGGTGGTTGGCTTGGGCGCCACGCAGGACGGGGACAACCCGGATGCGATCAGCCCGCCTCCGGATTCGCACGGGTTCGGCTTGCGCTGCTCGACCACGGCCGACTGCAGCGAGGGTTCCTGCCAGGACGCGACACCCGAAGTGCGCCTCGCCTTCGTCGCCGGCACGTGTGACGAGGACGACACGGGCTTCGGCGGTGATTGCCGCGTCGGCTACTGCCGCGAGACCGGCACGGCCTGCTCGCTCGATAGCGAATGCGAGGGCGGGACGGGAGACGATTGCGTATTCGGCTTCTGCCAGGCCACGTCCGGCACCGCGTTCTGCGACAGCCGCGAGGACGCGGATCGCGACGGGTTCGATGACGATTGCGAAGGGAACGGGGCGTTCCGGTACTGCGACACTTCGCAGGGACGCTGCGTCACCATGCTCGAGGACGAACTGGATACGGCCACGTTCACGGACTGTTCGACTTCCTGCTCCGGCGCCGCAGTCTGCGTGCAGCCCACGCGCGTGCGCGACGGGTCGTGCTTGAACGACCAGTGCGTCACCAACTTCCAGGGCGCGCCGCTCGAGGTGCCCGAGGATTCGGAGCCGCTGTCCTGCCGCGGGTATCCGGAACCGGACTCGCCGTTCAAACCGTCGGTCATCCCGCTCTACACCCCGAATTTCGAGACCACCAACCCGTACGACATGCCGCGTCCGGCCAACGCGAGCCCGGCGTTCCAGCAGGCTCACACCTGCGCCCCGGTGTACATCGACGGGAAGTGGGTGGAAACGGAGGAGTGCCTGTGCTCGTACGACAAGATCGTCTACGGCGAGAACGTCGTGACGGCTTATACCGAGATCGGCACGTTCTCCGATCGCACGTTTAGGGCGCGTAGCGAATGCGACGGGGGGCCCCAGGATGGGAAGGCGTGTGTCAACGATAACGATTGTCCGGACACGCCAGGAGAAAATGATGCGGACTGTGATGCGAACTCCGCAGGTTCTCAGGCGTTGAATACCGGAGTACCCAAGATGGTTTGCTCGACAGGAACGCGCGCCGGCGAACCGTGCCAGGTGGACTTCGACTGCGGTGCGTCGGCCCAGTGCATCGAGGTGCGTTCCCGGAACACGGTATACGGATACGAAGGCTACTGCCTCGAGGACGACACCTCGATCCAGTTGTTCAACGATCCGTCGGTCGAAAGCCGCGCGTGCCTCACCTGGTTCCCGGTGGAGCAGCTGTCCGGGTCCACGAACCTGTTCGCCAAGTTCGCGACGGCCGGATTCTCCGAGGACGCGTACTACTGCGCCGACACGGAGGTTTACTACAACCTGAAGACGAGCAAGATCGGAGGTCTTGGGACGATGGCTTGCGCCGAAAAGACCGAAGGAGGAAATTCCGACCAATTGACCGCATCCAACAGTTGTTTCAAGACGGTCTACTGTCCGAAGGAATACTTCGCGGTGATGGCCCCGATGGGCGTTTCCGATGCAGACGGCGGGGCGGACGCGGACGTCGGGCATTTTTACTGCGATGAGTTCGAACTGGCATCCGACGGTGACGATTGCCCGTACTTCTGCGTCCCGAAAGATTCGCGGAAGGCGGATGTGAGCTGTGACGTCCCGAATGTCGCGAACCAGGTGTTCAAACATGTCACGGAAGACGGAGGTGGCGATAACATCAATAGCGTCCTTGATTCGCGCGGCGTCGTTTGGGAGAACGCGCATATCCTGGAAATCGATTTCGACGCCTACCTCGTCCCGCGGGTCAAATTCCAGGAATTCGTGAATAATGCGACTTATAACGATTGCGTGGCGAAAGGATTCACTCATGAGCAGTTGGGGGAAGAGCGGTTGCTGCAGGGCGACTGGATCGACGACGGCATCAGCGAGGAGTTCGTCACCACCGTCTACCCGGGTCGCCGCGCAGATTCCGATTTCTACGGCAACCTGTTCATCACGGCCGAGCCGTACATCGGGTGCGAACGCATCGCCCAGGTGTCCCAGGCGAACCTGCCGCCGGAGGACGAGGCGGTGCTAAGCCCGTCCAACTTGAACTTCGCCTGGTCCGACCGTACCTGGGTGGAAAAGGAGCCACCGGCCTACACGGTGAAGCCGTTCGACAACGGATTGGTCGTATTCGACGATCCAGACATCCAGCCCAACACGATCACCGAGATCCAACCGTTCGGTCAGGCGCTTGAGCCACTCGAGTTCGTGGATGATGGCGGCTCGAACCCGTATCCGGAATTCATCGCGCAGTGCGTGCACGAAGACACGGTGCTCGTCCAAGACTTCGGGGTGCAGGGATTCAACATCCCGACCTGGACCATCCGCGTGATGCCATGGGACGCGGAGGAGTGCCCGACGGATTACGAGCGGTCTGCTGGCGCGGACGCCGGGCTGGATTCACGGGCGTTCAACCGTTCGGCGTACGCCGGCCGTGGGACGTTGTTCCATCCGACCCAAGGGCCCGGCATCGCGTTCGATTGCACGAGCGACGAGGCGCTTAACGTCGGCGACGTGGACAAATGTCACGCCCAGGTCTCCTGCTCCGGTGGCACCTGCATCAACGGGCCGTTGGCAGGAGAATCTTGTTCATCCTCAGCCCAGTGTCGGGCCGCCCTCGATTGCGTGTCGAGCGGAGACCTTGGGGACGCGGATTCAGGTTTGGCTTCCGGAAGCGATTTCGTCTGCATCACGACGGCCGAACGGTTCTATGGCGGACAAGGAATCGTCGAATCCGTCACCCGCCTTCAGCAATTCTTCGCGCGCACGCTTGGGCTATTCACATGGTCTCCAGATTCCGACCCGAGGGACGCGACATATGACGGCCCTTCGAACACGCTGCCGAGCGGCGTGATCTGGGACACGACGGCGACCGGAGATAAGGGCGTCGCTGGACCGGAAGACCCGACTCCGCCGATCGTCCGGGCCGTGGGCGATTGCGTGGGCACGTTGTGCGAGGAAGGCGACGAAGACGCGTTCAGCGTGAACGGCCTTTCTGGCGGCGTGGTTTCCGGGAGCGAACGCAAGCACGTGACAGCGTCGTTCTACATGTACGCGGACGAGGACCAGCTGCCGATCCGTACTGCAGTGGTGGATTGGGGGGCGAGTCGTGACTATTCCGGCCAGGAATGGGACACGGGCACGCAGAGCGGATCGCAGACTAACAACAACTTCTACAAAAACCATCGCGGGTTGAAGCCGAATGGGAGTGGACCGATCTGTTCCGATACGGCCGACGATGCCGAGCATCGCGGGTTGTTCGGGGAAGCGTGCGAATCGAGTTACGTCACCTTCACGCACGATTACATCTGCAGCCAGCCGTTCGTGACGCAACTGGAGGAGGATGGCCGCTCTTGCGACGTTGAGGGAGGAGCCCTGCAGAACTCACCGTGCACGGGCGGTGAAGTGCCGGACGCGATCGGTAAGTGCGTCTTCCAGCCGCGCGTATTCGTGAAGGACAACTGGGGTTGGTGCACGGGGGTATGTACAGGAAATGATTTTGGTGACGGAGCATCGAACAGTAGTTGTTTCCAAGGTGAATGTGACACACGGTTCCCAGATGCCAATTTTGGTCCCGACAACGACCCCTGGGTATATTTCAACGGATTCGTCGTTGTCGAACCCTAGCTCTTGAATGAAAAAACCGACTGTCTCACGACAGTCGGTTGTGTTTTGCACGGGCGTTCATCCCGCGCAGGAGGCGTCTAGCGAACTCAGGACGAAGTTCCGCTCGCTCCCGTCATCACCTTCTTGATGGAAGATGATCGTGCAGAGGTCGGCCGTCTCCGTACCCGCAGCGACGTGATGGACCCCGTCGATGTCGTCGCCTTCGCCAAAGATGGTCCCATCATCATTGACCACCAGGTCGAAGAAACCCGGAAGGAGTGCACTGGCCCGCAGGAGAAGTCTTTCGCCAGTGTCGTCCGTCGTCACTTCGACGAGGAAGCCGTCACCTGCGTCGTACGTCCCGTTCGCGAACGGACCGCACTTGTCGGCCCAATCCATTTGGTAGGAGCCGGGCTCTTCGACATCGACGGTCTGCATGACGCAGCGACGGTTGGTGTCCGTCGGCGTCGGCTTGACGTTGTAGCCGTCCGCTTCGACGACCTCGAACGTGTGTGCTGTGAGATCCAGGCACGGGTCGGTTTCGCCGTTCACGACGACGTCGCTCACGGGGTTCGGGAAGGTCATGTCGAGCGTCGCCGCGAACGGCGGATCGCCTTCACCCTCGCCCTCCCCCTCGCCTTCGTTGCCAATCGGTCCGATCGGGCACCCCGCAAGGAGTGCCACGAAGGGAACCGCGACAAAGAACAGGTTCTTCATGGGTTACTCCTTGTGAATCTGGCCGACATGGCCGGGTCCCCGTATGGGACTTGTACCCTCATTAACGCCATAAAAATCAACTTTTGTCAATATTGTGGGGAAATCAGGCCGGAAACGTACCTTTTGCTCTTTCTTGACTGTGGGCAATATTGCGGTAACGGGCTACAATCGTTCGAGCTATGGCTCGAAAGAATTGGGAGGCATTTCTCTCAAAAATTCAGTCCCCACAGGCATGTGCGTCCAGGAAATTTTCTAAGCCGTATATCTTGTCTTTCGAAGTCGACTCGCAAGGATTGATGCTGTTCGGTTGTGAACATTCCAAAAATGAAAAAGCGCCGCAATTTCGTGAGATAGAAATCCTTTTAAAGAAATTCGTTCAAATACATGGTCGAGAACACGTCATGCTCTTTCTGGAGAATCTCCTTCCTCCGGTCGAGGGATCGAAGAAACAGATGATCAATCGATACGGCGAAACTGGACTGATCGCATACTTGGGTCGGCACTTGGATATAGACATGACGTGTCCGGAGCCATCACCGCGACAGATCCTTTCGTACGTAAAAAAACAGAAAGGGATTCGAAAAGATGATGTCGAATTGTGGATCCGCTTAAACGGTCTCAGTTCGAAATTGTCTCGAACAGAGTTGGCCAAAGAGCAAGGTCCACTGATCGAAAGGATTCGACGAGCGCAAGATCCCTTCCTGAAAGGCACGACATTGAATGACGTCGGTTCACTCATCAACCTGGCAAGGGATCGCTACCTTTGTGAAGCGATGCTGAAACGGTTAGATGAAGGGAAATGCGTCTTTGGCGTGTACGGTGCGAACCATGTCATCGCCATGGAGGATGCCTTGCGGATGTTCTTGGAAAAAAAGAGGACTTCCACCAAGCGGCAGAAGTCCCCGGGCTCACGCCCTAGTCGTCGTCACACGGGTGGTGTCGTCACGCCATGACCGGGTCATTCGTCACGCCATGACCGGGTCATGGCAGATCACGCCCAACGCCAATCTGGCGAAATCAGGCGAGTTTCACTCATCCACCTTGTCGAGCAGGCGTTTGAACTGTCGTCGCAATTCTTTTTGGAACGCGTTTTTCGGTGTCCTGGAAAGCCCGGCTTTGGCAATCTTTTTCGCTTGAACGGGTCGCCCCATCTCGAAGAGGATTTGCGCGATGTTGAAGTCCAGTAGTCCGCCATCGAGCGTCCGGTGCCGCTTCGCACGCTGGTAGGAGCGCAGGGCGGCGGTCCTGTCTCCGCGCTGGCGCTGGGCGTTCCCGATGGATACGAGATATTTCGGGTCATGGGTCCGACGGTAGGCACGCTGGAAGTCCGACAGGGCTTGCGCTGGTTTTTCATCGTGAAGTCTGATGATGCCGCGGATATGCAGGAACTCGGGATCCTCTTTCAGCGCGAGGGCCCTGCCGATGGCGGCTTTTGCCTTGTTCGCATGCCGGCGGTACGCCTTTCCTCTCCTTCGAGCGAATGTCGCGGCTTGGTCATAGGCCAAGGCGAGTCGGGAGACGGTTTCCGCATCGACCTTCCGCTTCAACAGGCCCAGACAAAAACGCGCGGCCTGCATGTGTCGCATGCCGTTCATCAACGTCCGAAAGCGCGTTCGTTCGGTAGTATTCATAAAAACCCGCATGCCATGACCCGGTCATGGCATACATGGCATATCACTCCAATGCCAATCTGTCGACCGTGCCCATGTCTTTCGCGGCCCACGCTTGCAGGAACCGGCGAAACGGGGCCTGACCTCCGACGGACGCGAATGCTTCCTGAATTCCCAGGAACGGAGGGGCGGTTCGTTTGAACACATAACGAGTGCTCGCCCAACGATATTGCCGAAGAAACGCGACGGCCATCTCCCATGAGGAAACGCCAACCGTCCTCCACTCCGGCATGAACAGGTCAAGGGGGTTGAGGAGGATGTACCTCGTCAGATGTTGGAAATACGAATCATTCGCCACGTGGATGGCCTTGAACGGACCGGAAAACAGGCGACCCTTCCGGTTGTATTTGATATTGAAAAACCTGGTATACCCGGTTCCGATACGTCGCATGAATTCCGAAATCCCATCCTCGGTCTCCTGCCTGAGGAGGAGATGAAAGTGGTTCGGCATGAGCGCATGGCAGATGATTCGGACATACGGGGTCGCGCTTACGCGAACCGGCGCGCGTCCTAGCGCGTGATCGGACCGGCGGCCGACGTCATTGAACGCGACCAAGCCATCCATGAACCGCTGCCGATCGCTTTGGGACTGGAAGATCAGTCGGCCGTCGACCCCACGATTGAATACATGGTAATACACGCCGGTGCGAAGTTGAGTTACTCTCATATGATTTGCCATGACCCGGTCATGGGGTAAAAAAAGACCCCCAAATTTGGGGGTCGAATATCGATGGTAAAAATATAGCCGAAATCTTATGAAAAGTCAAATCGCCATGACCGGGTCATGGCAGGGCTTGTGGTTAGGAGGCGAGGGAAGTTACGATACGGACGCCGGCGCGCGCGGCTGGTACGGGGGTCAAAGCCCGTTCACACCCCGGGATCTTCGGCCCTGCGGCCGAGGCTCCGGTCCCGGGATCACAGGAGGAAACAGGGATGAACACCACGAGGGACGTTCGGTGAACCCGAACATGGACGGATTCACGTGTGGTGACGGCGGATGTCGGGCGCCCGAACGGCCAGAGCCGTTCTTGGTTCCCGGGCTCGAAGACGACGGCCGCCTCTTGCGGTTGCCGATCCGACGGCCGCGGAAGGGGGACATCCCTTTCCCGCAGTGATCCACTGAAGCGTCCACCCCCGTTCTCGTAAGCGTTTCAACCCCTCGCCTCTTTGTCACATCACGGCGTCCTGCGGCCTCCATCGATCCTTGTACGGATTGCCTTCGGGAACAGGACCGCTGAGGCTCCACCGTGAGTACGGAGAGTTCGTTGCTGGCGGGGCCCGTGGC
>MGDT01000004.1:0-34615 GCA_001791045.1 Candidatus Uhrbacteria bacterium RIFCSPHIGHO2_01_FULL_63_20 | reverse complement strand
CGTTTTTCTTCCATTTTTTCGCCCGTTGAGGCACCATGGCGCTCGTATGATCGACCCGAAACTGCTCCTGGAACGGCCCGAACTGGTCGCCGAGAACAACCGCAAGCGAGGCAAGCCCATCGACGTGGACATGGCGGCGAAGCTGTCCGCCGAACGCGCCAAGAAGATCGGCAAGATTGACGCCCTGCGCGAGCGCGGTAACGAGATCGCGAAGGCCATCCCGAGCGCTTCGGCGTCCGACCGCCCCGGGTTGGTGGCCGAAGGGAAGGAGGTGAAGGAGAAGGCCAAGGCGCTCGAAGCCGAGCTTTCCCGGATCGAGGCCGAGCTTGAGCGCGAGTTGCGCATGTACCCCAACCTCCTGCGCGACGACGTCCCCGAAGGGAAAAGCGAGGAGGACAACAAGGAGCTGCGCACGTACGGGAACATCCCCGCGTTCGATTTCGAGCCCAAGGATCACCTCACGCTGGGTACGGCGCTTGGCATGATCGACGTCGAACGCGGCGCCAAGGTGTCCGGCGCGCGGTTCGCGTATTTCACCGGCGACGCGGTCACGCTCGAGCTCTCCCTCATCCAGTACGCCCTGTCCGTCTTGCTCAAGGAGGGGTTCGTGCCGGTCGCCCCGCCGCATCTCATCTCCACCCGCGCCATGGCATCCATGGGGTACCTCGACCACGGCGGGGAAGAAGAGGTGTATCACCTGAAGAACGACGATCTGGTGCTGATCGGGACGAGCGAACAGGCGATCGGCCCCATGCTCATGGACGAGACGCTCGACGCCAAGTCGCTCCCGCTTCGGTACGTGGGAATCTCCCCGTGCTATCGCCGCGAGGCCGGGAGTTACGGGAAAGACGTGAAGGGGATCATCCGCATGCACCAGTTCGACAAGGTGGAGATGTTCTCGTTCACGAAGCCCGAGGATTCGGACGCCGAACACGCGCTCCTGTTGTCGATTGAAGAGAAGCTGATGCAGGGACTCGGGCTTCCGCATCGCGTGTTGCAGCTGTGCTCGGGCGACATCGGGGCGCCCAGCGCGCGCACCTATGACATCGAGACCTGGTTCCCGAGCCAGGGGCGCTACCGCGAGACGCACTCGACATCGAACACCACCGATTTCCAGACGCGTCGGTTGAACGTGCGCTACAAGGATGGAAGGACTAAGGGGTTGGCGCACGCGTTGAACGGTACGGCGTTCGCGATCGGGCGCACCATCGCGGCGATCCTTGAGAACAACCAGCAGAAGGATGGATCCGTCTTGGTGCCAGAAGTGCTCCGGCCATGGATGGGAAAAGATGTTATCCACCCGAAGGAGTCAATGTAGCCAGACAAAATATTTCCGCGAATCACACGGCCGCGCGGCCGTGTTTCGTTTTGTTCTGTCTATCTGACATGACAACGAATTGTGGCTAACTTCAGCCAAAAATCGGTTGACAACATCAAAAAAAATTGATGAAGTGAATGCAAGATCGCACGCAACCTCCAGTCCACAACCTGTCCTGCACGAGCGTTTCGACAACGAACGATACGAGAGGCGTCGAAACGCGCGGCACATCGGGTCGGACGGAAGGCGGACGGTCGGGGAATCAGCGACAAGACGGGTCACTTGTCGAATGCTCTCGCCGCGGCGCGAAAGTACTGGCGCGCCGGGCGAGGCGGTCGAACGGATCGTCTCGCAGGGAACCTTCACAAGGAGTTAACAGATGAGACAGAGATTCGTTCTCCCGTGGTTCATCATCGCCCCCATGCTTGGCGGCGGATGCGCCACGGATACCGGAGGAGGGGGAACGCCGATCCCACCGGGCACCGGTGACGTGGGCGGAGGGGTCACGCGCGGGGTGTTGAACCTCCCGGTCGCGGACCGCACGCGCATGCTGTGCACCCAAGGGGTGGGCGGCGAGCACTCCCACCATTTCCGCTCCACGCGCAACGCGGTGGACCTCGACACGCCCAACGACCGCGACCAGGCGGTGTACGCGCCGAGCTCGGGCATCGCCCGGGTCCACGACGATCCCGCCTCGCCGTTCGGCATCCACGTGAACGTGGATCGGCTCGACGGCACCTACGCGGTCATCGCGCACCTGAAACGGGTGATCGTGAAGGACGGGGCCGAGGTGGCCGAGGGGACGCTGATCGGTATCGAGGGATGCACGGGC
Source organism: Candidatus Uhrbacteria bacterium RIFCSPHIGHO2_01_FULL_63_20 (assembly GCA_001791045.1). Taxonomy (GTDB): domain Bacteria; phylum Patescibacteriota; class Patescibacteriia; order UBA9934; family GWF2-40-263; genus 2-01-FULL-63-20. Next base: position 32,465 of record MGDT01000004.1, on the reverse strand, counting down.
GCGTGCAGCGGCGACCACGTGCACCTCTCCCTCATGGAGGGCGACGCCTCGCAGGGCGCGGAGCATGGGATCTCGATCCCCATGAGCCTCATCCTGCGCGACGAAGACGGGGAAATGGACCTCTTGGATGCCGCACAACTCGATTGCGGCGTCAGCGACGGCACGCGCTACGCCTCGGCGCTCGCGGCGGTCAACCGGCATCCGGACGGCAGCCTCGTCCAGGTGTCCGGCGACCCCCGCGTGTACCAGCTTGACGGGGGCATGGCGCGGCACGTCGTCGACGAGCAGGCGTTCATGGCACTCGGGTACGACTTCCGGGACGTCGTCTTGATCGCGGAGGAAGAGTTCGCCTGCTACGAGCAGGGGGCCGCGATCGGTTCCGCGGCGGACCTCGCGTGGACGCCGGTCGCGGGCCTCACGGTCGGGACGCTGACGCGGGAAGCGAGCCGGAGCGACGTGTACGCCGTGACCGCGTTCGGGCTCATGCCTGTCGAGGACTGGCGCACGCTCCTCCTGCTCGGCTACGACCCCGCTCGAATCCGCTTCGTGGCGGACGGCACGTTCGCCCGCTCGGGGCTCCCGATGGGCGACTGCGTGAGCGGGTTCGGGTGTATCACGCGCGCCTTGACGTCGACCTGCGCGGCCCCGTTCGCCTTCGGAGCCTCCGAGGACGGCGGGATCGGCGGGCCGGTGGATGAGCAACAGGAAGAGGAGGAGGAAGACGATGGAACCCAAGACGGAGAAGATGACGAATCCCCCGATGAAGGTGAGCAGGATGCGCCTGCTGATCGCGACGTTCCGGCTGATGGCGGTAACGAGGACGGGACCGAGGACGATGGAGGAAGCGCGCAGGGAGCGGGAGCTCCTGGCGCGCCTCGCGCGCTCCATGTGAGTTGGACCGCGCCGTTCTCGGCGCCGGCCGCCCGCATCACCTTGAGCGGCGAGTACCATTTCGCGGACGGGAGCTACGGCTTCTTCTGGCACGAGCTCGCGGAGGTCGCGAACGTCGCGACGCTTGCCTACGACCTCGACGGCGTGGGCAGCGGCGACGCCTTCCGCTTCTCGGTGGAGTTCGAGGCGCTCGACGGCGACATGAGCTGGTCGTGCATCGGTCCCTACGACGCGAGCCAGGGGCAGTACGGCACCAGGCAGGGGACGGCGGTCGCCGACGTGGATGGCACGGCGATCGCCATCCAAACGAACGGGGATCCGAGCGGAGAAACGACGGGATGCGGACTCAATCTGATCATCCCGTGAACCACGGCCCTGGGCGCCTTGCCCGGGGTTTTTCTTTTGGCCGGTTTTCCCCAAGCCTTCGCATCATTTCCGTGCTATACTTCCCCAAGTTATGCGGCTTCGGAGGCAGCCATTCTTGCGTATCCGTTCGGCCCTGATTGGGTTTTTTGCTGTCCTTGGCGCCGGCGTCCCGCTCGCCGCGTTCGCGGTCGAACAGCCGCCTACGACATTGGGGACGCAAGACCCCAGCGTGATCGATTCCCTGTTCCTGATGCTCGCGAACTTCCTCGCATGGATCACGGGCCTCGTGAACTCGATCACCGCCGCCTTGCTCCAGTTCACGATCATGATCATGTCGTACAACGGGTTCACCGACTCCCCGGTGGTGAGCGCGGGCTGGGCGATCGTGCGCGACACGGTCAACATGTTCTTCGTGGTGGTGCTCATCGTGATCGCGCTGTTCACCATCTTCGGAAGCCACCGCTTCGACTGGCGCCAGCAGGTGCCCCGGCTCCTCCTGTTCGCGATCGTGATCAATTTCTCCAAGACCATCTGCGGGATCCTGATCGACGCGGGGCAGGTGATCATGCTCACCTTCGCGAACGCGCTGCAGGCGGTGATGGCGGGGAATTTCCTCCAGCTGTTTGCCATTTCCTCCATGAACGTCTCGCAGGACAGCACGCTGCAGACCTTCGACTTGTTCCTGGGATCCGCCGCCGCGCTCGTCGCGTCCGTCTGGGTGTTCGTCACCGTCCTCATCCTGCTCGCCATCCTCGTCTGGCGCGTCGTGTGGCTGTGGGTGCTCATCACCATCGCCCCGCTCACCTGGTTCATCGGAGGCGCGCGCGGCGTCACGAGCAGCCACGCGTACGAGGATTGGTGGAAGCAGTTCACTTGCGCCGTGGCCGTGGGACCCATCCTCACCTTCTTCCTGTGGCTCACGCTCACCGTGGCCGGGGCCGGGAACCTTGCCGCCAGCAAGGGACTGGAGAAATTCAGCACGGCGGAAAAGGTCGGGGACATCCCGATCGAGCTGTTCGAGCCCGTGCACCTCATGACTTTCGTCATCGCGATGGCCATGATCTATGCCGGATTCCAGGCCGCGAGCGAATTCTGCGGCGGCGCCTCGGGCATGGTGAGCGGCTTGCTGAAGAAGGGAGAGGGCGCGGGCAAGGCCGTGGCACTGGGTTTGGGCGGATTGGGCCTCGCGGGCGCGGCGAAGGGCGGTCGGCTCGCGCTCAAGGGCGGCGGCAAGGCGGCCGGCGCGGTCGCCGGGCGCGTGGGCGGCAGCGACCTCATCCAGAACCGCCGCCAGGCCCAGCTCGAGGCGTTGCGTACCAAGGCGGCCACCCAGGCGAGCCCGTTGGATCGCGCCAAGACGCTCGCCAAGGCCGAGGCGTTGCAGGGCAAGATCACCGAATCCGCCAAGACCGCGGCCGCGCCGTTCGGGGATTTCAGCAAGGAGGCGAAGACCGCGGCGCTGCTCGCCATGGGCGAGAAGATGAAGAAGGGCGAGCAGCTGTCGGGTCGCGAGAAACAGCAGGGCCAGGCGCTGTATGCCGAACTCGTGGGCGACAAGGACGCGCGCAAGGCGCTCGACCAGGCCGGCACGTTCTCCACGCTCCACGATGGGTTGGGCGGCAAGGAGATGGAAGCAAAGTTCAAGGGGGACAAGGACCTCTCCGGGAACCTGAAGCAGCTCAAGGCGCTGCGGCCGGACGTCACCAAGGACTTCTCTTCGATCACGTCCGTCGAGGACCTCAAGGCCATGGACGAACGCGCGTTCGGGACGATCGGGAGCGACGAGGCGGCGAAGAAGCAGTTCGAGGACCAGCTCAAGGGGCTCGACTCCGGATTCGCGAAGGAGGACGGTACGCGCCAGTCGCTCTACGAGGCGTTCGTCCAGGGTCGCGCGGGCGGCAAGAAGTTCGACGCGTTCGACAAGGGACTGTCGGGCCTGTTCTCCAAGATGTCGCCCGACGAGCTTGCCAAGCAGGACATCAAGGAGCTGGCCCCGCACGTGACGGCCGAGATGCTCAACAAGCCCGGAGGCGAGAAGATCGCGCAGAAGATCCTGAAGAGCGAGATTCCGGAGATCCGAGCCAAGCTCGATGACAGGCCCGTCTACGAGGCGGCGATGAAGGGGATCGGCTTCGACGTGAAGTCAAACGCGATCACGAACCCGGCGGATTTCGAGAAGTTCGTGAAGGAGAACCCGCTCGCGCTCGGGAACTTCAAGCCGGAGACGATGTCGGCCGGCACCTCGGGCGCCATCACGACCGCGCTCGGCAAGGACGGGCTCAACAAGATCCTGACCAAGTACAAGAAGGGCTCCGCCGAAGAACGCGCGAGGCTCGAGTCCGCGCTGGGGAACGCCCGCACGGCGGTGTTGAACGCGGGCACGGAAGAGGCGCGCGGATTGAGCAAGTGGTTTGACGCCGAAGCCGGGCGTGCGCGCGGATCAGGGGCGCCCGGAGGCACGAGCGGCGTCGAGGGGCGATTGGCCGAACTCACGGCGCAGGACGACGCCTTGGCGCGCGAGGCCCAGACGCTCAACGAGGACCTGAACCGCCTCACGGCGCAGATCCAACAGGAGCAGACGAAGGAGGGACTGGCGGATGTCGACATGCTGGATCGATGGAGGAACGACCAGGCGGCCGCTCGCGCGCGTATCCGCGAGGCAAGCACTCGTCGCGACGCGCTTCGGGAGGAATTGGAAAACGTCCGCGCGGTAGCCAATGAGCAACGGGTCGCGCAATCGGTGAAAGAAGCCGAAGATCGTAGCCGAGGCGGAACGTCCGCATAAGCCGCGGGTAAGGAGGTATGGCACAGGGAGTGAAAACGTACGCGGATCTTCCCGACGAAGTGGTCGAATTCTTGGGCGACCTCCCAGGATTCGAATTCGCCGGCGACTACGCCACGCGCCACGGCATCAACGACCCGCAGCTGGTCTCGAATCTGGTGGATGCGGTCGTCTTGGGCTCGGTCGCGCTCGCCGATCTCCCTCTCGCGCTCAAAAACATCGGGGTGAGCGAAGACAAAGCCAAGGCGGCCGCTTCGGAGCTCGCGCTCCATAGGCTGCTCCCGGTCGCCGGCGTGGTCGGAGACGTCGCGGGCCAGGTGTCGCTGTGGGGCGGGGACGTGGGGGCCGTGAAAGGGGAGACCAAGGTGGTGCTCCCGCAGGTCACGGCCGAGGCGTTCGTGTCAGGATTCCTGGCGGAACGGAAGGCACAGCTTCCAAGCGACGTGTTGCAGAAGCGGCTGGAGTTCGTGCTCGTCTCATTCGTGAAAGGAGTACGCGACCAATCCGAGGCCGCGATGATGATGAGCAGGCCCAGCAAGGTGGGAGGGCTCGACATGAACGAGATGGAGGCGATGGGCCTCGTGTCCGCGCTCGCCGATCGCCTGGCATTCGTGAAGCTGAGTTTCGGGGAAGAGAAAGGGGATAAGGGTGATAAGGGGGAGAAGGGTTTGAAGGGTGAAGGTCAGTCGGCAGCAAAGCCGGCTGTTCCACCACCCTTACTACCCTTACTACCCTTACTACCCTTACAACCTTTAAAACCCGTTCCTTCTCCCGCGCCCAAACCCGCGCCGCGCGTACCCCCTCCGACTCCCGCGGTACCCCCTCATACTCCCCCTAATCTAGGGGGAGGTAGCGCGCCGCGGCTCGCTCCCCCTCCGAAACCCGTCCCCAAACCCATCGCCGGCAAAGTCGTGGACGCGCCCACCGACGAGGATGAACAGGAAGCGGTCGGGATCGCCTCGAAAAAGAACATCCCTCCCGCCGGGACCGGGGCCATCTTGGAACCTGGCCAGATCGCCGCGTCCGTGGCGCAGACGGTCGGACTCACGTTCGCCTCGCCGGACCTGCAAAAGCGGTTCGCGCTCGCCGTGGACGCACGCGTGCGCGACGTGCGCGACGCGTTCGAGACGCGCGCGCTCCTTGAGCAGCCGGTGGAGAAGGGCGGGCTCGGCGTCACGGGCGCGAAGCTCGCGAACGTCGTGGAGGCGCTTGAGAAGCTGGTGTCGCGACGGCAGGACGCCTTGGACCTGGGAGCCTCGAAGGACCGGAAGGCGTTCGTGGCCAAGGAAGCGGACGAAAGACGCCAGCGTGAGATCACGCGGCGCAAGGACGAGGACGCGGCGCTTGCCAAGCGTTACGCCGAGATCACGGGCCAGGCAGACGCGTCGGTCCCGAGCGTGGGACCCGACGCCATGCGCGCCGCCTCCGTCGCGCGCATGTCCGCCTCCACGGTCCCGTCCGCTCCCGGCCGTCCGAGGGTGGAAGACGTCCGCTTCGCGCAACGCCTCGCCGGACCCGTGGACGAGCTTCGCGTGATGACGCTCGCCGATTTCCGCCGGTTGGGGAAGGACCCCGCCGATGCCGCCCGCAAGGTGCGAGCCAAGGTGGCGCTGCTCGAGGACCAGGGCTACGACCAGAAGATCGCCGCGGTGAAGGCCTGGCGCGAATCCCCGGTGAACCGGCTGTATGTGACGCTCTCGCAGGAGGCGCTTGCCACGGGGAAGAGCATCACGCAGGTGGCCGAGGAGCGCAGGCGTTCCGATCCGGGCCTGTTTACCTCCGAAGAGCTCGCGGTGATCCCCAAACTCAACGCGGAGCTCAGATTTTGATACAATGAAGCGTTGTGCCAGAACAGTTCGTCGTGCCACAGTTCATCGACGCGGAAGACAAGATCCTGGGGCCGGTCACGGCGCGCCAGTTCATCATCATGCTCGTCGCGTTCCTCACGGTCGCGGTGCTCTACAAGCTCGTGCCGTTCATCTGGTTCCTGCTCCTGGGCGTGCCGATCATCATCGTGGGCGGGGTGGTCGCCTTCGTGCGCATCAACGGACAGCCGTTCCATTATTTCATCTTGAACCTGACCCAGACCTTCCGGAAGCCGCAGCTGCGGGTGTGGGACAAGTCGCTCACGACCGCCGAGATCAAGGACCTCATGAAGGACGTGACGCCGCCTCCGCCTCCGCCGCCGGCGCGCAAGGCCCCGGTGTCGGCGTCCAAGCTCGCGGAGCTCTCCCTCGTCGTGAACACGGGCGGCGTGTATAAGCCGGAGTGAATGGAGTGCGTAGTACGTAGGGAGTAGTACGTAGGACAGTCATCTACGCACTACGATCTACGCACTACGCACTCAACCATATGCAATCCAAGAAGCTGGCAAAACCAAAGCCCGGACCGGCCACGCAGCGGTACCTCGACATCGCCGAGATCCGCGACGACATGGTCATCCTGAAGGACGGCACCGTCCGGGCGGTGTTGCTTATCAGCAGCATCAACTTCGCGCTCAAGTCCGGCGAGGAACAGGAGGCGATCATCCAGGCGTACATGACCTTCCTGAACGCGCTCGAATACCCGATCCAGATCGTCATCCAGTCGCGCAAGATGAACATCGACGCCTACATCGCGCAGCTCAACGAGCAGCAGAAGAAGTCGACGAACGATCTCCTGAAGGCGCAGATCGCCGACTACCGCACGTTCGTGACCGAGCTCGTGACGCTCGGCGAGATCATGCAGAAGCGGTTCTACCTGGTGGTGCCCTACGACCCGGTCTCAAACAAGCGCAAGAACTTCTTCACCCGCCTGGGCGAAGCGATGTCGCCGGTCGCGGCCGCGAAATTGAACCAGAAGCAGCTCGCGGACCGGCGCGACCAGCTCGCGCGGCGGGTGGACATCATCTCGGGGCAGCTCGGGAGCATGAGCCTTTCCGCGGTGCGCCTCGACACCCAAAGCCTCATCGAGGTGTATTACACCGCGTACAACCCGGACCTGTTCGACAGCGAGAAGCTCAATGATCTCGCGAAGATCCGGACGGACGACCTGGCGTGATATGGCAATTGAACTCGAACAACTCGCGAAAAGCGCCGCCCCCGCGCCCAAAGCGCCGCCCAAGGAGCCGCCAAAGCCCAAGGCCGAGGAGGCGCGCGTTGCGGCCGAGAAGATCGCGCTCGAGGAGGAGCGCGTCTACCGCAAGGGCGTGGTCACGGTCCGCGACCTCATCAGCCCGGCCTCGTTCGAGACGACGCCGACGACCTTGAGGCTCTCGGGCGTGTTCGTGCGCACGATCTTCGTCATCACCTATCCGCGCCACATCGGGCTGGGCTGGTCGGCGCCGTTCATCAACCTCAACAAGACGTTCGACATCTCGATGTATTTCTACCCGATCAAGGCCGAGATCATCCTCAAGCAGCTGCAGAAGAAGGTGGGCGTGCTCGAGGCCGGCATCCTGGGCGACGCCGAGAAGGGGGCGCCGCGCGACCCGCTGCGCGAGACCGCGTTGCGCGACATCGAGGCGCTGCGCGACGCGCTGACCCAGGGGATCGAGCATTTCTTCCAGTTCGCCTTCTACATCACGCTGTACGCCTCGAGCGAAACGGAGCTCGACCGTTTGAGCCAGGAGATCGAGGCCATGTTCGGGAGCAAGCTCATCTATTCCAAGGCCGGCTACTACCAGACGGAGCAGGGGTTCAACTCCACCATCCCGCTGGGCAACGACGAGCTGATGATCACCTACAACATGAACACCTCGCCCATCGCGGCGAGCTTCCCGTTCATCAGCAGCGACCTGACCAGCGACAACGGCATCCTCTACGGCATCAACCGGCACAACAACTCGCTCATCCTGTTCGACCGTTTCAGCCTGCAGAACGCGAACGCGGTGGTGTTCGCCACCTCCGGCGCGGGCAAGAGCTACGCCATCAAGCTCGAGATCCTGCGCTCGCTCATGATGGGGGTGGACGTGATCGTGATCGACCCGGAGATGGAGTACAAGCACCTCTCCGACGCCGTGGGCGGCACCTACATCAACGTGTCGCTCGCCTCCCCGGCCAAGGTGAACCCGTTCGACCTGCCGCGCGCGGTGGGCGAAGGGACGCGCGTGGAGGACGTGATCCGGAGCGCGGTCATCACCATCAAAGGGCTCATGCGCATCATGATCGGGAAGCCCTTGGGCGAGGCCGGGAAGATGGGGTTCACGCCCGAAGAGGATTCGCTGCTCGACCGCGCGCTCATCGAGACGTACGCGAAGAAGGACATCACGGCCGAGACGCTCGACCTCTCCGCCGTGGAAGTGCCCACCATGCAGGACCTGCAGGACATCCTGGAAGGGATGGAAGGGACCGCGGACCTGGTGGCCCGGCTCAAGAAGTACACCGAAGGGACGTTCGGCGGGCTGTTGAACTCCCCGACCACCGTCGAGATGGACAACCAGCTGGTGGTGTTCTCGGTGCGCGACCTCGAAGACGAGCTGCGCCCGGTCGCCGTGTATTCCATCGTGAACTACATCTGGAACGTGGTGAGGAGCGTCCGCAAGAAGCGCATCCTGGTGATCGACGAGGCCTGGTGGCTCATGCAGTACGACGACTCGGCGAAGTTCGTCTTCGCGCTGGTGAAGCGCTGCCGCAAGTACTTCCTCGGCGTCACCACCATCACGCAGGACGTGAACGACTTCCTGCGCTCTCCCTACGGCCAGGCGATCGTCACCAACTCCTCCCTGCAGCTGTTGCTCAAGCAGTCGCCCGCGGCGATGGACCTCATCCAGAAGACGTTCAACCTGACCGACGGGGAGAAATACCTGCTGCTCGAGTCCGGGGTGGGCGAAGGGATCTTCTTCGCGGGGGCCAAGCACGCGGCGATCAAGGTGGTGGCCTCCTACACCGAGGACCAGGTGGTGACCACCAATCCGGCGCAGCTCCTTGAGATCGAGGCGGCCAAGCGGGAATTCGAGAAGCAGTTGGGGGGGGGAGAGAAAAAGGAGCCAGAGGAGCTTGAAGAGCTTGAGGTCGCGCCAGAAAAGGCGATGGAGGAGAAGGTGGAGCCGCCAAAGGAGGAAGCGGCCAAAGCGGAGCTTGAGAAGATCAAATCAGGACTCATGAGCTAGTATGACCCGACGCAAGAAGATCCTGATCATCGCGGGGCTGGTCCTGTTGGTGATCTTGCTGCTCCTGCTCCTCATGTGGCGCGCCACGCCGCCGAGCGTGCCGGCGCAGCCGGTGGTGGTCCCGTCGAACAACGACGGGGTGATTTCCACTCCCGAGGAGACCGAGCGGGTCGAAGTGCGCGTGCAGAACTCACTCCCCGAGACCACGGCGCGCATCTTCATCGAGCGGTACGGGAGCTATTCCACCGAAAGCGACTTCGGCAACCTCCGCGACGTGATCGCGCTCGCCACTCCCGCCTTCGCCGCGCAGCTGCAGGCGACGATCGACGCGGGGCAGAAGGGCGGCGAGTATTACGGGGTGACCACGCGCGTGATCGCCACGACCTCGTTCGACATGGACGCCGCCGCCGGGCGGGCGTCCTACGCCGCGACCACGCAGCGGCAGGAAGCCGTAGGATCGGCGCAGGACGTGAGCGTGAAATACCAGGACATCACGGTGACGCTCGAGAAGGTCGGGGGGGAGTGGAAGGTCTCCGGGGCGACATGGTTGTAGAAGCGAAACGCGGGAAGGAGGCTCTCGAGTGGATGCTCGACGCTCTCTTCCCGCGTTTTTGCGTCCGCTGCGAGCGCGAGGGGGCCACGCTATGCTCGGAGTGCGACGAGGCGTTCCTCCCGACGCCCTCGCACGAGACCGCCCCGATCGCGTCGCTTGCGACGCTGACGACGGGCGGGCCGTATGGCGACCCGACCATGCGCCGGCTCATCGGGGCGTGGAAATACGACGGGGACGCGCAGGCCGCCGCGGCCATCGCGAAGCGCGTGCGTCGCGCGCTCTACGCCACGGCGCCGCACGTGGTGGATGCGGTCACATGGGTCCCGCTCTCGGCCGAACGGTTTCGTGCCCGCGAGTTCGACCAGGCCGAAGCGATCGCGCTCGCGGCAGGAGAGACGCTGGGCGTGCCGTGCCTCCCGCTCCTGAAGCGCACGCTGCACACTCCTCCGCGCTCGCGGGTGGGACGCACCGATCGCCGTTTCGGAGACCTTGATGGCGTGTTCGAGGTCGCGGACCCTCGCATGCTCTCCCGCATCTTGTTGTGCGACGACGTGTTCACGAGCGGCGCCACCATGGCCGCGGCCGCACGGACCCTCAGGGACGCGGGGGCGAAGGAGATCCACGGATTCGCGGTGGCGAAGGGGTGACCAGATTCTATTGGACACAGTATCGAGAAGAACGGCGCAGTCTAGATGCAACGGCGCCGTTCGCGGCGCCTGGCTGGACGATGTCGACGACGTCGGGCACCATGAAGGTGCGAGCATCACCGACGTGTGGGCTGCGCCTCATCTATCGGAGGGCGCAGTCCGGACGCAAGCGCGGGCGCGCCGACCCCGATCTGCTCATCGCTGTAACATCGACAAGCTATGCGGAGCGCAACAACACCGACGACTTCAACGCGAGCGTGGATGGCGCTTGCGATCGCGCTCCTCCTCGCGGGCGGAGGCTGCCACGAGACGACCCCGCAGGATCCCCCGCCGCCAGCACGGGGGCGAGTCGTCGCAACCGCGTCCGGCCAGGTGCTAGCCAACATTCCTGAAAAGTACGCGCTGCCAGCTAACCCTGAAGCGGCCCCCCATGAAGTCGCATCGGGTACCCGACAGGACGGAGAGCCCGGATACGAGTTCTTTCTTGTCGTTGTGGATGATCCTCGTCAGCCCCTTGCTCGCGTTCTACTCTTCCCGACGACAAATAGCGCGGAAGTGGAGTTTTCAGAACTCCTTGTACACCCTGGCATTCAGCGTTCTGTTTGTGGATTCACTGGGCCTGTTGACTGCTTTCGACTGACAGGGATCTCATCTATTTCACCGAGTATTAACTACATCTCGTCCGTTCGCGGCGGGGTCGCGTTCATCGATTTTCAGGAGAGCGACGAGCAGCTCTTCTTAGACGCGATCATTGCAATCATAGAAACCACGGACCTTCGGCGGTGACAACGTGCTCCCGCTGAGTCGACCCACACCTGCGCTCGCTCTCCCTGCGCGCGTCGCATGGTGTTTCCTGCTCTTCAACAGTGCTGGCCTTGCCCAGCCTTCGAATCCGCTGCCTGGAACCGCTGGCGGCTGCCGGATGAGCAGCGATGTCTGTAACTTCAACTGTCAATGCTGTGGATGCAGCGACGAAGGGGTCGGAACCTATTGCTCAAGTTGCTTCGACGGCCCTGGTCTCATTGTTCATACCGCTGTCGATCTCGTGGCGGAACCCGGCGATCCTGTTCATGCACCATTCGCCGGGATTGTTCGTGAAGCGAGATGGGCAGGAGGTTACGGCGGCATCGCAATCCTCGAATCCCTTGATAGACGATATTCCGTTCTACTTGGCCATCTTGAATGCGACGCTGGCTGCTCAGATGATCCGGCGAAGTGTGCCGGTCATGTGTCCGGGTCTCGATGCACGGGCATCCTCGAACACATTTCTGAAGTTCCGTCTCTCACGAGTCGACCCGATATTGAAGTTGTCGCGGGCGCGAGACTGGGAACAATCGCGCGAAGAATCCGCAACGGCGGCAACTACGGGCCACATCTGCATGTAACGCTTCGTTACGGTGCATACTCCGCCACTGAATCACAGGAGACTGAACGGTGCGCTGACGGCGGCGAGATGACGGGATGGAAGTATCGCGGCTATTCGTGCGCACGCGACGCTCTGTGTCCGTTCGCCGATCCTCATCTGATCCTTGACGGCGTCTGCGATCTCTCTGAAACCTGCACCAGTCGGGACCAGTGTGAATCGGACGGAGCAACGGACGCATCCGTGGACGGCTCAGGTTCCGAAATCTGCGGACCAGATGGCTCGGAGACGTTCGGCTGGGCTCCAGCATGTACAACGGCTTCAACTGATGCGAATCGGGAGAAGTGTCTCGGCATCGCGACCTCGGGCCTCTTGGCCGTTCCCGCAGAACGGATCCGTACCAGGTGGAGCGCCCTTCCTGAAGATGAGCGGGGCGTTCCGTGCGACAACGGCGGCGGATTGGCCGTCCACGGTGCAAACGGCGCGGTTCTGCAGGATTTTTGCGAGAGTTCCGAATGCCCGGCGGACGACAGTGGAGCTAGTTGGGCTATTATCGATAACCCTGCTCCTGTCCCGTCGCCAATTTACATAGGACAGTACGGAGAGCAGGCCCTCGATCCTCAGTCTTTTATTCTGAGATCCGGTTTCTGGGCTGCATACAAATGTTTGCGTGACGAGCAGGGGAGCTTTGGAGGCCCTCGAATCGTTGGCCTTCCCGCCACCGAGGAATATTCGGCGATTAGGCTCGACGACGAAGGTTTGGTCATCGGCCCGTTTCCGACGCAGGACTTCAATCGCGACTTCGTCCAAAATCAGATGTGGTGGGACGGTGCAATTGTGCACGTTCACCTCGACGACGTCGACGATTGGGAGCCTTCGGTCGCTGACGACTGCGGCGGGCTCGTTGTCGTCGAGAATCCTCCAGAAGGACCGATCTGCGGCGACGACATTTGTTCAAGCCTCGCGGAGTCCTTCTCGACGTGTCCGCAGGACTGCGCTGCGCCACCGCAGGAATGCACCGACGCACGAACCGACGAGGATGGGGACGGCCTCATCGGGTGCGCCGATCCCGACTGCGCTGGCGTGCCGATCTGCACGACGCCCGACACCGTGCAGTGCTGGGCACCGAACGCTGGCGACGCCATCTACCCGTGGGCCCTCGATGCCAACGGCGACGGCCTCTACATCTTCGAGGTCTGCAACTCAGGCGAACACTGCGAGGACACCAGCTCGACGACCGCCGTATGCGCTGTCGACTGCCTCTCCGACTGCGCCGCCCGCGGAGCCGTCTGCGGCGACGACGGCTGCGGCGGCGCATGCGGCCCGCCAACCGCGTGCGACGGCACGCCGCCGAGCGAGTGCTTCGACGAGAACCGCGTGCGCGAGTATCAGCTCAACTCTGGGGCGTGCTTCGATGGGCAGTGCGTCTGGTCGCCGAACATCGTCAACTGCGAGTTCGGCTGCCGCAACAGCGCCTGCTGCGCTCCCGCGCCGTGCGGTGACCGCGAGTGCGGCCCGGATCCCAACGGCTGCAACGCGGGCGGCTGCGGCAGCGGTTGCGCTCCTGGCGACACGTGCGTCGACGGGTACTGCGTGTGTCCGCAGCAATGCGCTGGACGCGAGTGCGGCGACGACGGCTGTGGCGACCCGAGCGGCTGCGGAAGCTGCCCAGGAGCCAACGATTTCTGCGACGGGTTCGGCCAGTGCCAATGCACGCTCACCTGCCCGGCAGGTGCCCAGTGCGGCGTGGACGGGTGCGGTCGATCCTGCGGCACGTGCGCGCCGGCGAACGACTGCCTCGGCAACTTCTGCGTCTGTCGCCAGCAATGCGGCGGCGTGACCTGCGGCGACGACGGGTGTGGAAACGCGACGGGCTGCGGCGCATGTCCCGGCGGCTTCGCCTGCGAGCTGGGGCAGTGCATCTGCCAGCCCGCCTGCGCGGGCAGGGTCTGCGGCGACGACGGGTGCGGCGACCCGGACGGCTGCGGCAGTTGCTCGGGCACGGATGCCTGCGAGACCGCCACCGGCCAGTGCGTCGCCACGTGCGCGCCGGACTGCCTCGCGAAGGAGTGCGGCGACGACGGGTGCGGCCTTGCCGACGGGTGCGGCACCTGCGGCGCGAATGCGACCTGCACCGTCGATGGGCTGTGCTCGCAGTGGAGCGCCACGGCAATCACCGGCGCGCCGGCCGCCCGGACCGGGCACATCGCCGCGTGGACCGGCGCCGAGCTCATCGTCTGGGGCGGCCTCAACAAGAATACGGGCGGTCGCCTCACCCCGTCGACGAACACGTGGACGACGATGACGACCACCGGCGCGCCGCTCAAGCGCGACGGCGCCGCTGGCGTGTGGACCGGGACGCGCCTGCTCGTGTTCGGCGGTGTCAACAGCGTCGCGGGGCACCTGAACGACGGCGGCTCATACAATCCGGGGATCGACTCGTGGACGGCGCTGTCGACCACTGGAGCGCCCACGCCTCGAAGACTTCCTGGTGCCGTGTGGACGGGGAGCCTCATGCTCGTGTGGGGCGGCCGCAACGACGCGACGGGGTTCCGAGACGGCGGGGAGTATGACCCCTCCACGAACACCTGGACCGCGATCCCGGGCGTGTTCGACGTGAACTCGGGACGTTCCCAACCCGCCGCCCTCTGGACGGGCTCGCGCATGCTCGTGTGGGGAGGCGAGGGCATCGGAGCCGGGGGGACGTACCCGAACACTGGCGCGCTGTACAACCCGTCGAACAACAGCTGGACGCTCATGTCGACGACGAACGCGCCTACGGGCCGCTTCTTCATGGCATACGCGTGGAGCGGGCAGGAGTTCCTCGTCTGGGGCGGCTACGGCGACACCCAGCAGACCGACACCGGCGGTCGGTACAACCCCGCCACGGATACGTGGACGCCCATGACGACGGTGAACGCGCCATCGCCACGCGTGAAGGTCTCCGGCGACTGGATCGGCGCGCCGGTGAACCGCTTCGTCGTCTGGGGAGGGCTCGGCCCGCCGGGTAACGTATTCTTCGACGACGGAGGCGCGTACGACCCGACGACCGACACTTGGCAACCGCTCGACGCGATCGGCGCGCCGACGGTGCGCCATTCGATGTCGGTGACGGCTGCGGGTTCCGACGTGATCGTCTGGGGCGGCGAGGGGCCGGGCGGGACGCTGCTCAACGACGGAGGGAGGTACGCGCCGTGATACGGCACCTTCCTTGCTGCGTCCGCACCCTCGTCGTACGGTCTGTGCCGTTCCGCGAGGGAGGCTCGTGTGCCGCAGGCCATCGTTCTGCTCGACTTGAAGGGCTTCAGTAGCTTGAACGAGGAGGGGCAGAAGGCCGTGTTCACCGAGCTCCTTCCAGAAGCAGCAAGACTCCTCGAGAAGGAAGGCGGAACGCGCCCGCTCGACGCGAACACGTGGGGCGACTCGATCATCGCCGTCTTCGACGACACGCGGGACGCCGCGAAGTTCGCTCTCGCCATCCGCAACCTCGTCATGACCCACGAGTGGAAGGAGAAGGCGCTCTCGGACCTGGCGATCCGCATCGCGATGCACGTCCAGGATCTGGAGAAGGGCGATGATCCCGTCCGCTCGCTCGCGCGATCCGGTGAGCATCGGTATGGGCCGGGAATCGTCATTCCGGCTCGCATCGAGCCGATGGCCGCCACCAACCAGATCTGGTGCACCGAGGAGGTCGCGCAGCAGCTCCAACCCGCCATCTCGAACAAGAACCTTCGGGCGCGTCTTGCCCCCATCGGGCGCATCGAGCTCCTCAAGGGCGCCGGCTCTCGGGAGGTCTACTGGCTTGGCGGGGACAAGGACGACCCGCCTGCGAACGTCGCGGCATTGCAGTATTCGCACTCATCCCCGGAGGCTCGCGCGCGCCTCTTCAGCCTGCGCGGGATCAACGACTACGTAGAGCGCTTCCACCACCACAGCGTCGGCCTTCCAGCGTCGAAGCTGAAAGCGTCATTCAAGCGATATCACCATGCGATCTTGAAAGCGCTGCGCCTGCCGGCACGACGGGAGGGGAAGGTGTCCCGGCTCGAGGCTGACGTGCTGGAGCTCGATGATGCAGGCAAGCTGAAGATGGTCATGGCGCCCACGAATCCGGAGCACAAGAAGTGGGTGCCGCCGATGAAGCTGGCGATGAACGCCGCCGGTGGCGTGACCTCACCTGGAAAGAAATGCGGGGTTGCGGTATATTCAGTATGGAAGAACATCGAGCGGGACTTGGGCGTCGCGGTAGCGCCTGATGTCCATGAATCGACCGATATCGTGTACTTCGGACGCAAGTCTTCCAAGGATCAGGAGATCGGGTCGTACGAGATCGAGACCGTGCCCGGCATCTATCGTCCCGCCAAGGACGACGAGAAGCCGCCGTATCGGGCGATCCTCTCCGCGGCGATTCTCCGGTCGACGTCCGCCGACTCGGATCCCGACGGCAGGTCTCCGTTCAAGCCGGTCGGTGTTCTCAACATCACGTCGTCGTTGCCGAACGCCTTTTCGCTCGAAGACTGCGCATGGGCGGAAGCCGCCGCCTCGCTCCTTGGTTCCCTCTACCAGACCTGCGTCATGCGGAGCGAGGCGTTGGAGAAGGTTCGCGTCGCGAGCATCCCGCCCACTCGCAACGGAAAGAAGCGACGTCCCCCGACGTCGAAGGATCGCACAAACAAGACTCTCGCCAAGAAGCGGGCAAGGAGGTGACGGTGGCTAAAAAGAAGAAGGCCGCGACGAAGAAGAGGCGACGCGCAGCCAAGGCACGCCGAGTCGGACTGCCGACCATCTGGCTCTCGAACGACATCGGGCCGGTCGTTCAGAGCCAGGAGCTGATCGCGAAGAACATGGAGAGACTCTACATCTCAACAGCCAAGATTTCTGGCGGTCGGGCTGAGATGCAGTAGCCCGACGGACGAGCAGGTTCTCTGCTCGTTTTTATGTGCCAGTTATCCACAGCGGATGGCGCTACGCGAAATTGGTCATGTCTACCTGCAAGCAAAACGCGCCATTGAAGGCGCGTTTTGCTTGAGTTCCTTGAGGTTCAAAGAAGTCGTCGATGGTGCGCCCGGCACGACTCGAACGTGCGACCCTCAGCTCCGCAAGCTGATGCTCTATCCAACTGAGCTACGGGCGCGTTTCTCTCTCGGAGCCTACAGCTTATACACTCTCTGAAGCACGTCGGTCAAGGTTTCCCCGGTGCGTTCCAGGTCTTCCTTGAGGTACGGCAGCATCGCCTCACGCACCCGGTTGGGATCCGTGTCCTCGAGCGGGATGGTGAGGAGCGGCCGCCACTTCGACGCGAAATCGATGTACAGGTTCTTGACCGTCGGCGGTTCGTACACGATGGCGAAATCCTTGAGGTTGCGGTACTCGTAGAACGCCTCGCCCAGCACCAGGCCGTTCGTGGTGAGGATTACCGCGATGCGGTCTGGTTCCTTGAACGTGGACAACAGGATGATGATCCCGAGCATGAGCACGATTAGCGCGAACATGAAGTTGGCCGTCCAGATCGAGTAGACGATGAGCAGCACGCCCACGATCGCCGCGATCACGTACCACCGCTTCGAGCGCTCATGGCGCGGATACTCGTCCACTTCCCAGGAGAGCAGATGTTCCCCGGCGTGGATCGCGTCGTCTTGCTGTTGTTTCTCCTCCATAAGATAGTTCTGGCGGAAAGGGTGGGATTCGAACCCACGAGACCTTGCGGCCTGCTGGTTTTCAAGACCAGTGCCTTCAACCACTCGGCCACCTTTCCATTGTGACCAACCTTCATCGTTCGACCGGTTCAAACGATCAACGCTGGCGGAGAGGGAGGGATTCGAACCCTCGCGCCGGGAAAACCCCGACCTACAGGTTTAGCAAACCCGCCCCTTCAGCCTCTTGGGTACCTCTCCGGGTTCTCTAAGGGGCGTCTAAATCCTAAGAGAAAACGTGGGAAAAATCAAGCATGTCGTGCTAGGATGCCCCCGTATGGCCTTGCATCTGGGAACGCCGGTCACCGCCCTCCCGGGAGTGGGGAGCGAGACGGCCAAGGACCTGAAGACGCTCGATGTCGCCTCGGTGCGCGACCTGCTGTTCTATTTCCCATTCCGCTACGACGACTATTCCCGTGCGCTCCCCATCGCGTCGTTGCGCCACGACGTCACGGCCACCGTGACGGGGAAGGTGACCTCGATCGCTTCGCGTCCGTCCAAGAACAAGCGGCTCACCATCACCGAAGCGATGGTCGAGGATGAATCGGGCTCCATCAAGGTCATGTGGTTCAACCAGCCGTATCTCGCGAAGACCTTGCGCGAGGGGACACGCGTGTCGCTCGCCGGTCGCGTGGACGCCAAGTTCGGAGGCCGCACGCTCGTGAACCCGGTGTGGGAACCCGAGGGGGCGCGCACGCATACGGGTCGGCTCGTGCCCGTGTACTCGCTCACCCGGTCGCTCACGGCACGGCGCCTGCGTGCGGCGATCAAGGCCGCGCTCCCCGCCACCGTCGAGTTCGAGGAATGGCTTCCACGGGAGATCGTGTCGTCGGTAGGATTCCCGAGTTATCCGCAAGCGATCGCGGACATCCATTTTCCGGAGTCCGGCGAAGCGCTCGCCGCGGCCGTGAACCGGCTCAAGTTCGACGAGCTGTTCCTCCACCAACTGCAGTATGCCGACGTCCGCCGCCAAGTCGCCAAGCGCGACGCGCGACGCATCGCGGTGGACGAGGACCAGCTGAAGACGTTCGTGAAGACATTGCCGTTCGCGCTCACCCCGGGGCAGCGCCGCGCCGCGTGGGAAATCGTGAAGGACATGGCGAACGCTCATCCCATGAACCGGCTGCTCCAGGGAGACGTCGGGAGCGGGAAGACCGCGGTCGCGGCGATCGCCGCTTCCTCGGCGCTCAACGCGGGGTTCGGCGTCGCCTATCTCGCCCCCACGGAGATCTTGGCTCTTCAGCAGCACGCGGCGTTCTGCAGATTCTTTCCCGCCTCGCCGGTCGCGCTCTTCACCGGCGCGCAATGCCTGGTGCGCGAGGCACCCGTCTCCCGCGACGAGCTGTTCCAGGCGATCCGGGCCGGCGACGTCCGCTGCGTGGTCGGGACGCACGCGCTGTTCCAGGGCGGGGTGGATCTCCCGGACATGGGGTTCGTGGTGGTCGACGAGCAGCATCGATTCGGGGTGGAGCAGCGTCGCGCGCTCCTCGATTCCGACCCGGCGCCGCATCTCCTCTCCATGACCGCGACCCCGATCCCGCGTTCGCTCGCGCTCACGTTGTATGGCGACCTGGAACTCTCGATCATCCAGGACCGGCCGAAGGGGCGGAAACCGATCGCCACGTTCCTCGCCAAGGGACGCGACCGGAAGGCCGTGTGGGAAAAGGTGCGCGAGGAGGTGGCCGCCGGGCGTCAGGCGTATGTGGTGTGTCCGCTCATCGAGGAGAGCGACAGAAGCGGGGCCAAGTCGGTGGAGGAGATGGCCAAGAGCCTGTCGAAAGGGGACTTGCTTGGGTTGAGGATCGGCATCCTGCACGGGAAACTCTCGAGCGACGACAAGGCCGAGGCGATCGACCTGTTCCGCGCAGGGCAGATCGACGTGCTCGTGGCTACCACGGTGGTGGAAGTGGGCGTGGACGTCCCGAACGCCACGGTCATCGCGATCGCGGGCGCCGAACGCTTCGGGCTCGCCCAACTGCACCAGCTGCGCGGACGGGTCGGGAGGTCTGACATGCAATCCTGGTGCTTCCTGCTGCCCGACGATCTCACGAAAGCAGGAGAAGCCCGGCTACGTGCCATGGTGGAGAGCGACGACGGGTTCGCGCTCGCGGAAAAGGATCTGGAATTGCGCGGGGCAGGGAACCTGTTCGGCAACGCGCAAAGCGGATTCCCGGATTTCAAGCTCGCCACCCTCGCGGACGTGGACCTCATGAAGACCGCCCGCGACCACGCCGCGCGCGTGCTCGAAAACGACCCGGAACTTGCACGGCATCCGGGCCTCAAGGAAAAGGTGAAGGCGAGTTTCGATCGGGTGCACCTAGAATAGGTCCTTCACGACCTTCATCGTCTTCGGGGTCACATGCGTCTCGATCCCGAGCCGCTTCGCTTCCGAGAGCCGGCGATCCAGATGCGGGACGCTTCTCACCTCGCCGCCCAATCCCACTTCGCCGGCGTACAGCACGGGAACCTCCGACGCGGTCCCTTTGGCGGCCCCGACGATCGCGGCGCATACCGCGAGGTCCGCGGCCGGCTCCGAGAGGGTGAGCCCGCCGATCACGTTTACGAACACGTCCTTGTCCGAAAGATCCAGGTTCGCGCGGCGTGACAGGATGGCGCACAGCATCTGGAGCCTGTTACCGTCGAACCCCGAGGCGCGGCGCACCGGCGTGCCATACCCGCTTTTTTCGACCAGTGCCTGCACTTCGACCAAGAACACGCGGCTCCCTTCGAGCGAGGCGGCCACCACCGAGCCCGGGACCGCGGCGCGTTCCTCGAGGAATTTGGCGCTGGGGTTTTCGACGGGGAGTAACCCGTTGCCGGCCATCTCGAACACGCCCACTTCGTCGGTGGAGCCAAACCGGTTCTTGGTGGCGCGCAACAGGCGGTAGCTGTGCGAGGGATCGCCTTCGAGCGAAAGCACCACGTCCACCAGGTGCTCCAACGTCTTGGGTCCGGCAACGGCGCCGTCCTTGGTGACCTGCCCGATGAGCAGCACGCAGGCGTCGGTGCGCTTGCACGCTTCGAGCAGGAGCGCGGTCGCGTAGCGCACGAGCGCCGGGGAGCCGGGGGTCCCTTCGACCGCTTCCGACGACAAGGTCTGCACCGAATCGATCACGGCGAGCGCCGGTTTCTCCTTTTCGATCGTCGCGATGATCGTCTCGACCGGGTAGGGTTCGAGGAAATTGATCTTCGCCGGGTCGAGTCCGACACGGACGAACCGGCTCGCGAGCTGCGACGCCGATTCCTCCCCGGAGACGTACAGGACCTGCGGGCCTTGTCCGCCTGAGGCCTTCGTGCCTACCGTCCCCGCCACCATCGCGACCAGCGTGGACTTCCCGATCCCCGGTTCTCCGGAAAGCAGCACCAAGCTCCCGGGGACGAGCCCGTTCCCGATCACGCGGTCCATCTCGGAGACGCCGGTCGCGATGCGGCCTTTGGGCGCAGCGGAGGCGCCAGAAAGCGGCGCGCTCGCACGCGGTTTCGCCTTTACCCCTTTTGATGCCACAACGGAGGAGATTTCCTCCTCCGCCGTGACCGTCCCCCAGGCGCCGCATTCGGCGCATCGGCCAGCCCATTTGGGCGTTTGGGCGTCGCATTTCGCGCAATGGAACATACGCGGTCAGTTGCAGTTGGAGGACATCTTCGGTTTCTCGAAGTGCCACGCTTCGCTCGCGAGCACGCAGAACCCCTCGGCCTTGAACCCCTCGGCCTTCATCGCGTCGATGAGCGCCTTCTGGCACGGGTCGTTGAAACAAGCCGGCATGTTCCCCTTCTTGAGACACGTTTCCTGGCTCACGCATTGCACGGGAATCCCGTCCGAGGTCTCCTTGGTCGCCCAGATGTCGAGCGCGTGCCCCGTGGTGTGCGGGCAGTTGGCCGGGTCCATCCCCTTGAGGATGCAGGTTTGCGGCCGCCCCGGCTTTGGGTTGCAGGTAGAGGAGCCGGGCGGATTCTGGCAGTTCTGCTTGATGAGCGCGACCTGCTTCTCGACGCTGCGGAAGCTCGACGCGATGCTGATCCCGTACCCCTGCGTGTCGAGCTTCTTGGCCACGGCCTCGATGGATGCCGTCAGGCCGCTGGGGACCTGGCTGGCTCCGCGCCCGCGGATGTTTCCCCCGGAGGGCTTCTTGAAGTCGACCGCCACGGTCCCCGAGACCACGTCGTCCTCGGACACGAACTCGACGGGCTCCATCATCTCGATCCTGAGCGACGGCAGGAGCGTGAGCTGCGGGTTCACCGTGAACAGGATCACGTACACGGAGAGCATGAGCACGAACCCGATCACCGCGTTCTTGATGCGTTCCTTGGCCGCTTTCACCTCGCCGGTGCCGGCGCCGATCACGTACTGCACCCCGCCCACCATGATCATGACGATGGCGACGGTGAGCGAGACCCCAAGGAGCATCCGGTACACGGCCGTGATGTAGTCGGCGAGGAAATTCACCTCCAGGAAATCCCCCTGTTGCAGCACCTCGGCGAATTTGAGCCCGGGGATGTCGAAGGAGAGGGTGGGCTTGACGAACGTGAGCACCTCCTTCTTTTCCAGAGGAGTGCTCAATTCGCCGGAGCCTAGCCCGAGCGACTTCAGGGTCCCGACGTATCCTTGGAGGAAATCCGTGTCGTTCTCGCAGCCGAGCTTGACCGTCGAACTCAAACGACTGACGTTCGAATCGTGCACGCCCCCGTAGACGCCGTCGTGGTTGCGGCAGACGTACGTGCAGGTTCGGAGCACGCCTTGCGCGATCTCCTCGGCGGTCGCCGTGGATGGGAACTCGAACGTGATGAAAGTCCCGTCCGGATTGAGCTCGGGCACGCACGCGTCATCCTCCCTGCATATGCATGTCCCGTCGGTCGCGGCCCGGACGGGGAGCGCGAACGCGAATACCGCCGTCAGGGCGAAAGCGAGACACGCGAGCGGCAGGTTACTTCGCTTGGTCCACATACCGGATGAGTTCTTCCAAGGAGGGCGCGCCTTCGACGCGCGTGCCGCCGATGAACATGGTCGGGATCGCGGTAAGCGAGAGCGCGCGCGCCTCGTCGAAGTCCTTGCGCACGATGGGGAGGGTCTCCTTGCCGTCGAAGCATGCGGTAAACGACGCCTCGTCGAGCCCGATCTCACGCGCGAGCGGGACGAACGTCCCCTCCGACAGGAACGCCTGCCGCGCGAACAGCCTGTCGTGGTACTCCCAGAACCTCCCCTGGCGGTCGGCGCAGTGCGCGGCCACCGCGGCAAGCGACGAGAACGGATGGGAGGCCTCGTCGGGCGCGTCCTTCCACACGACGCGCACGTCGGGGCGATCCGCGAGCACCTGGTCGAGCGCCTGCGCGAGCTGCGCGCAGGCGGCGCATTGGAAATCGCCGAACGCCACGATGGTCACGGGGGCGCTCGCCGGCCCCCTGGACGGGTTCACGAAGGTCGCGCTCGGCTGCGTGAGCGGCACGACCGCGTCCGCCGCCTCGCGCGGGGCGCGGACCGGGGTGAGCTGGATCGCGAAGAAGCCGAGCACGATGAGCCCGGCGGTGGCGATGGAGAGCAAGATGAGCCAGGGGTATTTCACACGTCTGTCATTGCGAGGAGGCCGTAGGCCGACGAAGCAATCTCCGGCATCGCTTCGCTCCCCTCGGTCGCTCGCAATGACATGTGGTTATTTCAGGCGAATCGTCTGAAGCTTCCCGGTGAACGCGTCGGTAAAGAACACGGAGGAACCGTCGGCGGCGACCATGAGGTCATCCATGCGCATGTCCGCGTCGGGAATCGCCGCGAGCGCGGCCTCGCCGGTCACGAGGTCCACGCGGTAGAGGTCGTCGGGCACGCCGTCGGCGATCGCGCGCTGGAGCCCGGCGTTGGCCGGGAGGCCGCGCGGCACGGCGCAGTAGAGCGCTTGGGTCCCGTGGAACGCGCACTTGTCCGCCCAGGTGTTGATCCCGAGCGACCGGCGGTTCTCGCCCAAGGTGGCCGGACTCGCGTCCACGATCCACAAGAGCGGTTCGTTCGCGCTGTAGTCGCCGGCGGCAGAGTAGAGGAGCTTGGAGCCGTCGGGCGACCACTTGGGGGTGAACCCGAGCCCCTCGATCGCGAGCCCGCGGAAATTCTCCTGGTTGCGTCCGATCGGCACGATCATCTTGCGGTCAAGGCCGCCCTGCAGCGGCGCGGCGGTGTCCGCGAACGCCACGATCTGGTCGTTGGGGGAGGGAGCGACCTTCACGAGCGAGGCGTTGAAGCCCAGCGGCTGGACGCTCTTCACGTTGCTCCCGTCGGCGTTGCTGACCACGAGCCAGCGGTTGTTCGGGTCGAGCCCGATCGATTTCGCCACGATCTCCTCGCCCGAGGGGGTGAAGGCGAAGTCCTCCCAGTGGGACGGGAGCGTCACCTGGGTCTGGGTGGCGAAGTCGTACACGACGTTGCTCCCGTCGGGGAATTCCACGATCGCTTTGTCGGAGAGCGGGCTCCACTCGACGTCCGAAGCGGAAGGGAATTGCGCGGCGGAAAGTGCCGTCACGTTGCCGTCCTTGTCCACGCCGTAGAAGCGTCCGTCGCCCGGGTCATAGTAGTTGGCGCCAGACGGGGTGGGGGAGACCGCGCCCACCGACGACGCGGAGAGCGCGATCGCGCGCGTGACGCCGCCGCCCGCGACCGCGTCGGCTTGCGGAAGCGTCTCTCTCCGGGCGGGGACGAACGGCGTCGGGGCGCCTTCGCCCGCGGCGGGTAATCCGGCGGCGCCCGGCCGCGTGACGGCGGCTGGTTGCGACGGCTCGGTCACGACCGCGCGGAAGAAGGCGAAATACAACCCCGTCCCGATGGCGATGGCCGAGAGCACGAACGCGCCGATGAGCAGCAGCCGTTTCAGATCGAACACAAGTAAGCCGTGACCGTGTGTCCCATCAATGTTAATACAGTGCAGGCGAATTCACCAAATATGGATTTGGCCATGATGATGGTGCCGTACGGATCCTCGAGGGATTTCGCGTACAGGTAGAGGGTCAGGATCGACAGGAGCGCGACCAGGGGCACGATGACCAGGTCGACGGCGAGCATGAAGCCGGCCACGCCCTTGGCAAGGAAGTTGGGGAGGAACCTCCCGAACTTGGGCCACAGGTCGTCCCAGGTCACGGGCAGGATGAGGCCTTTCCCCCATTTCGAGAGATCCGCGACCACCAGCTTGAACGGGAACCACAGGAACGCCAGCACGAATGAGGCGAGCGCCGCCTTGCTCGCGATCTGGTTGAACGCGAACGCGCCCTGCGAGATCGCGGCCGCCGACGTGCTCGGCCCGGCGGCCTGTTCCCGCGCGCGCTGCTCCTGCGCGGCACGCTCCTGCGCGACCTTCGTTTGCTGCTTGTTCGCGAGGAATCGCGAACGCAAGCCGGCCGCGGTCAGCCCTTCCTCATCGGCCTCCTGCTCCTCCTCGAATCCTCCTTCTTCGGCCATACCCCGTACTACAACGTCGGCTGATTTAGAAACATCTGGAGGTTGTCCTGCAATGTTGTAGTACGGGGCATATCATCGCGTGCGTCCGTCCTTCAGGACGATCTCCTTGCCTTTCACGGCCACGGTCAATCGTTTGGGAGCCTTGCCCGAGAGCAATCGGTCGGCCAGTTTCGATTCCACCTGTTCCTGCACCAGCCGTCGCACGTCGCGCGCGCCGATCTTGGGGTCGGAGAGCTCCGCCATGCGGTCCGCGACCCCGGCGCCGATCGCGAGCATGACCCCGCGTTCGGAGGCGCGCACCACGGCCTTGGACAGCTCGCGCAACGCGATGCGCGCGAGCACCTCCTTCCCCAGCGGCTCGAACACGCACACGCGGTCGATGCGGTTCACCATCTCGGGGCGGAACCGTTCGTTGAGCTCGGTCTTCAAGTCGCTCTCGAGCGTCGCGCGCGCGTCTTCGGCGCTGCTCGCGAACCCCATCCCGGAGCGCTCGAACCGTTCGAGCCCCACGTTGCTCGTGAGCACGATGACCGCGTGGCGGAAGCTTATCTTGCGCCCGGTGGCGTCCGTGAGCTCGCCCTCCTCCAGGATCTGCAACAGCAGGTTCTGCACGTCTTTGTGCGCTTTCTCGATCTCGTCGAACAGCACCACCGAGTAGGGCCTCGTCTTCACCGCGTCGGTGAGCTTGGCCCCTTCGCGGTAGCCCACGTAGCCCGCGGGGGAGCCGATGAGCTTGCTCATCGTGAACGCCTCGGAGAATTCCGACATGTCGAGGCGCGTCAACGCCTTTTCGTCGCCGAACGCGGCGGCGGCCACGGCCTTGGCGAGCTCGGTCTTCCCCACGCCCGAGGGACCCAGGAACAGGAAGCTCGCGAGCGGGCGGTTCGGGGCCGAGAGGCCCGCTTTCGCGCGGCGCAGCGCTTCGGCCACCGCCTTCACGGCGCGGTCCTGGCCGATCACGCGTTCGGTGATGGTCTCTTCGAGCCGCGTGATCTGCTCGCGTTCGCTTTCGACGAGGTCGGCGAGCGGGATGCCGGTCGCGCGCGCCACCACGCGGGCGATGTCGCGTTCGTCCACGGTGAGCAGCTTCGACGGGACCCGCGGTTCCTCTTTCGTGATCCCGTCGCGCAGTTTCTCTTCTTCCGCCTTGAGCGTCATGGCGTCCTCGAACCGCTCCTCGACCACGGCCGAGCGTTTGGCCTCGGACACCTCGTCGAGCCGGGCGCGAAGCGCGCGGCGATGTTCGGCGGGCCCGGGTTCCTCGCTGGCCACGCGCGCGCTCGCGGCCGCTTCGTCGATGAGGTCGATCGCCTTGTCGGGGAGCCGGCGGTCGTTCAGATAGCGCACGGAGAGCCGCACGGCGGCCTCGGTCGCGGAGGGGGTGATGCGCACGCCGTGGAACGCCTCGTAGTGCGGCACCACGCCGCGCAGGATCTCGAGCGCGCGTTCCACCGAGGGCTCCTCCACGTGCACGCCGCCGAACCGCCGCTCGAGCGCCGGATCGGTCTCGAAATGCTTCTTGTATTCCGCGTGCGTGGTCGCGCCGATGCAGCGGATCTCGCCGCGCGCGAGCGCCGGCTTCAGGATGTTGGCGGCGTCCATCGATCCCGACGCGGATCCGGCGCCCACGATCGCGTGGATCTCGTCCACGAACAGGATGACGTCACTGTTGGCGCGCGCCTCCTCGATGATCTGGCGCAACCGCCCTTCGAACTCGCCGCGGTACATGGTGCCGGCCACGATGCCCGCCATGTCGAGCGCGACGATCCGTTTGCCGCGCAAGGTCGGCGGCACCGCCCCTTCCATCACGCGCTTCGCGAACCCTTCGGCGATGGCGGTCTTTCCCACGCCCGCTTCGCCCAAGAGCAGGGGATTGTTCTTGGTGCGTCGGCACAGGATCTCCATCACGCGCTGGATCTCCCCTTCGCGCCCGATCACCGGGTCGATGTTCGCCTGCACCGCGGCGCTGGTGAGATCGCGCCCGAAGAAATCGAGCGCCGGGGTCTTCTTCTTGTCGGATTCACCGGCTTCGACCCCCGCTTTCTCCTCGACGCCCTCGCCCCCTTTCTCCTTCACTTCCGCCGGCTCGGACGGGATCACCGAGGCCATCTCCGTGAACGACGAGGACCCCTTGAGCACCACCGCGGTCTGGCGGCGCAGTTCCTTGAGGTCCACCTGCTCGGTCGCGAAGAACGTCTCGATCCCCGGATCCTTCACCTGGAGCATGGCCGAGAGCAGATGCTCGGTGCCGATGTAGCGGTGGTTGTACACGTTGGCCGTCAGCACCGCCTTCTCGAGGATGCGCTTGGCCGGTTCGGACAGCTTGAGCGCGAACGCCGCGCTCGTCACCTCGGAGCGCTCCTGACCCGTGGCGCCCACGAGATCGCGCAGGCGCGCGCCCGACACGTTCACGCGCGAGAGGAGCTCGCCGCCGATGCATCCTTTCTGGGTGCCCAGCGCCCACAGCAGGTGCTCGGGCTTCACGGTTTGGACGCCGCGTTCCACCACGAAAATGAGCGCCCGGGTGAGGACGTTCTTCAGGTGGGTGGTGAATTTTTCCGTGATGTCTCGCATGTACCCCCTTTATACACCCATCGCGCGCAAACGGGCGATGCGTTCCTCGATGGGCGGGTGGGTGGAAAACCAGTGTTCGAACTTCTTGGTCACGTGCGGGTCGAACGGGTTGGCCAGGAACAGGTGCGCGGTCGCATGGTTGGCGCGACGCAGCGGGAGGTCCGCCGTCGCGATCTTCTGAAGCGCGCGCGCGAGCCCCTCGGGGTAGCGGGTGAGCAGGGCGCCCGAGGCGTCGGCGAGATGCTCGCGCGAGCGCGACACCGCGAGCTTGATGAGCTGGGCGAAGAGCGGGGAGAGGAGCGCGAGCACGAGGGCGATCGCGAGGAGCGCCGGATGCGATTTCTCATCGCGCCGGAACCCGAGCCGCAGCATCCAGTCGGAGAGGAGCAGGATGACCCCCACGAGCACGACCACGAGCGTCATCACGCGGATGTCATAGTTGCCGATGTGGGACAGCTCGTGCGCGAGCACCCCTTCGAGCTCCTGCTTCTCGAGCATGGCGAGCATCCCGGTGGTGACCGCGACCGAGGCGTGGCGCGGGTCGCGTCCCGTGGCGAACGCGTTGGGCGAGGGATCGTCGATCACGTACGTCGCGGGGGTGGGGAGCCCGGCGGCGATCGAGAGGTTCTCGACCAGCACGCAGAGTTCCGGCGCGTCGCGTTTCTCGACGCGCCTGGCGCCGGAGGCGGCGAGCGAGACGGCATCGCCCTTGTAATAGCCCACGAGCGTCATCACGGTCGCGACGAGCGCCGCGATGACGATGCCGGCACGTCCGTTCCCCGCGTAAAGGCCGAATCCCCATCCAAGCGCGATCACGATGGCCGCGAACAGCGAGATGAGGACGACGCTTTTGCGCTTGTTGGAGGCGATGTCCGCGTACATGGTCTAGAACTTAACTGCCGGAGGTTCGGCGGCCACGTCCGGTGCATCGAAGAAGTCGCGCTGCTTGAACCCGAGCGATCCGGCGACCAGGTTCGCGGGGAAGGATTGCACCCTCGTGTTGTAGTCGCGCACGTTGCCGTTGTAGAACCGGCGCGAGGCCTGGATCTTGTCCTCGGCGTCGGTCAGGTTCTGCTGGAGGTCGAGGAAATTGCCCGCGGCCTGCAGGGAGGGATAACTTTCGGCGACGGCGAACAGGGATTTGAGCGTGCCCGAGAGCACGTTCTCGGCCTTGGCGTGCTCGGCGGGGGTGGTGGCTCCCATGGCCGCGGCGCGCGCCCGCGTGACCTTCTCGAAAACGCCCTCCTCGTGCGTGGCGTACGCCTTCACGGTCTCGACCAGGTTCGGGATGAGGTCGTAGCGGCGCTTGAGCTGCACTTCGATGTCGGACCACGCCTCGTCGACGCGGTTGCGACCGTGGATGAGGCCGTTATACGTGAGCACGAGCCAGAGGGCGACCACCACGACGACGCCGACGATGACCCAAAGGAGGATATCCATAAGGACGCTAGCGAAATTAAGGGCGTTCCACTACACTGACGATACCGTTTTCGGGCGTTTTCGTCAATCAAAACTATGCGATTCCCAGCGGAAATATTCCGATCCTATGATATCCGCGGCACCACGGACCAATTGTCCGAGGACCTCGCGTTCGCCGTGGGCCGCGCCGTGGTCGCGAAGACCCGGGCCAAGACCGTTGTGGTGGGCAGCGACATGCGCGGCACGAGCCCGGCGTTCGCGCGGGCCGTTGCCAAAGGAGCGGTCGCGGCGGGCGCCGAGGTGGTGGACATCGGGGAGTGCACCACGCCCATGTTCAACTTCGCCGTTTTGCATACCGACTCCCAACTCCCAACTCCCAACTCCCAAACCGCCGGCGTCATGGTCACGGCCTCGCACAACCCGGCCGAGTACAACGGGTTCAAGGTGACGCGCGGGGACGCGATGCCGATCTCGGGGGAGGAGATCAGGGAGACGATCGAGGCGTCCGAGGCACGCAGGCACGCAGGAAAGCCTGAGGGCCTACGGGCCTACGAGCCTTCCACGTCTTCCGTTACGCACCTCGACGTCTCCGGACCCTACCTTGAGCGCCTGTTCGCGCTCGCGCAGATGCCCAGGCTCGACGGGATGAAGGTCGCGGTGGACGCGGGGAACGGGATGGCCGGGGTGATCCTCCCGAAGCTGTTCGATCGGCTCGACGCGAAACTCACCGCGCTCTATTTCGATCCGGACGGCACGTTTCCCAACCACGAGGCGAATCCGATCAAGACCGAGACGCTCAAGGATCTCGTGCGAGCCGTGAAGAAGCAGAAGGCCGCCGTGGGCGTCGCGTTCGACGGGGACGCGGACCGCGTGGGATTCGTGGACGAGCAGGGGGACCCCATCGGCGGGGACCAGATGCTCGCGCTGCTTGCCGCGTTGCGCCTGAAGGAGCACCCCGAGGGGGTGGTCATTTGGAGCCCCAACGCGAGCTGGGCCGTGCGAGACGCCATCCGTGACAACGGCGGACGCGGGCTGTGGGAGAAGGTCGGGCGCACCAACATCATCAAGCGCGTGCAATCCGAAGGGGCGATCTTGGGCGGCGAAGTGAGCGCGCATTACTTTTATCCGGAGTTCGGCGGCATGGAATCGAGCGAGTTCACCATGCTGCTCGTCCTGAAAGCGATCGCCGAGTCCGGCAAGCCGCTCTCCGCGCTCATCGCCCCGTTCCGCGCATACGCCCGCAGCCCCGAGACCAACTTCGAGGTGTACGACAAGGAGAAGGCGCTTGCCGCCCTGGAGGCGACGTACGCGCCGGGAGCCGCGGCCGTGGAGCGTCTCGACGGGGCCCGATACGAATACGCGGACTGGTGGTTCAACGTGCGCAAGTCCAACACCGAGCCGCTCATCCGCGTGAACGCCGAAGCCGCCTCTCCGGAACTGTTGTCCGCCAAGATGCGGGAGATTGCAGAAATCATCAAAAAAACTTAGAATTCCCGCGCATACCAACTCCCAACTCCCAGCTCCCAACTCCCATGCTCTCCACCATCCTCCTCTTCATCGTCGTCCTGGCCGTGCTCGTGCTCGCGCATGAGTTCGGTCACTTCATCATGGCCAAGAAGGCGGGGATGGCCGTGGAGGAATTCGGGTTCGGGTTCCCGCCGCGGTTGTGGGGATGGAGACGGGGCGTGACCACCTATTCGGTGAACCTGATCCCGCTGGGCGGGTTCGTGAAGATCAAGGGGGAGAGCGGGCTCTGGCGCGACCACTCCGACAGCTTCGCCGCGAAGTCCGGAGCGTGGCGGTTCGCCGTGCTCGCGGCGGGGGTCGTGATGAACCTCGTGCTTGCCGCGATCCTGCTCACGGCGGGATTCACCATGGGGCTGCCGAGCATGATCGACGAAAACATCTCGCCGTCCGCGACGGTGCGTGAAGCGGAACTTCGCATCGTGACGGTCGCGCCGGGGAGCCCGGCCGAACGCGCGGGGATCAAGGGGGGCGACGCGCTCGTGTCCGTGGACGGCCAGGCGTTCGCGGACGCCGACGACGCGCGCGCCTACATCGCGCTCCACGGCGACGACGAGGTGATGATGGTGATGGGACGCGAGGACGGCACCTTCTATAACGTCACGGCGAAGAGCGAGGACATCGCGAGCGTGGGCGTGCACGGCATCGGGGTCGGGATCGTGAAGACCGGGCTCGTGTCATATCCCCTCCATCTGGCGTTCGTGCACGGCGTGCTCGCGACCGGCGAATACACGAAAGAGGTGGTGGGCGCGTTCGTGGGGCTCGTCCGGAACCTGATCGTGGAGCAGCGGGCCGGCGTGGATCTGTCGGGCCCGGTGGGGATCGCCGTGCTCACCGGAGAGGCGGCGTCGCTCGGGTTCGTCCACCTCCTGCAATTCACCGCGCTCCTGTCCATCAACCTCGCCGTGGTGAACGTGCTGCCGCTCCCGGCGCTCGACGGCGGACGCCTCGCGCTCCTCCTCATCGAAAAGGCGCGTGGTCGCTCGCTCGATGGACGGTCTGAAGCGATCTTGCACAACATCGGGTTCGCGCTGCTCATGACGCTCGTCGTGTTCATCACGTATAAGGACGTGGTGCGGATGATCGGACAAGGGTTTTAAGGGGGAGAAGGGTGATAAGAGTATGAAGAATGATTTCGAGAAATTGAAAAAGGACGCGCTTGCCGCGCTCGCGAAGGTCGCGGACCGCGACAGGCTCGAAGCGTTGCGCGTGGAGCTCTTGGGCCGCAAGGGGAAGCTGTCCGAGCTCATGAAACGCATGGGCGAGCTCACCGACGAGCAGCGAAAGACGGTGGGGAAATTGGCGAACGAGGTGAAGCTCGCGGTCGAGACCGCGTTCGCGGGGGCCGAATCTTCCGTGTCGCGCGCCGAGGCGCTCGCCGTGGCCGAGACGGAGCGCATCGACGTCACCGAGCCGGGCCTTGCGCCCGAGGAAGGCCACCTGCATCCGGTCTCGACCGCCATCGCGGAGGTCACCGACATCTTCGCCCGCATCGGGTTCACGCGCGTGCGCGCGCCCGAGATCGACTGGGACTGGTACGCGTTCGAGTCGCTCAACATGCCCAAGGACCACCCCGCTCGCGATGATTGGGAAACGTTTTTCGTGGCGCCGACGGAGTCGCAATGCTCCGAAGGCAAGCAGGGCCGCATCGTGCTCACGCCTCACACCTCCAACAGCCAGGTGCGTGAGATGGAAAAAGGGAAGCTGCCCATCCGGATGATCAACATCAACCGGACGTATCGGAGGCAGTCCGACATCACGCACGTCCCCATGTTCCACCAGTTCGAGGGGCTTATGGTGGGCGTTGGGCTGTCCGTGGCGCACCTCAAGGGAGTGCTCGACCATTTCGCGCACGGCTTTTTCGGCGCGGGCCGTTCGATCCGTCTTCGCCCGCACCACTTCCGTTTCACGGAACCGTCGTTCGAAGTCGACGTCTCGTGCGACAACTGCTCCGGCAAGGAAGGCGTGACCTGCCGCTTGTGCAAGTCCGGCTGGCTCGAGCTCGGCGGCGCCGGCATGGTGCATCCGAACGTGCTGAACGCGGGCGGACTCGACCCGGAGAAGGTCACCGGCTTCGCCTTCGGCTGGGGCGTGGAGCGCACCCTCATGATGCGCGAAGGGATCAAGATTGACGACAT
>MGDT01000003.1:137960-144348 GCA_001791045.1 Candidatus Uhrbacteria bacterium RIFCSPHIGHO2_01_FULL_63_20 | reverse complement strand
CGGCACCAACACGCTGTTCACGCTCGCCGACGGCGGCACGGTCGGCAACGCGTCCGTGACCGGCACCTTGGGCGCGGGCGCCACCACCGTCACTTCGCTCACGGTAGGGAGCATCCTCCTTTCCGCGGTCGGCACCTCCAACACCACTTCGGGCGCCAGCCTCGTGGGCACGTTCGACGAGTTCACCAACTCCTCCGCCACGACGGTGCAGGACGTGCTCGACGACCTGGACGCCGCGATCGGGGCGGGCGGATCCAAGTGGACCGACGACGGCACCTTCACGTACCTCTCCGGCACCACCGACGACCTGGTGCTGGGCGGCAGCACCGTGGCCGGCGCCTCCCTCTACTTCGACGAGAGCGCGGGGACGCTGTACCTGGGCACCGACGGCTCGCTCGACGGCTCGCTCACCTTCTACAGCTCCGGCGCGGTCGCGGACACGACCCTCGCGGCCAATGTGACCGGCGACCTCACTGTCACCACCGGCGACGCGGGCGACCTCGTGAACGTGCTCACGGGCAGCCTCAAGGTGGGGAACGGCTCCCCGGGGCTCGCCCTCGACGGCGAGGACGCCTACGTGGAAGGCACCTTCGAGGTGGACGGCAGCGTCCAGCTCGACGGGACCCTCTCCGCGAGCGGCGCCGTCACCTTGGGCGACGCGATTACCGATAACCTCACCGTCACCTCGGCCATCCAGGGCGCCTCGGCCCTCGTCTTTGACGGCTCAACGGACAACACGAACGAGACGACGTTCTCCATCACGGACCCCACGGCCGACCGCACCATCACCTTCCAAAACGCCTCCGGCACGGTGGCGTTCCTCACGGACACCATCTCCTCCACGCTCACGGACAACACGGCCGACGCCCTCGATATCCAGGAGGGAACCAACAATTACCTGAACGTGAACACGACGAATGCGTCCGAGAACATCTCTTTCGGGAACACGACCACGAACCCGAGTTTCAATTTCCTCGGGTCCGGAACGCTCACCATCGACGGTCCGCTCACGGGGAACGGGACGCTGACCTTGGGCGACAACGGCGACACGGTCGCCATCAACTCGTCGGACTGGGACATTTCCACCACCGGTGCGCTGACCGGCGTGGGCGCAATCACGGCCGACGGCACGTTCACGTTCTCGGGGGTCGCGACCGACATCACCACCGGCACCAACGAGGCGCTCACCCTTTCGCCCAACGGCACAGGCGACGTGCTCGTTTCCGCGGACGCGGACACCCAGCTGCAGGTCACGGCGGGCGCTGCGCCGGGCGTGGACATGCTTGCGATCACCAACACGGGCGTGGGTGCCACCGCGAACAACGTGGACGCGCTCTCGGCCTCCATCTTCACGGCCACCGGCGCCGGAGCCAACAACTCCGCCTTGCACGCGGTCATCGGCAACGCGCCGGTGGACGCGAGCGACGTGATCAACGGGCTCGAGGTGACGGGCGTTGCACAGACGGTCGCCTCCACCACGCAGAACCTGGCGCGCCTCACCCCGGTGAACTCGGGGAACACGGCCGGGACGCTGGTGGGGCTGCAGATCGACGGCATCACCACGCTGGGCGCCGCCTCGGAAACCGCCATCAACATCTCGGCCAACTGGGACACGGCCATCAATACCAACAACGGTTCCATCAACGCCGGCACCGGCGCCATCACCTCCGGCGCGGTCAACGGCCTCACGCTCGCGAGCGCGGCCGACGGGTTCACCGTGGCCGGCGGCACCACCCCCCGCACGCTCACGGTCACGGCCGCGGACATCACGGTGGGCTCCACCATCACCCCGACCAGCGCCGGGGCGCTTACGGTGTCCGCGAACGGGAGCAACGCGCTCACGCTCACGGGCGGAGCGGCGTCCACCTGGGACATCGGCGCGAACACCCTGTCGCTGCAGACCACGGGGAACGGCGCCATCACGACCGGCACGGGCACGTTCACGGCCGGCGGCGCCCTCGCGGTGAACGGCGACACGACGATCGGCAACGCCGCCACGGACGCGCTCACCGTCACCTCCGAGATCCGCGGCGGCAGCCCGCTCACGTTCGAGGGGTCCACCAACAACGACATCTACACCATCTTCGCCATCACGGACCCGACGGTTTCCAACAAGACCATCACCTTCCCCAACGCCACCATCACCGTGAACGCGGCCGGGGACCTCTCCGGCACCACGCTCAACTCCGGCGTGGTCACCTCCTCGCTCACCACCGTGGGTGCCTTGGACAGCGGCTCCATCACCTCCAACTTCGGCTCGATCAACGTGGGCGCGGACGCCATCACCACCACGGGCACGATCGGCACGGCCGGCACCACCACCTTCACGGGCGCGGCCGGGACCTTCTCCGGGCTGCTCACCTTCAACGGCGGGGCCACGGCCGACGGCGGCGTGTTCACGGTGGCCGACACGACCGGCAACGTGCACACCGGCGGCACGCTCGACGTGGACGGCGCGTCCGACTTCGGCGGGGACATCACCTTCTCCGCCGCGACCCCCACCATCGCGATCAACGACAACGACACCTTCACCATCACGGAAGGGGCCAACGCCTACATCACCGTCAACACGAGCAACACCACGACGGCGCTCACCCTCGACCTGCCCGTGGCCGGTTCCACGTCCACCACCGGCAACCTATTCACGAGCAACGTGACCAAGACGATCAACCTGGGCACCGGCACGGCCGCGGATACCATCAACATCGGCACGGGCGCCACCACGGCCGACACCATCAACATCGGCACCGGCGCGGTGGCCAACGCGATCGCCATCGGGAGCGCCTCCGCCACCGGGGTCTCGATCACGGACAACAACTGGAGCGTCACGACCGCCGGCGCCGCCAGCTTCGCGAGCTTCTCCGGTTCCGGGCTCACGGACTGCGACACGGCGGCCACCAGCAAGCTCCTGTGGGACGCCACCACCAGCCAGTTCTCCTGCGGCACGGACCAGACCTCCGGGGGCGGGGGCGCGGTGACGGTCAAGACCAAGACCGCTGACGAGACGGACGCGACGGGAACCTTGCAGAATGACGATCATCTGAATTTCGCAATCGGGGCCAGCGAGACCTGGACCGCGATTTTCGTCATCCAGACGAATTCCGCCGCCGCCCGCGACATACAGTTCGCCGTGACGGCCCCGTCCGGCGCGACGTGCGACCTGTCCATCGGCGTCTTTCGGAACAATACCTCCTCCATCGGCAATATCGGGTGCGGCGTTTCGACCGGACAGATTTCAACGGTCGGCGCAGATGAGCCCCTTATCATTACCATCAGCGTCGTCAACAGCACGACGGCCGGGACCGTCCAGCTCCAATGGGCGCAATTCTCTGCTGGCACGGCCTCGACTGTCTACGCAGGCTCCTACATGAACGCGTTCAAGACCCAGGGCTCGGACGTGGCCGAGATCTACTACACTTCCGACCCGGACATCGGCGCCGGCGACGTGGTGGCCATCGACCCGTCCCTGCGCGCGGCCGTGCGCAAGACCTCCGTCGCGTCCGACCCGCACGCCATCGGCGTGATCTCCTCCATCCCCGGGCTGGTGCTGGGCGACGCCAAGCCGCCGGCGGAAGGGTATCGCTCGGTCATGCTCGCGCTCACCGGGCGCGTGCCCGTGACCGTATCCGCGGAAAACGGACCGATTCTCCCGGGCGACTTCCTCACCTCCTCCTCCATGCCGGGGTACGCCATGAAGGCGACCGGACCGGGGCCGGTGATCGGCCAGGCGCTTGAAGGGTTCGGCGGCAGCGAGGTTGGGTTCGTGATGATGCTCGTGAAGAACGGCCATTACGACGGCGCGCCGCTGCCCGACGGGATCACGGCCGACGCGCCAGCGAGCGCTGTGACGACGGACGCCGTGGAAATCACCGGGGACGGGACCGAAGCGCCCACGACCGTGACGATCGACACGCTCGAGACCCTTACGGTGACTGGCGCCCTCACGGTGCAGGGCGACGCCGCGTTCCTGGGTTCCGTGGCCGTCGACGGCACGCTCACGGCCGGCGACATCGCGAGCCCGGCCATCGACGCGATCCGGTCGTCCATCGAGACGGTGTCGGGGAGTACCTCCGCGAATACCGACGAGATCGCGGCGCTCATCGAGCGCATCGGCGCGCTCGAGGCCGCGGACGGCGAACCCGCCACCGAACCGACGACGCTCGACCTGTCCCTCGTGGACCACGGCCTCACGGTGAACGGCACGCTCGTCGTCCAAGACGGCCTGGTCGTGGACCGCATCGGGAGCCTCGGCGACCTGCTCGTGCTCTCCGGCGACGTGGAATTCGTCGGCCGCCCGACATTCAACAACGACACGGCCGGGTTCGCGGACGTGGCCTTCGGCGACCGCACGGTGAAGGTGGCGTTCGACAGGCCCTTTAAGGACGCGCCGGTGGTGAACGCCACGCTCACCCTCGCGCTTTCCGAGGACGGGTCGCAGGTGGCGACCGAGCAGGTCGTGCTGTCCAACGGCATCGCCTTCATCGTGAGCGGCGCGTCGGCGGACGGGTTCTCGATCATCCTCAACAAGCCCGCGCCCGCGGACCTGCGCTTCTCCTGGACCGCGTTCGCGGTGCGCGACGCGAAGACGTTCAAGAGCGAGTCCGCGCCGGTCATCGAGTATTTCGAGCCGATCCTTCCGCCCGCGCCCGCTCCCGAGGAGGAACCCGTCCCGGCCGAGGAAGAACCGGCGATTGAGGAAACTCCTGCGGAAGAGCCGGCTGTCGAGGAACCTGTCGTGACCGAGGAAGAACCGGCGATTGAGGAAACTCCTGCGGAAGAGCCGGCTGTCGAGGAACCTGTCGTGACCGAGGAAGAACCGGTCGTCGAAGAGGCGCCGGCCGAGGAGCTCGCGCCAGTTGTCGAGGAGCCGGCCCCAGCCCCTGAACAGCCAGCGACGGAGGAAGCGCCGGCATAACGGACGATTATGGAGTCCCCGAGCGCGAAGCCGACACCCTCGCCATCCTCATTCTTCTCGCGTCCGCTCCCCACCGCGAAAAAGCCGAAGGGCATCCCGAAGCCGGTCATCGTCGCGGGCGGCATATTGTTGGCGCTCGCCGCGATCGTGATTGCCGTCCTGTGGACGCAGCTGCGCGAGGCTCGGCAACAGGCCGTGCAGCTCCCGACGCCTGACGAGACGGCCCAGCTCGTTGCCGAAGTGGGGAAGCTCATCCGGCTCCCCGAGGACGAGACGCCGACGATCGCCACGGTGTCGGACCCCGAGAAGCTGCGCGAGCAGGCGTTCTTCAAGAACGCGAGCGAGGGGGACAAGGTGATCATCTACACCCAATCAAAAAAAGCGATCCTGTATTCGCCGACCTTGAAGCAGATCATCGAGGTGGCGAACGTCAACTTGAGCTCGTCGCCTGCCGCCGCGGCGCCGGCAACGGCCCCGTAACGTATGACGCGTCGCCTCCTGTCGGCCGTCGTGATCCTCGCCTCCTGCCTCTTCGCATCGATGGCCCGGGCGACGGACTACACCAGCCTCAACTTCATCCTGCGCGACCCGATGATGTCCTCGGGAGGTTCCGTGTACGCCACCAGCGCGAGCTTCCAGTACGTGAGCTCGACCGCCCAGCGCTCGGCGATCGGGCAGGGGACCTCGGCGAGCTTCGGAGAGAACGAAGGGTTCCTGTATTACCCGTTCGTGAGCACCCCGGTCGCGACCGCGACCCCCGGCGACGCGGAGGCGGACCTCGCCTGGACGGCCGCCACGAGCGCGCTCGGGTTCACGGTCACCTCCTACGAGGCCGGCATCGCCACGGCCTCCGGCGGACCGTACACGTTCACGAACACGGGGATCACCCTTTCCAACACCTTCACGACGCTCACCAACGGGTTCGACTATTACTTCGTCGTCCAGGTGCTCGACGCGTTCGGGGACGTGATCGCCACCAGCGCCGAAGTCAGCGCCTCGCCGACGGCCGGCGGCCCGCCGCCTGGAGGAGGAGGAGGAGGTGGAGGCGGGCCCGGCATCACCACCGGACGCATCCTCGCGCCGAGCGTGCTCGGGTACCCGAACCTTCCCGTGAAGGTGCTCTTGGACGGCCTAGAAGCGGCGGAGGTGACCTCCGGAGCCGACGGGCTCTCCGCCGTGACGCTCGAATCGCTCACGGCCGGCACGTACTTGCTTACGTTCTACTCCACGGACGCGGCGAACCGCCGTTCCAACCTGTTCAGCTTTCCCGTGACGGTCGTCGCGGGGACCGACACGGCCGTGGGCGGGGTGTTCATATCCCCGACCATCTCGCTCGATCCCACGAGCGTCCCCCCAGGGAATCCGCTCGCCGTTTCCGGCACCACGGCCCCCGCGGCACAGGTCGTCGTCCGGGTCGCCGGGTATCCGGATCATGACGCCACGGTCACGAGCGCCGCGGACGGGAGCTACCTC
>MGDT01000003.1:125661-137935 GCA_001791045.1 Candidatus Uhrbacteria bacterium RIFCSPHIGHO2_01_FULL_63_20 | reverse complement strand
CCGGTTCGAACAGCTTACGGTGGAATACGAGCGCGGGGCGCTGCCGCCCGGAGTGTGGGTGGATCCGGACGTGGACGGGCGCGTGAACCTCGTGGACTTCTCGATCCTGGCATACTGGTACGGCAGGGAGCTCGAAGGGGACATGGCGGAATACGAGCGCCAGTTCTTGAGCGGGGACGGGAAGATCGACCTCACGGATTTCTCCATCCTGGTCTACCACTGGACCGGCTAGGTATGAGACGGTTCGCGGCCATCGCGGCCATCCTGCTCGCGTTCCCGTCTTCGACGCATGCCGCCGAGCTGTTTTTCGGCGCGGCGGCTCCGGAGGTCGCCTTGGGCGAATCCTTCGCCGTGGGCGTGTTCTTGGACGCGCAAGGGAAGGAGATCAACGCGACCGAAGGCGCCGTGACGTTCGACGGAGGCGCGCTGCGCCTGGAGGCCATCCGCGACGGGGAGTCGGTGATCCCGTATTGGATCGAGCGGCCGTCGCTGTCGGGATGCCCGGACGATTGCCGGGTCCGGTTCGCCGGGGCGATCCCGGGCGGGATCTCGCATCCGCGCGCGCCGCTGTTCTCCCTCGTGTTCACGGCGCTCGTTCCCGGCAAGACGTCCGTTTCCGCGGACGGGTTTCGGGCGCTCATCGATGACGGGAAGGGGACGGATGCCGGCGCGGACATCTCTCCCATCGCCTTCTCCGTCCGCTCCGACCGCACGGCCGTAGCGCTCACCGAGGCCGCGGACGACGTGCCGCCCGAACCGTTTGACGTGACGCTCGTGCGTGACAGGCAGCTGTATGACGGGCGGGTATCCGCGGTGTTCTCGACGACGGACAAGGGGACCGGGATCGACCGCTACGAGGCGGCCGAACGGCTCGGTCCCCAAGGACCCCTCCTTGGGCTGCGCTGGCGGGTCGTCGAGAGCCCGTACCTGCTCCTCGACCAGTCGTTGCGCAGCAGCGTGTACGTGAAAGCCGTGGATCGGGCCGGGAACGCGCGCGTCTCGGTGCTGGCCGCTCCCGCCCTCCCCAGCGGCATATTCCTTCTTGCGGCGATTCTCGGTATACTGTTCCTGGCAATCACGCTCCTGTTTGTGGCCTGGCGTTTCGTATGGAGGACACATCCCAATCCTGCCCGTCACGGGCATTGACGCGCCTCGCGGCGTTCGCCTTCGGGGTCATCGCCTCGATGGGATGCTTTTTCGTCGCCTCTGCCGCCCAGGCCGCGACCATGTACCTCGACCCGCCAAGCGGGTCCATCGAGATCGACGACCCGCTCACGGTCGAGGTGGTGCTTTCGAGCCCCGACGAGGCGGTGAACGCCGTGCGCGGCCGGCTGCGGTTCCCGACCGAACTGCTCGAGGTCTCCTCGGTGTCCGTGCAAGGGACCGCGATCTCGCTGTGGCTCCAGCAGCCGACGTATTCCAACGACGCCGGCACGATCGATTTCGAGGGGGTGGTCCTGAATCCGGGGTTCCAGGGGAATGCCGCCCGCTTGTTCACCGTCACCTTGCGCGGGAAGGGGAACGGGAACGCGGACGTCACCTTCACCTCGGGCGCGATCCTGGCCAACGACGGGAAGGGGACGAACGTGATCACCGGACTTTCCAAGGCGACGTACACGGTGAACGCGCCTACCGTGGCCCCGCCGGTTCCCGAAGCCACGACCCCGGTGGACACCCCTGGAGCCCCCGGCGCCCCGCAGGTAAGCTCGCCGACCCACCCGAGCCCGGTGTCCTGGTACAAGGAACGCGTCGCCCGGTTCGCGTGGGGCGTGGGCGCGGAGACGACCGCGGTCGCCTACCTGCTTGACCGGCGTCCGAACTCCGTCCCGGCCGCGGCCGCCGAGGGAACGCCCTCGTCGTACACGTCCGAGGCGCTGACCGACGGCGCCTGGTACTTCCACGTCCGCACCAAGAACCAATACGGCTGGGGCGGCATCTCGCACTTCCGCGTCCAGGTGGACGCCACGGCGCCCTCGAGCTTCACGGCGACCGCGCTGCCGAGCGTCTCCGCGAACGATCCTCTCGCACGGTTCCGCTTCTCCGCGTATGACGGCACCTCGGGGATCGGGCACTACGAGATCTACCTGGGAGCGGACCTGTTCGACCAGTGGGTGGACCCGGGCACGCACCTGTACCGCTCGTTGCCGCTCCCGCCGGGCTCGCACGTGCTGCGCATCCGTGCCGTGGACCTGGCCGGGAACTTCCTCGAGCGCACCGCCGAGGCCACGGTCACGGCGCTTCCGGCCCCCAGCATCCATTCCTACACCTCGCTCATCCGCTCCGACGAGCCGCTCATCGTGAAAGGCGGCACGTTCCCCAACGCGCGGGTCAACGTGTGGGTGCAGCGCGGGGAGTCCGGCGTGATGGACACGGCGCAGGACCAGGCCGACATCCGAGGGCTCTTCACCATCGTGTATGACCGCGACCTCGAGAAAGGGGACTACCGCATCTGGGTGACGGCCGTGGACGATCTGGGTGCGCAGACGCTGCCCAGCGAGGAAAAGCCGCTTTCCGTGGTCTCGGCATCGGTCGAGGAGATCGGGAACATGGCCGTGCGCATGCTCACCACGATGGTGGTGCTGCTCTCGCTCCTGTTCACCGCCGGATGGCTGCTCGCGTTCATCTGGCGCAAGCTCATGTGGCTCTCGACCTTGCTCGTGAACAGCGGACGGTTCAGCCACGCGCACGTCGAACGCACGAGCGAGATCCTGCGCCGCGACGAGTCCCTCGAACAGCTGAAGAAGGATATCAAGGAGAACGAGGAGGAGCTCGAGATGGAGGTGCTGCGCGTCGAACGCGACAAGCAGCGCGGGGAGATCCGCCGGCCGAAGGTGGTGCGCCTGGCGCAGGACGTGATGGAGAAGGCCAAGCAACGCGGCCGCAAGAAATCCTCCTCGGAGGGAACGCGAAAACCGCCCCGATAAACGGGACGGTTTTTCGTCATGGTTCCTTGACGGCGCGTCTTTTTCCGTCTATCGTTGCGCCACTTGGCCCCATCGTCTAACGGCTAGGACATCGCCCTTTCAAGGCGGTAACGCGGGTTCGACTCCCGCTGGGGTCACCACAAGGGACGGTCTTCGGACCGTCTTTCGTATTGCCTGCTGCATGGATTTTCTGTAGGCTCACTCACTGATATGCGCGTGCTCGGGATCGAGACAAGCTGCGACGAGACGGCCGTGGCGTTGGTCGACAACGACCAGGGCGCGCTTCGCGTCGTGACGAGCCTCGTCTCGTCGCAGATCGACATCCACGCGAAGTACGGCGGGATCGTGCCCGAGGTGGCGGCGCGCCGGCATGTGGACGCGTTGTTCCCGCTTCTTGAGGAGGCCGGCATCCCGCACGACGGCGCGGGGATCGACGCGATCGCCGTGACCGCGGGCCCCGGGCTCGTGCCGGCGCTGCGCGTGGGCGTGGAGGCTGCTAAGGCGCTCGCCTGGGCGTGGAAGAAACCGCTGGTGGGCGTGAATCACCTCGAAGGACATCTGTACAGCGCATGGTTCTCGACGCCGACGCCGGCGTTCCCCTCGCTCGCGCTGCTCGTGTCAGGCGGGCACACCGAGCTCATCTTCATGAAGGACCACGGACGTTACGAGCTCGTGGGCGCCACACGTGACGACGCGGCGGGAGAGGCGTTCGACAAGGCCGGAAAACTCCTGGGCCTCCCGTATCCAGGCGGGCCCAAGATCGACAAGCTCGCGCTCGACGGTGACCCGTCGGCCATCGCGTTTCCGCGCCCGATGATGGAGAGCAAGGATTTTGATTTCAGCTTTTCGGGATTGAAGACCGCGGTCGCGGTGTATGTGAAGCAAGGTGGGCTGGGTGGACAAGGGTTGGCAAGGGTGGAGGATATTTGCGCTTCTTTTCAGGAAGCGGTCGTGGACGTGCTCGTGACGAAGACCATCGCCGCGGCGACCAGATACCGGCCCGCGTCCGTCCTGCTCTCCGGCGGCGTGGCCGCGAACGAGACGCTCCGGACGCGGTTGGGGGAAGCGGTCGCGAAGGCGCTGCCCGGCGTCACGTGTCATGTCCCCGAGCGCGCGTACGCCACGGACAACGCGGCCATGATCGCCGCGGCGGGGAGCTTCCGCGCGACCGCCAAGGATTTCACCGACCCGCTCACGCTGGAGGCGGATCCGAACATGCGGCTGGCCGCATAGGACCCATATGACCTATCGGTCCGATTCGACCCATGAGACGAAGGCGATTGCCGCTGATCTCGCCGCCACGCTCAAGGGCGGGGAATTGGTGCTGCTTGACGGCTTGCTCGGGGCCGGGAAGACCACGTTCGTGCGGGGGATGACCGAAGCGCTCGGCGCGGATACGCTGGCGCGCTCGCCGACCTTCACGGTGATGAACGTGTATCGGGCGAACCACCCGTCCGTGAAGCAGCTGGTCCACCTCGATTTCTATCGCCTGACGAAGCCGGAGGAAATCCACGAACTGGGGCTGGAGGACTGGCTTGGCCGGCCTGACACGGTCGTGGTCGCCGAATGGCCGCCCGAGTCGCTCCCGGTCCCATCGGGAACGCCGATCATCCGGGTGACGATCGAGGGAACGGGGGAGGAGCCACGCGAATTCACCGTTGACGCGGTGACGATTTCGTGATAGTTTTTCCTGGTTTCCAAAGGAGGAGAGATGACCGAAGAGAAACCAGACGTTCCTTCTGGCCAGCCAGTCGTTTCCGAGGAGGAACGCAAGTTGGCCGAGATCGAGATGTACCGCAAACAAGCCGAGGAAGGGTTCCCGCCCGGGAACGCCGCCTGGGCCGGCGACGAGTTCCTGGACATCCAGCGCTCCCGCCCGCCCAACGGCTCGTGACGCACGCGAGGACGAAAAAAAGAGGACCCAGCTCGGGTCCTCGTTTTCTTATTCGTCGCGTCAGTGCACCGTTTCGTCCGCGACGAGGCCATCGAGCGCCATCTCCTGCCGCAGCCCGTCCTTGGCCAACTGGACGGCCTCCTTGCGCAGGCGTTCGTCGACGGCGGACACGTGCCCCTCTTCCGTGGGGACGCTTCCTTCCTGGACGATCACCAGGTACGAGCCGTGGTCCGGGATGCGCATGTCTTCGGCGAGTACCAGCAGGCGTGCGCGGAAGATCTCGCGCGACGGGACGGTGAAGG
Source organism: Candidatus Uhrbacteria bacterium RIFCSPHIGHO2_01_FULL_63_20 (assembly GCA_001791045.1). GTDB lineage: Bacteria > Patescibacteriota > Patescibacteriia > UBA9934 > GWF2-40-263 > 2-01-FULL-63-20. The sequence goes on along the minus strand of MGDT01000003.1, from coordinate 132,815 downwards.
CGACGACGACGCCGTCTTCCTTCACGAACCCCACGATGAATCTCGGGGGCGATTTGGCGGTCATGGAACCACTCCTCCGATCGGCGTCTCGTGAGCCGAACGATGCAACCTAAGCCAAAACGGCCGCAGTGTCAAGTCCCTTCGCCGGCGACACGAAGAACCTCGTCCACGGTGGTCAGCCCGTCGATCGCCTTCAGCATCCCGTCCTGGGCCATAGTGACCATCCCTTGGGCTTTGGCGAGCTCCCTCACGTTGTATTCCGACAGGCTCTCGCTGAGCGCGGCGCGGATCGCGTCGTCCATGAGCAGCACCTCGTAGATCCCCACGCGGCCCTTGTACCCGGACCCGTTGCACGCGTCGCATCCTTTGCCGTGGAAGAACTTCCATTCCGTCGGCGGCTTCTCCCCGCTCTTCTCGGGGAGCTCGCCCAGGATCCTCTTCACCGTTTCCACCTGGTCCTCGGGGACGTCGAACGGTTCCTTGCACGCCTCGTGGATCTTGCGCACCAGGCGTTGGCCGATCACCGCGTTGAACGCCGGGGCGATCAGGAACGGCTTCACCCCCATGGAGAGGAGGCGCGGCAGGGAGCCGGAGGCGTCGTTGGTGTGCAGCGTGGAAAGCATGAGGTGCCCGGTGAGCGCCGCGTTGATGGCCACCTCGGCGGTCTCCAGGTCGCGGATCTCGCCCACCATCACCACGTCGGGGTCCTGGCGCAGGATGGAGCGCAGGCCGTTCGCGAAGGTGTACGACTTCGCGTGGTCGATTTGCGACTGGTTGATCCCCTCGAGCTTGTATTCGATCGGATCCTCGAGCGTGATGATCTTCACGTCCGCGGTGTTCAACTTGCGCAGGATGGCGTACAAGGTCGTGGTCTTGCCCGAGCCGGTCGGTCCCGTGGTGATGAGCATGCCGTGGGGCTTCGCGATTTCCTTTTCGAGCTTCGCCTGTACGAGGGGACGGAACCCCAGCGTGGCGAAGTCCACGGCGATGGATCCGGGCTTGAGGATGCGCATCACCACCGATTCGCCCCAGTTCGTTGGGATCGTGGACACGCGCACGTCCGTGTCGCCGGATTTGAGGAAGATGGTGAAGCGGCCGTCCTGGGGGCGGTCGTTCACGTTGATCTTGAGCCCGCTCACGAGCTTCACGCGCGACACGAGCTTCTTCCAGATGTCGTGCGGGAGCGAGGCCACGTCTTGCAGCACGCCGTCGATCCTGAAGCGCACCGCCACCTTCGCCTCCTCGGCCTCCACGTGCACGTCGCTCACCCCGAACGCGAACCCGGCGGCCATCATGACCGTCATGACGTCGGTGACCGACGCGTTCTGGAGCACCTTGGCGATGTCGCCGTAGCTCTTTAGCTCGCCTTGGAACCGGGAGAGCTCCTCGTCGGTGATCTTCACCCCCTTCACGATCTTCTTCACCTTGGGGAGCGCGTCGTACAGCGTTTCGGCCACGCGGAAGCTTTCCTCGGAAATGACGTAGAGCCCGCCTTTGGCTTGGAGGCGTTCTTCGAGCTGGTAGAGCAGCTCCTTCGCGCCCGGAGCCTCGGGATCCACGGCCGCGAGGCGCACGTCGGAACCGGTGAACAGGAAACTGATGGCCTTGAGGGCGTTCGCCTGTTCGCGCGGGACCTGCGAGATCGCCTCGGGGGAGACCGGGAACCCTTTCAGGTTCACGTACGGGACGCCGATCGCGGCCGCCTTCTTTTGCGTTTCTTCCTCCTTTTCACGCAGGCGGATCTCGCCCATCTTCTCTTCGAATTTTTCCTGCACGGGAGCGCCGGCGGGGGTGGCCGCGCCGGTCTTCTTGAGCAGGGATTCGATGCTTTGCATTTCCGCCATACCAAAAACGCTCCGTTCGGAGCATTTTACGGCTCAACTACCATTTGCGCCAGAGGCGTTCGAGCTTGGCCACCAAGGGCGAACGGTGCCGTTGTGCCCGCTCCAGGAATCGGAGCCATACGGCGTGCTGGAAGCTGACCGACGCGCCGGTGAACGCGAACACGAGGAAGGCGGCGCAGACGGCGGAGACGATGCTCGCACAGGCGAACAGGAACGGGCTCCCGGCGTACAAGGACAGGGCGACCAGCATGGCGTAAGGAATGGACAGGAGGATGAGCGTCACTCCCGAGGCGATCCACATCGCGGCCATCACGAGGAACGCGGCGACCCCCACCTCGAGCGCGGGAAGCCAGTGGTCCAGGAACGTGCCGGTCGCGTGCGCGAGCGCGTGCGCGGCGCCGCGGTCGTGGCGCACGGCGTCGATCGCGGCGAGCGTGAACGTGAGGCTCGCGACCACCATGAGCGGGAAGAACACGAGGAAGGTGAGGCAGTACAGCACGGCATCCTCCGCGAACCCGCGCGTCACGAGCAGCACGAGCGGGAGCGCCGAGGCGATGAGCAGCACCGCGTTCACGGCCTTGCCCGCGAGCGCGAGCGTGAGGAGACGCCAGAAGTACGGCTTGCCTTCGAACAGGTGGTGATGCCACGGCCGGTCATGTTCGCAGACGAGCCCCCTGATGAGCGCTCCTTGCGAGAGGACGGCGGTCACGCCAAGCCACACGGCGACGAGCACCAGGACGGTGACGGTCGCGGTCACGCGGGAGGGTTCGAGCATCTGCACCTGACGCATCCATGCGCCGAACGTCTCGTAGCCGGCGAAGGATCCGGAGAGGACGCCCTGAAGCAGGTCCGAGGCGCTCTCGATGCGCTTGAAGCCGCGGAAGGCGACGTCGATCACCCCGCCGGTCGTGACGAGCCCGGCGAACAGGCCGAACACCCAAAGCGACCGACGCCCCCACGCGAGACGCCAGGCGTCGCGAAGCAGGGTGCGGTAGATCGGCGTGGGCTTGCGGGCCATATCCTCCAATAGGTCCGATAGGTCCTATGGGACCTATGCTGGGGTGGCGAACAGCGCTTCGAACGCTTCCTTTTCGATCGTTTCCTTTTCGAGCAGCGTGTTCGCGATCCGGTCGAGGTACTCCTTTTTCCCCGTGATGATAGCACGGGCGACCTCCATGGCGCCATGGATCAGCTTGGAAACCTCGGCGTCGATGCGTTCCGCGGTCTGTTCGGAGTAGTTGCGGTTCTCGTTCATGGTGCGGCCGAGGAACACCATCTCCTCCGGCTCCCCGAACACCACGGGCCCCAGGTCGCTCATCCCGTAGCGGGTGACCAGTTCGCGCGCGAGGCGCGAGCATTTCTTGAGGTCGTCGGAAGCGCCCGTGGTCAGGTCGCCGAACGTCTCCTTCTCGGACACGTATCCGCCCAAGAGCACCGCGAGGTCGTCCACGAATTCCGCGCGGGCGTGCATGCGCTTGTCCTCGAGCGGGAGCTTGAGCGTGTACCCGCCGGCCGAACCGCGGGAGATGATGGACACCTTGTGCACCGGATCGGCGTTGGGAAGCATCTTCGCGACCAACGCGTGTCCCGCCTCGTGGTAGGCCGTGACCTTCTTTTCCTTCGCGCTCATCACGTAGCTCTTGCGCTCGGGCCCGAGCAGCACCTTTTCGATCGAGACCAGGACGTCCTCCTGCGTGACGGCCTTGCGGTCCTGCCGCGCGGTGCGGATGGCCGCCTCGTTCAGCAGGTTCATGAGGTCCGCGCCCGCGAACCCGGGGGTGCGTTCCGCGACGCGGCGGAGGTCCACGTCCGCTTCGAGCGGTTTGTTCTTGGCGTGCACCTTGAGGATCGCCTCGCGTTCGTTGATGTCCGGCAGGTCGAGCGTGACGCGGCGGTCGAAGCGGCCGGGGCGCAAGAGCGCCGGGTCCAGCACGTCGGGGCGGTTGGTGGCGGCGATCACGATCACGCCCAGGTTCGGGTCGAAGCCGTCCATCTCGACCAGGATCTGGTTGAGCGTCTGTTCGCGCTCGTCATGGCTGCCGCCCAGCCCCGCGCCGCGCTGGCGGCCCACGGCGTCGATCTCATCGATGAACACGATGCACGGCGCGCCCTTCTTCGCCTTCGCGAACAGGTCGCGCACGCGCGACGCTCCCACGCCCACGAACATCTCCACGAATTCGGAGCCTGAAATGTGGAAGAACGGCACGTCGGCCTCGCCGGCCACGGCGCGGGAGAGGAGCGTCTTGCCCGTGCCCGGACGACCCATGAGCAGCACCCCCTTGGGGAGCTTGGCGCCCAGGTCCGCGAACTTCTTTGGGTTCTTGAGGAACTCCACGATCTCCTGCAGTTCCTCCTTCGCTTCGTGCGCGCCGGCGACGTCGGCGAAGGTGACGCGGTTCTTCGCGCCCTTCTCGGCCTCGCGCGCGCCCGAACTCCCGAAGGTCATCGCGCGGTTGTTGGCGCCCTGCATCTGGCGGGCCAGGAAATAGAACACGACCACGATCACGATGATGGGGGGAAGGGTGGTGACGAGCGCGGACGCCAGGTAAGAGCGCGTGCTCGCGTCTTTCACGGTGATCTCGGAGGCCTTGAGCTGCTCGGGCGTGACGCCGTAGCTCGTGAGGATCGTGGAAAGCGACTCGGCGGATTCCTTGCGCGTGACCACCTGCGCGTCGTCCGAGAGCGTGGCGCGCACCTCGTTGCCGGTCACCTCGATCGTCTTCACCTCGCCGGCCTCGATGCGTTCCACGAGCGCGCCGAAACTCACCTCCTCGGGCTTTTCGCCGCCGAGCGTGTAGGTGGAGAACACGGCGCCCACGAGGAGCACGGCGACGAGCGCGATCACCAGGTTCTTGGGGAGGGATTTCATGGACGGCGTCTTATTCGGCGGCCGCCTCGGCTTTCGCCTCGGTCTTCGCCTCCGGCTCCGGCGCGGTGAGCGCCTTCACCGAAAGGCCCAGGCGGTGCTCGGCCGGCTCGATGGACACGATCTTGAAGTCCATCTTGTCGCCGGCCTTCGCGATCGCGTTGATGTCCGCGACCGGGGTGGCGGACAGCTCGCTGATGTGGGCCAGGCCGTGGATCTCGGGGTCGAGCTCCACGAAGAACCCGAACGGGTTCACCTTGAGCACGGTCCCTTCCACGGTGTCGCCCACCTTGTACTTGGCGGAGATGTTCTTCCACGGGTCCTCGATCAGCTTCTTCATGGACAGGAAGATCTTGGATCCCTCGATGCCGATCACTTCGGCTTCCACGAGAGCCCCCACCTTGAGCACGTCGCGCGGATGGTCGATGCGCTGCCAGGCGATCTCGCTGATGTGCACCAGGCCCTCGAGCGCGTCGAAGCGCACGAACGCGCCGAAGTCGGCGAGCGCGGTGACCTCGCCGGTCACGCGGTCGCCCACCTTGTACTTGGCGAGCACGCTCTTCTGCTTCTCCTCCCACACGGCCTTCTCGGACACGATCAGCTTCTCGTCGGCCTCGTTCACGTCGATCACCTTCACGTCGAGCGCGGTGCCCACGTAGGTCTTGAGCTTCTCGAGGATCTTGTTCTTGTCGCCGCCGGCCACGCGCGGGTAGTGCTCGGGGGAGAGCTGGGAGACCGGCAGGAACCCGGTCACGTGCCCGACCTTCACGAGGAGCCCGCCCTTGTTGGCCTCCATGATGCGGCCTTCCACGGCCTCGCCGGAGGCGAACAGGCGCTTCAATTCCTCCCAGGCCTTCTTCTGCCCGGCGAAGCGGAAGGAGAGTTCGATCTCGCCGTTCTCGTTCTCCTGGTCGATCACCGTCGCCTCCACCTGCTCGTCTTTGCCAAGGTTCGCGTAGTCCGAGGACTCGGCGAACAGTTCGCGGCCGCGCACGACGCCCGTGAGCACGCCGTTGAGATCCACCTTCACTTCGCGGCGCGAGGCGGAAATCACCTTGCCCTTCACGACGTCCCCGACTTGCGGGATGTTCAAATACGACCCCTCCTCGAGAAGCTTCGCGAGCTCCGGGGCCTTCGCGTTCACGAGTCCCTGGTCTGCCATATGCATGGTCCGACAGTGGGAAAGGCAGAAGGCTCGCAGGCCCGCAGGCTTGCAGGAATTCCTGAGAGCCTCGATCGCCTGGATCGCCTCGTACGCCTCGCACCGGCGGCGCTAAGAGTTAATAAAGGTAGGGCGAGTGTAATGGAAAGGGCTGAAATTGACAAGATTGAGCTGGTTTTCGCTCTGGAGAGTTGACTTTTTGCCAAAAATCGGCTATATTGCGGTGTTTTCCGAGTGTCGAAAACCCGCCCGCGGCGGCCCCGTGGATCGCTCGTTCAAAGGAGCAAGAAGTGAAGCAGCTGTTAGCCATCCTTCAGATGCCGTTCGTGTTCGGCGCAGTGCTGCTGCTCACGGCATGCGGCATCATCAAGCCCTCCGAGCTCGTGCAGATGCTGGGCGAGCTCACCATGGACGCGCTCAATCGCAGGCTGTCGGCGCGACCGAGGAGCGACAGGCGTCTGGAGAACCGACTCCCGCCGCGTCTGCCCCCGGTCACATCCGGCACCCAGATCCTCGAAGACCGCGCGCGCGTGGACGCCAAGGACCTCGGCCTGCGCGGCCGGGCGCAAGACGACTACGTCGCGGATGCGCGCCGCGAGTACAAGCAGGCGGTCCCGAGGTCGGCGACGGAGGCGTTCGACGAGGCCGTGCCGGCGCTCGAGCACGCGGCATGGCAGGCAGAAATGAAGGCAGACCCGTTGAGGGTCGCGATCCCGATCGGGGGTCGTCCGAGCGCCAAGCCTGGTCAGACGCAGATTCTCTGGATAAGCACGCCGGCCGATACCCATCCCGAACGTGCGGGATGGGAGCAGGATGCCAAGCGGTACCTGTCCTACCGGAAGTTCGATACGGACATCATCCGCGAATGGGGGCCGATTGATCCTCGGATCGAGCGGGCGCTCGCGAAGGAAGGCATCGAGGCCGTGGAGCAGGCGTCCAAGCCTGTTCCACGCGAGCAGCTCGGCGTCGGCGAAGCGGACCTCGTGGTCAATTCGCGCCTGCCGAAGGTGGACGTGAACGCCAAGACCGCGGCCCCGTCCAAGCGCGTGAGCCCGGGGGTGGCGATATCGTCCAAGCTCGACGTCGTCTCACCGGCGCAAGTGCTCCAGCTCCGCGAGGAGTTGGCCGCGAAGGCGCCGCACGTGGACGAGAAACCCACCCGTCCGGTGTCGCTCGAGCAGTTGGCCGAGGAGGAGATCGCGGCGATGCAGCCGTCGTCAGACGTCCCCGACATCGGAGACGTCATCGCCCAGGAGGCGGCGAAGCTGAAGACCCGACTCCC
>MGDT01000003.1:103568-125655 GCA_001791045.1 Candidatus Uhrbacteria bacterium RIFCSPHIGHO2_01_FULL_63_20 | reverse complement strand
GGTCGTTGCCGAGAGCCAGGCCGAGGTCACGAACGCCGGAGGGACGTACACCAAGGAGACCGTGCGGCGTAACGTCGCGTGGGCGGCGTACAAGGTCCTGTACGGCGGCGACCCGAAAGGATTCGAGTCCTTCCTGCGCCACGTCCCGGCGGTCCCGGACTGCCCGATCGCGCCATGGGCCGACCTGACCCCGGGCTACTGGGTGCTGGTGGTCCCGGACCCGATCGAGGAGGTCATGCAGAAGGCGGGCGTGGACTACGCGGTCGCGGCATACAGGCCCCAAGAGCTCGAAGAGGGACGCACGCGGACGACGATGTACTGGATCTACAGCCAGTACGGCGTCATCTACCGCGGTCGTTCGCCCTTCGCGCTTACAAAGGCGTTGAAACCGACGAGCGAAAAGCACCTGTTCGTGATCGAGGGAATTTGGCTCGCGGTCGAGTACCCCGACACGGTTCCCGACGGCGAGATGCACAGCATCGACCTCCTGGGCGTGCCAGGCAAGGCGGTGACGATGTGCCGCAAGCAGGGTCGGCTCACGATCAAGCCGCGCCATGACGACGGCTCGGTCGTGATGGGCGCGGCCACGCGTGCGGTGACCGGCAAGACCGACATGTTCAGCGTCCAGTAGCAGCACCTTTCTGGCGTACGAGCCGCTCCAGCGATGGGGCAGCTTTTCTTTTTCCATGAGGGAGGTGATAATCCTTTCAACCCTTTCCGCCTTTTCAGCCTTCATCGTATGCCCCATCCACACGCGTCACTGCTCAAGGAATTCCAGATCGCCATCGATCACATCGTCCCGTCGGTTCCCAAGGAGATCCGCGCGGAAGCGCAGAAGCTTCATGACGCACTCCTTAAGAACGAGGACGCGAGCGAGGAGGAGATCGAGGCGGCGCTCGCCCAAGTGGGGATCGCCGAATACCCGCACCGCAAGGCGAGCCAGGAGATCGCGGGGAAGCTCGAGGAGCAGACGCGCCTCGCGCTCGTGCTCGAGCACGTGGACGAGACCGTGCGCGCCATGCTCAAGAAGCATCTGGACGCGGGCGTGCCGCTCGTCGAGATCGTGCGCTCGAGCCTGTTCGAGACCGAGCTCACCCCCGAACAGCGCTACCAGGTGGAGGACGCGTTGCTCGACGCGGCTGATCATGTGCGCGAGGAACTCGCCAAGGCGATCGATCCATCGTCGGAGAAGTACTTGAAGCTCGTGGAAAGGTGGCGCGCGCACGCCGCCACGATCGAGGAGAAGATCCAGGAGCTCGAAAAACTCGCGGCCAAGGATCCAAAATGGAAGGAGGAGATCCAAAACAAGGCCGCTCGGTTCCGCGAAGGGTTCTCGGTGACCGAACGCGACCCGGAACTCGAGGAAGTGGAGAAGGAAATCGAGTACTGGAAGGACACCTTGGGGGAGCAGCTTTAGCCCTTGTTTCCAGGGAGGCCGCGTGGTAAGATTTGGTCGGTTTTTCCGTTGATATTCCGGTTGGAACTACTTCCGAAATGAGTGAGTGAATACCGAGTATCGGTATTCCGAACGAATGAGGAAGCAAGGATGAAATCCTTATGCAGATTTCGTGGCACGGATTGGGCTGTTTTGAGATCGTGACAAAGACCTCCGTCGGCGAGGTGACGGTGGTGACGGATCCGTACGATCCGTCCACGGGTTTGCGCACGCGCGCGCTCGAGGCTCACCTCGTGACCGTGAGCGGGAAAGGGTCCGATAACGTGGGTTCGGTGGGCAACCACCCGTTCGTGGTGGACATGCCGGGCGAGTTCGAGGTGAAAGGGGTGTTCGCGTATTGCCTCGCGGCGCCGACCAAGGCGGGTTCGACGCTCCTCACCCGCCTGGAGAGCGAGGACATGACGATCGCGCATCTGGGCTCGCTCGATCGCGCGCTCACCGACGAGGAGCTCGAGCATCTGAAGAAGATCGACATCCTTATGGTCCCGGTCGGGGGAGGCCGCGTGCTCGACGCCAAGAAAGCCGCCGAGGCGGTGGCGCAGGTGGAACCCCGCGTCGTGATCCCCATGACGTACGCCGTGGACTCCCTCAAGGAGAAGCTCGATGGCGTGGACGCGTTCACGAAGGCGCTGGGAGCCGCGCGCAAGGAAGAAGCCGGCAAATACAAGGTGAGCAAGAAGGACCTGCCGGCCGAAGACATGTTGCTCGTTGTTCTTAGCAGATAGTAATTGGTATTTGGGAGTTGGATATTGTAAGAACGCTTTCCCCATAACTCCCATCTACCAAATACCAACTCCCAGTATGTCCCACCAGGTGTTCGTCCCTCGTCCTCCGCGCTCGCGGCGCGTCGCCATCGTCGGCGTCACGTCGCTCGTGGTCGTGGGCGTCGCCGTGGGATGGGCGCTTACCGTGGGGAGCGTGGTGCGCGACGGGGTGTCGGCCTTGCAGCGGAACGTGACGGACGCGGCGGCGCTCGCGGCCCAAGCGAACGAAGCGGCCGCGGCCGAACGCGCGGCGCTCAAGGAAGCGATGACGCCGGAGCCCGAAGCGGTCGTGGAGCCCGAAGCCGGAATGAACGAGGTCGAAGCGCTCAGGCAAGCCGCGGCACAAGCCAAGGACGCGTTCGCGAGCCCTTCGACTACGCCGTCGTCATCGCCTGAGCCTGTCGAAGGCCAGGACGACGGCTCCGCTCAGGGAATACAAGATTCGGAACCTGCCCCGTGATTATGGCCAACAAGGACGAACAGAAGCCGCTCACCCCCGAGGAGGCGGACAACATCGGCACGATCAAGCCGCAAAGCATCGTCGAGGAGATGGAGACGAGCTACATCGATTACGCGATGAGCGTGATCGTGGGCCGCGCGCTGCCCGACGTGCGCGACGGGTTGAAGCCCGTGCATCGCCGCATCCTGTATTCCATGTGGCAGACCGGGCTGCGTTCGGGCGCCAAGTTCAAGAAATGCGCCACCGTGGTCGGGGACGTGCTGGGGAAATACCACCCGCACGGGGATTCGGCCGTGTACGAATCGCTCGTGCGCATGGCGCAGGATTTTTCGCTGCGCGAACCGCTCGTGAAGGGCCAGGGCAACTTCGGGTCCATCGACGGCGACGGCGCGGCCGCGTACCGGTACACCGAGGCCAAGCTCTCGGGCATCGCCGAGGAGATGCTCACCGACATCGAGAAGGACACGGTGGACCTCATGCCGAACTTCGACGGCACGCACAAGGAGCCCAAGGTGATGCCGGGGAAGCTCCCGAACCTCATCGTGAACGGCACGGTGGGCATCGCGGTGGGCATGGCCAGCAACATCCCGCCCCACAACCTGGGCGAGGTGTGCGACGCCGTGCTGCACCTCACCGAGCATCCCGATTGCGAAGTCGATGACCTGCTCCAGTTCGTGAAAGGCCCGGATTTTCCCACCGGCGGCATCGTGTACGGCGCCGCGGACCTCAAGGCCGCGTACGCGACCGGCAAGGGCGGGGTGGTGGTGCGCGCCAAGGCCGAGATCGAGGAGGACGCCAAGGGCAACTTCTCCATCATCGTGTCCGAGATTCCCTACCAGGTGAACAAGTCGACGCTGCTCGAGCGCATCGCGATGCTGGTGCGCGACAAGAAGCTCGAAGGGATCCGCGACCTGCGCGACGAGTCCAACAAGGAAGGGATCCGCATCGTGGTGGAATTGAAGAAGGACGCGTATCCCAAGAACGTGCTCAACCGCTTGTACCAGACGACCCAGCTGCAGGAATCCTTCCACTACAACATGCTGGCGCTCGTGGACGGGATCCAGCCGCGCGTGCTTTCCCTCAAGAACATCCTCGAGGAATACCTGAAGCATCGCAAAGAGGTGGTGCGCCGACGCACGGCGTTCGACCTCGCGCGCGCGAGCGAACGCGCCCACATCCTCGAAGGGTTGCGGATCGCGATGCTGCACATCGACAAGATCATCTCCACCATCAAGAAGTCCTCGGACAAGGACGAGGCGAAAACGAACCTCATCAAGCACTTCAAGCTCACGGACCCGCAGTCCACGGCGATCCTCGAGATGCGCCTGCAGCAGCTCGCCAACCTCGAACGGTTGAAGGTCGAGCAGGAGTACGAGGAGAAGATGAAGCTCATCAAGGATCTCGAGGCGATCCTCAAGTCCGAGAAGCGGATGTTGGGCGTGGTCGCCGACGAGGTGAGACGGATGCGCGCGCAGTACGCCACCGAACGCCGCACGCAGGTGGTGAAGCACGGGGTGAAGGAGTTCTCCATGGAGGACGTGATCCCGGACACCGCGACGGTGGTCATGATCACCTCGGCCGGCTACATCAAGCGCCTGCCCCCGGACGCGTTCAAGACGCAGACGCGCGGAGGGAAAGGGGTGAGCGGCATCACCGCGAAGGAGGAGGACGAGATCGACCAGGTGTTCTCGACCACCGCGCACAAGGACTTGCTGTTCTTCACCACGCGCGGGCGCGTGTTCCAACTGAAGGCGTACGACGTCCCCGAAGCGTCGCGCACGTCCAAGGGCCAGGCGCTCGTGAACTTCCTCTCCCTCGCTCCGGGCGAGAACGTGTCCGCCGCCCTGTCGCTGGAAGGGCTGGAGGACATGAAGGAGCTGGTGATGGTCACCAACAAGGGCACCATCAAGAAGACCGAGCTGACCGCGTTCGACAACGTGCGCCGTTCGGGACTCATCGCGATCAAGCTGAAGGACGGCGAGAACCTGGAATGGGTGAAGCCGACCACGGGCAAGGACGACCTCATGCTCATCACGAGCCACGGGCAGAGCATCCGCTTCGCCGAGCGCGACGTGCGCTCCATGGGCCGCGTGGCCGCCGGCGTGCGCGGGTTGCGATTGAAGGGATCCGACACGGTGGTCGGCATGGAAGTGATCGAAGAGGGGAGCGCGAAGAAAGCGGGATCGCTCCACCTGCTCGTCGTCATGGAGAACGGCTACGGCAAGCAGACCGACGTGACCGAATACAAGGTGCAGGGTCGCGGAGGGTCGGGGATCAAGACCGCAGCGGTGACCAAGAAGACCGGGCCGATCGTGGCCGCGGCGATCGTCTCCGCCAAGGACGATCGCGACCTGTTCGTGGTGTCGGCCGCCGGCCAGGTGATCCGCACGCCCATTTCGTCGATCGCGGTGCTGGGGCGCTCCACCCAGGGCGTGCGCGTGATGCGCTTCAAGAAGGAGAACGACACGGTGGCGACCTCCACGGTCGTGTAGGCCACGGTCGTGCAGGCGGAGAGGCACGTGGAATGCGGCGTTGGGCGTCCGGCTCTGCCGTCGTTTGCCGGCGGGGACCCAAAAGCCGCAGGCCATGCGCCTCTCCGCCTACCCTTGACACTCGGCGGAAAGAGTGGCCTGATGCATGCATAGACCCGGGTATGCTTGGCATGCAAACGCCGATGCGTCTGGAGGCTCTCTCTGAACGGCTCCACGAGCTGTTCGGGTTGGGGCCCGTCCTGTCGCTTGAGCGCGTGCACGGGGGATACACCTGCCAGAACTTCCGGCTGCAGACAAGCGCCGGAAGTTTCTTTTTGAAGCAGTACCAAAACCACCTGCGCCAGTGGGTGCCGGACATCAAGTTCGCCGAAAAGCATTTCGCCGGCCATGGCGTCCCGGTGGTGCTGCCGGTGAAGGACCGGTTCGGGCGCACCGCGTTCCTGTTCGACTCCTACTGGTACAGCCTGTTCCCGTTCGTGGACGGGTCGTCGCCGGATCCCGCGTCGCTCTCGAAGACGACGCTCGCTTCGCTGGGCGAGACGCTCGCGGACATCCACCTCGCCGGGCACGACGTGCGCCGCCGCACGCTCCAGACGCGCTGGATGTGGGATCGCGACGCGTTCGACCTCGAATACGCCGAGCTGCGTCACGCGCTCGACCGCAAGCCTTCGTTCACGCCGCTTGAGGAACGCATGAGCGCGCTGCTCGAACGCAAGGCGAAGTTCGTGCGCGAGAACCAGCTCATCCCGCACGACTTCCCGGTGGCCTACGACCACCTGTTGCACGGCGACTTCATCTACCCGAACGTGTTCCTGGCCCCCGACGGGAAGGTGAGCCACGTGTTCGACCTCGAGCGCACGAGCTTGGGCCCGCGATCCTTCGAGCTCGCGCGCAGCTTGCTCATCTGCTGCTGCGACGACGGGTTCGACGCCAGGCACGTGGAGCAGGCCCGCGCGTTCCTCGCCGCCTACCGCGAGCGGTATCCCATCAGCTTCGACGAGTTCATGAACGGGATGCAGATGTTCATGATCAGCTGCCTGCACGCCACCTGGCTTGAAGGGAACTACCTGCTGCACGGCCTCAATACCCATGTGGGATTGTTCGAAAGCAACGAACGCCGCATCGACCTCCTCGGCCAGGACCCGGCCCCGTTCTGCCGGGAGGTCTGGAAGGCCCCGGCTTGACGCGTATCGAGGGTTCGGCTACCATCCGCGCATTGATTCTCCTTTATGGGTCTTCCTGGACATCGTCGGACTAGTTCCCACAAGCGCCGCCGTGCCGCGCATTTCGCGATGAAGAAGGTGGCGCTCGCGGCGTGCGCCAAGTGCAAGGCCCCCATCGCCCCGCATCGCGCCTGCACGCAGTGCGGCACCTACGCCGGCCGCCGCGTGGTGGACACCTCCCGCGCCGCCGCCCGCCTCGTGAAAAAGGCGAAGACCGCCGCCCCGGCCCACGCGCACGAACACAAGGAGAAGGAAGCGGAGGTGAAGAAATAACGGGTAACCCCGTCCTGACGAAGGGCGGGGTTTCGTGTTAGGATACGAACCAGATATGTCGAACAGGCACTTGGCGAGGACGATCGCCATGCAGACCCTCTACCAGTGGGATTTCAACGGCAAGCCAGAAGGGCGCGTGCCGGAGATCATGGCGTTCTGCAAGGAGGAGTTCGCGCCCAACTTCGACGACGAGGGGTTCGTGAGCGACCTGGTGAACGGGACGCTCGCCAAGGTGGAGGAGATCGACGCCACCATCACCGCGTTCGCCCCCGAGTGGCCCATCGACACCATCACCGTGGTGGACAGGAACGTGTTGCGTCTCGGGGTGTACGAGCTCAAGTATTCGCAAAGCGTCCCGAGCAAGGTGGCCATCAACGAGGCGATCGAGCTCGCCAAGGGATTCGGCGGGGAAGCGAGCGGCCGGTTCGTGAACGGGGTGCTCGGAGCCATCTACAAGGACATGCTCGCGAAAGGGGAGATCAAGGAAGTGGACAAGAACTCGCCGCCGAAGAAGGAAGAAGTGAAACCAACCGCCAATGCGTGATATGGCAGACCTCTCACCGCTCGAACAAGCCCTGGGCACAGAGTTTCGCGACAAGGACATTCTGCGCCAAGCGCTTGTTCACCGCAGCTACCTGAACGAACATCCCGACTTCCCGATCGGCCACAACGAACGGCTGGAGTTCTTGGGCGACGCCGTGCTCGAGCTGGTGGTGACCGAGCATCTGTACGCCAACTACGAGAACCCCGAGGGCGAGCTTACCAATTGGCGCGCGGCGCTCGTGAACGCGGACATGCTTTCCGGCATCTGCTCGCGGTTGGGCGTCGAGCCGCACCTGTACCTGTCGCGCGGCGAATCCAAGGATTCGGGAAGCAAGGCCCGCTATTACATCCTGGCCAACGCGTTTGAGGCGATCATCGGCGCGATCTACCTGGACCAGGGCTGGGACGCGTCGAAGACGTTCGTGACGAAGTACGTGCTGTCCGAGCTCCCGCGCATCCTCGAGCACCGCCTGTACGTGGATCCCAAGAGCCGGTTCCAGGAAGCCGCGCAGGAGAAGATGGGGGTCACGCCCAACTACAAGGTGATTTCCGAATCCGGGCCGGACCATGCCAAGAAGTTCGAAGTGGGCATCTATCTCAACAAGGAGCTGGTGGCCTCGGGATTCGGCACGAGCAAGCACGAGGCGCAGGTCGCGGCCGCGGAAGCTGCCATCCGGGCGAAGGGGTGGTAGAATGGGGAGGACTATGAGGATGGAGGAGCTCCTCAACGAGGCGTTGAAGCGCAAGGCGTCCGACGTCCACTTGGCGGCCGGGTATCCGCCCATCTTGCGCGTGGACGGGGACCTGGTGCCGCTCAAGGCCGCCGCCCTGACGGCCAAGGCGGTGGAGACGATGGTGCGCGAGATCGCGGGCGAGGCCCATTGGAAACGGTTCGCGTCCACGCACGAGGAGGATTTCGCCTATGACATCGACGGGGCGCGGTTCCGCGTGAACCTGCACGTGGAGCAGGGGCGTCCGGCGTTCGCGGCCCGCCTCATCGGCTCGAAGATCCCCTCGTTCGACGATCTCATGCTTTCTCCCGCCGTGCGCGGCCTCACCGAGGTGGAGAACGGCCTCATCATCTTCACGGGTCCGGCCGGGTCCGGGAAATCCACGGCCATCGCCTCGTTGCTCGCCGACATCATCGCGAGGAAGCCCGTGCACCTGGTCACCATGGAGGACCCGGTCGAATACGTGTTCGCGCCCGGCGTGGGGCTCGTGAAGCAGCGCGAGGTCGGCTCGGACACCGCGAGTTTCGCCGAGGCGCTGCGGCGCGCGCTGCGCCAGGATCCGGACGTGATCATGGTGGGCGAGATGCGCGACCCCGAGACGATCGCCTCCGCGCTCACGCTCGCCGAGACCGGACACCTGGTGTTTTCCACGCTCCATACTTCCTCGGCGCCGCAGGCCGTGCACCGCATCGTGGATTCGTTCGTGGGCAACCAGCAGGAGCAGGTGCGGCGCCAGCTGTCGCTTTCGCTGCGCGCCGTGGTGGCGCAGGTCCTCCTCCCCAGGAAAGGCGGGGGGCAGGTGGCGGCGCGCGAGCTGCTCGTGAACAACGCGGCGGTGAGCAACCTGATCCGCGAGAACAAGGTGGAGCAGATCGCCTCGGCCATGCAGACGGGCCGCGCCGAAGGGATGATCACCATGGATCGCGTCATCCAGGACCTGGTGAGCGAAGGGTTGGTGGACGCGAAAGCGGTGGAGGCGCGTCTCGCGGCGACCGGGACGCTGCGAAGGAAACGATAACATAAAACGTCGGACACGTTCTTCCGTCGCCTCGCGGGGTCTTCGACCGCTCGGCTCCGGACGAACATGTCCGACGTTTTTTGTTAGAAACTCGTCACGCGGTCCCACGCGCTCACCGTCGGCGGGGAGAGGGAAGATACGGTCACGCGCAGGCGGTAGGTGCGGTTGCCCACCGTCGCCTCGGTCTCCACGATCTTCGGGGTCGGGTTTCCGGTGACGGGACGGATGGTGCACGGCGAGCCGTTGATGGCGATCGTCTCGTTCCCGGCGTAGTTCTGGTCCTCGGTCAATCGCCAGATCGCCTGTTCGGCGCATCCTTCCGCGAGCGCCTTGGCGTCGTCCCAGCGTTCGATCGAGGTGCCCGAGGAAAGCGTCCCGTGCAACGTGCGCGCGGCCGCGACCGCGAGTCCCAGGAGGACGGCGGAGATGATCATCACGCTCACGACCAGGGTGAACCCTCTGTCGTTCATAGGCGTAAGGTGGCGGTCAACCGGCTCTCGTCCGTGATCGTGGCCCCGAAGGCGCCTTCGCTCCATCCGATCTCCACCAGCACCGATGCCGGGATCCCGTCGCGTCGCGTGGCGGTGAAGGACGTGACCGTCACGTCGGATCCGGTGATCGGCGCGACGTCCCCGGCGCCCAGCTGCATGGTCAGCGCCCCGTCCGAGAGCGCGAACGTGACGGGGGATTCGGCGGGGACCGGCGAGGTCAGCACGAGGGTGGCGGAACTCCCGGAGGCCGGCGTGACGACGCCGGTCGCCTCCGAGAGGCGGTCGCGGATCAGGGTCTCGGCCGTGCGGCGGTTCGCGATCAGCGCGGATTCGGCCGCGATGAACGAGCGGGTCTCGACGCTCGCGCGATAGACGGTCGCGAGCGTCAAGACGCCCACGGCGAGCAGCACCGAGTAGATGAGCACTTCGATCAGCGTGAAACCGCGGCGGTCCATATCCTACGGTCCCGGGCCGATGATGCGCAGGGCGTCGTTGCTGCGTACGGCGACGTACACGAGGCCGCCGTGGATGTCGACCCCGGTGGCCACCTGCGGGAAATTGAGGGAGGAGAATTCGCCGATGGATTCGAGGTCCGAGATGTCGAACGCCGCGAACTCCTCGGTCGAGTTGTTCGTTCCCGTGAACACCACGCTCCCCGTGAGGCAGGCGATGTCGTGCACGACGCCGCCCACGTTCACCGAAGAGGTTTCCACGAGGGCGAGCGGGTTGCTCGCGTCCACCGCCACGAGCTCGTTGCCGGCGTTCCCGATGAACAGGATCCCGGGCGGCGAATAGGCGACCGACAGGTCGTTCGTTCCATCCGGAAGGTTATAGGCGGATGCCAAGGCCGGTTCGATCGGATCCTGGGCGTCGAACACGAGCACGTCCTGGGCCTCGTTCGACGTCACCGCGTACACGTAGCGCGCGTCGGCCGCGAAGTCGTTGACGTCGCCGGTCACGTCGAACGACGCGACCGCGGAGGGCATGGACGGCGTGGCCATGTCGTAGAACATCACCTCGCTCGCGGTCCCGTCCTTGCGACCGACCACCACCATCTCGTCGCGGGCGATCACGGTGAGGGCGTCGGCGTCTCCGGACAGGTTGAGGTTCGCGAGCACGGCGGGGGTCGTCGGGGCGGTGACGTCGAACACGATCAGCTCCTTGCCGTCATTGCTCGAGGCGGCATACAGGGTGTCGCCGGAAAGGGAGAGCGTGTTGATGCCGTCCGCGCCGATGTCCAAGGACGTGATGAGCGACGGGGAAGCCGGGTTCGACACGTCCCATACGAACAGGTCGGGCTTCGCCGAGGAAGCGGCCACGCCGCTCACGAACGCGTACGGGTACCGTACGATCACGTCGGTCCCTTGGTTGCCCGGGCCCAGGTCGCCGGTCCCGAGGGTGACCGGGCTCGTCCAGTCGCCGCCCGAGAACGAATCGTAACAGCCGCTTGAGGTCGGCGGGTCCGTGCGCCATTGGGTGAAGCGCGTCGCGACATCGACGGACGAGAAACGGCCGGGCACCGGCGACCACGCCACGCGCACGGATACGTCGGCGATCCCCGCGACGGTCGATTCCACGGTCACGGTGCGCGTGAACGCCCCGCTCACGTCGGAGGAACCCGAGAATCCCCATTGCGCGCCGGTCAGCGCGAGTCCGTGGGTGCCGGTCGTGAGCGCGGCGAAATCCACGTCCCGGATCTGGCGGACGGCCTCGAGCCCCTCCTGCATCAGGTTCTCGGCGGTCTGGCGTTGTCGGGCCGCATGGCTTTCGGCGATGGCCGAGCCCAGCGCCACGTACACGCCCAGCCCCACGAGCGCGAGCAGCGCGAACGCGATCAGCGCTTCCACGGCCGACTGCCCGGCGTCCGGCGCCGTCCGATCAGTTTTTGACGAGGGTGACCACCCCATAGGCATTCACGTTCAGGTCCACCGAGCGGTCTTCCCGCGAGAGCGTGACGGTAGAGACGGCGTCCGGCGCCATGGATCCCGACGGGAACACGATCTCGTCGTCGCCGCTCACCGTGACGCTTGAAGGGAACGGCACGGCCTTGTCCGACGAGACGATGCGCTCGGCGTAGCTCGGTCCCACGAACCGCACGGCCTGCCCGTCCATCACCTTCACGCCATGGGCGGCGTCCGCGGCCTGGGCGAAGGCATCGAGGGCGGCGATGCGAAGCTCCTCCTGCACGACGTAGGCCGCGTCATGAAGCTGCTGGCTCATCAGGTACTGGAAGGAGAAGGCGTAGCCCAGGCCGGCGATCACCAGGAGCAGCGCGACCGACACGAGCATTTCCACGAGCGTGAATCCCCGGGTCATACGGAGCCCGGCTGCACGCCCTTCGTCAGTTCGTAGATGGGCGAGATGACCGCGACCGCGATGAACCCGACGATGGCGCCAACCACGATCATCATGAGCGGCTCAAGCACGGTGGTGAGCGTCTTCACCTGGTCGTCCACCTCTTTCTCGGAGAACGTGGCCAGGAACAGGAAGCTCTCGTCGAGCTTGCCGGTCTCCTCGCCCACCGCAATCATCTGCGTCACGAACGGCGGGAACAGCTCGCGGTGCATGGTGAGGTAGGTGCTCACGTTCGCCCCCTCCTGGATGGAATCGGCGATGGTCGCAAGCGCGTCGCGGTAGGACAGGTTGCCCATGGTGGAGCCCGCGATGCGGAACGCCTCCACGATGGTGATGCCGGACTTGATCAGCGTCCCGACCACGCGGGAGAACTGCGTGATCTCCACGCGCATGACCAGGATCCCCACGACCGGCACCCGGAGCACGGACCGGTGCAGGAACGCGCGGATCGGCGGGACGCGCGAAAGGAGGAACCCCCCGACGACGGTCGCGAGGAGGCCGATGGAAAGCGCGAGCTTGTTGGAAAGCGCGAAGGCGGAGATCGCGATGACGAGGCGGGTCGCGATCGGCAGCTCCACGTCGAGCGAGGCGAACAGCGGGGTGATCTGCGGCAGGAGCACGAAGACGAGATACGCCGTGACGCCGATCGTGGCGCACATGATGATGAGCGGGTAGAGCATCGCGTTGCGCACCTTCGCCTTGAGCTCGTGCGTCTTCTCGATGTGGTCGGCGATGCTGTAGAGCGCGCCCGGGAGCGTGCCGGAGTTCTCGCCCACTTCCACGAGCCCCGTGAACAGGGGTTCGAAGATCTTTGGCATCTTGGCCATGCTCGCCGACAGGAACTCGCCGGAGGCCACGTCGTTCAACAACCGATGCATGATGCGGTGCATGAGCGTGGAGCGCGCCTGGTTGTGGACCGCGATGAGCGCCTTCTCGATCGGGATGCCAGCCTCGGTCATCACCGCCAGGTACTTGAACATCGAGATCTTGTCCTTCACCCCCAGACGGGAAAGCGGCGGCAGCCTCGTGCTCCAGTGCCCCGGATCCTCGTCGAGCCTGATCCCAGGTTGTTTCTTCACCCGGGCCATATCACTCGTGGATGACGCGCAGCACCTCGCCGATGGAGGTGATCCCTTGGCCGGCCTTGTACAGACCGTCTTCGAGCATGGTGGTCATCCCCTCTTCCATCGCGACCGAACGGATGCGGTCCGCGTTCTCGCGGCGCATGATGGCGTGGCGCACGCGTTCGCTCACCTCGAGCACCTCGTAGATGCCCACGCGGCCCACGAACCCGGTCTTGTTGCATTTGGAACAGCCCACCGGTTCGGCGAACTCGGTGAACTTGGCGAGCGTCGCGGCCGACACGAGCCCGTGCAGGCTCACGCGCTCGAGCTTGGTGAGCTTGCGGCGCGTGGAGCATTCCGGGCACAGGCGACGGATCAGGCGCTGGCCGATCGCGATGTTCACCGTGGAGGCGATGAGGAACGGCTCGATGCCCATGTCGAGCAATCGGGGCAGGGTCACGGCCGCGTCGCTCGTGTGCAGCGTGGAGAGCAGCAGGTGCCCGGTCATGGCCGCGTTGGTCGCGATTCCGGCGGTCTCCTCGTCGCGGATCTCGCCCACCATGATGATGTTGGGATCCTGGCGCACGATGGAGCGCAGCCCGTTGGCGAAGGTGAGGTTCGTCTGCGCGTTCACGTTGATCTGCGTGATCCCGGGGATCGCGTATTCGATCGGGTCCTCGATCGTGATGATGGAGCGCTCGCGCTGGTTCAGCATCCGGAGGACGGAGTACAGCGTGGTGGTCTTGCCGCTCCCCGTCGGGCCGGTCGCGAGGATCATCCCGTAGGACTTCTTCATGTTCGCCTCGATCTTGGGGAGGTCCTTCTCGTCGAAGCCCAGTTCGCCCAGCCCCAGCGCCTTGGCGTGGCCGACCAGCAGGCGCATCACCACGTTCTCGCCGAAGAAGGTGGGGATGATGGACACGCGCACGTCCACGGGCACGGACTCGATGATGAGGCGGAAGCGGCCGTCCTGCGGAGCCTGGTGCTCGTCGGTGCGGATCTCGGAGAGCACCTTGATGCGCGTGAGCACCATGGAGTGGATGCGCTTGGGGAGCGACAGGATGTCGTGGAGGATCCCGTCGATGCGGTAGCGCACCACGATCTGGTTCTCGCTGGGATCCACGTGGATGTCGGAAGCTCCCGATCGGTAGGCGTATCCCACGATCCCGTCGACCAGGTCGCGCACCGAAGCGCTCGAAAGCGTCCCCACCCCTTTGAGGGCGGGGAGGCGTTGGGCCTCGAGGACGGCCTTCTCGATGACGCTCTCGAACCTTTCGACGTTCGAGGCGTCGTGTCGGGTTTCCGATTTCGCCCGTGGCTTGGGTGGCATACCTCCTTATAGCCGACTGCGCACAGTATACCGCTTCATGTCGCCAAAAGACAGGAGAAACCCATCGTCCGGTTCTCCACAGCCCCGCTTGCATCCTGTGGTAAACTATCCACGTTATTCATTCATCCCCACTTTGGGTTTCCCTATGACCCGCTCTAACGCACAACAGGGGTTCACGCTGCTTGAACTCCTCATCGTGATGGCGCTCATCGCCATCCTCGTGGGCATCGCGCTCGCCGCCCTCAATCCGGGCCGCCAGTTCGCCAACGCCCGCAACTCCACGCGCTATGCGCACGTGACGGCGATTTCGAACGCCATCAGCGCGAACATGGCGGAGAACAACGGCGTGTTCACCTGCGCCGCGGGCGCGCTCCCGGCCACGGCCGCAACCATGGGCGACGACACGGCGGGCGGCCAGTACAACATCGGCCCGTGCCTCGTGACCGAGTACATGTCCACCATGCCGTACGACCCGTCGGCCACGGGCGCCCACTGGACGAGCGAAGCGGACTACGACACCGGCTACACGATCTCGGAAGACGCTTCGGACCGCATCACGGTTTCGGCCCCGAGCGCGGAGCTTGGCGCGAGCATCTCGCTCACCCGCTAGGGCGAAGGACCAAGGTCGGAAGGAATGAAGGGCCAACGTCGGTCCTTCATTTCTTTTCCGCCTTTATGGCCTTCATCACGAAGTAAGGCGGGAGGTTCAATGGTTCAAACGACGTGTCCACGTCGAATCGCCTCTTGAGCTCGGGGAGCATGGTCGGGACATGCTGGCACGCGACGAGCGCGCCGCCCGGGACGAGCAGGCCGTGGACGCTCGCGAGGATCGCGTCACGCTCGGATTCCTCGAACAGCGCGAAGGGAAGGCTCGACACGGCCGCGTCGAAGGCGGCGAATCCGTGCTGGGCGGCCATGTTCCGCACCTCTCGGGCATCACCCCGGACGACCGCCAGGCGCGTGTCTCCGATCGCGGAAAGTTCTTCCGCAAGCTCCGGACGAAGTTCCACGGCCAGCAATCGTCCATCGCTCGGGAGACGGGACAGGAGTTCGCGGGTGATCGCCCCGTTGCCCGCGCCAAGCTCAAGGATCGACTTCGCGCCTTCCGGGATGGCGTCACCCACGCGATGGGCCGTGAATGGCGAGGCGGGGGAGAGCGTCCCAAGCGTGCGGGGATGCCGGATCAAGGATTTCAGGAAGGAAAACACGGACATAGTCGCTGGACGATACCATGTTCGCTGGATTTTTCCAGGTGCAACGACCAGGCGCGCGCGACGATGAACTTGCAGATGCGCTAACGCATCCATGATGTATGGACGGCGAAAAAAAGCCCATGTAGCGGCAAACAAAAAATCCGGCAGGAATGCCGGGTTTTTTGGTGCGGGAGGAGGGATTTGAACCCCCTGCCTCCTGGTTCGAAGCCAGGCGCTCTATCCAAATGAGCTACTCCCGCATCAGGGAGCGAATATACCCGATTTCTTGACTCAAGTCAATCATCTTGGCATACTTCCGGCATTCTTTTCGCATCGGTAGCTCAGTTGGTAGAGCAGGGGACTCTTAATCCCTTGGTCGTGGGTTCGAGTCCCACCCGATGCACCACAAACCCCTGCCTTGACCGGCAGGTGTTTTTGTGATATTCTCCGCCGTCGTGCTCAAGGAGGAGGAGACATGGCAGAAACGCACATTCGTGCCGTAATGATCGCGTATTTCGCTGACAGGCGGTTCGGGCGGGCGCTCGGCGACGACGGGAAGACCTATCTCGTCTCGCTCGACCGGCGCTGCGATCCGTTCTGGATGATCGACCGCGTGCAGTTCATCCAGCCCAAGCGGCGCGAACACCCAAAGCCGCAGGAGGTCATCATGCTGCGACCGGGCGTGAGCGCGGCCGGCGAACCCAAGGCCCTGGCCTGGTGCCGCAAGTTCGACTTCGACCGCGCGCCCGTGCTCGACCCGCGAAGCGCCTGAACCGCGGACGCCCACGATCGAAGCCTCGCTCACGCGGGGCTTTTCTCTTGACGAAATGCCGTTTTCCGGCCATGCTGCTTCCTTGCTCTTTCCCCGGAGGATCCCTTGAAGCGCAAGCAACCGCGCCTCGGGGTGGACCTCGGGGGCGTCGTCATCGACAAATACGCGATCGATCCCAAGACCGGCGTCCGATACCCGCGCCAGCATCCGGACATCCCGGAGGTGAAGGACGCGTTTGACGCGCTGTTCACCCTGAACACGCTCGGCGTGCAGATCTACACCGTGTCCTCGGGCGGGCTCGAGGTCGAGCGCGGTCGCAAGACGTGGCTCGCCAGGCACAAGTTCTTCGAGCGCACGCACGTGCCCGCCTGGAACCTGCGGTTCTGCGAGGAACGCAAGAACAAGCTCATCTGGTGCAAGCATCTGGGCATCACGCATTTCGTCGACGATCGCGCCGAAGTGCTGTCCGCGCTCGCCTCCGACGTGCCGTACCTGTACCTGTTCCGTCCGCGTCCGCGGCTGAACGGGGAAGGCGAGGCGCACGGCCCCGAACCGTTCATGGAACGCTCCGAGACCTGGCACGAGCTCACGCGACTGCTCATTCGTGACATCGAGGCGTATCAGCTCAAGCTTGGCCGCGTGGCCGAACGCCTGACCGGCCTGGACGAGGCCGACGAAGAGCCGTGAGACGGTGGGTTTGCCCCCACCGTCTTTTATTGCTACATTGCGCGGCGTATATGAGGTACTCACAACTGTTCGGGAAAACGAACAAGAACGCCCCGCATGACGCGGACTGCGCGAACGCCCGCTGGCTCGTCCAGGGCGGATTCGTGGACCAGCTCGCGGCCGGCGTCTACACCTTCCTCCCGCTGGGACTGCGCGTGCTCGACAAGGTGAAGCGGATCATCCGCGAGGAAATGGACGCGCTCGGGGCGCAGGAATTGCTCATGCCCGCGCTCCAGCCTGCCGAGCCATGGCAGGTCACCGGGCGCTGGGACGATCCGGGAGAAGAGGTGATGTTCCAGTTCGAAGGACGGGGAGGGAAGAAGTTCGGGCTCGGATGGACGCACGAGGAGATCGTCACCCCGCTCGTGCAACGGCACGTGAAGAGCTACCGCGACCTGCCGCTCTCCGTCTACCAGATCCAGGACAAGTTCCGGAACGAGCCGCGCGCCAAGTCCGGGTTGCTTCGCGGCCGCGAGTTCTCCATGAAGGACCTCTACAGCTTCCATCTCACCCTCGCCGACCTCGAAGCGTTCTATCAAAAAGCCGCCCAGGCGTACCTGCGCGTGTTCAAGCGCTGCGGGTTGAACGCGCTCATGGTGGAAGCCTCCGGCGGCGCGTTTTCCAAGTACAGCCACGAGTTCCAGGTGCCCACCGAGGCCGGGGAGGACACGGTGTTTTCCTGCGTGAAATGCAACTGGGCGCAGAACAAGGAGATCTGCACGCTCAAGAACGGCGACGCCTGCCCGCCCGGATGCGGCGGCCAGGTGCGCGAGATGAAGGCGATCGAGGTGGGGAACATCTTCCAGCTCAAGAACCGATTTTCGGACTCGTTCAAGTTCGACGTGGCCGGCGACGACGGGAAACCCGCGCGCGTGCTCATGGGCTGCTACGGGATCGGGCCCAGCCGCGTGATGGGGACCGCGGTCGAAGTGCATCACGACGACAAGGGGATCCTGTGGCCGCGCGAGATCGCCCCGTACCTCGTCCATGTCGTTTCGCTCCCCGCCAAGGACAAGACCGAGCAGGAACGGGTGATGAACGCCGCCGAAGGGATCGTCTCCGACCTGCAGGACGCGGGCATCGACGTGTTGTGGGACGACCGCGTGAGCGTTTCGGCCGGCGAGAAGTTCGCGGACGCGGACCTCATCGGCTGCCCGTTGCGCCTCATCGTCTCGCAAAAGACGCTCGCCGACGGCGCCGTGGAATGGAAGGAGCGCCACGAGGGGGGCTCGCGCCTCGTGAAATCGGGCGACGTATTGGAAGAGGCCGGGACGTTCGCCAAGGAACCGTATGAAACGACTGTTCGCTAGCGCCGCGATCCTCATGCTCGTCGGAGCCGGATGCGCGGGACGACCCGACGAGGACCTGACCGAGTACGCCAATGCCCAGTACGGTTTCGCGTTCGATTATCCAGACGGTTTGGAGGTGAGAGTGCGCCCCGACGACGTGCGCGCCGCGAAGTACCTGGGCCTTGACGTGGACTTCTTCGCGTCGTTGCGCGACCTCACGAAAGGGGAGAAGCCGGAGAACATCGCGTTCTTTTACGCGGCCGAAGGGCTCTCCGCGGACACGTTCGTGCAGGCGCTTGAGGGAAGCGGTCCCGCGATCGCGGTCAAGTCGCGCGAAGACCTGCGAAAGAACGGGATTGCCCTGACCAAGATCACGAGCACGACCGAATCCGGAGAGGACAAGACGCACTACCTGTTCGACCGCGGCGGGCACACCGTCATCGTTTCCGAATTCCTGTACCAGCATGAGCTGTTCGCGCCGATCCTCGAGAGCGTGCGTACGCACAAGCCCTGACCTTGCCCGATTGCCGTTTCTCGGCTATCCTCAGGGAAAGAACCCCATCCATCCACAGGTATGAACAAAGCAGAGTTGGCGGCGAAGATCGCCGAAAAACTGGGAGTGTCCAAGAAGCTGGGCGAGGATTTCGTCGCTTCCTTCGAAGAGATCGTGACCGCGACCTTGGTCGGCCATGGGGAAGTGACCATCGCCGGGTTCGGCACGTTCAGCGCGCGCGAACGCCAGGGCCGCATGGGCGTGAACCCGCAAAAGCCCACCGAGAAGATCCAGATCCCGTCGGTCATCGTCCCCAAGTTCAAGGCGGGCAAGGCGCTCAAGGACGCGTTGAAAGGAAAGCGACAGCCAGGGAGTTAGGAAGCACATGGAAAAGACGACCCTCGCGGGCCGTCTTTTTTGACATTGGATTCGACGTAGAATAGACTGTCAACATATGACTCCGATCACTCCGTCGTATTCCGTCCGGGATTTGCAGCGCAACTACCGCGCGGTCGTCGATGAGGCGAAAAAGCGGCATGATGCGGTGTTGCTCATCAACAACAGCGTACCGGAAGCCGTCGTGCTCGACGTGGAAACGTACAACGCCCTCGTGAGCGATCCGTACACCTACGACGAGAAGCGCGTCCGAACGCTCGTCCGGGAAGCGGACGCCTCCGTCAAGAAAGGGAAGGCCAAGAAGTTGAAGGCGTGGAGCGACCTCGATGCCTAGGTATGCCGGTGACGATCTGGTACGCGCCGGAATTCAAACGTGATTACAAGAAATTGCCGGACGAGGTGAAAGAGGCATTGAAGGCCCGAGGATTGCTGTTCCAAGGCCATCCGTTCCATCCGCTCCTAAAGACGCACAAGCTCGCCGGAGCGCTCGATGGCGTGTTCGCCTTCACCGTCGATTTCCGGCATCGCGTGCTGTTCCGGTTCATGGGAAAGGATGTGGTGATGCTGTTGCGAGTCGGAGATCACTCCGTTTACCGACGCAGATGAAAGACGACCCTCGCGGGCCGTCTTTTTTCGTTTCAGCGTTTGCGCGCGACGAGGACGCGCGTGTCGTGCAGGCCGTCGGCGACGGCGCGGTCGTACCGCGCTTCGGGATATCCCCGCTTGAACAGGAGGAAATCCTCTTTCCAGACGACGTCGCATCCGGCCTCTCCGAGCGCCTGTTCCACCTCGTCCCACTCCACGTGGTCGTCCGGGAAGACGTGGATGTCACCTTCGGCCTGGTAGCGCGGGTCAAACAACTTGCGCAAGCGGCTCCAATAGCGCATCGGGTCCATCAGCTTGCCCCAGTCGAACGGCATGGAGGTCTCGGCCTCGCGGATGAAGGCGGAAAGGGCCTCGTTCGGCCGCCACGCGTCCGGGCTCGGCTCATGGTCGAGATAGACGACGCCACCCGGCTTCGCGACCCGGGCCATCTCGCGCACCAGGCCGAGGTAATCCGGGACGTGGTGCAGGACCGAGTAGGTCGCCACCAGGTCGAACGAGGCATCCGCCATCGGGCGAAGATCCTTTCCCGAGAGCTGACACGTCGTCAGCCGCCCCGTCGCGCCGAACCGTCGATAGACCAAGGCGAGGAACGCGTCCGAGACGTCGCAGGCCGTCACGGCGCACCCGAGGTCGAGCAGGTGGGAGGTAAGGTTGCCAGCACCGCAGCCGATGTCCGCGGCTCGGACGCTGGAGGCGCCGGTCCGGACCTCGCCGATCGCCCCGCGAAGGGTCTCGCGCAGCCGCGCCTGTTCCCGCGGATTGTAAATCTCGGGATGGCGCCGTTCGTAGTAGGGCGCGATCCGGTCGTGCGCCCGGACGTTTTCCTTGATGCGATCGCTCCCCGAACTCATAGGCGGGATTCCTTGCGAGATCATTTCGCGAACTCGATGACGCGCGTCTCGCGGATGACGGTGACCTTCACCTCGCCGGGGTAGGACAGCTCGGCCTCGATCTTGTTGGCGATGTCGCGCGCGAGCTTATAGGCGCCCAGGTCGTCGATGGTTTCCGGCTTGATGAACACGCGTACCTCGCGGCCGGCCTGGATGGCGTACGCCTTTTCCACGCCGTCGAAGTTCGTAGCTGTCGCTTCGAGCTGTTCCATGCGCTGGATGAACTGCTCGAGCGACTGCTTGCGCGCTCCCGGACGGGCGCCGCTGATCGCGTCCGCCGCCTTCACGATCGCCCCTTCGATGGTGCGCGGGCGGTCCTCGTGGTGGGCCACGCTCTGGTAGGCGATCTCCTCCGGGAACCCGAACTTCTTCATGATGTTGTAGCCGATCTCCGGGTGCGCGCCCTGCATGTCGTGGTCCACGGCCTTGCCGATGTCGTGGAACAACCCGCCTTTCTTGCACACGAACACGTCGGCGCCCAGCTCTTCGGCGATCATGGCCGAGATCTGCGCCACCTCGATCGAGTGCTGCAGCGCGTTCTGGCCGTAGCTCGTGCGGTACTTCATGCGGCCCAGGATGGACACGAGCTTGGGATCGATCGAGGTCACGGGGATGCCCAGCGCGTAGAGCGCCTCCTCGCCGGCCTTTTTGAGGTCGCCCGCCAGGTTCTTCTTCGCCTCGTTCACGGCCTCCTCGATGCGCGCGGGCTGGATGCGGCCGTCCTTCACGAGCGCCTCGATGGCGCGTTTGGCCACCTGGCGGCGGATGGGGGAGAACCCGCTCACCGTGATGGCGTTGGGCGTGTCGTCCACGATGATTTCCGTGCCGGTGAGGTGTTCGATCGCCTTGATGTTGCGCCCTTCCTTGCCGATGATGCGGCCCTTCATGTCGTCGCTGGGAATCTCCACCGAGCTGGTGGTGCCGTCCACGGAGACGCTCGAGGCGAAGCGCGACATGGCGAGCGTAAGCACGTTGCGGCCCTTGCGCTCGAGTTCTTCCTCGCCTTCCTGCTCGAGCTTGCGGATGCGCGCCATGAGCGCTTCCTTCTGGTCGTTCTCCACGTTGCCCATGAGCCGTTCGAGCGCCGCCTCGCGCGTGAGACCGGCGATTTCCTGCAATCGCGAGGTTTCCTCGTCCTTCAGCTTCAGCAGGTCCGCTTTCACGACGGCAAGGTCCTTTTCCTGACCCTCGAGCTTCGTTTTCTTGTCCTCGAGCTCCAACAGCTTCTGGTCGAACAGCGCCTCGCGTTTCTCGAGACGGCGCTGGGTCTCCTGGAGGTCCTTCCGGATGTCCGCTTCTGTGCGCTTGGCATCCTCGACCAGCTTCAATGACTGGTTCTTGGCTTCCAGCAGGATTTCTCCTTGCTGCTGCTTCGCCTTCCGCTCCAGCTCTTCGGCCCGGTGTCTGGCTTCGGACAGGATTCTTTCGGCCTTCGATTCGGCGCTGTCCTGCGTGCGTTTGCCGAGCGTTTGGCGGGCCAGGTAGCCGCCGAAGGCTCCCAGGAGCAACGCGATGATCGCGT
>MGDT01000003.1:74124-103549 GCA_001791045.1 Candidatus Uhrbacteria bacterium RIFCSPHIGHO2_01_FULL_63_20 | reverse complement strand
CGGGATTGCGGCTAGTCCAACAGACGGAAAATGGCCTGAATGGAGAGAGTCACAGGGGAGATTCGAGATCCGTACCCGGTCGCTTGCGCGGCCTCGCGCCGCTCGGATTCGCTGACAGGAGTTACGCCCGTACTGTATCGGCGGCTCACTCGTTTGACAAGCGTCCAAGGAGCTCAGGAACGGGAATGAGCCGTTTTCCGGCGGTTTCAGGAGTGAGTCCAGTCAGGGGGAGCGCCGTGGACAGGTCGAACGGGCCGATGCGGGTCCGGCGCAGCGTTTCCAGATACGCCCCGCACCCGAGGGCCGCGCCGATGTCGTTCGCCAGCGTGCGGATGTAGGTGCCGCTCGAGCACGCGGCGCGGAACGTGGCGCGCGGCGGGTCGAAGGAGATGAGGATAAGCTCGCGGACGGTGACCTCGACGGGCTCGCGTTCGACCTCTTTCCCTTCGCGCGCCAGTTCGTAGAGCTTCTTCCCGCCGCGTTTCTTCGCCGAGTACATCGGGGGGACCTGTCGGATGGGGCCGGTGAAACGGGGGAGGACGGATTGAAGGGTCTGAAGGGTGGGAAGGGTCTGAAGGGTGGGCGTGACGGTTCCCGTGCCGTCCTGCGTGTCCGAGGTCGCTCCGAACACGAGCGTGCCCTCGTATGTCTTGTCGAGTCCGACCAGTTTGGGAAATTCACGGGTGGCGGCACGGCCCACCCCGACCACCAAGAGCCCGGTCGCGAACGGGTCGAGCGTCCCGGCGTGCCCCACCCGTTTCTCTCCGGTCATGCGTCGGATCCGGTCCACGACGTCGTGGCTCGTGGGTCCGGCCGGCTTGTCGATGAGGAGGAATCCTTCCATGTCGTGCTATACTACGGGCGTCAGGAGGATATGGACAAGAAGCGGCACTCACGGCTGCCGAGCATCCGAGGGAGGATCCTTTCGGCCTTCCTCGCGTTCGGGTTGGCCATCGTGGTCCTCGTCGCCTTCGCCATGACAGTCGCGGACCAGATGACGAACGTGGCGTTCATGCTCGCGCTCGTGCTGTTTTTGGCCGGCCTCTTGTCCTGGCACCTCGCGAGCGCGCTCACGCGCGAGGTGCGCGTGCTCGCGCGCGCCGTGCGCGACGCCGAGGAGGCGCCGCCCCAACCCATTCCTCCTTCGTCGTTCATTCCCGAGACCTCGGAGATCCAGGAACTCGCCCTTTCCCTCCAGGAATACGCCTGGCGCACCCGCACCCTCACCGCCGCCGCGCTTGACGATGCCCAGGCATGCCGGGCCCGGGCGTCCGAAAACACGAGCATCCTCTCCGAGTTCATGTATTATATCGCGCACGTGTTGCGCACTCCCGTGAACGCCATCCGGTGGACGGTCGAGTCCCTCAAGAACGAGGAGACCGGCACGGTGACCGAGGCGCAGCGCGAACTGCTCGACAAGCTCGAGTACTCGACCGTGAAGCTCGCGAGCGTAGCCGACGAACTGCAGGACGCGTTCATCGTGCTGCGCGGCGACGCGCTGCACCTGCGTCCGGCGCCCTGCGACATCACGCGGGTCATCGACGAGGTCGTGGGGACGTGGGCCGTGCCGCTCCGACGCAAGAACCTGAAGGTCGTCTGGCGCCACCCGTCCAAGGCGTTGCCGCAGCTGAACGCGGATGAGCACCGGATCGCGCAGGTGCTCAACATCCTCATCGACAACGCGATCAAATACTCGTCCCAAGGCAGCACCATTTCCATCCGCGTCCAGGCAATCGACAAGAATCCCCCATCGGAGGTCGCCAAGCAATGCGCCGTCCCTCCCGGGACGGGCCGGTGCATGGTCGTTGCGGTCTCGGACCAAGGGATCGGCATCCCCCGGGCCGAAGCCAGCAGCCTGTTCCGCCCGTTCTTCCGCGGGGCCAAGGCGCGGGAGCTGTGGGTGGACGGGAAAGGCCTCGGACTCACGCTCGCGCGCGCGATCGTGAGCACCCACGGAGGGCAGATCTGGTTTTCCAGCCGGCCGGGGAAGGGGACGGGCGTGCATTTCTCCATCCCGCTTGACGGCACGGACCGCGTGCGTCCGGCCGAGGGTTGATGTATACTGGGCGTCGTATGGCGACGAAAAAGAAGACGAGCGCCGGCAAGAAGCGCATCCTCGTGGTCGAGGACGAGCAGGCGCTGCGCGAGATGTACGCGCAATGGCTTTCGGCGAAAGGCTATGAGGTGGACACGGCCGATAACGGGCTCACGGGGATCCAGAAGGCGTTCCATGACGCCCCGGACGCCGTGGTGCTCGACGTGCTGCTCCCCAAGAAGGACGGGTTCGAGGTCCTTGCCGAAATCCGCCGCAACCCCAAGACCGAGAACCTGCCGGTGGTGATCCTGTCGAGCTTGGACCAGGACTTCGAACAGAAGCAAGGAATCAACCTCGGGGCGCACTTGTACCTGGTGAAGACCACGATCTCCCCCGAGATCCTCTACGACGCGGTGGAAAAAATCATGAAAAAAGGCTGATCTGTGGCGAACGCGAAATCGAAAATGAAGATCCTGCTCGTGGAGGACGACCCGTTCCTCTACAAGGTCCTGTCCCAGCGCCTCTCGGATGAGGGGTTCGACGTGACCGTGTCGGTCGACGGCCAGGCCGCGATCGCGGACGTGACGCACTTCAAGCCCGCGCTCGTCCTGCTTGACCTGATCCTGCCCAAGAAAAGCGGGTTCGAGGTGCTGACCGAGATCCGCAAGAACGCCGCGACGGCCAAGATGCCGGTCGTTGTGCTGTCGAACCTCGGGCAGCAGGAGGATATCGACCAGATCGAGAAGCTCGGGGTGCGCGAGTACCTGGTCAAGGCCGATTACTCGCTGTCCGAGATGGTGAAGAAGATCAAGGAGCACGCGAGCGCCCTATGACCGCGGCGCGGGGGTTCACGAACGTCGAGATCCTCGTCATCGTCGGGTGCGTGACCGTGCTTTTTATCGGCATGGTGCTCGCGATTGACCCGTCCCGACGGCTTTCCCAGGCCCGCGACGCCGCGCGTCGGCGGGACGCCCGCGAGATCCTTGCGGCCATCACCGCGTACAGCATGAACCGCGACGGGGCCTATCCCTCAGGCATCGACGCGGATCCCGAGACCTTCCAGGTCCTTGGGACCGACGCGTCGGGGTGCGACGCGGCGTGCCCGAACCTTCACGCCGTCCCCGCGTGCCTCGACCTGTCCGGGGACATCGGCCGCATCCCGTTTGACACGCTCGTCGGCACGGGAGGGATGACCGGCTACGCGGTGAACGTGAACAGCCAGGATGCCGTCGAAGTGGCCGCCTGCGCCCCCGAGCTTGCCGCAAGCATTTCGGTGAGGCGGTAAAGAGCCGTAGGCCGGCTTGGAAGCAAGGGGGGTCCTTCGTCGCTGAAGCGCCTCAGGACGACCGAATCCTCTGCGGATTCCGGTCATTTTTTATTGACGGAAACCGCTCGTTCCCGTATCCTGCCGCCCATGAACCTCACGGAACTCGCCCGACGCTTGCGCGTGAGCCCTGAAGAGCTCCGGGACGCCCTCCCGGGGCTCGGATTTGCCATTGGTCGTCGCGCCATCAAGATCGACAACCGGGTGGCTTCCCAGATCATGGAGGCGTGGGGAGAGATGCGCCGCAAGCAGCGTCTGAGCACGAAGATGGAGGAGCAGAAGGCCGCGACCGAGGCGCGCGAACAACGCCGCGCCACGGCCGAGAGCCGTCCGATCCAGGTGCCTGCCGTCATCACCGTGCGCGATTTCGCGAGCCGGCTCGACGTGCCCGTGCCGCGCGTGATGCAGGAGTTGATGAGGAACGGCATCTTGGCCGCCATCAACGAGCGCATCGACTTCGACACCGCCGCGATCCTCGCCGAAGACCTGGGCTTCAAGGCCCTGCCCGAGGAGAAGACGTCCGCGACCGAAGACGTCGCCGCGACCGATGCGCTCCAGGAAGCGATCTCGACCGAGAAAGCCGAGAACCTGGTCACGCGCGCGCCGGTGATCGTGATCATGGGGCACGTGGACCACGGGAAGACCAAGCTCCTCGACACCATCCGTTCCACCAACGTGATGGGCGGCGAGGCGGGCGGCATCACGCAGCACATCGGCGCGTACCAGGTGGTGCGCCGCGACCGCGCGCTCACCTTCATCGACACGCCCGGACACGAGGCGTTCACCGTGATGCGTTCGCGCGGCGCGAAGGTCGCGGACATCGCGGTGCTCGTGGTCGCGGCCGACGACGGCGTGCAGCCGCAGACCAAGGAAGCGGCCGACATCATCCAGTCGGCGCATCTCCCGTTCGTCGTGGCGCTCAACAAGGTGGACAAGCCGGACGCCAACCCCGAACGCGTGAAGAAGGAGCTCTCCGACATCGGCCTCATCCCCGAGGAGTGGGGCGGCAAGGTGACCGTGGTGCCCGTGTCCGCGAAGGCCGGCACCGGCATCGACGCGCTGCTTGACACCCTCATCCTGGTCGCGGACATCGAGAAGGAGCGCGTGAGCGCGAATCCGTCCCGCCGGGCGATCGGAACGGTGATCGAATCCCACGTGGACGCGGGGACCGGCGCGGTCGCCACCGTGCTCGTGCAGACCGGCACGCTGCGCGTGGGCGACGTGCTTGGCGTGCGCGGGCTCAACTTCGGGCGCGTGCGCGCGATGCGCGACTGGAAGGGCGACCTCGTGCACGAGGCGCCGCCGTCCACGCCCGTGGAAATCATCGGCTGGAAGGCGGCCCCGAGCGTGGGCGACGTGATGGAAGTCCCGTCTGACCCCAAGACGCTCGAGAAGGTGAAGAGCGGCGAGACCAAGGCGACCGAACAGGTGGCCGCCATCAAGGCGCCGGTGTCCGAGAACGTGGACGGCAAGCAGATGATGAACCTCGTGATCCGCGCCGACGTGCTCGGCTCGCTCGAGGCCATCCTCGGCATGCTCGACACCATCCGCCACGAGAGCGTGGGCGTGAAGGTGGTAGGCAAGGGATTGGGCAACATCACCGAAGTGGACGTGGTGAACGCCGAAGGATCCAAGGCCATGGTGCTCGGGTTCAACGTGAAGCCGACCGCGACCGCCGAGCAGATCAGCCGCGACAAGGACGTTCCCGTGCGCACCTACCAGGTCATCTACAAGCTGTTCGAGGACGTGTTGAAGGACCTGCAGCTGCTCCTCCCGAGCGAGACGGTGATCACGGAAATCGGTAAGATGGAGGTCCTCGCCAATTTCAGGAAGACCGACGACGGCTGGATCGTGGGCGGCAAGGTCATGGGGGGCAAGCTCCTCCCCAAGGCCAAACTCCGGTTGAAACGCGGCGAGGAATACGTGGGCGAAGGGGAGCTCGTGGCGCTCCAACTCGGCAAAGCCGAGATCAAGGAAGCGCACGGCGGGCAGGAATGCGGGCTCAAGTACAAGGGAAGGGTGAAGGCCGAGCCCGGCGACCTGATCGAGGCGTACACCGAGGAGAAGAAGACGCAGCAGCTCGTCATCGAAGGGATCTCGAAGAGATAAGGTATGTCTGAACTCACGCTCACGTCCGCGAACTTCGACCAGTCGGTGAACGCCGGCGGCAAACCGGTCTTGGTGGATTTCTGGGCCCCGTGGTGCGGCCCGTGCAAGGTGATGGGACCCATCATCGAGCAGCTCGCCGGCGAGATGACCGACGTCACCATGGCGAAACTGAACGTGGACGAGCATCCGCAGATGGCCCAGCGCTACAACGTGCTTAGCATCCCCACCTTCATCGTCTTCAAGGGCGGGCAGCCGGTGGACCAATTCTCCGGGACCATGACCAAGGACGCGTTCAAGGCGCGGTTGCAAAAGCACTTGTAAGCGCATAGTGCGTAGGAAGTAGTGCGTAGGAGATTTCAACCTACGTACTACGCACTACCCCCTATACCCTGTGGATATCGAGAAACTCATCATCATCGGCTCCGGCCCCTCCGGCTACACGGCCGCGATTTACGCCGCCCGCGCGACGCTTTCGCCGCTCCTGTTCGAAGGGGTCGCGGCGGGCGGACAGCTCATGCTCACCACCGAGGTGGAGAACTATCCCGGGTTCCCCGAGGGGATCCAGGGACCCGAGCTCATGCCGTTGTTCAAGAAGCAGGCGCAGCGGTTCGGCACGCGCATCGTGTCCGACGACGTCGTGAGCGTGGATTTTTCCGCGCGTCCGTTCACGGTGAAATCGGGTGACAGGGAAGTGAAGGCCGAATCGGTGATCATCTCGACCGGGGCCTCGGCGAAGTGGTTGGGCGTGCCGGGAGAAAAGGAATACGGCGGGCGCGGCGTTTCGGCATGCGCCACATGTGACGGATTCTTTTTCCGCGACAAGAAGGTGCTGGTGGCCGGCGGCGGCGACGCGGCCATGGAAGAGGCGCTGTTCCTTACGCGGTTCGCGACCAGCGTGACCGTGCTCGTGCGCACCGAAGCGCTGCGCGCATCCAAGATCATGGCCGAACGCGCCATGAAGAATCCCAAGATCACCTTCGTGTGGAACGCGAGCGTGACCGAGGTGGTCGGCGACGGCACCAAGATGACCGGGGTGAAGACCGTGGACACGAAGACCGGCGCGACCGGGGAGATGGCGGCCGACGGGCTGTTCGTGGCGATCGGCCACAAGCCAAACACGGAGATCTTCAAAGGCCAGGTCGAACTGGATGAAAAGGGGTACGTGGTGCTGCACGATGGCACGCAGCGCACGAGCGTGACCGGCGTGTTCGCCTCCGGCGACGTCGCGGACCACGTGTACCGCCAGGCGATCACGGCCGCGGGCACGGGCTGCGCGGCGGCGCTCGAAGCGGAGCGGTGGCTGGCAAGCCGGGAGTAGAAGGGATACCCTGGAGGCGATATGCAGACCATCACGGCCGCGGAGTTGAAGAAACTG
Organism: Candidatus Uhrbacteria bacterium RIFCSPHIGHO2_01_FULL_63_20; assembly: GCA_001791045.1. Classification (GTDB taxonomy): domain Bacteria; phylum Patescibacteriota; class Patescibacteriia; order UBA9934; family GWF2-40-263; genus 2-01-FULL-63-20. The sequence goes on along the minus strand of MGDT01000003.1, from coordinate 96,706 downwards.
CTTGATTCGGACAAGGGCGTGATCCTTGTGGACGTGCGTACGCCAGGGCGGTATTCCGAAAAGCACATCCCGGGGGCGATTAACGCGCCAGCCACCGATGACTTCGCCAAGGGACTTGCCAAGGCCGCCGGCGGGATGGATGCCGCGCTCGTGCTGTACGCCGAGCACGAGGCTGATGACGCCGAGCTCAAGGCGACCTGCGAGCAGGCCGAAGCGCTTGGGTACAAAGACGTGAGCTGCCTCAAGGGAGGAATCATGGCGTGGATGGAAGCGGGCGGCACCGTGGAAGGCGGCCAGGAGTCGTAAGATATGGCGAGTTACGACCACCAGAAGGTCGAGAAGGAATGGCAGGCGCGGTGGGAGAAGGAAAAGCCCTGGGTGACCCGTGAAGGCGCCGAGGGCAATGCGTTGTACCACCTCGTGATGTTCCCGTACCCGTCGGGGGCCGGGCTTCACGTGGGCCACGTGGAAAGTTACGCCGCGCTCGACATCCTCACGCGCCGCGCGCGCATGCAGGGGAAGGACGTGCTGTTCCCGATCGGCTATGACGCGTTCGGGCTGCCGGCGGAAAATTACGCGGTGAAGACCGGCGTGCATCCCGCACAGACCACGAAGACGGCGATCGCGAATTTCAGCAAGCAGATGAAGTCGCTCGGCCTGTCGTTCGACTGGTCGTGCGAACTGTCCACGGCTGATCCCGATTATTACCGGTGGACGCAGTGGATCTTCCTCCTCCTCTACAAACATGACCTCGCGTACCGGGCCAAGGCGCCGGTCAATTGGTGTCCCACCGACCACACCGTGCTCGCCAACGAGCAGGTGGTGAACGGCTGTTGCGAGCGTTGCGGCACCGCGGTCGTCCAAAAGGAACTGGAGCAGTGGTTCTTGCGCATCACCAAGTATGCCGACCAGCTGCTGGCCGGTTTGGACAGGCTCGACTGGCCCGAGCGCATCAAGGCGATGCAGAGGAACTGGATCGGCAAGAGCGAAGGGGTCGAGATCGAGTTCCACGGGACGCAGGGGAGCAATGAATTTTCCATTCCCGTGTTCACGACGCGCGCGGACACCTTGTTCGGCGTTTCCTATATCGTGCTCGCCCCCGAGCATCCGCTTGCCGACCAGCTATGCATCGAGGAGAAGCGCGAGGAGCTGGTGCGCTATCGGGACGCGGCGCGCAAGAAGAGCGAGCTCGAACGCACGCAACTCGAGCGCGACAAGAGCGGCGTGTTCCTGGGCGCGTACGCCAAGCATCCGCTCACGGGCGCGGACTTGGCCGTCTACGTGTCGGACTACGTGCTCACCTCGTATGGCACCGGCGCCGTGATGGGCGTTCCCGCGCACGACGAGCGCGACTTCGCGTTCGCCAGGAAATATGACCTGCCGATCACCTGGGTCGTCGCCTCGCCGGATCAGGATGACCGCATGGCCGATCAGGCGTACACGGGCCCGGGGACGCTCAAGAATTCCGGCGCGTTCGACGGGCTGGTCAGTCACGAGGCGGTGAACGACATCGCGGCGGAGTTGGAATCGAAAGGCAAGGGCCGGCGCGTCACCTTTTTCCGCCTGCGCGATTGGCTGGTGTCCCGCCAGCGGTATTGGGGCGCGCCCATCCCGATCGTGTGGTGCGAGGAGTGCGGCGCGGTGCCGGTGGAAGCCAAGGACCTTCCGGTCGAGCTCCCGATGGACGTGGATTTCAAGCCGACCGGGGAGTCGCCGCTCGCGCGCTCGGCGTCGTTCCAAAAGGTGAAATGCCCGAAGTGCGGCGCCGTCGCGCGGCGCGAGAGCGACACCATGGATACGTTCGTGGATTCCTCGTGGTATTTCCTCCGCTACTGCGATCCGAGGAACGACGAGGTGTTCGCGGATGAGGCGAAGCTGCGCCATTGGCTGCCGGTGGACCTGTACGTGGGCGGCGCCGAACACGCGGTGCTCCACCTGTTGTACTCGCGCTTCTTCTGCTACGCGCTGCACGACCTGGGCTATCTCGAGTTCGAGGAACCGTTCCTGGCACTGCGCAACCAAGGGCTCATCCTGGGGCCGGACGGGGAAAAGATGAGCAAGTCGAAAGGGAACGTGGTGAACCCCGACGACATCGTTGCCGAGTACGGCGCCGACGCGCTGCGCATCTACGAGATGTTCATGGGGCCGCTCGAGGATGCGAAGCCGTGGGACACCAAGGGCCTGGTGGGCGTGCGACGTTTTCTCGACAAGGCATGGGCGGCTCGGGAGAAACTGGCAGGTGCCAAGGATCACGAACTCGAGCGGACGCTGCACAAGACCATCAAGAAAGTGAGCGATGACCTCGACGCGCTCAAGTTCAACACGGCGATTTCCTCGCTCATGGTGTGCACGAACGCGTTCGCCGCGGCCGAGATGGTCCCGCGCGACCTGTACGAGACGTTCGTCGTGCTGCTCGCCCCGTTCGCGCCGCATCTCGCGGAAGAGTTGTGGGCGGAGTGCGGGCGCAAGACTTCGGTGTTTACCCAGAAGTGGCCGGTCGCGTCCGAACATTTCCTGAAAGATGAAAAGGTGACGGTCGCCATCCAGGTGAACGGAAAACTCCGCGGGACGATAGACATCGCGCCCGACCTGACGCAGGACGAAGCCGTCGCTCGCGCGATGGCGGACACCAACGTGCAAAAGTACGTGGAAGGCAAGGAGCCGCGCAAGGTGATCTACGTCCCCGGCAGGCTCGTGAACATCGTCGTCTAATGTCATTGCGAGGAGCCGATGCTTGGTCGGGGCGACGAAGCAATCTCCCGTTGTCCACATCCTGGCGTTGACAAACGAGCCGAATCGCGATTAACTGTTCATAGCCTTACGAGGTTCTCCACGAACCAACAGGGTGACAATAAAACGACCCCGGCTTCGGCCAGGAGTCGTTTTGTTTTGTCCCGGGCTGGATCCAGGGCCAGTGGAGGTAATCGGTAACCTCGTACGGCTTGTCACCCTAAGTTGCAGGTTCGAGTCCCGCCTGGTCCACCACCTCCGGAGAGAGGGGCCAAGCGCAAGCTTGGGCCCGGGATTCGGAAACCCTCGGCTCATCCCGAGGGTTTTCGGTTTCATGGAACCCACCTCTGAATAAGGGCGGTTTTCTTTTTCAGTCCTCCTTGCTAAGGTTTGGCGCGTATGAACCTGGTCGTGGTCGGGTGCGGATACGTGGGGCTCACCAATGCCCTCGGGTTCGCGAAACTCGGGCATCGCGTGGCGTGCATGGACACGGACGCGGGGAAGGTGGCCAAGCTCGACGTGGGGGAGATGCCGTTCTTCGAGCCGGGGATGAAGGAGCTGCTGCGCGAGATGCAGGAGAAGGGACGGGTCATGTTCACCACCGAACTCGCGGCGGTGATCGACGATGCCGAAGCGGCGATGGTGTGCGTGGGAACCCCGCCGGGGGTTGATGGGGAGCCGGATCTCACGCAGGTGTTCGCGGCGGCGGATGCGATTTCGGAGTGTCTCACGCATCATCTCGTGCTCATCGTGAAGAGCACGGTGCCGGTCGGGACCGCGCAGGCGTTGCGCGACCGGTTCGAGCAGGCGGGGAAGGGGGACATGGTCGAGATAGTAAGCGTTCCGGATTTCCCGCGCTCCGATCGCGTCGTGATCGGATGCGACGACGGCGACGCGCGCGTGCTCGTGGACCAAATGCATGCAGGGATCGACGCGCCCAAGTTCTTCATGAGCAACGAGAGCGCGGAGCTCGCCAAGTACGCGGCGAACGCGTTCCTGGCGACCAAGATCTCGTTCGCGAACGAGATCGCGGCGCTGTGTGAGCGCACGGGCGCGGACCTGCGCGACGTCGCCGACGCGCTCGGGAACGATCCGCTCATCGGTCCCGAGACGTTGCGTCCGGGAAAGCGTTTCGTCGAAATGGTCGAGCGTATGCTCGGAGGATTGAAAGGAAGAAGGCTCGCCGTGTGGGGGCTCGCCGATCTCGAACCCGTTCGTTTCTTGTACGCGCTGGGCGCCGACGTCTGCGCCTACGATCCGAAAGCGGGAGAGAACGCGCGCCGCATCCTGCCCGACGCGGTCGGCATCGCGCCCACGGCCGTGGACGCGTGCGACGGGGCCGAGGCGCTGATCGTGCTCACGGATTGGAACGAGTTCCGCGACGTGTCGTTCGACACCGTGCGCGAGCGGCTGATCGAACCTCGCGTGTTCGACGGAAGGAATCTGTTGGCGGACGTGGATCTGAAAAAACACGGGTTCCAGTACTATGGGGTCGGGATTTCGCGCTGACCCATCCGTCGAAGCGGTTGCCAATTCCCCATCGAAAAGCCTCGCGCTCGCCTTGGGCGCGTTTTGCGTGGGCGTGGCGCTCGGGCCGGCGTGGGACGCGATCGGCGCGTCCGTTCCCATCGTCATCGGGATCACGGCCATCCTCTTGAACCTGTTCGCCCGCTCACGGACGATGATCGTCATCTCCGTCGCGCTCGCCCTGTTCGCGCTTGGCGGCGTGCGCACGCAGGGGGCGCCGTGGACCGTCGCGCTCCCCGATCAAGCATCGGATGTCCGCGAATTGGTCGCGCATGAGATGGCGGTCGCGCTCAGCGAACCGCACGCGTCGTTCCTCACGGGGCTCATTTTCGGCGGAAGTTCCGATCTTCCCGACGGATTGCGCGAGGCGTTCAGGACGACCGGCACGAGCCACATCCTGTCCGCGTCCGGCTACAACGTGTCGCTGTTCACGTTTTATTTTTTCAACTGGGTGATCACGACGCCGCTCGCTCGCCGGCGCGGCATCTGGGCCACCGCCATCCTTCTCGTCGTGTACGCGTTGGGCGCTGGCGCCTCGGCCGCGGTGTTGCGCGCGACGCTTATGGGCGCGGTGATCCTCGTCGGAGCTGCGGTGCGGCGCCGAGCGAAGATGGGCAATGCGCTGTTGCTCGCCGTCGCACTCATGCTGCTCTTCGACCCGACGCTCCTGTGGGGAGACGTCGGGTTCCAGCTCTCGGTCGTCGCCACCTCGGCGATGATCTTTTGGGCGCCGGCGTTCGCGCGGCGCGTGGCGTTCCTTCCCAAGAAGTTCGGCATCCGCGACAGCTTCGGCGGCTCGATCGCCGCCATCATCGCGACCACGCCCATCGTGCTGTGGTGGTTCGGCACGGTGTCGCTCGTGGCCCCGCTCGCGAACCTGGCCGTGCTTCCGATGGTCCCCTACGCGATGGCATCCGGACTCATCGGGCTCGCGGCCACCATCTATGATCCGGGAATCGGCCAGATCATCTCGCTCCCCGCCTGGGCGTTTTCAAGCGTGATCTTGCATGTCGTTTCCTGGCTTGAAGCGCTCCCGCTCGCGAGCGTGTCGGTGCCGTTCGCGCATGCGGCGGCCGCCGTTTCCGCCGCGGTCATCTTCTTCGTATGGCTTCGCGTCCGTCGCGCCTAGTCCCGCGCTGGTTCCCGCTCACCGGGTTATTGGCGCTCGCGTTCGTGTGCGCGAGCGCGTTCGCGTTGTTCGTTTCAGACGCCCGGCGCCCGATCACGGCATCCACGGGGGAACTGCGCATCTGGCTGCTCGACGTGGGGCAGGGGGACGCCATCTTCATCGAGACCCCCGGGCATTCCCAGATCCTGGTGGACGGCGGGCCTGACGACGCGGTGCTCGTGAAGCTCGGCGAACTCATGCCGCCGACCGACCGCACGCTCGAGGGGCTGGTCTCGACGCATCCCGACGCGGATCACGTCTCGGGACTCGTGTCCGTGCTCGATCGTTACGACGTCACGACCATCTTTGAGACCGGTCTCACCAAGGACACGAAGGTCGCGCGAGCATACGCCGAAGCCGTCATGTCCGAAGCGGCGGAGCGACGCGCGGTGAAGGCCGGCGACCGGTTCTCCTACGATGGCGTGGAGTTCCACGTGCTGTGGCCTGACGCGAGGTACGACGGAAAAGGCGTGAGCGAGCCCAACCGCGCGGGGATCGTGCTGCTCGTCCGTTACGGGGAAACGTCCGTGCTGCTCACCGCGGACACCGAAGCGAAGGAAGAAGCGTCGTACGGCGCGCGCGCGGGCGACGTGGACGTGCTCAAGGCGGGACATCACGGGAGCCGCACGTCATCCTCGCGCCCGTTCCTCCTGTCCGTGACCCCCGAGTTCGCGGTCATCTCGTGCGGGGAGGACAACCGGTACGGGCATCCGCACGAGGACGTCCTCGCCCGCTTTGCGGACCTGGGCATCCGGGTGTTCCGCACGGATCAGCATGGGGAGATCCTGATCCGTTCGGGAGGAGGGGAACCCACGGTGGAACCGGCACCCTTGCCGTTTTGATACGCCGGTGATAGTGTCAGCCAAACGAATCACGTCATATGGCTGACATCCAACGCACGGTCGTCCTCATCAAGCCCGATGGGATCCAGCGCGACCTCCTGGGCGAGATCGTGGGCCGCTTCGAGCGCAAAGGGCTCAAGATCGTCGCGATGAAGTTCATCCACCTCACCGACGACATGCTCGAGGAGCACTACGCGCATCACGCGAGCAAGCCGTTCTTCGCCGGGCTGAAGAAATTCATGATGCAGACCCCGGTGTGCGCCATGGTGCTCGAGGGCCTCGACGCGATCGAGTCGGTGCGCAAGGTCGTGGGCGCCACCAACCCGCGCGCGGCCGACGCCGGCACCATCCGCGCGGACCTCGCCATGAACGTGCCCAGCAACCTCATCCACGCGTCCGACTCGCCCGACGCGTCCGCCTCCGAGGTGAAGCGGTTCTTCAAGGACGACGAGCTGTTCCGCTACGAGAAGATCACCGACCGCTACCAGTTCGGCGAAGGGATCTAGGCCGTGTTGACGGAGGAGGGACGGGCCCGCTACGATGCGGGTCCGTCCTTTTTCCATGGAGAGACGATGTCACGAATCGCCCCGGAGTTCCGTCAGGTCCTCGAGTGGTGCGCGGATTGGACCGCGCCGTACGACGAGAAGGCGATCGACCGGCGCCGCGCGTTCTTCCGGTACGCCGCGCCCGAGCGCAAGATCTTCTTCGCCCGCGAGCTCGTGCAGCTGAAGCGCGAACTCGACGCGCTCAAGGAAAAATACGCGCACGCGTACCTGCATGACCTCGAACTCGAGGCCATGGTCAGCTCAACGGACGACGTGGAGGACCTCTATGACCTGGCTGACGACCCCGGCACCACCGAGGTGCATCGTCACCGCCGGTTCGGGGCGCTCATGCTGGGCGACGTCGCCATGTGCATCGCCGGCAACGAGCTGCCTGACAGCTACCTGGTCGCGTCGAAGGACCAAGGCAAGTTCGTCGCAAGGATCACCAACGATTTCTTCCGCGAGGACGTCCGTCGCGTCGTGGTGACCAGGTTCCACGACCCTGCCGACCACTTTCGCGTGAAGGCGCTCGCCGTGCACGACCCGGAGGACCCATCCTTCCGCGTGGAGGGGATCCCGGCGGAGCTGCCAGGGTCGTTCGACCCGAGGCACGTGCACAACGAGCCGCTCGCGTGCCGCACGCTGGGGGGACGCCTGGTCGGGTTCCATCACCGGACGAAGACGCCGTTCGACACGTACCTGAAGGTGCTCATCCGCAGGCAAGAGGGCCATCCCGACCCGTTCGACGTGCAAGACCGTTGCGGGGTGAAGTTCCTTGTCCCGACCGAAGACGAGCGCGACGCGCTCATCCGGCAGCTGCGCGATTTCATCGCGGTCATCGGCGGGGATTGCCGCGACGACGGCCGCGACCCCAAGAACAAGCGTTCGTCGAAGCACTATCGCGTCGTGAAGGAGTGGATCGACTGGAACGACCGTCAGTTCGAGGCGCAGTTCATGACGTTCCAGGACTATTACAGCTCAAGATTCTCGACCAACGAGGAGAATCACGAATTGTACAAGTCACGCGCCTGTCGCGACATCTTCTTCCCGCACTTCTTTCCGGCGAGCCTCTACGGCATCCGCTGGGCCCATCCGGACGTGCAGACGTTCTTGCGGGAGCAGAAGATCCCTCAGCTCAATTCGCGGCTCGACGCCCCAAGACCCTGACGAAGCCCCGACCTGGGGCTTTTTCCTTATATTCATTGGGTCAAAGCGGGTGTGGATAACTTCGGGGATGGTCCGGGGATAACGAAGGAGGATTCCTGCTTGCCAGGCTCCTATGAACTGGTACGTTGTGAGTGTCTCGCGGTCGGTCAGATGTGTTCCAGAATCATGACGCATCATTGAACCGAACCCGGCGTACGGGAACGACATGGTGGGCTCGACAAGCTCTCATCATCGTGACCCAGACGTGCCGACGATGTCAGACGGATATTCGTTGGACCGTCTGATCGACCGGCGAGGCGCCAAAAGACGGCCAAGCCCTTGGCCGTTTTTTCGTTTTCGGCTAGAGTTCACGCGACTCATCGAACCTTGTGCCGGGCTATGGCGCAGCTGGTAGCGCGCTTGCATGGGGTGCAAGAGGCCGCGGGTTCAAGTCCCGCTAGCCCGACAGAACGTTCGATGAGCAACGACGCGGAGGGTCGCTCGATGAAGCTGATATGCCAGACGACCAAACCCCGCGTCATGTCGCGATCATCCCCGACGGCAACCGCCGGTGGGCGAAGAGGCATGGATTGAAACCGTGGGAAGGTCATGACGCCGGGGCGCGCCGGTTCAGGCCGATCCTGCGTGCCGCCTTCGAAGAGGGGGTGTATTGCGTGTCCGCCTGGATCGCATCCAGGTCGAATCTCACCACCCGTTCCAAGGTCGAGGTGGAGTTCCTGTACCAGGTGTTGGAGCGGTTCTTTTTGGAACTCACCGAGGTGCCGGAGCTGTCCGAGCATGGCGTGCGGGTGCAGGTGTTCGGGCAGTGGCGCGAATTCCAACCGCCGGGCCTCGTGAAGGCGATCGAAGGGGTGATCGAAAAGACCAAGCGCAACGACCGCCACCCGCTCAACTTCTTCGACGCCTACGACGGGGTGAGCGAGATGACGGATGCGATCCAGCGGATGGTCGATGAAGGCAGGAAAGACCCGCGGTTCGCGGTCGAACCGTCCATCATCAAACGGCATCTTCTCACGAAGGATCTCCCGCCCGTGGATCTCGTGATCCGCACCGGAGGGGAACCGCATTGGAGCGGCGGATTCATGATGTGGGACATCGCCGAGGCACAATTCCATTTTTCGGACAAGATGTTCCCGGATTTCGGCGCCGAGGACTTCCGCGCGGCGCTCGAAGAGTATCGTTCCCGCGAACGTCGACAGGGGAAGTGATGTATGATATCTACGATTCAGACCCCTTTCAACCCTTCAACCCCTTATCCCTCTAACCCGTAGATATGTTCATGCATACGCTCGGTTGCCGCGTGCACGGCTCCCACCCGGACCTCGGGCGCCTGTTCCTGCGCCTCTCCCTCGGCCTCGTGTTCGTGGCCCATGGGTGGATGAAGCTCTCCGACGTCGCCATGGCGAACGCGTTCATGGAGAAGCTCGGGATGCCGACTGGCACCGGCGCGATCATCGGCCTCGTCGAGCTCTTGGGCGGCCTCGCCGTGCTCGTGGGCTCATACGTGCACGTCGCCTCGATCCTGCTCGCCCTCGTCATGGTTGGCGCCATCGTGCTCGTGAAGGGGAAGATGGGATACGTGGGCGGATTCGAGTTCGACCTCTCGCTCCTCCTTTCCGCGCTCGCGCTCGCGAAGTTGGGCGCCGGGGGATTCTCCGTGGATGCCAAGCGCGGCGGATGCAGCTGCGGGAGCGGCTGCGGACCCCTGGACAAGGGATGCTGCGGCTCCGGCGCCTGCGGGAGCGGCGCGTGCGAGATGCCTGAACGCGACGAGCACCTGGTGGTGGTCGAGGAGGGGGAGATCGTGGCGGTCGAGGAACCTCGCCGGGAGCAGGCTTGACCCACTCGCCCAAACGGATACGATGGCGTCCATTCATATGGACGCTTTTCGTATCGAAGGCGGCGTGCCGCTCCATGGGGAGGTGGTGCTTTCGGGCGCCAAGAACGCGGCGTCCAAGCTGATGGTGGCGTCGCTGCTCACCGACGAGCCGGTCACGCTCGGCAACGTCCCGCGCCAGCACGAGACCGGGATCACGCGCGAGATCATCACCTCGATCGGCGCGCAGGCGCAGTGGGACGACGCGCACACCCTGCGGTTGCAGACGAAGGATATCCGTCGGACGTCGGTCGAGGGGTTGTCGCGAAAGAACCGCTTGAGCGTGCTCGCGATCGCGCCGCTCCTGCACCGCGCCGGCGAGGCGTTCGTGCCGCGCGTGGGCGGCGACGCCATCGGGGCGAGACCCGTCAATTTCCATCTGGGCGCGCTCGAGGCCATGGGGGCCGTCATCGAGGAGACGCCCGAGGGCTACCGCGCGGTCGCCGCGAAAGGATTGCGCGGCGCGCTCATCGACCTGCCGTATCCCTCCGTCGGCGCGACCGAGACCGCCATCCTCGCCGGTTCTCTCGCGCAGGGGCGCACCGTCATACGGAACGCCGCCGGCGAACCAGAAGTCAAGCAGCTCATCATGATGCTGCAGAAGATGGGGGCCGTGATCCAGGTGAACGCCGGACGCGGGATCGAGATCGTGGGGGTGGAGAAGCTTTCCGGCTGCCACATGCGGGTGATGCCCGACCGCATCGAGGCGGCGAGCTATGCGTGCATGGCGCTCGGGAGCCGCGGCGAGGTGTTCGTGAAGGGCGCCCAGCATGAGCACATGATCACCTTCCTGAACACGGTCCGGAAGATCGGCGGCGAATACGACGTGCAGGCGGACGGCATCGCCTTCCGCGCCGTGAACGGGTTCCGCGGCATCGAGCTTGAGACCGACACGCATCCGGGGTTCATGACCGATTGGCAGCAGCCGCTTGTCGTGCTTCTCACCCAGGCCAAGGGGACCTCGGTCGTGCACGAGACGGTGTACGAGGAACGCTTCGGGTACACGGAGACGCTCAAGCGCATGGGGGCGGACGTGTCGCTGTTTTCCAATTGCCTGGGCGAGACCGACTGCCGGTTCAAGGGGCGCAACTACCGCCACTGCGCGGTCATCCAGGGGCCGCGCGAGCTCTCGCCTGCCGAGGTCGCCGTGCCGGATATCCGCGCCGGGCTCGCGTTCGTGGTGGCGGCGCTCGTCGCGAAGGGAACGTCCACGCTCACCGGCATCGAGCATCTGGACCGCGGATATGAGCGGTTGGAAGAGAAACTCCGCGGCATCGGCGCCGACATCGAGCGCGTGAAGGTCTGATATACTTCCCACGATATGTTCTTCAACCTGATCCTCGCGTCCCCGATGATGGCCATCGCCTGGGTGGCGGCCATCATGCTGTCGCTCACCGTGCATGAGTTCAGCCATGCGCTCGTCGGGAAGTGGCGCGGCGACCGCACGGCCGAGCACGAGGGCCGGCTCACGCTCAACCCGCTCGCGCACGTGGATCCGCTCGGGTTCCTGTCGCTCTTGCTCGTGGGATTCGGCTGGGCCAAGCCCGTTCCATACAACCCGTACAACCTAAGGAATCCGGCGTGGGACGGCGTGGCCATCGCGCTCGCCGGTCCGTTCAGCAACCTCCTGCTCGCGAGCATGAGCGCCTTCGCCCTCCGGTTCCTGGTGGGGAGCCAGATCATCACACAGCTCAACCTCCTGGTGGTGTTCCTGTTCTTCCTCATTCTCCTGAACCTCGGGCTCGCGTTCTTCAATTTCATCCCGGTCCACCCGCTGGACGGATCCAAGCTGTTCTTCGCGCTCACCGACCATCCCAAGTACGCGCGGCTCCGCTTCGCCGTCGCCCACTACGGCCCGCAGCTCCTCATGGCGCTCGTGGTCATCTCGCTCGTCACTCCGTTCAACGTGTTCTTTTTCGTGTCCGCCCCGACCTACGCCGCGTGCGATTTCCTCCTTTCGGATCATTGCCAGGGGTTCCTGGGAGCCGTCTTGGGCGCCATCTAAGCGCAGAATTGACCGTTTTTCTCGCCCGTGATACTCTCCGGCCATCCTTATTTTGATTATGCCAACGATTTCGCAGTTGATCCGCAAGGGACGCACGTCCCACAAGGTGAAGAGCAAGTCCCCGGCCATGCAGTTCGGGCTCGACTCGCTCCACCGCCGCCGCACCGAATTCTCCAAGGGGAGCCCGTTCAAGCGCGGCGTGTGCGTGAAGGTGACCACCATGACCCCGAAGAAGCCGAACTCGGCGATCCGCAAGATCGCGCGCGTGCGGTTGAGCAACGGCGTCGAAGTCACGGCCTACATCCCGGGCGAAGGGCACAACCTGCAGGAACACTCCATCGTGATGTTGCGCGGCGGGCGCGTGAAGGACCTGCCGGGCGTGCGCTACCACGTGGTGCGCGGACGCTACGACACCCAGGGCGTCGCGGAACGCCGTCGCGGCCGCTCGCTGTACGGCCAGAAGCGTCCCAAGGACAAGAAGTAATCGTCCATTAATCACCGTCGGAGTACCCCAGAACGCAGGGGGAAGGACACCCGGCAGCAACGAATAAGAATATGCGTGGCAAGCAGGCACCAAAACGTGAACAGATCCCCGACCCCAAGTACGGGAACATTTACGTTTCCAAGCTCATCAACATGATCATGCGCAATGGCAAGAAGGCCACGGCGCAGGCGGTGGTGTACGAGGCGTTCGAGATCATCAAGGAGAAGGCGAAGGTCGATCCGGTCGACACGCTGGACCTCGCGCTCAAGAACGCGATGCCGAGCCTGGAGGTGAAATCGAAGCGCGTGGGCGGGGCCAACTACCAGGTGCCGATGCCGGTGCGCGGGGAACGCCGCTACCAGCTCGCGTACCGCTGGATCCTCGACGGCGCCAACGCCAAGAAGGGACGCCCGATGGCGCAGAAACTCGCCGACGAACTGGTCGCCGCCGCCAAAGGCGAGGGCGACGCCGTGCGCAAGAAGATGGATGTCCAGCGCATGGCCGAGGCCAACCGCGCGTTCGCTCACTTTGCCCGCTAACCGCTTATGCCCCGAGAGTATTCGCTTGAGAAGACGCGCAACTTCGGCGTGATCGCGCACATCGACGCCGGCAAGACCACCACCTCGGAGCGCATCCTGTTCTACACCGGCAAGAAGCACAAGATCGGCGAGGTGCACGAGGGGGACACCACCATGGACTGGATGGAACAGGAGCGCGAGCGCGGCATCACCATCACCGCGGCCGCCACAACCTGCTTCTGGAAGGGCCACCGGATGAACCTGATCGACACCCCCGGACACATCGACTTCACCATCGAGGTGAAACGTTCGCTTCGCGTGCTCGACGGCGCGCTCGTGGTGTTCGACGGCGTGGCCGGCGTGGAACCGCAGTCCGAGACCAACTGGCGCTACGCGGACGACTACAACGTCCCGCGCATCTGCTTCATCAACAAGCTCGACCGCACCGGCGCGGATTATTTCAAGGACCTCGCTTCCATCCACACCCGCCTGTCCAAGAAGGCGCACCCGATCCAGCTTCCGATCGGTTCCGAATCGAACTTCCAGGGGATCGTGGACCTGTTCGACAAGAAGGCCTACATCTTCAAGGACGACCTGGGCAAGGAGATCGAGGTGAGCGATCCGCCCGCCGACATGACGCCGCTCGTCGAGGAGTGGCGCCACAAGCTCGTCGAGGCGATCTGCGAGACCGATGAGGCGCTCATGACCAAGTACCTGGGCGGCGAAGAGCCGACCATCGCCGAACTGAAGGCCGGGCTGCGCAAGGCCACCATCAAGAACGAGATCTTCCCGGTGCTCACCGGTTCCGCGCTCAAGAACAAGGGGGTGCAGCAGGTGCTCGACGCGGTCGTGGAATTCCTCCCCAGCCCGCTCGACATCCCGCCCACCAAGGCGCATGCCGTCGATGACCCGGAGAAGGCCCTCGCATGCCCGGCGTCCGACGACGCCCCGTTCGCGGCGCTCGCGTTCAAGCTGGCCGCCGACCCGTTCGTCGGGAAGCTCGTGTTCTTCCGCGTGTACTCCGGCAAGATCACCGCGGGCTCGTACGTGCTTAACTCCTCGACCGGGACGACCGAACGCATCGGCCGCATCGTCCGCCTGCACGCGAACACGCGCGAGGACGTGAACGAGGTGTACGCCGGCGAGATCGCCGCCGCGGTGGGTCTCAAGGACACCTTCACCGGCAACACGCTGTGCGACCCGAACCATCCTCTCGTGCTCGAATCCATCGTGTTCCCCGAGCCGGTGATCTCGATCGCCATCGAGCCTAAGACGAAGGCCGACCAGGAAAAGATGGGCGTGGCGCTGCAAAAGCTCGCCGAGGAAGACCCGACCTTCCGCGTGCGCACCGACGAGGAGACCAACCAGGTCATCATCTCGGGCATGGGCGAACTCCACCTCGACATCATCGTGGACCGCATGAAGCGCGAGTTCAACGTGGAAGCGAACGTGGGCAAGCCGCAGGTGGCGTACCGCGAATCGATCCTCGGCACCGCCGAGGGCGAAGGGAAATACATCCGACAGACGGGCGGCCGCGGCCAGTACGGCCACTGCCTCCTGCGCGTCGAGAAGAACGAGGCCGGCAAGGGGTTCGAGTTCGAGGAAGAGATCAAGGGCGGCGCGATCCCGCGCGAGTTCATCAAGCCGATCGAGAAGGGCGCCGAGGAAGCCGCCGACCGCGGCGTGCTCGCGGGGTACCCCCTCATCGACGTGAAGGTGATCGTGTTCGACGGCTCCTACCACGACGTGGACTCCAACGAAGCGGCGTTCAAGATCGCCGGTTCCATGGCGTTCCAGGACGCGTGCAAGAAGGCCGGCGTCGCGCTGCTCGAGCCGATGATGAAGGTGGAGGTGGTGATGCCCGAGGATTTCATGGGCACCGTGGTGGGCGACCTGAACGCCAAGCGCGGCCAGATCCAGGAGATGGCGGACCGGAACGGGGCGAAGATCGTGTCCGCTTTCGTGCCGCTCGCCGAGATGTTCGGCTACGCGACCACGCTGCGGAGCAACACCCAGGGCCGCGCGAGCTACTCCATGGAGTTCGACCACTACGAGCCCGTGCCGCCCAACGTGGCGAAGAAGATCGTCGAGGAACGCGCCGGCGTGAGCCGCCGCGCGACCTGATTGAAAACAAAAAGACGGCCGCGAGGCCGTCTTTCGTTCATCCGAGCTTCGAGATGGCGCGCTCGATGTCGCGGAGCTTGCCCATCACGTCGTCGAGCTGATGCTCTTCGGCGTGGGTCTTTTGGATCTTGTGCACCACGGTCTGGATGTCATCCACCATGCGTTCGATGGCGGACAGACGTGCTTCGATGTCGGGCATATGAATATTGTCATTTCGCTCGCAAAGACAACTGTACTAGAATGCTTCCGGTATGGAAACAGTCCCGAAAAAAGTGCTGGCCCAATACGACATCGGCGCGGTGAAAACCACCAAGCTGCTTTCGAGCGGGCTCATCCATCGCACGTTCCGGGTGAAGGCGACGAAGGGGGAGTTCATCCTCCAGAGGTTGCATCCGATCCTCGCGTCAAAAGAAATCGCCGAGGACTTCTTCGTGGTCACCACGTTCCTGAACGACGAGGGATTCCTGTCGCCTAAGTGCGTTCTCACGAAAAAACTTACGGTGCTGGCGAAGGACGGGAAACATGTGTGGCGCATGCAGACGTTCATTTCAGGCAACACCTTCCACAAGCTGGAGAAGCCAGCGATGGCGGCAGAAGCCGGGAGGATTTTCGCGCGCTTCCACATGACGCTGGATCGGCTGCCATATCGGTTCAAGTCCAAGAAGGTGCTGCACGAGACCGAGAAGATCTTCGCGGCGTTCAAGAAGACGGTGGCGGCGAATCGGAAGAAACCGCTCATGGACGAGGTGAAAGAAGAGGTCGAGTTGATTCTGAAGGAGCTTCCGAACCTGTTCCTGCCGAAAGGATTGCCCATGCGCGCGATTCACGGGGACCCCAAGATTTCCAACATCCTGTTCGACGCGGACGATAAGGCGAAGACGATCGTGGACCTCGATACCTGCAACCGCCGGCCGATCCTGGTGGAATTCGGGGACGCGTTCCGTTCGTGGTGCGGGCTCAAGGAAGACGATCCGAAGAACCGGTTCCGCCTTCCGATTTTCAAGGCGGCGTGGAAAGGGTATTCGCAGGAGGCGGGGAAGTTCCTCACGAAAAAAGAGATCTCCCTCATCCCGCAGTCGGTGGGACTCATCACGCTCGAGCTGGCGAGCCGGTTCCTCAAGGATTATTTCGAGGACAGCTATTTCGGCTGGGATTCCAAGCGTTACCCGTCGCGCCGCGCCCACAACCTCGCCCGCGCCCGCGGCCAGGTCGCGCTGTATCGAGACCTGAAAAAGAAGATGCGAACGGTCCAGTCTGTCATTGCGAGGAGCTAGGTTTTCGCGAGCGACGAAGCAATCTCCCGTGGGGGATCGCTTCGTCGGCTGCGGCCTCCTCGCGATGACAAAGGAAGTTTATCCACAGATTTTTGGTTGACAGATCCGAAAAAATCCGATACACTTGTCGTCAAGCATTCAAAACCACTGGCCCCCAAGCCAGTAATTTTTATTTATGTGCGAGCTTCTCAAGACGCATTTCGGGTACGATGCGTTCAGGCCGTTGCAGGAGGAAATCATCAACGCGGTCCTCCGAAAGAAAGACGTCCTGGTGCTCATGCCTACGGGAGGAGGGAAGTCGCTGTGTTTCCAGCTGCCGGCGCTCACGTTTCCCGGGATCACGCTCGTCGTTTCCCCGCTCATCGCCCTCATGAAGGATCAGGTCGATGCCCTTACGGCCAATGGGATCGCCGCCGCCTGTCTCAACAGCACGTTGGACGCCGACGTGCAGGCGGACGTGGAATCGCGCGCACGCTCCGGAGCGCTGAAGCTTTTGTATGTCGCCCCGGAGCGATTGGTCCAGCCGGAGTTCCAGGCGTTTTTGGAGCAACTCACCGTCTCCCTCATCGCGATCGACGAAGCGCATTGCATTTCGGAATGGGGACATGATTTCCGGCCGGATTACCGGTGCATGAAGGAACTGCGTGAGACGTTCCCATCCGTGCCCGTCATCGCCCTTACCGCGACGGCGACGCCCAGGGTCAGGGAAGACATCCTTAAAGAGCTCCGGATGGAAGGGGCGCCGGTGTTCCTCTCGAGTTTCAATCGCCCAAACCTCCGATACGTCGTGCGGCCGAAGCGGGACGCTGTCGGGCAGCTCGTCCGGTTGCTCGCGTCCTATAAGGATAAGGCGGTGATCGTGTATTGCTTCTCCCGAAAGAACACGGAGGAGGTCGCCGAGAAATTGTGCCGGGCCGGGTTCGAAGCGTTGCCATATCACGCGGGATTGGATCGGAACGTCCGGCGGGAGACGCAGGAGAAATTCATCCGCGACGAGGTTCCCGTCATCGTCGCGACGATCGCGTTCGGCATGGGGATCGACAAGCCCGACGTCCGGCTGGTGGTCCACATGGACCTGCCGAAGACGATCGAATCGTATTACCAGGAGACCGGACGCGCCGGACGCGACGGGTTACCCAGCGAGTGCGTGCTGTTCTACGCGTACGGCGATCGTCGCAAGCAGGAATATTTCATCAACATGATGGACGACGGCCCGGAGAAGGCGCTCGCGCATCAAAAGCTCGCCCAGGTGATCTCGTACGGCGAGACGCGTGCCTGCCGCCGACGGTTTCTTTTGGAATATTTCGGCGAGCGATCCGCGTCCGCGACCTGCGACGCGTGCGACGTTTGCGTACCGCCGGCGAAAGAAGCGATCGACGCGAGCGTGTCCCGTCCGGCATCCGCGGAGAATCTCCTCTTCGAGCAGGACCTGTTCCAGATCCTCCGACGAGAACGAAAGGTCCTGGCCGACGCGCACAACGTCCCGCCGTTCGTCATTTTCGGCGACCGGACGTTGCAGGAGATGGCGTACTATCTTCCGCAAGATCCGGAACGGCTCGGACAGGTGTTCGGCGTAGGTTCCCGGAAGCTCGCGCGGTACGGGAAGATCTTTCTCGAGCGCATCCAAGCGCATGCGCGATCACGCGGGCTCATCGAACGCGCCCATCCGCGATCAAAGTCGCCACCGTCGCTTCGGGAAGGATCGACGTATCAAAAGACCAGGGAGCTCATCGAGCAAAAACGTTCGATCGCGGACATCGCGAAGGAGCGCGGAATCGCGCCAGGGACGGTGATCGGACACCTCATGGCGCTGGTCCGGGAACAGCCCGGATTGGACATCGGCTATTTGAAACCTGATGCGGAGCGGTTCGAAAAGATCCGACAGGCATATCGGACGGCCAACACGCGGATGCACACGCCCGTGAAGGTTGTCCTGGGGGACGGGTATTCGTATGATGAGATCAAGCTGGCGGGATTGTTCCTGTAACGCGACTGCCTATGCGCCAAGCAAAACGCCCTTATGTTGAAACGACGCACATCGCCTTGTTTAAGGGAAAAAAAATCCGCAAGAGACTTCAAAATGGGGAGTGGTGGTTTTCGGTTGTGGACGCATGCGAAGTCCTTGCAGACAGCATTGATGCTGGTGCGTATTGGAGGAAACTCAAGCAAAGATTAACGGAGGAAGGAAGTGAAGTCGTGACATTTTGTCACGGGTTGAAATTGCAGGCTCCAGACGGAAAAATGCGTGAGACTGACTGCGCCAGCACCGAAGGAATCTTCCGCATCATCCAATCCATTCCATCCCCCAAAGCTGAACCCTTCAAACGCTGGCTCGCAAAAGTCGGATACGAGCGTGTGCAAGAAATCGAGAACCCGGAGCTCGCGACCAAGCGTACACGGATGTTGTACAAACTCAAAGGCTACAGCGAGGATTGGATTGAAAAGCGGATGCGAGGAATCGTGATTCGGGAGCGGGAGAATCTGCGCGATCACATGGATGACTTCGAACTGATCTTCAACATGCTCGGGGAACGTTCGACGACGGAGATCCATCGGATGGAAGACTCGAAGGGTTTGCCGAAGCTCAAAAGCGACGCGAAGGCGGGAGGCGACGTCGCGGCCGTCGCAAGGGAGAAGTTGGAAAAACGGCTCGGACGTTCACTTGTGTCTGGGAAGAATTTTCTGAAAAATTCCGAAAATAAGAAATTGAGAGATTAAGGCGCGTGGATATCGGTCATGCCCCCTGCGCCTGCGACCAGATCGCGTTGTATAAGAATTAGAAGAAACAAGATGTCCGAGGACAAAGCCGCGATCGATAAAAACCGAAACCCCCGGCATGGCCGGGGGTTTCGTGGTCTGGGAGGGACGTCCGTAAATCAGGCTAAACAATGTTGCTATTTCCTGTCGAATCTATCCTTTCCTGTGCGTATCCATCCGTATCGGAGGAGCTCCCAGAGCTGGCGGTTAACCATGCACAAGGCAATAGAATACCATACATTGGGATTTTTGTCAACCCTTGGGCCAAGGTTAGCCATATTTTGGCTTGTTGACAGAGAGGATGCGGGCGGTAAGATGCCCCCGATATGAAGAACCTCCGCCGCCTCTTGGAGCTTGCAAAACGCACGGGTGACCGGCTGATCATCACCGACCCGGAAGGGGAAGAGTCGTTCGTGGTGATGGGTCTTGATCAGTATGAAGGCCTGCTCGGCGGTCCGAGGCCTTCTGAGCGACCATTGCCCACCCCGCCAACCCCTGCTCACCGTGGCCCGACTCTGCGCCAGGACCGCGATCGCGCCACCTCGGACGAGGACGAAACCCCGCCGCCGGACATCTTCGATCTCATGAAGCCGGCGAACGAGGCCGGGGACACCTGGGATCTGGCGAAGATGAACGACGTCGAACGCCATCAGGTCTTAAAGGAATTCATGGCATTCCAGGAGGGGGATTCGATCCCGGAAGCGGAGAAGGAAGGCCGCAACAAAGCCAAAAACGAAGGGTTCGATGAGGACCAGTTCTACCTGGAACCGGTGGAATAGCCCCGAAGCTTGCGTAGATTCAGCCCCTTTGCTATACTCCGGCCATTCAATCCACACCCTAAATCGTTAATGTTTTGAGCTCTTTTCGCCCGACGGGCGGGCTCGAAGGATCTAACGCGTATGGCAGACGTCTTTCAGCGCACCAAGCCGCACGTGAACGTGGGCACCATCGGCCACGTCGACCACGGCAAGACCACCACCACGGCGGCCATCTTGGCCGTGCTCGCCGCGCACGGCGGCGTGGCCCAGAAGAAGGGCGTGGATGACCTCGACAAGGCTCCGGAATCGAAGGCCCGCGGCATCACGATCGCGACGGCCCACACCGAGTACGAGTCCGAGAAGCGCCACTACGCGCACGTCGACTGTCCGGGACACGCCGACTACATCAAGAACATGATCACGGGTGCCGCCCAGATGGACGGCGCGATCCTGGTCGTGTCCGCGGCCGACGGCCCGATGCCGCAGACCCGCGAACACATCCTGCTCGCCGGCCAGGTCGGCGTGCCGGCCATCGTCGTCTACCTGAACAAGGTGGACATGGTCGACGACCCCGAGCTCATCGACCTCGTGGAGCAGGAAGTGCGCGACCTCCTCAAGAAATACAACTACCCGGGCGACACCGTCCCGGTGATCCGCGGCTCCTCGATCAAGGCGCTTGAGAACCCCATGGACCCGGTGGCTTCCAAGCCGATCCTGGACCTCGTGAAGGCGCTCGACGAGTACGTGCCCGAGCCGGTCCGCGAGACCTCCAAGCCGTTCCTGATGCCGATCGAGGACGTGTTCTCGATCGAAGGCCGCGGCACCGTGGTGACCGGCCGCATCGAACGCGGGCAGGTGAAGATCAACGAGGACGTCGAGATGATCGGCCTGCGCCCCGAGTCCACCAAGACCGTGGTGACCGGCATCGAGATGTTCAACAAGCAGCTCGACTCCGGCATGGCCGGCGACAACGCGGGACTCCTCCTGCGCGGCGTGAAGAAGGAAGACGTGGAGCGCGGCATGGTGCTCGCGAAGCCCGGATCCATCACCCCGCACACCGAATTCGAAGCCGAGGTGTACGCCCTTTCCAAGGAGGAAGGCGGCCGCCACAAGCCGTTCTTCAAGGGCTACAAGCCGCAGTTCTACATCCGCACGACCGACGTGACCGGCGAGGTGAGCTTGCCGGAAGGCGTGGAGATGGTGATGCCGGGCGACACGGTGAAGATGGCGGTCAAGCTCATCGTCCCGGTGGCGCTTGAAGAGAAGTCCAAGTTCGCCATCCGCGAGGGCGGCCGCACGGTGGGCGCCGGCGTGGTGACGAAGATCGTCAAGTAATAATCCCCGTTAACCGTTCTTTCCTCGACCTGTGGCGCAAGCAACGAAAAAGGAACCGTCGGAGGAGAAGTCGCGGATCCGCATCAAGATCCGCGCGTACGACCACAAGATCATCGACCAGGCGACCCAGACCATCATCAAGACGGCTGAGCGCAGCGGGGCGAAGATCCTGGGGCCCGTGCCTCTCCCCACGGAGAAGCGCAAGTTCACGGTGAACCGGTCGACCTTCATCGACAAGGACTCCCGCGAACAGTACGAGATGCGCATCCATAAGCGCCTCATCGACATCACCGAGCCGACCGAGCGGACCATCGATTCGCTCATGAGCCTCAACCTGCCGGCCGGCGTCGACGTCGAGATCAAGACATAAACGGGATAGAACCACGGGTGTGGCGGCCTCTCGGAGACCGCCCATCCCGTGGGATCGATCCCCCGAAGCGTCCGAAGAACACGGAAGAAAGATCCTCAGGGAAAACCTTCCGGGGCTTCAGAAAGACGCGGATAAGGAGTCTCTCATAAATCAACCCACAACCTTGCGCCTCCCGCTCGGGAGTTTCCAAGGGCTAGAAGCCGGCACGCATCGTCCGATGCGTTTCGACTTCTGGCTTTTGTCTTAGCCGGAGCATGTCCGTCATATCGGACCAATACGAACTATGCCGTTCATCATCGGTCGGAAGCTCGAAATGAGCCAGCACTTCAAGGAGGATGGGACGCTCGTGCCTGTCACGATCGTGGAGGCGGACCCCAACGTCGTCACGGCGTTGAAGACCGTCGAAACCGACGGCTATTCTGCCGTCCAGCTCGGGACCGGCGTGAAGAGGGCGCTCAACGCCCCCGAAGCGGGTCACCTCAAGGACCTGCCGGCGCTGGGCACCCTGCGCGAGTTCCGCGTCGGCAGCACCGAACTGAAGCGCGGCGACGCGGTCACGGTCGAGGCGTTCACGCCCGGCACCAAGATCGACGTCACCGGGATCAGCAAGGGGAAGGGGTTCCAGGGCGTCATGAAGCGCCACCACTTCTCGGGCGGTCCCGCCACCCACGGGCAGAAGGACAACATGCGCATGCCGGGGTCCATCGCCTCGCAGCGCCAGGGTCCGGTGTCCAAGGGCCAGCGCATGGCCGGCCACATGGGCGCGCGCCGCGTGACCGTGAAGAACCTCGAAGTGGTCGCCGTGGACGCGGGCAAGAACACCATCGCCATCAAGGGCGCGGTGCCTGGCGCGTACGGCACGTTGCTCATCGTCGTGAGCCGTGAAGGGAAATCGGTATGGCAAAAGTAATCCTCTATAACCAGGAAGGCGCGAAGGTGGGCGATCTCGCGCTCGACCCGTCGCTGTTCGAGGTGAAGCTGAACCCGTCGCTCGTGCACGAGGCGGTGGTGGCGCAGAACGCCAACTCCCGCGTCGTCACGGCCCACACCAAGGATCGCGGCGAGGTGGCCGGGACCGGCAAGAAGCCGTGGAAGCAGAAGG
>MGDT01000003.1:40816-74117 GCA_001791045.1 Candidatus Uhrbacteria bacterium RIFCSPHIGHO2_01_FULL_63_20 | reverse complement strand
CGATCTGGGTCGGCGGCGGCGTCACGTTCGGTCCGCGCAAGGAACGCAATTTCTCGGTGAAGATGAACCGATCGGCCCGCCGCAAGGCGCTCGCCATGGTGCTCACCGACAAGGTCATGCACGACGCGTTCGTGGCGGTGGATTCGCTCGAGCTTTCGGAGGCCAAGACCAAGCGCGTGGCCCTCATGCTCAAGAAGCTCCCGCTCTCCGGCAAGAAGACGCTCATCGTGCTCGAACCTGAGAATCGCGCGGTCGTGCGCGCGGCGAAGAACCTCCCGCGCGTGACCACCATCTCGGCGGCCTCGCTCAACGTGGTGGACCTCATCACCCATGAGAACGTGGTGGCGTCCCGCTCCGCGATCGAGGCGCTTACGAAGACGTATAAGCGTTCCTGATATGGGCATCCTCGACCGATTCAAATCCAAGAAGGAACAGGAGCTGACGAATGCCGTTCCTGTCGAGACCAAGGAAGGGAAGAAGGTGCCGGCCAAGAAAGAAAAGGTGTCGCCCGCGAAAACGGCGAAGGCCCTCCCGGCGAACCTGGTGAACGTGATCGTGTCGCCGCTCGTCACCGAGAAGGCGGCCACGCTCGCCTCCCAGGGGCAGTACTCCTTCGTCGTGAACTCCGGCGCGACCCGCGTGGACGTACGCGAGGCCGTGAAGGCCATGTACGGCGTGCTCCCCTCGAGCGTCAACATCCAGCGCGTGCGCGGCAAGGTCGTGCGTTTCGGAGGCCGCGAAGGGATGCGAAGCACCTGGAAGAAGGCGATCGTCACCCTGCCGAAGGGGAAGACCATCGACGTGTACGAAGGGGTCTAAGATTATGCCAGTAAAACAGTACAACCCGACGACCGCCGGCCGCCGCATCTCGAGCGTCGACGCGTTTTCCGACGTGACGAAGAAGGGTCCCGAGAAGAAGCTCACGGTCCCGCGTCGCCGCAAGGCCGGTCGCAACTCGAGCGGTAAGATCACGGTCCGCCACCAGGGCGGCGGCGCCAAGCGCCGCGCCCGCATCGTGGACGCCCAGCGCGACAAGTTCGACGTGCCCGCGCGCGTGCTCGCGATCGAATACGATCCCAACCGCGGCGCGCGCCTCGCGCTCCTCCAGTACGCCGACGGCGAGAAGCGCTACATCGTCGCCCCCGCCGCGCTCGCGGTCGGCGAGACGATCGTGTGCTCCAAAGGGAAGGGCGAGATCAAGAACGGCAACCGCTTCCCGCTCGAGCACATCCCGGTGGGCATCACCGTGTTCGACGTGGAGCTGGCCCCCGGCAAGGGCGGCCAGATCGCCCGCGGCGCCGGCGCCGCGGTGCAGCTCATGGCCGTGGAAGGCGCCTACGCCACCCTCAAGCTCCCCTCCGGCGAGATGCGCCTGGTGCCGCGCGAGTGCATGGCCACCATCGGGAGCGCTTCGAACCCCGATCGTCGCCTCATCCGCTGGGGCAAGGCCGGCCGCATGCGTCATCGCGGCATCCGCCCGAGCGTCCGCGGCAAGGTGATGAACCCGGTGGACCACCCGCACGGCGGCGGCGAAGGCCGCAACTCGATCGGGTTGGTGAACCCGAAGACCCCGCAGGGCAAGCCGGCGCTCGGCGTGAAGACCCGTCGCAAGCAGGCCTCTGACAAGTTCATCGTCCAGCGCCGCCCCAAGGGCCGCTTCGTTGGCGCCTAATCCGACCATATGTCTCGTAGCTCGAAAAAGGGACCGTACGTCGACGCCAAGCTCCTCAAGAAAGTGGGGAAGCTTCGGGTCGGCGACAAGACGGTGATCAAGACCTGGGCGCGCGCCTCCTCGATCACGCCGGAAATGGTTGGATTCACCTTCGCCGTGCACAACGGCCGTGACCACGTCCCCGTGCGCGTCGTGGAGAACATGGTGGGCCACAAGCTCGGCGAATTCGCCCCGACGCGCAAGTTCGTGCGTCACGGCGGCAAGCTGCAAAAGGACACCGAAGCCGCTGGGGCGATGGCGAAACCCGCCACTCCGGCCAAGTAACGACCTCGTATGGAAGTCTCCGCCAAAGCCCGCTACATCCGCGTCTCGCCCCGCAAGGTGCGTCTCGTGATCGACGTCGTGCGCGGCATGGACGTCTCGAAGGCCGTCGCGCAGCTCACCTTCATGAAGAAGGGCGCCGCGTTGCCGGTGCTCAAGCTCGTGAACTCGGCGACCGCGAACGCGGCCCATAATTTCGGGATCGACCCGAATACGCTGTACATCAAGTCGATCGCCGCCGACGGCGGTCCGGTGCTGCATCGTTGGCGCGCCCGCGCCATGGGTCGCGCGGCACCGATCCGGAAGCGCATGAGCCACGTGAGCGTGACGCTCGCGACGCGCGAGAGCGCGGTGGCGGCGAAGTCGGAAGCGAACGCGAAGAAAGCGAAACCGGCGGTGAAGAAGCTCTCCGCGAAGAAGGCCAAGGCCACCACCTGATATGGGTCATAAAGTCCATCCAAAAGCGTTCCGTCTCGCCGTCACCAAGGCATGGGACGCCACCTGGTTCGCCCAGAAGGACGCCTTCCGCACCCAGCTGCGCGAAGACGTGAAGATCCGTGCCTTCCTCAAGAAGGCGCTGAAAGAAGCGCTGGTCGATCGCATCGAGATCGAGCGCAGCCGCGGCAACATCGCGGTGAACGTGCACTCGGCCAAGCCCGGCGTCATCATCGGGCGCGGCGGGGCCGGCATCGAGGAACTCACCAAGAAGTTGAAGGGCGAGTTCTTCCGCGGCCGCAAGGTCAACCTGTCGATCAACGTGAAGGAGATCGCGCATCCGTCGCTCTCCGCCTCGGTGGTCGGCCAGCAGATCGTTTCCGACATCGAGAAGCGCATGCCGTTCCGCCGCACCATGAAGATGGCGATCGAGCGGGTGCTCAAGAGCGGCGCCGAGGGCGTGAAGATCACCATCGGCGGACGGCTCAACGGCGCCGAGATCGCGCGCGTCGAGACGCTCGCGAGCGGCAAGATCCCGCTGCATAACCTGCGCGCGGACATCGATTTCGCCCGCGAGACCGCCTACACCATCTACGGCGCCATCGGCGTGAAGGTGTGGATCAACCGCGGCGAGAAGTTCCAGCGCGAGCAGGACGCGAAGACCGCTTAGTATGTTGATGCCGAAGAAAGTCAAACACCGGAAGTGGCACAAGGGCCGCGCGCGCGGCAAGCGTCTCGCGAGCACCAAGACGCGCCTCGCGTTCGGCTCGTGGGGGCTCAAGGCCACCACCGAAGCCTGGGTCACGTCGCGCCAGATCGAGGCGGCGCGTCGTGCCATGACCCGCGCGATGAAACGCGGCGGCAAGGTGTGGATCCGCATCTTCCCGGACAAGCCGGTGACCACGAAGGGCGCCGAGATGCCGATGGGCAAGGGGAAGGGCGCGGTCGACCACTATGTGGCCATCGTGCGCGCCGGGACCATCATGTTCGAGATGGACGGCGTCACCCCCGAGCTCGCGCGCGAAGCGATGTCGCTGGCGGCGCACAAGCTCCCGGTCCGTACCAAGGTCGTCACCCGTGACGTGAGCTAGCCCGTATGAAACGCAAGGATACCCTCAAGGAGCTGCGCGCCAAGTCCGCCGAGGCCCTGGTGCGCGAACGCGCGACGCTCGCGACGCACCTGCGCGACCTCGCGTTCAAGCTTTCCAGCAACCAACTGAAGGACGTGAGAAAGGTCCGCGAGGCCAAGACGCGTCTCGCCCGCGTGAACGCGGTGCTCGCCGAAAAGGCCACCGCATAACCCTATGGAAACCTCCAACGCAAAATCCGTCCGCACGTTCATCGGGACGGTCGTCTCGGACAAGATGGATAAGACCATCGTGGTTCGCGTCGACCGCACGGTCGTGCACCCGAAGTACGGCAAGCGCTACGTGCAAAGCCGGAAGTTCAAGGTGCATGACGAGAAGAACGCGCACCAGGTCGGGGAGACCGTCTCCTTCGTGGAGACGCGCCCGCTCAGCCGCGACAAGCGCTGGAGGGTGATCGGCAACGCCTCCTGATATGGTGCAACATCGAACGATGCTCAAGGTCGCCGATAACACCGGCGCCAAGAAGCTCCAGGTCATCCGCGTGCGCGGGGGCTACAAGAAGGACGTCGCCGGCATCGGCGACATGGTGAACGCCGTCGTCAAGGAGGCCGTGCCGCATGGCGCGGTCAAGAAGAGCGACGTGGTGCACGTCGTGATCGTGCGGGCCCGCAAGGAGACCCGACGCCGTGACGGCACCTACATCCGGTTCGAGGAGAACGCCGGCGTGATCATCGATCCCAAGACCAAGGACCCCAAGGGGACCCGCATCTTCGGGCCGGTCCCGCGCGAGCTTCGCGCCCGCGGGTACGGCAAGATCATCTCGCTCGCTCCCGAAGTGCTCTAGCCCATATGAAGATCAAGACCGGAGACATGGTCCGCGTCATCGCGGGCAAGGACAAGGGGAAGCAGGGCAAGGTCCTGCAGGTGTTCCCGCTGCTTGAACGCGTGGTCGTTGAAGGCGTGAACGTCCGCACCCGCCACCTGCGCGGCAACCGCGCGGGGGGACAAAAGGGGCAGAAGATCCAGTTCCCGTCGCCGCTCAACGTCAGCAACGTGATGATGGTGGGCAAGTCGGGGTCGGGTCGCGTCGGATTCAAGATCCTTGCGTCCGGCGAGAAGGTCCGCGTGCTGCGGTCCAAGGGGAAGACGGAGGATATCGGATAACCTATGGCCCTCAAAGAACACTACAAGACCACCGTGGTCCCCGCCCTCAAGAACCAGTTCGGCTATACGAACGTCCATGCGGTGCCCACGATCACGAAAGTGACGCTCAACGTGGGGCTCGGCAAGGGGCTCAAGGACGCCAAGTTCCTGGAGACCGCCGAATCCACGCTGCGACGCATCGCCGGGCAGGCGCCGGTGAAGACCAAGGCCCGCATCTCCATCTCCAACTTCAAGATCCGCGAGGGGATGGTGGTCGGGATGAAGGTCACGCTGCGCGGCAAGCGCATGTGGGACTTCCTCGAGAAACTCGTGAAGGTGTCGATCCCTCGCACGCGCGACTTCCGCGGCCTCCCGGTGAACGGGTTCGACGGGCAGGGGAACTACACGCTGGGGTTCAAGGAACACATCGCGTTCCCGGAAATCAAGAGCGACGAGATCGAGGTGATCCACGGGCTGCAGGTCACGATCAACACGACCGCGAAGTCGAAGCCCGAGGCCCTCTCGCTCCTGCGCACGCTCGGCATGCCGTTTGAGGAAAAGACCTAACGCTATGGCCACGAAAAACCAGATCGCCAAATCGAAGCGGAAGCCGAAGTTCTCGACGCGCGTCGTGAACCGGTGCTGGCGTTGCGGGCGCAAACGCGCCTTCATGCGCGTCTTCGGCCTCTGCCGCATCTGCTTCCGCGAGCTCGCCAACCGCGGCGAGATCCCGGGCGTGACCAAGGCCAGCTGGTAATACTCCTATGATTACCGACCCAATTTCCGACATGCTGACCCGGCTTCGCAACGCCATTTCCGTGCGTCGCGAGTTCGTGGAGTTGCCCTCCTCCAACGTGAAGTACGCCATCGCCAAGATCCTGGAGCGCGAGGGGTACCTCGCTTCGGTCGAGAAGACCGGCGAAGGCATCCACACCATGCTGAAGCTCGGGTTGAACTACGCGAACGGGCCGCGCATCCAGAGCCTGCGTCGCGTCTCCAAGCCCGGCCGCCGCGTCTATGCCAAGGCTGACGAGCTCAAGCCCGTCATGTCCGGCATGGGGGTTTCGATCGTCTCAACTCCCAACGGCCTCATGACCAACCGCGAGGCCCGCGCCCGTCGCCTCGGCGGCGAGGTGATCTGCGAAATCTCCTGATATGTCCCGCGTCGGCAAGAAACCAATCGTCATTCCCCCTGGTGTGGAGGTGAAGATCGAGGGACAGGACGTCGCCGTGAAGGGCCCGCTGGGCTCGCTTCGGGCCACGTTGCATCCGGCCGTGACCGCGAGGATCGTGGACGCGGATGGCGCGAAGACCGTGGAACTCTCGGTCGCGAACCCGGACGACGTGTCCGAGCGCGCGCTGTGGGGGACCTGGCGCGCCAACCTCGCCAACATGGTGCAGGGCGTGAAGGAGGGATATAGCAAGTCGCTTGAGGTGAACGGCGTCGGGTTCCGCGTGAACGTGTCGGGCAAGAAACTCGTGTTCGCGCTCGGGTTCAGCCACGACGTCGATTTCCAGATTCCCGAGGGGATCACGGCGAAGGTGGACAAGAACGTGGTCACCGTGAGCGGGGCGGACAAGATCCTGGTCGGCGAGACCGCGGCGAGCATCCGCTCGCTCAAGAAACCCGAACCGTACAAGGGGAAGGGGATCAAGTACGTGGACGAAGTGATCCGTCGCAAGGCCGGGAAGACGGCCGGCAAGACCGCCGAATAACGCCCTGTATGACCAAGACCATCCGCAACAAGCGCGCCTCCGCCGCGCGCCGCGCCCACCGGGTGCGCGCGCGCATCCGCGGCACCAAAGAGGCTCCTCGCCTTTCGGTGAAGCGCAGCGCCAAGCACATCTACGCGCAGCTCATCGACGACGATGCGCGTCGCACGCTGTGCGCCTCCTCGGACCTCGAAGCCAAGGCCTCGGGGAAGCCGCTTGAGGTGGCCAAGGCGGTGGGCCGGGCGTTGGGCGAGAAGGCGAAGGCGCTGGGCGTCTCGATGGCCGTGTTCGATCGCGGCAGCTACCGCTATCACGGTCGCGTGGCCGCGCTCGCCGACGGCGCGCGCGAAGTCGGATTGAATTTCTAATAGTATGGATGACAAGAAACCCAACGTGCCGGCGGCCGCTCCTGCCCACGGATCCGCGCCCCGTGGCGGATCCGGACGCGGAGGTCCTGGCCGCGGCGGTGTCGGCGGACGCGGAGGCGGCCCGCGCCGCGGCGGAGGCCGCGAGCGCGAGGTGCGTGAATTCGAGCAGAAGACGCTCGACCTGTCCCGCGTGACGCGCGTCACCGCGGGCGGCAAGCGCATGAGCTTCCGCGCCGCGCTCGTGATCGGCGACAAGAAGGGCCGCGTCGGCTTCGGCGTGGCCAAGGGCGCCGACGTGCAGCTTTCCATGGACAAGGCGTACCGCCAGGCCAAGAAGAAGCTCATCCGGATCCAGCTGGAGAACGACACCATCACCCATCCGGTCAAGGCCAAGTTCGGCTCGGCCGTGGTGCTATTGAAACCCGCTCCGAAGGGGGTGGGTCTCAAGTCCGGCGGCGCGGCCCGCATGGTGCTCGAGATGGCCGGCGTCCCGAACGCCGTTTCCAAGGTGATGAACTCGAGCAACAAGATCAACATCGCCCGCGCCACCCTCGAGGCGATCAAGGAACTGCGCGTTCGCCCGGCCCGTGCCGCCAAGGCGGAACCGGCGAAGGCCTAACCCCCCACGTATGTCGTTGTCGATGCATTCCCTCAAGCCCCAGAAGGGGTCTCGCCGCGCCGCCAAGCGCGTCGGCCGCGGGCTGTCCAAGGGCGGCACCTATTCCGGCCGCGGATCCAAGGGACAGCGCGCCCGCGCGGGCGGCAAGTCCGGCCTCAAGCTCAAGGGGATCCGCACCATGATGCTGCGCATCCCGAAGCGCCGCGGGTTCAAGAGCCTGAAGCCCAAGCCGCAGTACGTGAACGTGGCGGACATAGCCCGGTCGTTCCCGGACGGGGCGAAAGTGGCTCCTAAGCAGCTGTTCAAGAAGGGCCTCATCGAGTCTCCGACCGCGCCCGTGAAGCTGCTGGGCGACGGCAACGTGAACATCGCGCTCACCGTTTCCGGCTGTACCGTCTCCGAAGGCGCGAAGGCCAAGATCGAGAAAGCGGGCGGCAGCGTGCTCGCCTAGCCTTACCTTATGATCCCCATCCGTCGCATCTGGAAGTCGCCGGAAGTCCGGAACGGCCTCCTGTTCATGATCGCGATGCTCGTCGTGTTCCGCCTTGCGGCGCACGTCCCCGTGCCGGGCGTCGACCGGGCCGTCATCGAGGGCATCGCGGGCGGCAACCAGCTGTTCGGGCTGCTCAACCTGTTCTCCGGCGGGACGTTCGAGAACTTCTCGGTGGTCGCGCTCGGGGTAGGGCCCTACATCACGGCTTCCATCATCTTCCAGCTGCTGGGCATGATCGTGCCGAAGATGGAGGAGATGCAGAAGGAGGAGCAGGGGCGCGCCCGCATCAACCGTTGGACGCGCGCCCTCACCGTGCCGCTCGCGTTCCTGCAAGGGTACAGCCTCATCCTGCTGTTCGGTTCCCAGGCCTCGGGCCAGGCGGTGTTCACCGACGGGAGCCTGTTCACCATGCTGCTCGCGATGGCGTCCATGACCGCCGGCACCATCTTCCTCATGTGGCTGGGCGAGCTCATCAGCGAGCGACAGATGGGGAACGGCATTTCCATCCTTATCTTCGCCGGCATCACGGCCGGATTGCCCAGCTACTTGAGCCAGGCGTTCTCGGTGTTCGACCGCTCGCAGATCCTCACGATCCTCCTGTTCGCCCTGCTCGTGGTGGTCACCATCGCGACCATCGTCGTGATGAACGAGGCGGTGCGCAAGATCCCGGTGCAGTACGCCCGCCAGATCCGCGGAAGCCGGCTCGCGGGCGCGGTCGCGAGCTTCCTTCCGCTCAAGTTGAACCTGGGCGGCGTGATCCCGATCATCTTCGCCATCTCCATCATCCTGTTCCCGACCACGCTCGCGCAGTTCTTCGTGAACGCCACCACGCCCGCGGTGCGCGAGGCGGCGCAGTGGGTCGTACGGATGTTCCAGGACCAGAACGTGTACGGCGCCGTCTTCTTCGTGATGGTGTTCCTGTTCACCTTCTTCTACGCGTCGGTGATCTTCCACCCGGACCGGGTCGCCGAGAACCTCCAGAAGCAAGGCGGGTTCATCCCGGGCATCCGTCCGGGAGAGCCCACCGCCCAGTACCTGGGCTGGGTGTCCAACCGCCTGCTCTTGGTCGGCGCGACCTTCCTCTCGCTCATCGCCGTGCTTCCGACGCTCGTCCAGCAGGTGAGTGGCAACGCGAGCCTGGTGATCGGCGGCACCTCGGTGCTCATCGTGGTGAGCGTGGTCATCGACACGGTGAAGCAGATCGAGGCGCAGCTGACCATGCGAGAGTACGAGATGTGAACCGAGACACGAGGGGCAGACACGCCCCTCGTTTCTGTTATACTCGCCCTGTATGTCAGAGCCATTGAAAATCCTCCTTCTTGGCCCGCAGGGAAGCGGGAAGGGGACGCAGGCCAAGATCCTGGAGCGCGAGCTGCGCATCCCGGCGTTCAGCATGGGGCAGCTGCTGCGCGATGAGGCCGCGTCGGGATCCGAACTCGGGCGTGAGATCGACCGCATCATCAGCGGCGGGAACCTCGTGTCCGACAAGGTCGCGGCGCAGGTGCTGCGCGCGCGGTTGTCCAGGCCGGACGTCGCGAACGGGTACATACTGGACGGCTACCCTCGCAGCCTTGAGCAGGCGAACGAGTTCACCTTCGACAAACCCACGCACGTGATGGTGATCGAAGTCCCGAAGGACGAGTCCATGAAGCGTCTTGGCGGCCGATTGACCTGCTTCACATGCGGGCGCGTGTACGCCATGCGTGACGGGCACGCGGCCGGCGACGCGTGCGAATGCGGCGGAAAGATGGAGGTGCGCACGGACGACACGCCCGAGGCCATCGAGAAGCGCCTCAAGATCTACGACGAGGAAACCGAGCCGCTCATCGCCGTGTACGGAGGACAAGGACTCGTCCGCCGCATCGACGGCGTCGGCTCGGTCGAGGAGATCCACAATCGCATCGTGAAGGCGCTCGAGCGATAGGGTTGACAAAATGGCCGGTGTCGGCTATTTTTTCGTTTACGATGCAGGAGCAACCATGCAGATGAAGTCCGTACCGATCACGCAGGCGGTGCTCGACAAGATCGATCGGCAACGCCAAGGCCCCATGCCTCCGGAAATCATCAAGCTGAAGGAAGAGATCGAGCAGCAGACGCAGCTCGGCGAAAAGATGTATGTCCTGACAGGAGGCATGCATCCGGCGCTCATCCAGGGAGTGGTAGACATGAAGCTCCGGCTCGACGGCCTGTACGCGAAGTGGCTTGAAGAAGGCTGACCGTTCTCGCTACACGACGCTCACGAAAGTCCCGCCTTCGGGACTTTTTTCTTTGGTTGACGTGGGGCCGTCTGGCCGATACCATCAGATTGCTATGCAGTTCACGGCCGTCTATCAGAAGCATGGGAAATGGCACCTCGGCTGGGTCGAGGAGGTTCCTGGCGTGAACACGCAAGGCCGGACCCGGAAGGAGACCGAGGAGAACCTCAAGGAAGCGTTGCAGCTTGTGCGACAGGAGATGGAAACCGTAGCTGGTTAGGGTGCTGCGGCGACGCAAGCACTTTTTTGTATGTCCATGACCAAGACCCCCGAAGAGATCGAGAAATTGCGGCGCGGAGGCGCCCTGCTTTCGCGCGCGTTGAAGGCGGCGGTGGACGCCGTAAGGCCTGGGGTCGCCGTGAAAGACGTCGACGCGGCGGCCGAGAAGGTGATCCGCGACGGGGGAGGGACGCCGTCGTTCCTGGACTACAGGAATGACCCGAAGGACACGCCGTTCCCGTCCACGGTGTGCGTTTCGATAAACGACGAGGTGGTGCACGGGCCGGGGAATCGCGACATCACCCTCAAGGAAGGCGACATCGTGGGGCTCGACATCGGGTGCTGGTACGAGGGCCTCTGCACCGACATGGCCGTGAGCGTGCCGGTGGGCGCGGTGGATGAGGCGGCGACGAAGCTCATGAAGGTCACGCGGGCTTCGCTCATGGACGCGGTCGCGGCCGTGAAGCCGGGCGGGCTCATTTCGGATGTCGGACGCGCGGTGGAAAAGTCCGTCGCTCCGCATGGCTACGGCGTCGTGCGCGCGCTCGTGGGTCATGGCGTTGGGTATAAGGTGCACGAGGCGCCGCACGTGCCGAACTTCGTGGATCCTCGGTATCCGAAAGTGAAAATCAAGGAGGGGATGGTGCTCGCGCTTGAGCCGATGATCACCGAAGGGGATTACCGCGTGAAGACGGCGAGCGACGGCTGGACCGTGGTGACCGTAGACGGAAAACGCGCGGCCCATTTCGAAGTGACGATCGCGGTGACGA
The DNA here is from genome assembly GCA_001791045.1 of Candidatus Uhrbacteria bacterium RIFCSPHIGHO2_01_FULL_63_20. Lineage (GTDB taxonomy): Bacteria > Patescibacteriota > Patescibacteriia > UBA9934 > GWF2-40-263 > 2-01-FULL-63-20. Next base: position 63,021 of record MGDT01000003.1, on the reverse strand, counting down.
AGAGCGGGGTGGAGGTGCTGACGCCAATGCCGGTATGACGTTACGAATCTACGAATTTCCTACGAATCCTACTAATTTGATTCATACATTCGTAGTATTCGTAGGCGATTTGTAGATTTGTAACAGTATGCGCATTTTAGGCATCGACTACGGCGACAAGAAGATCGGCCTGGCGTTCGGGGATTCGACCGTCGGCGTCGCGGTCCCGCTTGACGTCGTCCCTAACCGCGGCGAGGAAACGATCCAGGCGTTCGCGATGCGCGTGAGCGCGGAGGACATCGACGTGATCGTGGTGGGCGTGCCGCTTTCCACCGGCGGGCACCACAGTTCGGCGCAGCTCGATAAGACGCGCGCGTTCATCAAGGCGCTCGAAGCCGCGATCTCGATTCCCGTCGTCGAAGAAGACGAAAGCTATACGACGGCCGAAAGCATCCGTCTCCAGCGCGAGGAAGGTTCTGATGCGGAGGAAGACGCGCTCGCCGCCATGCTCATCGTGCAGCAGTATCTGAATAACAGGGTATAAATTGTTACGAACCCACGAACAGCTACGAAACTACTAATGTTTTTTGTTCGTTGTTTCGTAGCCAGTTTGTAGGTTCGTAACGCCTTTCATGGCGACGCTTTTCCGGACGACCGGCATCATCCTTTCCCGGCGCGACCACCGCGAAGCCGACCGGTGGTATTCGGCATTCACGGACGGACACGGGAAAGTGGAATTCCTGGCGCGCGGCGGGCACAAGCCGCTCGCAAAGCTCACGCCGCACCTCGAGATGCCAGCCGAGATTGACTTGCTACTCGTGGACGGCCGCCAATACTTTACGGTCGCGTCGACTGACCGCGTGCGAGCGTTCCCGAACGTGTACGCCGACGCGGGCAAGCTCACGCTCGTGAGCGGCGCCCTCCATCTGGTGGACATCGGCACCAAGCCGCACGAGACGGATCCGGTGCTCTACGACGAGCTCACGCGATTCCTGGCCGCCGTCGACGAGGCGCCGGCGCTCTCCGCCGAACGATCCGGATTCCTGCTCGCCGCGTTCGGATTGAAGCTCCTCGCCATCATCGGCTACCGTCCCGAGCTCGCCAACTGCCTCGCGTGCAAGGACGCGCTCTGCCCCGGCTCCTACCGCTGGTACGCGCCCAAGGGCGGCGTGGTGTGCGACGATTGCTCCACGCGTGACGCCTCGCAATGGTTCGCCGCACGCCCCATGAAGGACGAGACGCTCAAGCTCATCCGCTTCGCGCTCGCCGAACGGTTCGAGCACCAGCTGCGCCCGCACCTCCCCGCCGACACGCTTGAAGCGTTCCACGAGGCCGTGGAGAGCCTCATTATCTCGCATTTCCCCACGATTCCAGCGAGCAGCCTGCGCGAGGCGTGCATCGCGTGACCATTGACAAAAAGTCGTTTTCGTGATATTTTTTGACCTCGCTCATTCAATCCAAAGTCGTCACCTGCCTGCCGGCAGGCAGGTTGAAAGCGGTATTTTGCAGCGTTATTGCCTGAGCTTGTCGAAGGCCTAACGCGTCAGATGGCCGCTTTCAACACAGGCTCGCCTCGTCTGCGCGTGGTGCGTGGATCATGCTCGCCAGCGGCGTCAAGAAAGGGGCTCGCCACATGGCTCGCCTTGCAACGCTTCGGAAAGGTGATTGGGACCAGTTCGATCGTCTGCTCAACGGCAGCGACCTCACCGCCGAGGAGGTGCTGAAGCTGCTCGAGCATCCGGACGTGCTCGACGACATGCTGAAGGCCATGCGCAAGCACGCCACCTTCCGCACCGACCTCGACGACCACAACCCCTTCGCCCTCACGGCGTCGGAGCTGCTCACGCGGTTGCGCCTCGCCAACAAGGAAGAGGGCTGGGGTCTGGGCGAGGAGGTGTTCGATCGTCTCGCGAAGACCGCCCCCGAGCAGCCGAAAGGCCGCCTCGCGTTCCTCTCCTTGCGCATCCGCCTCGGCAAGGGGCAGGAGGGGGTCGCGAACACCTTCGAGGCGCACGCGGAGCGCATCGAGAAGGAATTCGGCGAGAGCGCCTTCTACCGCTGGGAGCACCTGCGATCCGACAAGGATCGCCTGCGCCTGCTCGCCGGCAATGACACCCACAAGAGCGTGGTCGAATGGGTGACCATCGACCTGGGCGCGAACCGCAAGCGGAAGAGCATCGAAGCCGTCCGCGGCAAGCTGTCGCTCGCGGACGAGGGTCTCGCCTTCGCCTGGCTCCACCCGGAGTATGTGAAGGCGATTGACTACGACGAGAACCCCGGGTTCTTCCTCGCCGGCTACGAGCTCAACGTCCCCGAGCACGACGGCCGTTCGTGGTACGGCGTGCCCTGCGTGTACCGCAATACGAACGCGGGCGGGGTGTTCTTGGACGCGGGCAGGTACGGCTTCGACTATCGGGAGTTCTTAGTGCCCTCTCTCGGGAGTGATGTGCTCTGATCTTTGCTCCTATGGACCCGGATTCCTTTGGTCTTTGACCTTTGGAATCCGGGTCCGTTTTTTGTTATGCAGCATTTGCTAAGAATAGGCCGTTTCGCTACAATTCCCGCTGACTTTGACGATATGACCTCGACCTTCGTTGATAAGATTGGCGCTTACGTTGGGCAAGAAATCGAGATCAAGGGGTGGGCGTATAATTTTCGCTCCTCGGGGAAGATTTTCTTTTTGCAGTTTCGGGATGGGACCGGGCGCGTGCAGGTGGTGTATTCGAAGGCGAACCTTTCGGAAGAGCAGTGGGCGGCGCTCGAGAGCGTCCGCCTGGAGTCGTCGGTCGTCGTCACGGGGACGGTGAAGCCGGATCGCGCCGGGACCGGGTTCGAGCTCGACGGGACCTCTTTCAGGGCGATCCAAATCGCGCCGGACGATTATCCGATCGGCAAGAAGGACCACGGGCCGGACTTCCTGCTCGACATGCGACACCTGTGGCTGCGAAGCGAGAAGCAGTGGGCGATCCAGCGGGTGCGCAACACGGTCATCAATTCCACCTTCGCGTACCTGAATGAGAATGGCTACATCAAGATCGACTCGCCCATTCTCACGCCCAACGCCTGCGAGGGGACGACGGAACTTTTCGAGATGGATTATTTCGAGCTCGGAAAAGCGTACCTGTCGCAGTCCGGTCAGCTTTACCTCGAAGCCGCGGCGATGAGTGTCGGACGTTGTTTCGATTTCGGTCCGGTGTTCCGCGCGGAGAAGAGCAAGACACGCCGTCATCTCACGGAGTTCTGGATGATGGATGCCGAGGCCGCGTTCGTGGAGCATGAGGGGAACCTCGCCATCCAGGAAGGGCTCATCTGCCGCATCGTCGCGGACGTGCTCGCAAAGAACGCGCACGAGCTCAAGGTGCTTGAGCGGGACGTCGAGCCCTTGAAGAAGGTGCAGGCCCCGTTCGTGCGCATGACGCATGCGGAAGCGGTGAAGAAACTCCGTGAGCTCGGGAGCGACATCGGCGACATGGACGACCTGGGCGGTGACGATGAGACGATCCTCACCAAGCAGCATGACAAGCCGATCTTCGTCGAGAAATACCCCGCCGTCGTGAAGGCGTTCTACATGAAGCGCGACCCGCAGGACCCGACCCGTGTCTTGAACGCCGATCTGCTCGCCCCGGAAGGCTACGGCGAGATCATCGGCGGCAGCCAGCGCGAGGACGACCACGATGCGTTGCTCGCTCGCATCAAGGAGCACGCGCTGCCCGTCGACCAATTCCAATGGTACCTCGACCTGCGCAAGTACGGCAGCGTCCCGCACAGCGGCTTCGGCTACGGCCTCGAGCGCATCGTCGGTTGGATCTGCGGCGTGCAGCACATTCGCGAGACGATTCCGTTTCCGCGTCTCATTAATCGGCTGACGCCCTAGTAAGCAACGCTCATTTGTGCGTCGGATCCAGAAAAATTTCGCGTTCATCGACAGCCAGAATCTCAACTTGGCGATTCGCGCACAGGGTTGGTTTTTGAGTTTTCGAAAGTTCCGGATCTACCTTTCGGAAAAATACGGGGTCGAGAAGGCATACGTGTTCATCGGATATCTCGTCGGGAACGCGAAGCTCTACCAAGCGCTCCAGGAAGCAGGATTCATCTGCGTGTTCAAGCCGACGCTGACGTACAAGGACGGGACGCATAAGGGGAACTGCGACGCCGAGCTCGTGTTGCAGGCCATGATCGATTTTGACGATTATGAGCGTGCCGTCATCGTGTCCGGAGACGGGGATTTTTATTGTCTGGTGAAATATCTGATCGAACAAAAGAAGCTCGAGGCGCTCCTCATTCCGCATAAGCAAAAATACTCCGCGTTGTTGAAATTCAAGGAAATCCGCCCTTACCTCCGCTTCATGAACGATTTACGGGAGAAATTGGGGTATAAAAAAGAAAAGACCCCGCAAGGACGGAACCTTGAAGGGTGACCTTTTCCATTGGTGATCTTTTAGGATACTATCAAACGTCATCCCATTTGTCAAACCCATATGGAACGAACCTGGATTTACAACGCCGCGAAGATGGTAGGCCAGACCGCTACATTTAAGGGATGGGCCAAGTCCGTCCGCGTGATGGGCGATAAGCTGGCGTTTATCGACCTGCGCGACGGCAGCGGCGTGCTGCAGGTCGTCTGTTACAAGCCGGACCTTTCGCCAGAAGTCGCGGCCGCGGTCGATTCCATCAACACCGAATATGTCCTTGAGATCGAGGGCGAGGTGAAGACGCGCGGCGCGAAACAGGTGAAGGAAGGGGAGCCGACCGGGATGATCGAGCTTGCGGCGAAGCGCGTGGTCGTCCTCAATACCTGCGAGGTGCCGCCGTTCGAGATCGACAAGGATACGAGCGGCATCAACGAGGAGCTTCGGTTGAAGTATCGCTACCTCGACCTGCGTTCGGACCGCATGCACAAGAATATCTGGAAGCGCAGTGCCATCACGCGGTTCGTTCGCGAACACTTGTATGGCGAACACTTCCAGGAAATCGAGACGCCCATCCTCACGAAGGGGACGCCCGAAGGCGCGCGCGAATTTTTGGTGCCAAGCCGCGTGCATCCCGGAAAGTTTTACGTCCTTCCGCAGTCGCCGCAGCAGCACAAGCAGCTGCTCATGGTGGCGGGGACGGAGCGCTATTTCCAGATCGCCCGCTGCTTCCGCGACGAGGACCAGCGCGGCGACCGCCAGCCGGAGTTCACGCAGGTGGACCTTGAGATGTCGTTTGTCGAGCGCGACGACGTGATGGCGCTCGTGGAGGGGATGCTCATCGACCTGGTCAAGAAGCAGTCGCCGGAGAAGCGCATCCAGCAGGTGCCGTTCCCGCGCATTTCGTACAAGGAAGCGATGGAGAAGTACGGCAACGACCGCCCGGACATCCGCGAGGACAAGAACGACCCGAACCTGCTCGCGTTCTGCTGGGTGATCGACTTCCCGTTTTTCGAGAAGACGGAAGACGGCGGCTGGACCTTTACGCACAACCCGTTCTCGCGTGCGACGCCGGAGCATCGCGAAGCGCTCATGGAGAAAAAGGACGTCGGGAGCATCCTCACCTCGCAATACGACATCGTGCTCAACGGGTTCGAGATCGGGGGCGGGAGCATTCGCAACCACGAACCGGAAGCGCTCAAGCGGGTGTTTGAGATCATGGGATTCTCCGACGAGGACATCCAGGCGCAGTTCGGGCATATGCTCGAGGCGTTCTCCTTCGGCGCGCCTCCGCACGGCGGCATCGCGCTGGGCCTCGACCGGATCATCGCCCTCTTGCAGGACGAGCCCAACATCCGCGAGGTGATCGCCTTCCCCAAGACCGGCGACGCCCGCGACCCGATGATGGGGGCGCCGAGCGAATTGCCGGAGAAGGCGTTGAGGGAGGTTCACATTAAAAAGGCGTGATTCACGCCTTTTTGTTACAATGGACCCATGTCGTTCGAGGTCTCTCTCGACAAATTCTCCGGGCCGCTGCAGCTCCTGCTTGAGATCATCGAGCAGGAGAAATTGCCGATTACCGAGGTGTCGCTCGCCAAGGTCGCGGACGACTATTTGCGCTATGTGAACGAACAGGACGTGCCGGCCGAGGAGTTGGCCGACTTTCTCCTCATCGCGACGAAACTGCTGCTTCTCAAGTCCCGCGCCATCCTGCCGCAGCTTGCCATTGAGGAAGAAGTGGACGGCAACGCGCTCGCGCTGCAGCTCAAGATGTACAAGGAGTTCGTGGAGGCGAGCAAGGGAATCGAGGCGTTGTGGAACGCCCCCGCGAACATGTTCGCGCGCGAGCGAAGCCGTCAGCCGTCGGCCGTCCGTTTCACGCCGCCTGAAGGGCTCACGGCACAGACGCTGTGCGACGCGTTCCAACACCTGTTGAAGCGGCTGGAACCGTTCTTCGCGCTGCGCCAGACCGCCATGCAGCGCGTGGTGTCGGTCCAGGAGCGCATCCGCGACATCCATCGTGCCATCCTCGAGCGCGCGCGTCTCACCTTCCGCGACGTGTCCGCCGGCGCGGGCAGCAAGGTTGACGTGGTGGTGAGCTTCCTGGCGCTTCTCGAACTCGTGAAACAGCGCGTGGTGAACGTGGCGCAAAGCGACGCGTTCGCGGACATCACGATCGCCCGCGCCGAATGACCGTATGATAACGACGACGCTCGAAGCACTCCTGTTCGCCTCGGCAAAGCCCGTGAGCGTCGCCTCGCTCAAGAAGGCGCTCGGGGTTTCCGACGAGACGCTCTCCGAGGCGCTTGATGACGTGAAAACGCGTTTCAACCGCGACACGAGCGGCATCCACCTCGTGGAAGCCGACGGGGACGTGCAGTTCGTGACGAACCCCGCCTGCGCCGAGGCGCTCGCCGCGTTCCTCAAGGTGGAGGCAAGCGGGGAGCTGACGCGCCCGAGCCTCGAGACGCTCACCATCATCGCGTACCGCGGACCGATCACGAAGCCCGAGATCGAACAGATCCGCGGCATCAACTGCTCGCTCATCCTGAGGAACCTTCTCATGCGCGGGCTCATCGAGGAACGCGACGACGCGTCCCGATTGCAGCCCGTGTACACCGTGTCCGTGAAGTTCCTGCGACACCTGGGCGTGCATGAGGCCGGCGAACTCCCGCAATACGAGGACCTGCACGGCAACGAGCGCATCGGCAAGATGCTTGAGGAGCTCGCCTCATCCTCGCCGAACGTGGAAGGGGTATGATCCTGCGCCTCGCCGCCCAACTGGTGCTCGCGACCAGCCTGTTCCAGATGTACCCGATCGATTCGGGCGTGATCGAGCGCGCGGCCACGCTGCCGGAATCCGCGCCGCGCGAGACAGGCATCCGCGAGGTCATTTCCCTCATGGCGCGCCCGCTCCCGTCGTCGGGCACGGCGCCGCGGCCGGTGAAGGTCGAACCCACGAGCCTCGGGGTGGTGACTTCGGCGGTGAGCGCCGCGGTCGTGGATCGCGAGACCGGCGAGGTGCTGTTCGAGAAGAACGCCGAGGAACCGCGCTCCATCGGGTCCATCACCAAGCTCATGACCGCGTACGTGTTCCTGCAAGGGAACCCTGATCTGGATGCCCAGGCGCAGATCACGGCAAGCGATTACCGCGCGGGCGGGGTGCAGCACATCATGGCTGGTGACGCCGTGACGGTGCGCGACCTGCTTCGCGCGAGCCTCGTGGGGTCGGACAACTCCGCGACCGCGGCGCTCAGCCGGCTTTCGGGGCTCTCGGCCGGGGATTTCGTGGCGCGCATGAACGAGACCGCTGCCGAGATGGGGATGCGCAAGACCACGTTCGTGGACGAGACCGGGCTTTCCCCGGACAACCGCTCCATCGCGCCTGACCTGGTGCGCCTCATCGATCGCACCATGCGCGTGGACGAGATCCGCATCGCTACCGAGTCCGCGTCGGTCGACGTGCGCGGCGCCTCGGGGCGGTCGTATCGCGTGGAGAGCACGAACGACCTCCTCGCCACGTTCATGAACCAGCCGCCGTACAAGATCGTGGGCGGGAAGACCGGGTTCCTCCCCGAGGCCGGGTATTGTTTCGGCTCGATCGTCTCGAAGGACGGCGGCCATGAGGTGATCGTCGTGGTGCTCGGGAGCGAAAGCGAGACGGGCCGCTTCCAGGACGCGAAGGCGCTCGCGGCCTGGGCGTTCAAGGTGTACGAGTGGCCTGATGAACGGTCCTGATATGCCTTCCTGGCTCCAGGTGATGTTCATCGCGGCGCTGCCGGTCGTGGAGCTGCGCGGCGCGTTGCCGATCGCGCTCACGGTGCACGGGATGCCGCTTCCGGCCGCGATCGCGCTTTCCGTCGCCGGGAACATGCTGCCGGTGCCGTTCATCCTGCGGTTCCTTCCCCCGTTCGTGGCCTGGACCGAGCGGCACGTGAAACCGTTCCACCGGCTCATGGAGCGGTACTTCCGTTCCCTCCGATTGAAACATGAGGAGAAGTACCAACGGGCCGGCGCCCTCGCGCTGTTCGCGGTGGGAGCCTTGCCGTTCCCTGGCGCAGGCGCCTGGACCGCGAGCGTGCTTGCCGTGCTGTTCTCGATCCGTCCGACATACGCCGTGCCCGCGATCCTCGCCGGCATCCTGTGGGAGGCGTTCGTGGTGTGGGCGATCACGACCGGCGCCATAGCGCTTTTCTGACATGACCATCGCCATCGACGCACGCGACATCTGTGCGAGCGACGGCAGCCGCGGGGCGGGGATCGGCCACTATACCTGGTCCATCACCCGCGCCATGGCCGCCCTCGGATCGCACCGCCTGGTCGTCGCCGTTCCGGCGGCGTTTTCGAAGCGAGACGAAAAGGAGCTGACCGGCTGCGGGCGCGTCCGGGTGATCCGGCTGCCGGCCATGCGCGCGCGGTTCCTGTCGCGCCACGCGTTCCTCCCGTCGCGCATCGCGCTCGAAGGGGTGGACGTGCTGTTCTGCCCGTCGGGGGAGATCCCGCTGTTTTGGCGGGGGAAGGCCGTGATCGCCGTGCATGACCTGTCGGTGTACGAGCATCCCGAATGGTTCCCGGACGGGGACCGGGGAAACTGGTCGCGCCGCACCGTGTTCCCTAAGAGCGTGCGCGCCGCTTCGGCGGTGATCGCGGTGTCCGAGGATACGAAACGGTCGGTCGCGAGGATGTTTCCTGACGCGGAACGGAAAACGACCGTCGTGTATGAGGGTGGAGAGCTGCCAGAGGGGTTCGTCCGCATCGAGGGCGGGGAAGATCTGGTGCTGTCGATCGGCACGGTCGAGCCGCGAAAGAATTATGCGACCTCGGCGTCCGCGTTCGACCGGTATCTGCGCCGGCGCCCGGAGCGCGCCCGCACGACGCGGTATTTCATCGTCGGGAGCATCGGCTGGAAGGCCGAAGAGACGCTCGTGGCGGTCGAAGCGGTGAATGCCGCCTGGCGGGAGGTGGCCGGGGAGAACGTGGTGCAACTGCTCGGCTACGTCACGGATCAGGAAAAATGGAGCCTGCTTTCGCGCGCGTCCGCGCTCCTGATCCCGTCGTGGCACGAGGGGTTCGGGCTGACCGCGCTCGAGGCGATGGCCGCTAGCGTGCCCGTGATCGCGAGCACGGGCGGGGCGCTGCCTGAGGTGGTGGGCGACGCCGGGATCCTCGTGGCTCCCGACGACCACGAGGCCATGTCGCTCGCGCTCGCCCAATGCCTGCTGCTCCCCGACGGTACGAAGGAGCTCGTCGAAGAGGGAAAACGAAGAGCCGCCGCGTTCACATGGGAACGGGCGGCTCGGGAGACGCTGAACGTGCTGGAAAAGTGCTGCAGTTAGCTAAATCATCCTTCATTCTCCCTTGACAAAACCCCTTAAAAGTGGTATAGTTCCCTGCGTCGAACATTGAAAATAGAAATGTTGAGAACGGTATTTTGCTCCCACCTTTCGCGAAAGGTTGGGTCGAATGGCTGCTCTCAACTCAGGAAAGTCGTACGGCGCACTCCGCGCTTTACGAATATACCGGCGGCATCAAGAAAGGCAGGGAAGCCACATGGCAAACCTGTTCAAGATGGAATCGGGAAAGCTCAACAACTTCATGACGAAGCTGGCGGAGGCCGGCATGACGGCCGAACTTGCCAACAAGCTTCGCAACGACAACTCGCTCATGAAGCGCTTGGTCGAGGCGGTCGTGACGAAGGTCGCGATCGCCACCATCAGTCGAGACTACGTCCAGCCGAAGTTCGCGGATCTCAAGTACGATTTTGACTGGGTGAACGATGGCTGCGCCAAGGCGGAGTTCACGCCAATAGACCGATGCATGGACGTTCCCCGTGAGAAGCGCGAAATGAGATTCGATTGCATGTTCGTTGTTCGAACGATGTCCAGCGACGCCGTGCTCGCCGATATGGATCGCCAAGGCATGCGCCCAGCTTTCTACGAAGAGATTCTCGAGTTTGTCAAGACGAATCCTGACGAGCAACGAAAGCAGCTCATCGAAACTCTCGGTTCTATCGCGCAGGTGGTTGACGGCCGCAGCATCGCACCCCTCTACGAGGGCAGCTGCGACCGACGCCTCGGCCTGTACTGGACCGTCTACGTTGACGTTTTGTGCAGCTTCTACGTCTTCCTCGTCGTCCGCAAGTGAGGCTGCTGGCCCTTGGTCCTTTGGCCCTCGGGCTCCGCGTATCACGCCATCTGGTGTGAACACGCGGGGCCCGTTTTGATTTTCATGCTCGACCTCACCCATGCCCGACGGTGCCAGACCTCACCCATACCCGACGGTGCCAGACCTCACCCATACCCGACGGTGCCAGACCTCACCCATACCCTCTCCTTAGTAAGGAGAGGGATAGCGAATTAAGGAGAGGGATAGCGAATAAGAAGAAGGGTAGTGCGCGGGGGGAAGGGGTAGAATGAGGTGATATGGCCTCCATCATCAACAGGAATGACAAGTCGGAGCGTCGTCGGGAATTACGGAGGGATTCGACGTTGCCTGAACGGAAGATATGGAAGCGGATCCGCAACAGGGCATTAGGCGGCCTCAAGTTCCGTCGGCAGGTCGGCATCGGGCCGTACATCGTCGATTTTTATTGCGCGAAGCGGCGTTTGGTCATCGAGATCGACGGCGAGAGCCACTTCACGCCGGAAGGGGTGGCATACGACGCCGAACGTACCGCTTACCTGGAATCCCTCAATAATCGCGTTCTCCGCTTTACGAACGCGGACGTTATGGAAAACATCGACGCCATCCTCGAACGCATCCACGCCTTTATCAAGACAAGCCCCCCTCTCCTTGCTAAGGAGAGGGGTCAGGGGTGAGGTCAAGAGCGCGTGAGGTCAAGGCGAGACCTACAGCTTCGTCTGCAAATACGCGATGAGCACCACCTGGGCGAGGAGCGCGTAGTAGAGCGGGACGTCGCCGCGGCGCTTCACGAAGAAATCGTGGAAGAAGAAGTGCACGATGTTGAACCATTTGAGCAGCGGGGTCTTGGTGATCTCGTAGAGTCCCACGAGCAGGTCGGGCAGCACGCCGCCGATGATCCCCCAGGTGAACGTGCGCACCGAATCGATGTCGCGCGTGTTCGCGATCACGAGCACGAACAGGATGGCCACGATCGCATCCACCACGACGTACGCCACCGCGCGCGTCTGACGCGTCTTGTGGACGCGGAAGTTGTCGCTCATCCCCGTGTCGCCGTGCGGGATCATGTCGATGAGCAGGTGCGACAGGAACCCGCCGAAAAACGCGAGAACGGGGTTCCCTGTGGCCTTCCCGATGAGCGCTCCGAGCGTGGCGTGGGTGGTGAGGGTCATAGTCGAACCGCGTCAGGATAGCATCGATCCGCCGTCGTGTCGAGGAACAAAAACACCCCTCCGGAGAGGGGCGTTTTTGGTTGCGGGGGCGGGATTTGAACCCGCGACCTCCAGGTTATGAGCCTGGCGAGCTGCCTGGCTGCTCTACCCCGCGATCATTCTGTTTGAAACCTCTGGTAGCTGGGGTGGGAATCGAACCCACGACCTCGGGCTTATGAGTCCCACGCTCTAACCAACTGAGCTACCCAGCCATGGTATTGGGTGACGCGATGGTACCAGCGGACGGTCATTCTGGCAAGTGGTGCTGGAGGAGGGAGTCGAACCCTCATGCCCTTGCGGACAGCGGATTTTGAGTCCGCCGCGTATACCATTCCGCCACTCCAGCGCGTCGCGAATATAACAGGTTTTTCGCCCCATGTCCATCCACTGACGGCCTTCCGCTTTCGACCCCCCTCCTTTATAATGCCTCCGTTGTGGCCCATATCGTCGCCGTCGCAAATCAGAAAGGTGGGGTGGGGAAGACGACCACGGCGGTCAACCTGGCCGCGTACCTGGCCGACGCCGGCAAGTTCGTGCTGCTCGTGGACCTGGACCCGCAGGCGAACGCGAGTTCGGCGCTTGGCGTGGATCACCGGAACATCCCGCACGGCGTATATGAGGCGCTCATCGGGGCCGTCCCGGCTCGCAACGCCGTGCTCCCGACCCCGCACCAGGGACTCAAGGTGTTGCCGGCCACGCAGGCCCTGGCCGGGGCAGCGGTCGAGCTCGTCGGCGCCGAGGAACGCGAGCATTTCCTGCGCAAGACCTTGCTCGAGCTCAAGAACGATTACGATTACGTGCTCATCGACCTGCCGCCCTCGCTTGGCATCATCACCGTGAACGGGTTCGTGGCCGCCGACTCGGTGCTCATCCCGGTCCAGGCCGAGTATTTCGCCCTCGAAGGGGTGGGGCAGCTGCTCAACACCATCAACATGATCAAGGACAGCCTGAAGCCCGAGCTCGACGTGATGGGCGCGGTCATCACCATGTACGATTCGCGCACGCGGCTTTCGCGCGAGGTGCTCGAGGAGCTGTACAAGTATTTTCCCAACAAGATCTTCCGCTCCGTGATCCCGAGGAGCGTGAGGCTCGCCGAGGCGCCGAGTTTCGGCAAGACCATCGTGCACTACGACCCCAGCAGCAAGGCGGCGAAGGCGTACGAGCGGTTGGCACGGGAGTTCATCATGCGAGAAGAAGGAGTGATATAATCAAGGTCGAAGGAATCAAGGATTTAAGGACCAAAGATGGAGGGAAAGGATGAAGATCGAAGGCGAAGGAAGAAGTTTGGTCCTTCAGCCCTTCCGACCTTCGTCCTTTCGTAAATGATATGGCACTCGGTCGCGGGCTCAGCTCGCTCATCCCAAGCAAACAGACGATCACCGAACAGGTGATCCCGTCGTCGCATCGCGAGGTCATGGATCTCGCGGTCGAGAAGATCCGCCCGAACCCGCGCCAACCGCGATCGCATTTCGCGCTGGAAGACCTCGAGGACCTGGCGGCCTCCGTGAAGGAGCACGGCGTGCTCATGCCGCTCATCGTCACCAAGGTGCGCGACGGCTACGAGCTCGTGGCCGGCGAACGCCGGTTACGCGCGAGCAAAGAGGCCGGGCTCAAGACCGTCCCGGCGATCGTGCGCGACGCCACCGAGCAGCAAAAGCTCGAGTGGGCGCTCATCGAGAACGTGCAGCGCGCCGACCTGAACGCCGTGGAAGAGGCGCTCGCGTACAAGGCGTTGATCGAGGAGTTCAACTTCACGCAGGAGGAAGCGGCCAAGCGCGTGGGGAAGTCGAGGAGCGCGGTCGCGAACATCCTGCGCCTCTTGGATCTCCCGGAAGAGATGCTCATCGCGATCCGCGACGGACGATTGAGCAAGAGCCATGCGCGCACGCTCCTCTCGGAATCCGACCACGGCAAGCGACAGGCCCTGTTCCAAACGATGCTCTCGGGCGGCGTGTCGGTGCGCGAGGCCGAAGCGCGCGTGGGGATCGGCGGAAAGGGTTCGAAGGGCGGGAAGGGTGGCGGCGGGTCGAAAGATCCGAACATCGCGGCGCACGAGAAGCGCCTGCGCGAGATCCTGGGGACCAAGGTGGCCATCCAGGAGAAGGGCGGGAAGGGGAGGATCACGATTGAGTTCTACTCGAAGGAGGAGCTCATTGATTTGTTGGACAAGTTGTCAGAATAATAGAACCGGCCCACAATGGCCGGTTTTTTCTATCGCGCTTCGGCGCCTTTGCCGCGCAGCATGTCGGAAAGCCAGCCCTTCACCGTGTGCTTGGTGGCGTCCTTGATCTTTTCGCGCGCGTGGCGCGTGCGGGCGAATTTGAGCCAGTCCGGGTTCGGCCCCTTGCGGTTGCGGTCCGTGACCACCTCGATGATGTCGCCCGAGTGCAGCACGGTGTCCATGTTCGCGAGGCGCTCGTTGATCTTGACCTGGCTCATCTTGTTGCCGATCTCGGAGTGGATCGCGAACGCGAAGTCCACGGGGGTGGCGCCGTCGGGCAGGTCGATCACGTCGCCCTTGGGCGTGAACACGAAGATGCGGTCCTTGAACACGTCGATCTTCAACGACTCCAGTTGCTCGAGGAATCCTTCCTTGCCGGCCAGTTCCTTTTGGATCGCGGCAAGCTCCTCCATCCACAACAGGTTCTCGGTGGGCTTCATGCCCGCCTCCTTGTACCGCCAGTGGGCCGCAAGACCGTATTCGGCGAGTTCGTGCATCTCGCGCGTGCGGATCTGGAACTCCACGATCTCGCCGTCGTCGCCGAACACGGTGGTGTGGAGCGACTGGTAGCCGTTGGGCTTGGGCTGCGCGATGTAATCCTTGATGCGGCCGGGAAGCGGCTTCCACGCCTGGTGCAGGATGCCGAGCATCCCGTAGCACTGCTCGACGTCGCCCACGATGATGCGCACGGCGATCACGTCGTACACCTTGGACAGGTCGTTGCCGTACTTGGTGAGCTTGCGGTAGAGCGAGAACAGGCGTTTCACGCGGCCGTGCACCTGCGCCTCGACGGCGCCGGCCTCGGCGAGCAACTTCTCAGTACGTTCGATCATGCGGCTCACGTATGCGCCCTTCTCGCGCACGCGGGTTTCCATGATGCGGCGCACGCGTTCGTATTCCTTGGGTTGGAGATAGGCGAACGACAGGTCCTCGAGTTCGCCTTTCATCTCGCCCATGCCGAGCCTGCCCGCGATCGGGGCGTAGATGTCCATCACCTCGCGGGCGATGCGCTGTTGCTTATGCTCGGGCTGCGCGTACAAGGTCTGCAGGTTGTGCAAGCGGTCGGCGAACTTGATGAACACGACGCGCACGTCGGAGGCCATCGCGAGGAACATCTTGCGCATGTTCTCCACGTACCGCTCCACCCCTTGGTATTGCACCTTCTTGAGCTTGGTGACGCTGTCCACGAGCGAGGCGACGTCGTCGCCGAACTGCGCGCGCAGGTCGTCGAGCTCGATTCCCGTGTCCTCGATCACGTCGTGCAGAAGTCCTGCCGCGACCACGTTCAGGCTCAACCCCATCTCGGCGAGCTTGTAGGCGACCGCGAGCGGGTGGGTGATGAACGCGTGTCCCGTGAGCCGTTTCTCGCCCTCGTGCGCCGAGGCGGCCAGGTCATGGGCCCGGCGAAGCAAATCCAAGTCAGGGTTGCGGTAATTGCGCCGCACCACTTCGGCAAGCTCGTCGAACGTGTGCACGATTTCGGGCATATGGGCGCACCATCCAAGGTATGCCCGTCCACAGTTGCTGTAAAGTTCGTGGTATCATCTTCCCGAAATCATTACGTATGGCTGAACGCATCGATCTGGCCCCGAAACCCGAACAGGCACCCGTGCCAATGCCTGAAACCGAGACGAAGCCGGCGCTGGAAGCGGCAGGGGAAACGACGCCAGTGTGGAACAAGCCTGAGGCGAAGCCGTCAGCCACCCAGGTGAGCGAGGCGAGCGAAAAGGCGAAGAACCTTGCGAAGACCGTCGGGTTCGGTGCCCTGTCGCTCGGGGCGGCAGGCGCCACGAAGGCGGCCAAAGCCGGATACACGGGACTCGACGCGTTCCTTCACAAACTCGAACAGTGGGGCGAGAAAAACGCCAAGCGGCTCGGTGAGATCCCGGTCGTGGGCGGGGCGATCGTGTGGACGCTCGAGAAGCTCAAGGTCATCGGCAAGGGAGGGGGAGGACATGAAAAGAAGGAAGAAAAGAAACACGACGGCGGCCACGGGAAAAAAGACGATCACGGAAAGAAAGGAGGTGGACACCATTAGGCGTCCATCGCTTTCTTCTTTCGCGTCCAGTTTCGCTTTGGGGCGGCGCGTTTCTTCTTGAGGAGTTCGATCGCTTCCGGCAGCGTCACGTTCTTGGGGTCCGTCCCTTTCTTGATGGTCGCGTTCGTGGTGCCGTCCGTCACGTACGGGCCGTAGCGTCCGTCCTTCACCTGGATGGTGCCTTTGGTCTCGGGATCCTCGCCGAGAGTGGCGAGTGGCTCCATCATCTTGCGCTTGCGCTCGAGCCCCTCGCTCACGAGGCGTTTCGCGTCTTCGAGCGAGACCGTGCGCGGGTCGAATCCGGGCGGGAGCGACACGTAGGTCTTGCCGACCTTGAGATACGGCCCGAAGCGTCCGACGTTCGTCTCGATCGCGGTCCCGTCGTCGGCGGTCCCGATCGTGCGCGGGAGCTCGAGCGCCTTGAGCGCGGCCTCGAGGGTGACCGTGTCCATGTTCGCGTCGCGCGGGAGGCTGGCGCTTTTCGGCTTGTTCACCTTGGCCTTGCGGTCCTCCTCCTTCCACTCGCCCAGCTGCACGAACGGCCCGAAGCGCCCGCTCTTCACGAACACCTCGAGGCCGCTTCCGGGGTCCATGCCAAGGGAATGTTCCTTGAGCACCTCTTCGCGCTTGAGCGATCCGGTCTTTTCGGTCACGCGTTCGTGGAACGGCTTGTAGAACTCCTCGAGCGCGGGCGCCCATTTCTCCTGGCCTTCGGCCACGTCGTCGAGCGTCTTTTCCATCTTGGCCGTGAACGCGTAGTCCACGATGTCGGGGAAGTGTTCCTTCAGGAGGTCGGTGACCACGGAGGCCACCTCGGTGGGCTTCAGCTTCTTGTTGTCGTCGCGCTCCACGTAGCCGCGGTCCACGATGGTGGAGATGGTGGGGGCGTAGGTGCTGGGGCGGCCGATGCCGAACTCCTCCATGGTCTTCACGAGCGTCGCGTCGCCGTAGCGGGGCGGGGGTTCGGTGAAGTGCTGCACGGGCTTCACCTCCTTTTCCGCGACCGCGTCGCCCACCGCGAGCTCGGGGAGCAGCTTTTCCTGCGCGCCGCGATACACCTTCATGTAGCCGTCGAAATGGACGGCGTTGCCGTTGCAGCGGAAGCCATAGCGCTTGGCGGCGACGTCCACGCTGGTGCGCTCGAGCTCGGCATTGGGCATCTGGGTGGCGAGCGAACGGCGCCACACGAGGTCGTACAGCTTGAACTCGCCCGGATCGAGTTCGCCCTTGAGCGACTCGGGGGTGACCGACGGGTCGGTGGGCCGGATCGCCTCATGCGCTTCCTGCGCTCCTTTCTTATCGGTCTTGTACGTGCGCGCGCCGGTCGCGTATTTGTCGCCGAACGTGTTTTTCAGATACGCCTGCGCTTCGCCCAGGAATTTCTCGGCGAGATTGGTGGAGTCCGTACGCATGTAGGTGATGCGTCCGGTCTCGTAGAGCTTCTGCGCGAGCGTCATGGTCTGCTTCGCGCTCATCCCGAGCTTTGCGTTCGCCTCGATCTGCAGCGCCGAGGTGGTGAACGGCACCGGCGGCGCCTTGGACACCTGTTTCTTCTCGATGCGCGAAACGGCGAAGGAGACGCCGGCGAGATCGTCCACGATCTTTTTCGCAGCCGCTTCATCCTTGATGTCGAGCTTCTCGAGCTTCTTCCCGTCGATCGTGGAGAGCTTGCCGTCGAACGCGGTCTTGTCCTTTTCGAACAATCCGTCGATCGTCCAGTACTCGTCGATCTTGAACGCGTCGCGCTCGCGCTCGCGTTCCACCACGAGGCGCACGGCCACGCTCTGCACGCGTCCGGCCGAGAGCCCGCGGCGCACTTTCTTCCAGAGGAGGGGAGACAGCTCGTACCCCACGAGGCGGTCCAGGATGCGGCGCATCTGCTGGGCGTGCACCAGGTTCATGTCGAGCGCGCGCGGGTGGGTGAGCGCGTCGTCGATGGCGTGCTTGGTGATCTCGTGGAAGGTGATGCGCTTCGCCTTCGCCTCGTCCAGATCCAAGATCTCGGCGATGTGCCAGGCGATGGCCTCCCCCTCGCGGTCTTCGTCGGTGGCGAGCAGCACTTCCTGCGCGTCCTTGGCCGCGGATTTCAGTTCCAAGACATGCTTCTTGGCACGCTCGGGCACCTCGTAGGTGGGGGCGAACCCGTGCTTCACGTCCACGCCGGTCTTGGAGGCCGGCAGGTCGCGCACGTGGCCGAAAGAGGAAAGGACCTTGTAGTCCTTCCCGAGGAATTTGGAGATGGTCTTGGCCTTCGTCGGCGACTCGACGATGACGAGCGTCTTGGACATGTCGGCGATGATGCCTCGAAAACGGGGAAGCGTCAATTCATCCACAGGAAAACCGTTGACAAAACGGCGTTTTCGTGGTGGAATGTAGCTATCAATGACGACCCCGCCTCGGGGCCGTCTTTTTTATCGCCATATGCCGGAACTCATCCCGCACGAACGCATCGAAGGCAGGATTTACCTCATTCGAGGGAAGAAGGTGATGCTGGACCGCGATCTGGCGGCCCTATATGGGGTGAAAACCCAGGTGTTGAACCAGGCGGTCAAACGCAATGCTGACCGGTTTCTGCCAGATTTTATGTTCGAATTAAGCGACGTTGAGCGAAGAAACTTGATATCACAAATTGTGATATCAAGTTCTGGATACGGCGGCACACGACGAGCAACCGCCTTCACCGAACAGGGTATCGCCATGCTATCCGGCGTCTTGAACAGCAAACGCGCCATCGCCGTGAACATCCAAATCATCCGAACGTTCACGAAATTACGGGAGATGATCTCGGAAAACCACTCGTTGCGTCTGAAACTGGAGGCACTCGAGAAGCACTACGACGAACAATTCCGCGTCGTCTTCGACGCCATCCGTCGTCTGCTCGCGGACGACGACAACCCGAAGCCGGAGATCGGGTTCAGGGGTTGAGGATCCGTTGCCAATACCTTCCGCCTGCGTTTTTCACCGCTCCTTTCATCTCAAGCAGCGTGAGCGTCGAGCCCACGAGCGCGGCGCCGAGGCCCGTCGCGCGGGTGAGTTCGTCGGCGTGGAGCGTCGCGTCCGCGAGCGCCTTCACGAGCGCTTCTTCCTCGGGGGTATCAGCCACGAAAAGGGTCGGTTCGGATTTCTGGATGACGGAGGGCATTTTCAATGCCTCGAGCACGTCTTCGGCCGACAGGATCGGGATCGCGCCGGATTTGATGAGTCGGTTGGGACCCTCGGAAAGCGCGCCGGTGATCGGGCCCGGCACGGCCATCACGTCGCGACCCTCATCAATCGCGCAGCGAGCGGTGATGAGCGAGCCCGATTTCTTGGCCGCCTCCACGATGAGCACGGCCTGGCAGAGTCCCGCGATGATGCGGTTGCGGCGCGGGAAATTGAACGAACCGATGGCCGATTCCGCATCGAGCTCGCCCATGAGCGCGCCGCCGCAGGCGAGGATGCGCGCGGCGAGCGGTCGGTTGGTGGCCGGATAGATCTGCTCGTCCTCGAGCCGGCTCCCGAGCACCGCGAGCGTGGTGCCGCCGGCCTCGAGCGCGGCGCGATGCGCGAGCGCGTCAATACCGAACGCGAGACCGCTCACGATGACGACGCCGGCGCGCGCGAGCGGCGTCACGATGGATTCGACCACGTCGTGGCCGTAGCGCGTCGGGGCGCGCGTGCCGACCACGGCGACGTGCGGCCGCGTCGCGTCGGGAAGCGCGCCGCGCACGTACAGCGGGGAAGGCGGGTCGTGGATCTCGCGCAGCCTCGGCGGATAACCAGCATCCGCGAGCGTGAGCCCGCGGATGTCAGCCATACCACGTCGTCGCCTGGTCCACGGCGTTCGACACGATGTCCGCGAGCGCCGCCGTCTCTTCCTTCGACCACTTCCCGAGCACCCAGTCGTCGAGTTCCGTGCGTCCGTCGGGCGGGCGGCCGATGCCGATCCGGAGCCGGGCGATGTCGGTGTCAGCGGGGAACTGTTCCAGGATGGATTTGAGCCCGTTGTGTCCGCCAGCCGAGCCGCCTTCGCGGAATCGGATCTCGCCCAGCGGCAGGTCGGCGTCATCGAGCACGACCAGGATGTCGAACGGCTTCAAGCGGAATTTCGCCACGGCCGCCTTCACCGATTCGCCGGACAGGTTCATGAACGTGAGCGGCTTGAGAAGGACGATGCCCTCACCCTCAGCCACCTCGCCCTTCAAGGGTTTTTTCTCGGCGAGGGAAAGGTCCAAGCGTCGGGCAAGCTCATCCACCACCAAGAACCCCGCGTTATGTCGCGTGCGGGCGTATTCGTTCCCGGGATTCCCGAGGCCCACGATGAGTTTCATATTTATTTTCTAAGTGACACGGCGGTCGCGACCTTTACGCGGATCTCGATGGGGCTTCCCAGGAAGTCGAAATGTTCGCGCAGCCTGTTCTCAAGATAGCGCAAGTAACTGGGATGCAACACGTCGGTCTGCTTGGACTTGATGGTGAGGTGGAAGGTGGGCGGGGCGACGTCGGTCTGCACGAGCCCCAGCACCTTCGGGTGCGACGGCCCTTTCCCGCGCGCGGGGAGATGGCGCCTGGTGGCCATGGTCAGGAACGCGGACAGCTCCTCTTCGGTCACGGTCATGTGGCGATGGGTCTCCACCTGGTCGATGAGGTCGAACAGCTCGCTCACGCGTTTCGCGGTCTTCGCGGACACGAACACGACGGGCGCCCACGCGAGGAACGGGAGCTGGCGATGCAGCATCCGCGTGTACTCGGCGGTGGTAGACGGGGTCTTGTCCGCGACCAGGTCCCATTTGTTCACCACCACGATCACGCCAACCTTGGCTTCGGACAGCATCCCGGCGAGCGTACGTTCCTGCGCGGCGATCGGCTCTGACGCGTCGAGGACGAACAGCACGATGTCGGTGCGGTTGAGGAGCTTGCGCGCACGTTCGACGCTCGCGCGTTCGAGGCCGCCCTTCTCGCGCATCTTGTGCGCCTTGCGCATCCCCGCGGTGTCCACCAGCACGTAACTCCTGTCCCCGATCTCCACCATCACGTCGTTGGGGTCGCGGGTCGTATGCGCGATGGGGGACACGATGAACCGTTCTTCGCCCAGGATGGAGTTGAGGAGCGAGGACTTGCCCACGTTGGGCTGGCCGATCACCGCGACGCGCACCGGCTTCACCTGGGAAATCTCCGCCGGAGGACGGTCGATCTTTTCAAGGAGCTTGTACGCCTCGTCGAGCAGGTCGCCCGAGCCGGTCCCTTTCACGGCCGAGACCGGATGCGGCAGGTAGCCGGAGAGCCGCCAGTCCTTGCCGTTCAAGACGTCGTTCACGGTCGAAACCCCTTCGGCCTTGTTGGCGACGAGCAGCACCTCCTTGCCGGACTGGCGGAGCCGGGTCACCAGTTCGCGATCCTGCGGCAACGGTCCGACTTTCGCGTCCAGCACCACCAGGATCACGTCCGCCATCTTCATCGCCTTTTCGGCCTGACGGATCACGTCCTTCTCGATCACGCTCACCTGTTCCACGTCAAGCCCGCCCGTGTCGATCACCTTCACCACCTTGCCGCGCCACAGGCATTCGCCCTCCAGCCGGTCGCGCGTCGTCCCGGCCACGTCGCTCACGATCGCCTTGTGGGACTCGGTGAGACGGTTAAACAACGTCGATTTGCCGACGTTGGTACGGCCCACGAGGGCGAGGGAGGGGACAGAAGAAGGAAGCGCCATACTGATGCAGGGTCGGCCCGCATCAATTTCGTGCGAGGTTGGCGGAATTCTCGCCTAAAATGACCAAAAAGTCAACGTTCTTCTCGGTAGCAAGCGCCGAGGGGTCTTCGGGGGCCACGGTGAGCGTGCGCGCGGCCACGTCGCCCGGATTCACCCATCCGCCGGAGACGCCGGTGACCTCGGCTTCGAGGAAGCTGCGCAGCGCCAGGAGTTCTTCGGGTTTCGCGCCATCGGTGAGGTCGTACACCACGGTGTGCTCGTATCCGCGGTCCTTGGCGTTGCCCACCTTGCTTACGGTGAACCCGTGCGTCTCGAGCAGTTGCGACGTGCGGAACCCGAGCCCGCTCACAAGCGTGCCGTTCTGCACCTCGATGTTCACGAACTTCGGCTTGGGTTGGGAAGAAGCGAGCGGCGCGGTCGAGCCGTCGAAGATCCCTTCGGCCATCGCCTGGATGGGGCGCCAATCGTCGTTCTTGGGGAGCAGCACGTACGCGCCGTTGAGGCTCGTGGCGTACAG
>MGDT01000003.1:26634-40803 GCA_001791045.1 Candidatus Uhrbacteria bacterium RIFCSPHIGHO2_01_FULL_63_20 | reverse complement strand
CCTTGCTCGGATCGACGTCCTTCATGATCCCGGCGAGCCGGATGATCTCCCAGGTCTGCAGGTTCGTGGACACGTTGTCGCGCAACGCGTCCATGAGCCGGCCGATGCGGGCCGGGTTGAGCAGCGTCTCGGCCGAGATGAGCTTCTCGCGCAGCGCGAGAAGCGCCTTTTGCTGGCGGCGGGAGCGGGCGAAGTCGCTCGCCTCGCCGTTGGTGCCGTGGCGCGAGCGGACGAACTTGAGCGCCGTCTCGCCGTCGAGATGCGTCCATCCCTCCTTGAAGGAGAGCGATTCGAACCGGCAGGAGTAATCGGTAGGGAGTAGGAGGTAGGGGGTAGGGGGTAGGTCGACGTTGATGTCCACGGACGATTGGACGGTCGCGTTCCCACAGTTCGCTTCTTCCTTGCCCAGGATCGGATACTGCGCGTCCACGAACGCGCGGTCCACGTACACGTCCACGCCGCCGACTTCGTCCACGACCTGTTCGAACCCGCGGAAGTCCACGCGCACGTAGTAATCCACCGGTTCGTCCAGCACGTCGCCGATCACCTTGGCCGAGAGCGCCGGACCCGAACCCGGGGAGTCCGTCTCGCCGAACGCGTTCGCGTTGTTCACCTTGCGCCAACCGTAGCCTGGAATCGGGACGGTCATGTCGCGGGGGATGGAGAGCATGCCGACGACCTTGGTGGACGGCTTCACGCTCGCGAACAGGATGGTGTCGGAGAGCATCGGGCCTTCATGTCCCCACCCGCCGACGCCCAGCAGCAGGAAATTGATGCGGTCGTTTTCCTCGCCGCGCAGTTCGCGGTCGTTCGCGGACACGAGATGGCGGATAGTGGAGAAGATGGACAGGCTCGGGAACCCTCCGGTCTCCCCGCTTCCGTCCACGTTGAACGACAGCGCCGCGAGCGCCACCGATCCGACCGCGAGCGTGACGGCGAGCGCGCGGCCGAAAAAAAGAAGCGGCTTCTTGGATGAAGCGTCAAGCTCGTGTTTTTCACGCAAAAAATCGATCTTGGGTCGATCCATAGCTCCAGCCCGATGATAGACGGTCTGACGGGTTTTTTCAACCGACCCCCGTTCCCGTCACCGAACAAAAACTCCCGGCCGAAGCCGGGGGTTTTTGGTGGACGTTGCTGGGATCGAACCAGCGACCTCACCGATGTGAACGGTGCGCTCTAACCAGCTGAGCTAAACGTCCGTTTTCCGAACCCTCGTGGCGGCGATAATAGCAGGGATCCCCCTCCTTTACAAGAGTCCGTTTTCGTGCTACCTTCGGCCATGCAAACCACCCAGGAGGAAGACGTGAAGCAGCTGTCCCTTTCGCTCCCAGACCCGTTCGCGGCGTTCCGCCAAGCCTTCGAGGCGTTCGATGCCGAGCATGACGCCCAGGACGCCCGGGGCGGTCCCATGGATCGCGAGGCGCTTTCTGACAAGGCCAAGGTGATGCTCGAAGCGTTGCCGCACGGTCACCCGCAGGCCGGAGTGCTCGCGACCGCCATCGAGGACGGCATCGCGAAGGAACGCGTCCACCTCATCTATTGGGCCGCGGAGGGGGTGCTTTGGAAGGCCAAGGCCGCCGCCTGACCTCGAGTCCCGCCACGAAAGAGGGGTCCGCCCCTCTTTTTTCTTTGCCGCGTCCGCCCCTTGAAACGGGCGCAAAGTCGTGATATCGTGCGAGGAATCGCGTTTCATGTTTGGAAACCGCCACAACACCCCGTCGGACACCTTTTGGCACCGCCGCTTCGGCCCGGCGGTGGGGGCTGTCGCCGTCTTCCTCATGGAGGTGGTGCAGATCGTGATCATCTCGGCGGCCATCATCATCCCGATCCGCTATTTCCTCATCCAGCCGTTTTATGTGAAGGGGGCGTCGATGGAGCCCAACTTCTACGACCACGAGTACCTCATCATCGACGAGATCACCTATCGCCTGCGCGACCCCGAGCGCGGCGAGATCGTGGTGTTCCGCTACCCGCGCGATCCGAGCCAGTTCTTCATCAAGCGGGTGGTCGCCATCCCGGGCGAGACCGTGGAGGTGGAAGGCGGGCGCGTGCGGTTGTTCAACGACGCATATCCCAACGGCACGCCGCTCGATGAGACCGCGTATTTGGAAGGGGTCCAGACCGGCGGCAGGCTCAAGAAGACGCTCGGCCCCGACGAATATTTCGTGCTTGGCGACAACCGCGCCGAGAGCCTCGACTCGCGCGTGTTCGGTCCCGTGCCGCGCGACCACATCGTGGGCCGCGTGTGGGTGCGCGGGCTCCCGCTCTCCCGCGTCGGCGCCTTCGAGACCCCTGAATACAACCTGTAGGCCATATGATGATGAAAAAGAAGAAGGAGGCCGCGGCGCCGCTTTCCCCGACGCCCACGCCGATTCCCGGCAAGAAACAAAAAGCCCCGCCCGAGCTGTTGCGCGGGTTCCGCGACATCCTGCCCGACGAGCAGGGGAGGTTCACCGCCGTCCGTGACGCCGCGCGCGCCATGGCCGACGCCTACAGCTTCGACCGCATCGACCTGCCCATGCTCGAGCGCGCCGACGTGTTCCTGCGCCCGCTGGGCAAGAACACCGACGTGGTGGAGAAGGAGATGTACACCTTCGTGGACCCGTCCGGGGACACGGTGAGTCTGCGCCCCGAGGCCACCGCGAGCGTGGCCCGTGCCTACATCAACCACGGGATGCTCAACCTCCCGCAGCCGGTGAAGCTGTGGTACGAGGGCCCCATGTTCCGCCATGACCGTCCGCAGGCCGGCCGCTACCGCCAGTTCCACCAGGTCGGCTTCGAGGTGATCGGCGTCCCCGAACCCATCATCGACGCGCAGCTCATCATCATCGCGTCGCAGATGCTCAAGGACCTGGGCCTCGACGTCACCATCCAGATCAATTCGATCGGCACCCCCGAGGCGAGGACCGCGTACCTCACCGAGCTCGTGAGCTATTTCCGCCCGCATCGCGCCAAGCTCTCGGAAGACGACAAGAAGCGGTTGCAAAAGAACCCGCTGCGCCTGCTCGACAGCAAGGATCCGGCCATCCAGGAGCTGCTTGCCGGCGCACCGCAGATCGTGGACTGGCTCGACGAGGATTCCAAGAACCATTTCATGAAGGTGCTGGAATTCCTCGACGAGATGCAGGTGCCCTATCAGCTCAACCCGCACTTGGTGCGCGGGCTCGATTATTACACGCACACCGTGTTCGAGATCTGGCTCGCGGGCGACCAGGGAGAGCGCGCGCAGAACGCGCTGGGCGGCGGCGGCCGTTACGACGGCCTCGTCGAGCTGCTCGGCGGACGCCCGGTGGCCGGTTGCGGGTTCGCGCTCGGCGTCGAGCGCGTCGCGAAGGCGATGGCGGAGCAGGGGCTCACCCCGCCGCTGCGCCCGCACGCGAAGGTGTTCTTCGCGCAGCTTGGCGACGCCGCGCGACGCGTGGGGCTCAAGGTGTTCGAGGAATTCCGCAAAGCCGACATCCACGTGGCCGAGGCGTTCGGCAAGAACGCGCTCAAGGCGCAGCTCGAGGCCGCCAACAAGATGGCCGCCGCCTACACGCTCATCCTGGGCCAGAAGGAAGTGCTCGACGGCACCATCATCATCCGCGACATGGAGAGTGGCGCGCAGGAAATCGTGGACGTGAACAAGGTGGTGTCCCTCGTGAAGAAGAAGCTGACGAACGCGCCCGAAATCGCGGTCCCAGCGACCCCGGTCCCGGTGCAGACCGACATCCCCGTCGAAGTCGCAGATGAAGAGATCCCCGCCTGACGCGATGGCTTGACAGCCTCCGGACGCTCAGGCAAGATTGGCCCCGTTATGGTCGACGTGAAACGCCGCAAGGGAGAGAGCTTCGAAGGGCTGTTCCGCCGCTTCACCCGCCGGGTGCAGCAGAGCGGGCGCCTGCTTGAGGCCCGCAAGCATCGCTTCCATGCGCCGGACGTGAGCAAGAACTCGCTCCACCGTAGCGCCTTGCGCCGCAAGGACATGCGCGAGAAGCGCGAATACCTGCTGAAGACCGGGAAGCTCGTCGAGGAAGAGCGACCGCGTGGACCCCGCCGGCGCTAAGCCGGCGTTTTCCTTGTCTAGACTATGTCCATCGTCAACCAGGTCACGGACGACATGAAGGCCGCCATGAAGGCGCAGGAGGCGGCGAAGCTCTCCACCATCCGGATGCTCAAGACCGCGCTCAAGAACCGCCAGATCGAGCTCATGCACGAGCTCACCGACGACGAGGCGCTCGCGGTCATCCGCACGCAGATCAAGCAGCTCAAGGACTCGCTTGATTCGTTCATGTCGGCCGGACGTAACGACCTCGCCGAGCCGCTGCACGCCGAGATCGCCACGCTCGAAGCGTACCTGCCGGCGCAAATGGATGACGCCACGCTTGCGGCCAAGGTGAAGGAGGCGCTCGCGGAGGCCGGGCTCACGGCGAAGGCCGACATGGGGCGCGCGATGGGGGTCGCCATGAAAGCCGTGGCCGGACTCGCCGACGGGGGTCGAGTGAAAAAGGCCGTGGAATCGGCATTGGTATGAACGAGACGCTTATCCACAATGCGGTGCTCGTGGTCCGGTCATTCCTGCCGCTTTTGGTGATCGTGTGCGTGAACATGATCCTCCTCGGGGCCTTCAAGGTGATGATCTGCTCGGGTCGTGACGATGAGGAGCATCATGCCATGGGAAATATCGCGAAGGGCGTGGTCGGGACGTTCGTCCTGGCGTGCCTGTTCACCGCCGCGACCGTGACGTTGGCGAAAGTCTAAAGGTTTGAAGGAAGCAAGGACCAAAGTTGGTCCTTCCAGCCTTTATGCCTTGCCCCTTCTTTCCACAGGGCCGTTTTTTGTTTTTGGGTGTAGAATGAGACCCAAATCCACCCCATGCTTGTCAGAGTCCGCACAACGAGGCGTTTGCGCGCGGCGCTTGGCGTGCTTGTAGCCGTCTTGTGGTGTGCCGCGCTGTCGGTGACCGCGGTGCACGCGCAGGGCGCGTTCGAGCAATTCGGCGCCGCGACCCAGCTCTCCGCCACGCCGCTCCCGATCATCGTCGCGCGCCTGATCCGCGCGTTCATCGGGGTGCTCGGGATCATCGCGGTGGTGATCATCATCTTCGCCGGGTTCCGCTACATGACGAGCGGCGGGGACGTGGACAAGACCTCGAGCGCCAAGCGGATGCTCGTGCAGGCCGTGGTGGGGCTCGTCATCATCCTGTCTTCCTTCGCCATCGCCCAGTTCGTGCTGAACGCGCTCACGCGCGCGTCTGGTATCGGCGGCGGCATCACCGCGCGCGACGCCGGGGCGTTCCTCGAGCCGCTGTCGGGATCGCTCGGCGCCGGGATCGTGGCCGATCATTATCCGCCGAGGAACGCGCTCGACATCCCGCGCAACGTCCGCATCTTCGTCACGTTCAAGGAGGCGATCGACCCCGCCACCGTGAACGCGGACACGGTGAAAGTGTTCCCGACGGCCGAAGGGGACGGTTCGGCGCTCGGCACGAGCGATCTCGCGGTCACCTTCGATGACGCGCGCCGGAGCTTCGTGTTCGACCCGGTGCCATTGCTCGGGAACGCCGACACGGACACGACCTACTCGGTGTTCCTCACCCCGGACATCAACAAGGCCGACGGGCGCCCGGCGTTCGAAGGGGGCAATGGCGACGGGTATGCCTGGGATTTCGAAGTATCCACCTTGGTGGACCTCACCCCGCCCAAGGTGGTGTCGGTGATCCCGAGCGGCGGCACCGCCGCGCCCAACACCGCCGTCCAGATCTCCTTCGACGAGCCGATGGACCCGGTCGCGAGCACGGGGGTCCAGGACGCGGTCGGCGGGTCCTTCTTCGACCACATCGAGGTCCAAGCCGGCGCCGCGCGGACGGCGGTGGACGGCGAATTCCGCATCGGCAACGGGTACCGCACCGTGGAGTTCGTCCCGCTGGACGCCTGCGGGCAGGATCGCTGCGGCGACATCGTGTTCTGCCTGCCGTTTGACGAGCAGGTGCGGCTGCTCGCGCGCGCGGCGACGCTTTCGAGCGAACCGCCGCAGGCGCTGCTCGTGGGCGCCGCGTTCGACGGGCTTACCGACGCCTCGGGCAACAGCTTGGACGGCGACGGCGACGGCACCGCGCAAGGGAAGGGGAACGATGATTACTCCGGCCCCGCGTTTCAGACCGGTTCGACCGTGGATGATCGCACGCCCGAGATCGTTTCCATCTCTCCCGATATCAACGAAGGGGACGTGGACGTGAACCGCGACGTCACCATCACCTTCTCCATGCCCATGCTCGCCTCGAGCCTGAACGGGGCCGCCGTGCAGCTGTGGCCGGATCCTTCCTACGAGATGTCGTTCGTGCCGCGCAGCGAGAACCTCAACGCCTCGGGCCAGGTCGCGGCGAGCGACGAAGCGGTGGTCTCGACGCGCGCCGACATCTGGCACCCCACCTTCTTGCCGCCTGACGTGGAGGGAGGCCCGTACTCCTACTATCCGCTCGTCACCCGCGGCGTGAAGGGGATCAACCAGTTCTGCCTGTACCCGGCGTTCGGCCCGCAAGCGAGCGGGGCCGGATCGTGCGCCACCGAACAGGCGCCGTATTGCTGCAACGGGAGCCCCAGCGCCACCGCCTGCCAGACGGTGGGAGGACAGACGCTGCCGCCGGCGCCATAGTATGGGGATTCGAGAATGTTCAATGACCAATGACCAGGCAAGGACCAATGATCAATGGTCCAATGTTTGTAAATTGGTCATTAGAATCTGTTTGGTCATT
Organism: Candidatus Uhrbacteria bacterium RIFCSPHIGHO2_01_FULL_63_20; assembly: GCA_001791045.1. Lineage (GTDB taxonomy): Bacteria > Patescibacteriota > Patescibacteriia > UBA9934 > GWF2-40-263 > 2-01-FULL-63-20. Next base: position 34,070 of record MGDT01000003.1, on the reverse strand, counting down.
GGTTTTTGGTCATTACTCATTCCTCACGCCGCCCATGCCCAGGGCGTGGACATGTCCGCGTTCGCCGAGCAGGCCGGATTCAGCACCCAAGGCGACCTCACGCTCATCATCGCGCGGCTCATCCGCACGGCGCTCTCCTTCCTCGGGATCATCGTCCTCCTGCTCATCCTCTACGGCGGGTTCCTGTGGATGACCGCCTCCGGCGACGAGACGCGCGTGACGCGGGCCAAGCAGGTGCTCGCCAACGCCGTCATCGGGCTCGTGATCGTGCTCTCGTCCTTCGCGATCGCCCAGTTCGTGGTGGGCCGGCTCTCGGAGGCCACGGGGACCACGGTCGGATTCGGTCCGGGCGGCGGCGGGGGTGGCGGGTTCTTCGGGGACGGAGGGTCCTCGGGCCAGTTCGTGATGACCTCGGGCAACGCCCAGTGCGCGGGCGCGCTCCAGAATTTCCGCCCGCAGCTGGTGTTTTCGGCGAACGTGGACGATGAGAGCGTGCAAGCGGGCGGGATCACCGTGACGTTGCCGGGAGGCGGAGCCGTCGCGGGGAGTTTCGTCGTGTCCGGGAAGAAGGTCTCGTTCGTCCCCGACCAGGCATGTGCCGCGCCCGACACGGACGAGCGCTGCTTCCCATCGGACACGGATGTCGTGATCACGCTCAATCCCGCCGTCTTGAAGAGCGCCGCCGGCCGACCGCTCACCTGCAGCGTGCTGTTCCCCTGTTCGCTCTCCATGCACACCGGCACGGGCGTGGACACGCGCGGCCCGACGCTTGCCATGGACGCCCCCGAGGACGGGGCAAGCGCCATCGTGAACGACATCGTGCTCCTGCAATCGCGCGCGACCGACGACACCGGCGTTTCCACCGTGGAATTCTCCGTGGACGGCGAGGAGGTGTTCACCGCGTCGCTCGCGCAAAGCACGGAGGGGACGCTCGCGCCCGACAACTTCTTCTTCACCGACGCCTCGCAGTGGGATACGGCCGGATTCGCCACCAACGAGCGGTACCGTCTCGCGGCGGTGGGGGAGGATTGCGCCGGCCATTCCGTGCCCGCCTCCTCGGTGGACCTCGTGCTGCGCGCGGCCAATTGCGCGAATACCGTGGCGGACACGGACCTGGGCGAGACGGCCGTGGACTGCGGCGGCGACTCGGGGTCCGACCTGTACTGCGGCGCCTGCGTGGACGCGCCGTGCACCAGCAACAGCGAATGTTCCACGGGGATGTGCGCGAACGGCGTATGCGCGTCGGTCGCGCGCGTGGACCGCGTGAGTCCCTTCGACGGGGCGGTGGGGAACCTCGTCACGATCAACGGGGTCGGTTTCGGCGACGCGCCCGGGACGGTGACCTTCCTCGGGAGCGAATCGGGCGACGAGACCGTGGTCGGGGATTTCAGCTGCGGCGGGACCATCGCGTGGAGCGATCGCCAGATCGTGGTGCGCGTGCCCACGCCCGCGGCGGACGGCCCGATGCTCGTGCGCACCGCGGACGACCTTTCCGACCGCACGGATGACAGCTTCGGCCCGTTCATCGCGGATTTCGACGTGAACGACATCGTTCGTCCTGGGCTTTGCAGCGCCGCTCCGGCCTCGGGTCCGCGCGGCACGCAGGTGGCGCTCTCGGGCATGAACCTCGGTTCGAGCCAAGGGAGTTCGAGCGTGTTCTTCGAGACCACGCAGGCCGCCGGCACCGTGTCCTGGGGAGCCACCTCGGCCGTGGTCGCCTCGCCCGCGCTCGACGCCCGCACCTACGGGATCCGCGCGTTCGTGGGCGACAACACCTGTTCCATCGCCAGCACCACGGCCTGCCGCGCGGACGCGGATTGCGGCCCCTCGGGCGGGACCTGCGTGTTCCGTCGAGAAGCGTCCAACCCGGTCAATTTCACGGCGACCTCCTCGAGCGTGGGGAATCCGCCCAGCATCTCATTCGTGGACACCGGGTGGACCGCCTGCGCCGACGGGTCGCGATGTTTCAGCGACGCGGATTGCGGCGGGGCTGCCGGATCGTGCTCGGCCGCGCCCAACTTCGGGCCGAGCGGACAGTACGCGACGGTGTTCGGCATCGGCTTCGGTACCGCGACCGGCCGCGTGGTGTTCCGCGATACCGGTTCCGGAGATGACGCGGACGGAGACGTCGACTTCCCCGCCGCCTGCGCGGCCGGATTCTGGCGCGACACGTCGGTGACCGTGAAGGTGCCCGCGCGGTATAGGAACGGCGCGGCGGTCGGATTCGGCGCCTACACGGTGCAGGTCGTGCGCGCCGAGGACGGGGCGAACTCCAACGTCGTGGATTTCAACCTGCTCGATGACGCCGCGGGCCCGAGCATCTGTGCCATCGATCCGGTGAGCGGTCCGGTCGGCACGGACGTCTCGTTCGCCGGCGAGAACCTGGGTTCCGCCCGGGGCACGGCCATTTTCAGCCCGAACCAGTCCGTGGCTCCTGCCGTGTGGGGAAACCAATCGGTCCAAGGCGCGCTCGTACCATCCGCCGCGCAGACGGGCCCCGTGCTCCTGCGCGCCGCTTCGGGGTCGCGTTCCAACGGGGTCGCGTTCGAGGTGGCCGATTGCCGCGGTGACGCGCTCATCTGTCCCGAGGGGACGCAATGCTGTACCGACGGCACCTGCTCGGCGCAATGCGAGGCCGCGGTCGTGGACGCGCATTACGCGTTCCGCTTCTCCACGGGTCCCATCCCCAAAGCCCCGCGCCTCGTCTACCGATGCGACGCCACGCTCGCCTCGCCCTCCCCGTGGGAAGGGTTCAGCCAGCCTTCCGCCGTGTGCGTGAACGCGGCCGTTTCGGGAACCTTCGACCTGCCCATGGACACGGCGACGCTCAACGCCGCCAACATCTCGGTCGGGAAGTGCGTGGGCGGGGCCGGGAACCCCTGCGGCACCGTCGAACCCGTCGCCTCCGCAGGCATGGTCGCGAGCGCGACCGCCTTCACGTGGGATCCGGCGACCGCCTTCGATCCCGATACCACCTACCAGGTGGCGCTCAACGGCGGGCAAGAGGCGGGAGCGATCGCCTCTGTGGATGGTGAACCCATGGAAGCGGACGAGTCCTGGCGATTCCGGACCGCCCCCGCGGGCACGGTGTGCACGGTCGGAGCGGTGAACGTGTCGCCTGACGATTTCATGGCCACCGAGCAGGGGGAGCAGGTGCCGTATGCGTCCTTGCCCACGTCGGCAGGCGACCGCTGCGTCGTGCTGTCCTGCCGCGGCCTCACCTTCGATTGGGCGTCGAGCCAGGCGTCGCGCGCCTCCGTGGCGCAATCGAGCGTCGCGGATTCCTGCGCGAATTCGGCGACCGCGCTCGTCGAGACCAACCCGGGTTCGCCGGCCGTCATTTCCGCCGCCGCCCGCGTCACGGGCACGCCCACGGGCGAAGGGGATCTCACGGTCAATTTCGCGGATCCAGAAGTGGTCGCCTGGGCGCCTGACTGCGAAGCGGCCTGCGTGAACGCGTCCATCGTCGCCTCGTTCAACACCTTCATGGACCGCGCGAGCGTCGAGGCCGCCGGCGCCGTGCGCGTGTTCGCCTGCGAAGACGAATCGTGCGAAGACAATCTGGTGCCGTTCTCGGTCACGTCGTCCTTCGATCCGGTCGAGAAGCGCCTCACCGTCACCCATGCCGCGCCATTCGTGCAAGACACCTTCTATCGCGTGATCCTGTCCGGGGCGATGCGGTCCGTGAGCGGCGTCCCGCTTTCGGTCGCGGGTTCGAACTACGGTCCGGATTTCTCCTGGACCTTCAAGACCAAGGATTCCGCCGTGACCTGCGCGATCGATCGCGTGGAGGTGACGCCGGCCAAGGCCAAGGCGACGTTCGTGGGGCAGCGCAAGGAGTTCCGCGCGACCGCGTTCGGCGCGCCTGACGAGTGTTCGGCCAACGGCCAGGCGCTTGATCCCTCCGAGTACGCTTGGGCGGCATGGACCGCACGCGACGACGCCGACACGGCTCCGGCCCCGGTCACGGCCGCCACGCTCATGAGCAACGGGTCGCTCGCGCTCGCGACGGCGTCGATCCCTGTGGGGTGCACCACTTCGTGCGTCGCGACCGGCACCTCGTTCACCATGGTAAGCCCGGTGTGTGGCAACGGTCGCGTGGACGCGGGCGAGGATTGTGATGGCGGCCAAGGATGCACCGCCTCCTGCGTTCACGCGGGCACCGAGGCTCCGACATGCGGGAACGGGAACGTCGACCCAGGCGAGGATTGCGACACCCTGGGGAACGTCGGGAGCGGCGACGGCTGCTCGGCCTCCTGCCTGAACGAGGGATCGGCGGCGGTCGGCGCCACCTGCGGGAACGGAGGGAACCCGGCCTTCGCGCCGGCCCAGGGCGGGGAAGACTGCGACGACGGGAATCGCCAGAGCGGCGACGGATGCTCGGCCTCCTGCCTGAACGAAGGGAGCACGCCCGCGACGCAGGCGACCGCCGTGTGCGGCAACAGTCGGGTGGACGCGCCGGCAGAGACCTGCGATGACGGCAACGCGGCGGACGGTGACGGGTGCTCGGCGCGCTGCGTGCGCGAAGGCCGCGTGGGAGGTTCCATCTGCGGCGATGGCGTCGTGACGCGCGCGGCTTCGGGCGCGGGCGAGGATTGCGATGACGGAAATACGGCAAACGGCGACGGGTGCTCCTCGACCTGCCGAGCCGAAGGCTCGTCGATCGCGCATGACCCGCCTTCGGTGTGCGCCGACGGCGTGGTCGGGACCGGGGAATCCCCGGCGTGCGAAGCAGGCCTCGGCGCGTTCACGCGCGTGGGCCCGTACGCGGTGGCGCAGGCGGACGTCGGGTCCGCGCGGGAAATCGATCGGGGCGAGAGCGAGGCGGATGCGGAGATCACGTCCACCGCGGGGACGCCGGCCAAATCCGGAGACGCCATCTTCGCCGTGCAGTGTTCCTGCCAAAACGACGCGGCCTGCGGCTCGACCGGCACGCTCGGATGCGGCGCGGGTTCCTGCTGCTTTGAGCGCCCAAGCGTGGTGAGCGTCTTGCCGCCGACCGGCTCCCAGCAGGTGTGCCGCAACACCCTCGTGCAGGTGGACTTCACCCAGAAGATGGATGCCGCCACGTTCGACCTGTCCGAGGGCTCCTCCCGCGACCCCCAGCTCTCCCTCGAGCTGACCGCGATCGGTGGCGCGCCGGTCACGGCGGCCACCTGTCCGCACGGCACGCTCGCGCATGGCGGTTCGTGGTTCCAGAAGCTGTGGGGAGGGGCGAAGGCGCTGTTCGGCCGTCCGGTTTCGGCCCAGGCCGTCGGGACGCGCTGCCTGGTCCCGATCGAATACCAAACGTCCGACGCTCCAGGCGGCGGGACGCGCGTCGTCCTCTCCCTCAAGGAAGCGCTCATCGCCAACGGGAGCTACCAGTTGGTCGTGGCCGCCGACGCGAACCTCTCGGATGACGTGGACCAGGGGGTGTTGAGCGCGGACGGCGTCGGGCTCGCGGCGCGCACCACCTCGACCTTCGTGACCGGGACCGACGTGTGCCAGCTCGACCTGGTGGACCTTACGGACCTGGGCCGCGTGGAGTCGCTCGCCCCGAATTCGACCGTCCCGGAGAGCCGCGGGGTGTTCACGAAGACGTCCGAGGAGCACCGCTTGAGCGCGAACGGCGCCGCGGTGCGGAACGGCGCCGCGCAGGCCATCGCCCCGATCGCGGGCGTCTATGACTGGAGTTGGAGCTGGGGATCGGACCCGGCGAACCCGGACGATGAGATCACGGTGGACGTCCCGGCCCTTCCGCCCACGGGTGGGACCATCCAGAATTCGGCGCGCGCGACAGGGAAGAACGGCGAGGAAAACGCCTACGCGACCGCACTCGTCACGAGCGATACGCTCAACGCGCCTTCCACGGCCGGCCGCTCGGTCACCGGCTCGAAGCGTCTCATCGCCATCCTGTGCGAGAACCCCTGGCCGGCGCTCGACGACCCGGCCGGATTCCCGTACGTGGAGTCCGCCACCAACTATTCGTTCTACTACTGCCGCGACGCGGGCGAGCCAGGCACCGACGACGACCTGCCGGCGCTAAACGTGGTCCCGACGCCCGCCTCCCCCATCACGGGGATCCTCAAGGAGACGCTCTACCCGGTGGTGGGCGCCTCCGCCGGCGTGGGCGTGCGCGTGGTGAGCAACCAGGGGTACTTGCCGAGCGACCTGTGGTACCGCTCCCAAGGGTTCGGCGGGACGCCGACCGCGACCGAGCTCGACGGATACGAGGCGGTGCGCGACGGTAACACCATCTACGCCACGGCCGCGAACCAGACCGCCGATATCTTCCCGAACATGTACATCTTCTCGGTAAGCGGCAATGCCCCGAGCGAAGCCGCGGCCGTGTTCGATCAGATCGCCACGCACTGGCGGTTCAACGCGAACGAGACGGCCGTGAGCGACGTGAACCTGTGCCGCTCGAGCGACGGGAGTTACGTGGACGCGGACGGGAATCCGGACAACGGCGTCGCGTTCGCCTTCTGCGAATGGGACGGCGACTGCGCCACGTTCGCGACCGCGACCTGCGACGCGGAGAAAGGGAAGTTGCGCCGCGACACCAAGCGCCTCACCGACCTCGTCCGGATGAAATCCATCCTGGATACCTACGCCAGGACCCACAGCCATTGTTCGCTTACCCGCAACCAGGCCTGCACCCCGATCGCGCCGTTCTGCCCGGGTGCCGAGACCTGCGTCGGAGACGTCCCCGCGCTCGCGGAAGGGTCGTTCATCCGCACGATGACCACGAGCGCCTGGCCCAGCTGGAACGACACGCTCGCCAAGGCGGTCGGCGCGCTCCCGACCGACCCGCTCAACCGCTTCTTCCAGTGCGCGGAGGGCGCGGACCCGGCCACTTGCTATAATGCCTCCTCGGGGCAGTTCTCCTGCGCGCGCGGGAGCCACGTGTACGGCTTCCAATCCGTGGGCGGGGAGAGCTACGTGCTCACGACCCTGCTCGAGCGCACCGCCGCCTCCGCCCGCTGGGCCTTCGACATCGACGCCAACGACATGGACAACGCGGCCCTGCGCGCCGAATACCTCGCGCCCTAGCGTATGAACCTGTCAGCCCATCGCCGTCTGCTCACCGTTATCCTCGCCGCGACCATGGCGGCGGGCGGGTTGTTCGGCGGCATCAGGACGGCCTATGCGGTTGCCCCGACCATCACATCCGTGACGGCCGTAGTTCCTTCGTCTGCTCCGAACGCCCCGTTTTCTTCTGGGGGAACAACCCGCGAAACCAGTATCATGTTTTTTATTACAAAAAGCAGTTGGTCCGGAACCGCTCTCTGTTCGTTAGACAGCACGACATCATGGATCCTGTGCGTGGATCAGGCTACACCTTCGGGCTATGAAATATATACCGGCCTTGGAAACGGTACCCACACGCTTTATGTCCGCGGGAGTGATTTGATTAATTACTCGGCCACCGTCTCCTTTACATGGACCGTCGA
>MGDT01000003.1:0-26617 GCA_001791045.1 Candidatus Uhrbacteria bacterium RIFCSPHIGHO2_01_FULL_63_20 | reverse complement strand
TCGCCCCCGCCGTTTCTTCCATCGATCGAACGGGGTCGAGTCCGACGAACGCCGGCACCGTTTCGTGGAAGGTGGTCTTCAGCGAAGCCGTGACGGGCGTCGATGTGGCCGATTTCACGCTCGTCAGGGGCGCCGGTCTCACCGGCGGCTCCATCACTTCCGTGACCGGTACCGGCATTAGCTATACGGTCAATGCTTCCACGGGAACGGGGAGCGGCACGCTCCAACTGAATTTCCTGGATAATGACACGGTCCGTGACGGGGCCTTGAACGCGACGGGAAGCGCGTTCACGGGTTCGGTCGGAGTGTATGCGATCGACAAGACGCTCCCGTCGCTCTCCCAGGTGACGCCCGTCCCGTCGCCGACCACGGACACGACGCCCAATTACACGTTCAGTTCCACGGAGCCAGGCACGATCGCCTATGGCGGCGATTGTTCTTCGGCTACGACCTCCGCCGTGCAAGGGAACAACACCATCACGTTCAACGCCTTGGCCGTCGGGACCCATTCGAATTGCGTACTCCGCGTGACCGATGCCGCCGGGAACCAGAGTTCCGCGCTCGCTGTCAACACCTTCACGGTTGCCGCTCCGGCCGACGCCACGGCACCGACCGTATCCATCACGGCCCCGATCGGCGGATCCGTCTCCGGGACGGTTACCGTCGCGGCAAACGCATCGGACGACATCGGCGTGGCCGGCGTCCAGTTCAAGTTGGATGGGGTGAATCTGGGCGCAGAGGATACGGCAAGCCCGTATGCGGTCAGTTGGAACACGACGACCGCGACCAATGCTTCCCATAGCCTCACGGCCGAGGCACGCGACGCGGCGGGAAACCGCACGACCAGCGCCGGCGTCCCGGTCACGGTCAACAACGCGGCGGCGGTTCCGGCCCCGACCACGACGTTCATCTCGCCCATCCCGCTCGTCCAGGGCCAGGTCGCAACCATGATGATCCAAGGGACGAACTTCGTCGCGGGTTCGACCGTCGTCTCCATTTCGGGGACGGGCGTGACGCTCGGCGCCCCGACGGTCACCTCGACGCAGATCACCCTGACCGCCACCGTCGCCGCGGATGCGACGACCGGCGCGCGCACCGTGACCGTCGCCACCCCAGGCGGTTCCGCGCCGATTGCGAGCCGGGTTGATCCAGAACCTCCGCCACCCCCACCTCCGCCCCCTCCACCGCCAGCGCCTTCCGACGAGGACGATCCCGAAGTGAGATTCGATGCCCCGTCCGCGGGCGCGACGGTTTTCGGCACGGTCAACGTGATCATCGCCGCGAAGGACGAGAGCGATTCCGCCGTTTCCATCGACTTCACCGCGCCCTGCGGCACGGCGTCTCCCGGAAGGCAGACGATTCCGTCGGGGGAGTCCGCGACCTTCGCGTGGGACACGACGGCCTGCGTGAACGGGGACCGGATCCTGTCCGCCGTCGGCACGGACACGGCGGACAACAGGTCCGCGACCGTGACCCGCACCTTGCTCGTGAAGAACGAGGCGGCAGCGCCCGCGCCTTCGGGATCATCCGCTCCAGGATCGTCCTCGGCCAATGGGGCGGTCGCCCCTTCCGGCCCCACCTGCAGCGGGAACGCGCCGAGCGTGGCTTCGGGCTCGCCCACGCCGCTTGACCCGTGTCCGACGAGCGCCTCCGCCGGCACATCCTCCGCCGTCCCGTCCGGGTTCATCCTCGCGCCGCTGTTTTGCGCGGGCTCCCCGGTGGGTTCCTCCACGCGGTGCGGAGACGGGGTGAAGGGGCCGCTTGAGGCGTGCGAGCTGGGGGAGACGGTCACGCTCATGCAATGCCAAAAGCCGGACGGGACGCGCGGCGCGATCCAAGGCGCGTGCGTGGATGACAACGGGACCTGTGCCTTCCAGGCCGCCGCGCAAGGGACGTTCGTGGCCTACCGCTGCGGCAACGGGGTGAAGGAGGTCGGGGAGATCTGCGACGACGGGGCGCTCAACGGCACCTTCGGCCATTGCGGTCCGGACTGCACGCTTGCGGGCGCGTTCTACTGCGGCAACGGCGCGCGCGAAGGGTCCGAGCAGTGCGACTGCGGGACGCTCAACGGCCAGTACGACGCGACCAGCGCCGCCTCCTGCTCGTTCGATTGCAAGTGGCCGGGCCCCAGCTGCGGCGACGGGATCGTGAACGGGCCCGAGGCGTGCGACGGGAATCTGCAGACGACCGCGACCGCCGTGTGCGACGCGGGGGCGAAAGCCGGCGAGCCGTGCACGAGAAACCGCGACTGTTCGGTGGACGTGTGCGACGCCCAAACCTGCCAGACGCTGGATTACACCTGCGGGCAGGCGCCGAGCCACGCCACCTGTCCCGCCAACACCTTCCGCACTCGCACCTGCAGGGCCATCTGCGACGGATTCGAGGACTGGAGCTCGTGCGGTGCGGAGTGCGGCAACGGCAAGAAGGAGGGGACCGAGCAGTGCGATGACGGAAACCAGATCCAGACCGATGACTGTACCAATGCCTGCACGCTCAACGTATGCGGCGACAGTTTCGTGCACCAGACGAGCACGGGCACGGCGGGCGCCGGCACGATCGAATCCTGCGACGACGGCGGCGACAATGGCATCGAGTGCACGGCGCCGTATGGCGGCGTGTGCAACTACTGCACGGTCTCCTGCCAGTTCCGCACCAAGAGCGGCGGGTTCTGCGGGGACTCCCTCATCAACGGGAACGAGGCGTGCGACGGGACCGCCGTATCGGGGGCCTGCATCGGATTTTCCGATGAGATCACCTCGACGCGGTGCTCCGCGCGGACGGATTGTCCGCAGCAGACCGGTGGCTTCGTCACCGCATGCGCGACCCTCGTTGATGGCGGAAGCGTCTGTCCGGGCGATTGCCTGACCATCGGATTGTGCAATGGCGGCACGGGCAACGGACAACCCTGCGCGAGGATCGGCCAGAATTCCTGCCCCGGCGGCAACGCGTGCGTCGCCCCGACGTGTTCGCGCACCTGCGGCTCGTCGTGTCCCACCGAGTTCCAGACCACGCCGATCCAGATCCGGTCCGAAATCCCGGGTTCCTCCCCGTCGAGCGAGATCGACCTGTTCAGCTACGGGAACGAGGAGGGTTCCACCCCGGACAACGCCAAGCTCCTCCTGCCGGCGTGCGTGGTGGGACGCGCCATCACCGCGGACATCGACGCGAGCAACGTCACCGCTCCTTCCTTGGACATGGTGTTCGTCACGGATCTCTCCCAGAGCATGGATGCGGGATCCCCGACGCGCATCGACATCGTCCGGGAATCGACCAAGACCGCCATCCAGGACCTGTTCGAAACGTACGCGGAGATCCCCGGCTCTCCCATCCGGATCGGACTCGTCACGTTCCATGGCGCGTCGGCGACCACGTTCAGCTCGGAGGACGGAGACGAATTCTTCGGACCCGCGTCGCAATCCGCCCTGTTGAGCGAGGTAGACACGTACACGACGGCGTTGACGTCGGGTGCCACTCCGACCGCCATGGGCTTGCAAGAAGGGTTGGGCCTGTTGGAGGAGTCAACCGCCGATTTGCGCATCCTGGTCCTGTTGAGCGACGGCGCCCCGACCGGACATCTCGACAAGCCCCCCGGCTCGCCGGATTACAATTCCTGTGACGGCGATGACGCGGGAGATCTCACGGAGACGCAGTGCGTGCAGGAGGTCATCGGCCTGCTGCCCTCACTGGACGAGATCCAGGTCTACTCGGCCGCGATCGCGAGTTCGGACACCTTGTCCGGTTTCATGGCGCATTTTTCGAGCGATGACTGCGGGACGGATTATGACAGCCGGGATGATTGCGCGGCCAACGGCGGCGTCGAATACGCCTATAGCGCCAGCGATGCGGTCGGGATCCGAGGGATGTACCAGGCCATCATCCAAAGCGTGCTTGGCGCGAACGCGGGGCTGACCATGACCGGAGGAGGGGATACCCTGGAAACGACCGGCACGGTAGAGGTCGGGAAGGACGTGACGCTGCCGTTCCCGACGAATTTCGAATGCAGCGGGCTCGCGTTCGAGGTGCCGTTCACCATCAGGTTCAACTCAAGCCCCGAGAGCCAGAGCACCGTGAACGTGAGCGACGTCAAGTTCGAATACTGTCCGACGCGTTAGTATGTACGATCCTTACGGGCCAACGCCGATCGTGACGCCCCAGGCGCGCAAGCCGTTCATCCTCGCGGTCGTCGTGTTGGCGCTGTTCGCGGCCGCGCTTGCCGGGGCCTGGTACCTGTATTCGGCACGGCAGCAGGCGAAGGAGGAGGCGCGCGAGGAGGCGCGCCAGGCGATGGATGAGGCGCGATTGAACGCGTCCTCGTGCGAGGCCGGCAACGCAGGCTGCGAGACGGTGAAGGTTGGCGAAGTGGCGCGGCGCACCGGTTCGCCCGAGGCCTGCCGGCTGCTTGTGGGCGCGGCGTTCGATGATTGCGTGTGGGGCGTGGCGCTCGCGACCGATGACCCGTCGTTGTGCCCGTCCATCGCGGACGCGGGTGACCGTGAGACCTGCGCGGACGGGATCTACGAGACGCTGGGCGTGCGCGGGGACGCCTCCGCCTGCGCGTCCATCGCGGACGCGACGCGGCGCGCGCGGTGCGAGCAGGGCTCCGTCGGGATCATCACGTCCCAGAATTGCGACCAGAAAGGGAAACCCGCGGCCTATTGCGCGGACGTCGCGCAGGCGGAGAAAGCCGTCGCGAACAGGGATCCTTCCTTGTGTGGGTCCGTTTCGGACGCCGCGCTCCAGGAAGGGTGCTTTGACACGGTCGGACCAGGGGACGTGGACGGCGACGGCCTCAACGCTGATGACGAGGCCGCTTATGGCACGTCAGACGCCAACCCCGACACCGACGGCGACGGGTTCAAGGACGGGGACGAGGTGAACGGCGGCTACGACCCCAACGGCCCGGGGAAATTGTGATAGAATTGCTTGAGTACGTAGTGCGTAGGCGGTAGTGTGTAGAAGTGACGTTTGTCGCTCGCGCCTCTTCCCTACGCACTACCACCTACCAACTACGCACTTCCATATGTTCGACGAACCCGAAGATATTTTCTCGGACACCGCCCCGGCTCCGGCCGCTCCCACGGCGCCGCGTCCGGCGGCAGTCCAGGCCGCTCCCGCGGCCCCGCTCGTCTCTCCCTCCGAATACGCCCCATCGGGCGGCGGATTCCCGTGGAAGGGGATCGTCATCGCGTTCGCGGTCGTCTTGGTCATCTCCGCCGCGGCCGCGCTTGCCTATTTCCTACTCACCTCGAACACGCCGGCCACCCCAGGCGTCCCGAACGTCTCCGATTCCGTTTCCGAGGACACGGGCGTCCCTTCGCCCTCTTCGACCCCTGCGCCGGTCGTGACCCCTCCTCCCGTGGTGACCCCTCCGGCTTCGCCTGAACCCGATCAGGACCGCGACGGCCTCACCGACGCGCAGGAGGCGCAGCTGGGCACGAGCCCGGTCGAGGCCGACTCCGATGTTGACGGCCTGTACGACAAGGAGGAGTTGGACGTGTACGGGACCGACCCGCTCGATCCAGACACCGACGCCGACACCTATCGCGACGGCGACGAGGTTCGCAACGGCTACAACCCCAACGGCTCAGGCAAGCTGCTTCCGATCCCAGGAGCCTCGTAACGCGCTATGGCTGACGCGCCGACAATCCAAACGCCTGCCGGCGCCATTGCTTCGAGCAAGACCTCCGTGGCCTTTTTCGTGATGCCCGAAAAGTACCGGGGCGGGGCGCAAGCCATGACGCAGCCCAAACCTCCGGCCCCCGTGACCGCCCCGGTGGCGGTCGCCCCTCCGCCTCCGCCCAAACCTGCGGCTCCCACGGGCAAACCGGTCCCGATGAAGAAAAAGAGCAAGACCCCGACGATATTGCTGATCGTCGGATTGGCACTTTTGGCCAGCCTCGGCTTCGGGGCGTATTTCCTGTTGCGTCCCACCACCCCGGCGGTAACCACGCCCTCTCCGCGCCCGGTCCCGACTCCGACCCCCACGCCCACCCCTCCTCCGCCGGAGCCTGAGCCGGAACCCGTCCCGATTCCCGGGGCAGACCAGGACGGGGACGGCCTCACGGACATCGAGGAGCGGCTCATCTACGGTTCCGACCCCGCGAACACGGACACGGACGCGGACGGGTATCCGGACGCCTTGGAAGTGGAGAATCGCTACAACCCGGCCGCGGTGGCGCCCAGGACGTTGCTGGAAGCCGGGGTCGTCCGTCTGCTCGAAGAGGGACCGGGCGGACCGCTCGCGTACGCGATCCTGTATCCCACCGGATGGTCGGTCGCGGTCGCCGATGATTCGGCGTCCGTCACGTTCACGGCCCCGACGGGAGAAACGGTGACGTTCCGAAGCGACCTCGGGACGTTCGCGACCGACCTCGGCATCAAGACGACCGTCGATTATGGGAAGACGATTGAGATGATGACCAACAGCCTGACGACCCGACAAGAGCCATGATCCGATACGAGCTGAACCAATCGCGCCTGAAAGGGGGTCGGCGCGTGAAAGAAGCGGATGTCGCGCGGACCCTCAAGGCGGTGTCCGAAGCATTGCGGCTGCGTCGGGACACGGAGATCTCCGTCGCGTTCGTTTCCGAGAAACAGATGCGGGCGTTCAACAAGGAATGGCGCGGGAAGGACACGGTGACCGACGTGTTGTCATTTGGAAGGCTGGAAAGGGCTGAAAAGGCGGAAAGGGGAGAAATGGCCGAGATTCTCATCTGTTACGAACAGGCGAAAAGGCAAGCGGAGGAAATGAGCCATTCCGTCCGTGACGAGATCCTGTTCCTCCTCGTCCACGGCATCCTCCACCTGTCCGGCTACGACCACGAGCGTCCCGCGGACGCCAAGCGCATGTTCCCGCTGCAGACCCGCATCCTCACCCGTCTGGGCGTTGATCCACGCATATGATCGAACCGAACCGCCTGCTGAAGAGCTTCCGTCATGCCGCGAGCGGCATCATCCTCGCGTTCCGCACGGAGCAGAGTTTCCGCGTGCAGGCGTCGCTCGCTCTCTTCGTCGTGGGGCTGGGATACGTGCTGCGCGTGAGCCGGAGCGAATGGATCGTCATCCTGTTCCTCATCACGCTCGTGCTCGTGCTCGAGCTCATCAACAGCGTGTTCGAGCGCCTGGTGGACGCGTTCAAGCCGCGCCTGCACCCAATCGTCCACGAGGTGAAGGACCTCATGGCCGCCACGGTGCTCGTCGGCGCCATCCTTTCGGTCGTCATCGGGGCGATGATCTTCCTCCCCAAGGTTTGGGCCTTGTTTTAGCCCAGTTGCGCCGGTATACTTGAGGGAAGCGTATGGCGGATGAGATTTACGCCGGATTGGACATCGGGAGCAACGCCGTCCGCGTGGCGGTGGGCAAACCGGTCCCGGCGCAAGGCGGCAAGGACCAAATGCATATCATCGGCGCCGTCGAGGTGCCGTCTTCTGGCATCTCGAAAGGGACGGTCACGAACCTCGAGGAGGCCGTTTCGAGCGTCTCCAGGGCGCTCGAGCAGGCCGAGCGGGTGACCGGCGTGCCGCTCTCCGGCGCCTGGGTCGGGATCTCGGGGAGCCACATCATCCCGCAGGAAAGCCGCGGGGTCATCGGCGTAGCCAGGGGCGACGGGGAGATCAAGGATGAGGACGTCGAGCGCGCCATCGAGGCCGCCCGCACGGTCGCGACGCCCACGAACTACGAGATCATCCATGTGATCCCCAAGAGTTTCATCGTGGACGGCCAGCGTGGGATCAAGGATCCGGTCGGGATGAACGGCATCCGGTTGGAGGTCGACGCGCTCATCATCGAGGGGCTCACGAGCCAGATCCGGACCCTCACCAAATGCGTGTATCGCACCGGCCTCGACATCGAGGACCTGGTGTTCTCGATCCTGGCCACCGCCGAGGCGGCCGTGACCGACCGCCAGCGGGAACTCGGGGTGTGCGTCATCAATATCGGGGCGTCCACCACCAGCCTGGCGCTGTTCGAGGAGGGGGACGTGCGCCACACGGCCGTGCTCCCGGTGGGCGGGGACCATGTGACCTCGGACATCGCGATCGGCCTGCGCACCTCGATCGAGGTGGCCGAGCAGGTGAAGCTGCGCTACGGCACGTGCGTGAGCGATCACGTGAACAAGAAGGAGGAAATCGACCTGTCCGACCTGGGCGCGCCGGAAGCCGAGATCGTGAGCCGCCGGTTCGTGGCCGAAATCGCCGAGGCGCGCGTGCAGGAGCTCTACGAGATGGTGGATCGCGAGCTGTCCAAGGCGGACCGGTCCGGGATGCTGCCCTCCGGCGTCGTGCTCACGGGCGGGGCGTGCAAATTGCCGGGGATGCTGGAGATGGCGAAGGCGGGGTTGCGACTCCCCGCATCCATCGGGACCCCGATCGGGGTGTCCTCGGTCATCGACCGCACGGGCGATCCGGCATTCACCACGGCCATCGGGTTGGTGCTTTGGGGCCACAACGTGCGCGGCACGGACGCTGGCGGCGGCTTCGGGAACATCTTCAAAAAGATGAAGGGTGTGGATAAGCTGGGGTCTGTTTTCAAGAAGATGTTCGGCTCCCTCAAGCCTTAGCCAAGATTCACCCTCCCCGTCACCCGGTGACGGGGAATTTTTTTCTTGACACTCACTTCCGCCGCCACTACAGTGACACAGATTTCGCTCAAGCTCGCGGAATTTGAACACAAAACGTGTTCAATCTGAATCGCTTTGACGATGAATATGGGCGAAGTAAAACCCGATATCGAGACGTTCGCGAAGATCAAGGTCGTCGGCATCGGCGGTGGCGGGAGCGCGGCCGTCACGCGCATGATTTCCGAGAAGATCAAAGGGGTGGAATTCATCGCGATCAACACCGACGTCCAGGCGCTCAACCAGAACCTCGCCCCGCATCGCATCGCGATCGGGAAGACGCTCACCCGCGGGCTGGGGGCGGGGATGAACCCCGAGGTCGGCATGCGCGCGGCCGAGGAAAACGCCGCGGACATCCGCGCGGCGCTCGAAGGAGCCGACATGGTGTTCGTGACCTGCGGGTTGGGCGGCGGCACGGGCACGGGCGCGGTCCCCGAGGTCGCGAAGATCTCCCGGGACCTGGGCGCGCTCACGGTCGCGGTGGTCACCAAGCCGTTCTCCTTCGAGGGGGCGCAGCGCCGGCGCATCGCCGAAGAGGGCTACGAGCGTCTGGCGAGCCACGTGGACGCCATCATCACGATCCCCAACGACCGCGTGCTGCAGATCATCGACAAGAAGACCTCCCTCATCGAGGCGTTCGCCGTCGTCGATGACGTGCTGCGCCAGGGCGTGCAGGGGATCGCCGAGCTCATCACCATCCCGGGGCTCATCAACGTGGACTTCGCCGACGTGAAGGCCATCATGGAGGATTCCGGCTCGGCGCTCATGGGCATCGGCAAGGCGAGCGGGGAGAATCGCGCGGCGGACGCGGCCAAGCAGGCGATCGCCAGCCCGCTGCTCGAGCTGTCCATCGACGGCGCGCGCGGCATCCTGTTCACCATCACCGGCGGCAAGGACCTGGCCATGCACGAGGTGGCCGAGGCCGCCAAGATCATCACGAGCGCCGCCGACGAGGACGCCAAGGTCATTTTCGGCGCCACCATCGACGACGGGCTCAAGGACGAGATCCGCATCACGGTCGTCGCCACCGGGTTCGACAGCCGCGAACGCCGCCTCACCGCCCCGGGCGCGGTCGAGGTCGCGTCGCAGGGCACCTGGACCCCAAGCACCTTCCTGCGCGTGCGCGACGAGGACGGCGCACGGATGACGGGGAAGCCCCGCCTGAACCCGTTCGCGGCCCCGTCCCCGAAGCCCTCCGCGCCCTTGCCCGCTCCGGTCATCGAGGAACCTCGCCCCGAACCCAAGCCCCTCCCGAAGCCGGCTCCAAAACCGATGGTCTCCCCGCCTCCCGCGCCTACGCCCAAACAGGCCGAGGAGGATGACATGGAGATCCCGGCGTTCATCAGGAAAAAGATGATGTGATGAGGTATACTGGCCTCACATGAGGTGTCCGATCTGTAATTCCGGCGAGACCAAGGTGGTGGACTCGCGCATCTCGACGGATGGCGGGAGCGTGCGTCGCCGGCGCGAATGCGAAAAGTGCGAGTTCCGGTTCTCCACGCTCGAGGAGGTGGAACTGCTCGACCTCGCCGTCGTGAAGCGCGACGGGAGGCGCGAGGCGTACTCGCGCGAGAAGCTCACCCGCGGGCTCGAGAAGGCGCTTGAGAAGCGCCCGTACACCGAAGCCGAGTTCCAGGCGCTCGTGCACCGCGTGGAGCGCGACATCCAAAAGAAGCGGCGCGGCGAGCTCACCAGCCGCGAGCTCGGCGAGATCGTGATGAACCGGTTGAAGGCGTTCGACAAGGTGGCCTACATCCGGTTCGCCTCGGTCTACCGCTCGTTCGAGGACGTGCAGACCTTCGAGAAGGAGCTCAAGAGCCTGTTGTCAGGAAAAAAACGCAGGAAAACAGGCTCGCAGGCCCGCAGGCCTTGAGGCCTTGTCGCCTGAGCGCCTTTATGCCTTTGCATATGCCTCGCACCAAGATCGTGTGCACCATCGGTCCCGCAAGCGCGAAGAGCGCCGTGCTCGCGTCCATGATGCGCAACGGCATGAGCGTGGCGCGGCTCAATTTCTCGCACGGCAGTCACGCGTCGCACCGACGGACGATCGACCTGGTCCGCGCGGCCGCGAAGAAGCTCGGAGAGCCGGTCGCGATCCTCGCGGACCTGCAGGGGCCCAAGATCCGCTTGGGCGAGCTTCCGGAGTCCGGCGTGGACCTTCAAACGGGATCGACCGTGTCGTTCTCGACCGCCATCTCCACGTACCGTTCCGGCGGCGCGCTTCCGGTCACGTACAAGGGGCTGCACAAGGACGTGAAGAACGGGGACCGCATCCTCATAGACGACGGATTGCTCGAGGTCAGGATCACGAGGGTCTCGGGAACGACCATCCACGCCAAGATGGTGAACGGCGGGAAAGTGACGTCGCACAAGGGGATGAATTTCCCGGATTCCACGCTGCGCGTGTCGCCTATCACCGACAAGGACAAGGATGACCTGGCGTTCGCGGTGAAGACGGGCGTCGAGTTCGTGGCATTGTCCTTCGTCACCGACCCCGCCCAGGTGCGGGCGCTGCGATCCATGATCAAGAAGCTCGGGGGGAAGCGCGTCCTCCCGCGCATCGTGGTGAAGATCGAGAAGCATGAGGCCGTGCGCCGCTTCGTCGAGATCCTCGCGGAAACCGATGTCGTGATGGTGGCGCGCGGCGACCTCGGGGTGGAGATCCCGGCTTCGGAGGTGCCCGTGCGGCAGAAGGAGATCGTCGCGGCGTGCCGCGCGGCGGGGAAGCCGGTGATCGTGGCGACCCAGATGCTTGATTCCATGATCCGCAACCCCCGCCCGACGCGCGCCGAGGTGAGCGATGTGGCGAACGCGGTGTTCGACCATACCGACGCGGTGATGCTCTCGGGCGAGTCCGCGACGGGCAAGTATCCCAAGGAAACCGTCCTGGCCATGCATGACATCCTGACCGAAGCCGAAGGGTCCAGGTTCGACGACGTGGCGCATGCGGCCGTTTCCGACGGGTCCGTCGAGGACCAGATCGCGCACGCCATCGCCTCGTTCGCGCAAGCCCGCAAGATCGACGCGGTGATCTCGTCCGTCGAGCTCGTGCCGTTCGCCGAACGGTTGCACAAGTTCCACCCGGAAGTCCCGCTCCTGCTCGCCGCTCCCGACGAGGTGTCCGCTCGCCAGGCCAACGTGCGCTGGGGGGTCCGTCCGTTCGTGATGAACGCGGGTTCGACGAAGACGTTCCTCGCCCGAGCGTTCCGCGCGTTGAAGCGTTCGAAAAAATTGAAAAAGGGGATGACGGTCGCCGCGGTCTTGGGCGGGAGCCACGGCGACGGATTCGACCTGAAGAAGGTGCCCTAGACCCTTGCGTGGCAAAGATTGTCGTGCTACAGTTCCGGCGCGAAAAGGACGGACCGGTGGTGTAGCCCGGTTAACACGTCTCCCTGTCACGGAGAAGATCGAGGGTTCGAATCCCTTCCGGTCCGCCAGAAAAACACCCGACAAGTCGGGTGTTTTTCTTTGTGGCGGAAAAAGAAAAACGGTCGCCACAGGGTGGCGACCGTCGTGTCATCGATGCGTCAGTGCGGGCACATAGTCCTTGTAATCGACCGACCCGTCCGGATACTCCTTCATGAGGAGCGCCGGAGCCCCGTCGCACGTGACGATCGGCAGGCCGGTCGTCGGGTCGTGGTCGGGAAGGCCTGTCGGGACGTCATACGTGCAGCGGCCGCGTTCTGTCATCTCGTGCGGGGCCAGCGACAGGTTGCAGGCCGCGACCACCAGCATGGCAGCCGCCGTCGCCGCTTGCTTCATCCTCGAGGACCGTCCGACCTTGCTCGCTCGATGCGGGCTGGGCGTCCGATCGCGCGTCGAGGGCGTCCTCCGCTCCGGTTCGGGGGTCACCACCACGTCGACGAGAGCGATCTCCCGGGGCATGCGGTGCTCCTTGCGGAACGCCTCGACCGCGGCAAGCACCCGTCGGCCTTGCCGGGACGCCTCGTCCTTCGCGACCCGTCCCGCCGCATCCGCCGCGACCACGCAGGCCTCGGCCGTTTGCAGCACGCGCGGCATCTGCACGGCGACCTTGCGGGACTGCCGGTTCGCCATGAGCGCGTTACAGCTCACGACCTCGAGCGTGACGCCGTTCTTCTCGACGGCGCCCTCGATGCGCGCCACGGCCGCGTTCGTGTCGAAGCCGCGCTCATGCGCGTCCTCGAGCGTGACCCGGGCCAGGGCCACCTCGTCCCGGATCTGGAACAGGGCGTCGCGCTGCGCCTTCATGAGTTCGGCCATGTGTCGCAGGACCGGTTCGGTCCGGACGCTGCCGTCGTGGATGTCCTTCTCCAACTCGAGCATCCAGGCCGGACGTTCTTCGAACGCGTCCTCCGTGAGCGTGAGCGGGAGCAAGGGCGGGGTTGTTTTCCGTGGACCCACAGTCCACCTCCTTTCGTGTTGTTGAACTCGATCCGTGGGATTCTCTCTCCTCACGGAACGGGAGAATCTATCATTTTTCGGCCCGTTTGTCAAGACGCCATGCAAAAGAAAAAGCCGCCGGGAGAACCCCGACGGCTCGTGTCGTTTTCGTCGTTCAGTTGTTCCCGAACTCTGCCACTTCCAGGCGCGAGCAGATGACGTCGCTGCTCCTGCGCTTGTCGATCGGTCCGGTGATCCCGTCGCGCCAGGTGGCGGTGTACAGGGTGCAACCTTCCCCGGTGCAATCCGCCCTGTACACGAGCGGCAGGTCGTTTGGTCCGGGGAAGAGCTGTCCGCCGATGGTGATGGGCTTGCAAGAGCTCAACTGTGCCGCCACTTGCTTCGCCGCATCCTCCGCGGCCTTTTTGTTCGCCTTGTCCATCTCCTCGTACTTGGTTTGGAGCACGTCGACCTTCTTCGCGAGTTCCACGTTCTCGCTGCTGTCAGCGGCATGGCGTTCCTCCCACCCGTTGCGGTCGAAGTACCAGCCCAGGCCCACGCCTCCTGCAACGGCCACGATCAACGCGAGGAAGAGGATGGTCGTGCGTCGCTGCTCGGCGGAGAACGCCTTGTTGGCCCAGGCGATGATGGCCGTGCGTTCGCCGGCGCCGTTGGTCTTGTCGGCCGACCGGTCCTGCGACGGGTTCGCCGGCGCGGGATCGACCGTCTTGACCGCGGGTTGCGCCGCGGCCATGACCGCTTCGGAATAGGTGGGGTAGGACGCCTTTCCGGCGAGCGAGAACTCTTTCGGTAGCTCGCTCCCCTGCGATGATGCTGGCATCGTTGACTCCTTCTGTTGTCCATCCGCAGGGGGCTGCGGGGGAACGGGGTTCGCTGCTGGCGCCGGCGGCGGGATTGCCGCCTGCGCCATCACGGGTTGGTTCTTCGTCAGATCCGGCATCTCCACTTCTCCCGTGTGCGGAGGAGGGGAGGGCGGAGCCTTCTGTGCCGGAGCGACGATCGCCGAGGGAATCGCCTCGGGCGGCGGACCCGACGGCATCTTTGGCACCGGCAAGTCAGGAGGCTTCGGCGCCGCCTGCCTGGCCGGAGTCGTCCGATCCTCGAGCGGCGGCGTAATGGGAACCGACGGTCTCTTCGCGGGAGCGGGGGGAGTCGCCGTCGGCTCGGGTCGGTTCGTCGTCTCGTTCGGCTTCGGCATCGGAGTCGGCAACATCGGCGTTCCCGCCGCTCGCCGCTCCTGGGCCTTCGGACGCCGGCCGTCGTTCACGACCGCCGTCGTTTCCCGCCTCTTCTGCGCCGCCTTCGCCTCCTCGTCCTTCTTCAACGCCTCGAAATCGGCGTCTTGGACGATCGGGGTGGGCGGCGGATCCGCCATCGTCGCTTTCGCCGCGGGCGCAGGCGTGGTCGCGCGACCCAGTCGCGGATCATCCGGCAGCTTCACGACCCTCACCGGCTTTTGCGAGGCCTGCAGCGACGGAGGATTCAGGGAATCCTCCGTCGTGAACGCGTCGTCCGTCTCCAGGTCGATGTCATCGACCAGGCCGTCGATCGGTTCGTCCGTGCCGTCGGGCGCCGTCAACTCGGCCTGCAGGTCCTCGAACCCGGCCGGAGCCGGGCCGACGTCCGTCCGTTCGGCGACGAATTCGGACACCCCGATCTTCGTCGTGAACGGGGCGAACGCCTCGGTCGGCGAGTTGAAGCTCGCCTCGCCTTCCTGGTCGTGGATCGGGATTTTCGCCTCCCACCGTCTGCCGTCGAACGCGAAGGCCGCGTTCTCGAGCGTCTTCGGCTGGTGGCCGATCTGGTTGATCGTCCCGTTGATCTTGACCTGGTCGGGTCGGGGCGCGCCTTCGGTGACCCATATGATGAGGCATCGAGGGTGTTCGAAGTTCTCGACGCTCGCGTGCACCTTGAAAGGGAAAACCTTCTGTTTCTGTTCGGTCATTGCTCCACCTCCTTCGGTGGGTTGGGTTTGGGGTTGTGGTGGCTGGGAACGGGAGACGCCCGCGCGTCGGAACCGATGGTCGAAGGTGAACGCCACGTCCGGATCCTCGAACGAATCCCCGAAGATCACGTGCGAGCCGCGCTTGTCGTACGGCACGCCGGGAGGCGGGCAGAGTTGGACCATCGTCACGCCGGTGATGTCGTCTCCCGATTCCGTCAGGACGGTGATCGAGACGTCGACCTCGGTCCGGACGAAGAGGGCAGCGACCCTCTTGATCAGGTTCGAGAGCAGGCCGGAGACCGCGTCGTCCGTTTGTCCGCCCCGTCCCTTGATGAGCGGGAGGAGGTGATGGAGGAACGAGAGGAACGGCGTCTTCCAATCGGTGTCGGCGAGTTCGATGACGAAGCCGAACTGGTGGACGAGCCGGTCGCCTTCACGGCTGTACTCGTCCGTGATCACGGTCAGCGCTTCACCCCGGTTGTTGTGCATCTTCGTGTCGGTGGACTTCCGGCCCGGATCGGTGATCCTGATGTTCGGAAGCAGCTGCCCGATGTCCTCGATCGACTCCGTCCTGGTCATCACGACTCGGAGCGGGTCGACGAAGATGGGTTGCGCGAGGACGCGCCCGACGACGTGCGTCTTCTTTCCCGGTTTCAACCTCACGTACGGAGGCTGATGCTCGGTCGCGTTCGCGAAGCTCATGGAACCTCCTTGGTGCTTGGTGTTTGGATTGTGAAGCAGCGCTCCACGGGAAAGTGGCATCGCGGGCGAAGGCCCGGCGAACGCTCGATATTGGCACAAAATCGCATAAATGTCAAGCAATCATGCCAAAGCAAAAACGCCCGTTTCCGGGCGTTTCCCCGCGCGTTCAGGCGTGGGTGGGCATGTGCAGCGACTTGAGGATCGCGTCAAAGACGGCCGGATGGTCCTTGGCGATGGCCGAAAGTACCTTGCGATCGAGCTCAACGCCGGCGGTCTTGAGCGCCGCGATGAAGCGGCTGTAGGACACGCCGTGCGGGCGCAGCGCGGCGTTGAGGCGCACGGTCCACAGGCGGCGGAAGTCGCGCTTCTTGCGACGGCGGTCGCGGTAGGCGTACTTGCCGGCCTTGAGCTCGGCGGTGATCGCGAGCTTGAGTTTCGACTTGCGGCCCCACATCATCCCCTTGGTCTTCTTGAGGATGTTGCGGCGGCGCTTGACGTGGTGGGTTCCGCGTTTTACGCGAGGCATATCAGGCGGTGTACGGCATCAACGCTTCCACCGCCTTGTCGGTGGCGCCGGAAAGCTCGTTGTCACGACGCTTCTTGCGGGTGATCTTCCCCGGGTCACGGCTGTTGAAGTGCCCCTGGCCGCCGTAGCGTTTCATGACCTTGCCCGTCTTGGTGCGCCAGATGCGCTTTGACAGGGATTTGTGGGTCTTGAGTTTCATAGAGGTCCTATAGGACCGATTGGACCCATAGACGTTCGGCGGGAGTGTAGAGGAAGCGCATACGCCTGTCAATCAAATCCGCCCGACGATGGCCGTGAGACGTCCGGCCTGGTAGGTGATCTCCTGTTCGACGCGGATGGGGAAGTCGGTCTTCAGGATCTCCATGAATTTCTTCACCACCTCGCGGGCGATGTCCTGATGGCCCTTCTCGCGGCCGCGCAGGATGATCTCGATCTTCACCTTGTCGCCGTCCTCGAGGAACGATTTGGCCTGCTGGTGGCGGGTCTCGAGGTCATGGTCGCCGATGCGCAGCGAGAGGCGCACGCCCTTGATCTCCACCTCTTTCGATTGGGCCTTCTGCTTGCGGGCTTCCTTCTCCTTTTGGTACTTGAACTGCCCGTAATCGGTGATGCGGCACACCGGCGGTTCGGCCTTGGGGGATACCTCGACCAGGTCCATCTCGCGTTCGCGGGCCGTGGCGATCGCCTTCGCGATCGGCAAGACGCCAAGCGGCACGCCGTTCTCGTCGATGACCCGGACCTCGGGGGCGATGATGCTTTCGTTCGCCTTGTAGACCGGGACCTCGAATTTGGGTTTCCGCTGGCGGTGTCTATGGATGCGCATATCAATGGGGCCAACTATAGGGAAGAAACCCTGGAAAAGCAACACCCAGCCGGTGGGCTGGGTGGTGCAGGTGGAGTCGGGGGGAATCGAACCCCCGTCTGGTAAGGCCTCCCGTCACAGGGATCCAAGCTCAGTCCCGCTGGGTTCACGACGACGGTTTGAGCGGGACGAAACCCGTCATCGCGTGACGCAGGCCAGGGTCGGACAGGAGACGGCGTCGCCCTCTTGTCCCAAGCCCGAGGAGTATGACACCCGCGATGCCGCTTACGGGCGCGACGGCGGCGGATGGGTCAGCGCGATTAGGCGGTGACCAAGGAAAGCGTCGGAACCGTGAACGCCGAAGCGATCAGGTTCTTGGCCTTCGAGAAGAGATTGGCAAGTGGCTTCTCTGTACCAGGGATTTACGAGGCCCGGTACCGCCTCGGCTTGCTCTGCGCGGAAGGATCTCCCATCGATACCGGTCGACCCCTCACTCTTTCATCCTGTCCCTGAGCTCGCGCTGCACCTCCCGCTTCTTGATGGCGTCGCGTTTCTCGTACTTCTTTTTCCCACGAGCGAGGGCGAAGCCGAGCTTGAGGAAGGACCCGCGAGTATAGACCGAAATCGGCACCAAGGTCAACCCTTCGGCGTGCGTTTTTCCCGCGAACCTCGCCAACTCGCGCTTCTTCACGAGCACCTTGCGGTCGCGTCCGGGATCATAGGTCGCCTGCTTGGCCGCGGAGGGCGCGTACGGGGAGATGTGGAAATTCTTGAGCCACAGCTCGCCGCGCTGCACGTGGAGGAACGACCCTTTGAACTGCGCGTGGCCCGCGCGCAGGGACTTCACCTCGGGCCCGGTCAGCTTCAACCCGCCCTCGAAGGTTTCCAGGAGGTCGTAGTCGTATCCGGCGCGTTTGTTGAGCGCGAGCGTCGCCATGGCGCGAGTATACCTCAATGCGCGGCGCGTGATATACTTTTCCCGATATGCCGCGTCAGGAAGTCCCGCATCAGATCTCGGTATCCACCGCGACCTTCGTGAAGGCCGTGCTCATCGTGCTCGCGCTGTGGTTCCTGTGGTTCGTGCGCGACGTGGTCGCCATCTTGTGCGCTGCGGTGCTGCTGGCGGCCCTCATCGAGCCGTTCGCGGCCTGGTGCTCGAGGCATCACGTCCCGCGCGGGCTCGGGGTGATCGCCATTTACGTCGTGCTGGGCGCCGTGCTCGCCACCGCCGGCATCCTGATCGTCCCGGTCATCGCCGAACAGTCGGTGGCCTTGGTCGGGAAGCTCTCTTCGGCGTATGCCGGGTTCGCGGAATCCTTCGGGAACCTGCGCGCGCTGTCGGCCCAATACGGGTTCGCCGACAACCTCCGCGCGAGCCTCCAGTCCTTCCAGGACGCGATCACCGGGTCGTTCGCCTCGCTGTTCTCCACGGTCCGCGGGTTCCTTGGCTCCGTCGCGGCGCTGTTCATCGTGCTCGTGCTCGCGTTCTACATGGTGGTGGAAGAGGACGTCGCGCGCCGGTACTTCAAGGACCTGGCGCCCGTCGAGTACCAACCCTACCTCACGCACCTGTTCCAGAAGATGCAATCCCGCATCGGCGCCTGGCTGCGCGGCCAGATCATCCTGGGGCTCATCGTGGGCACGGCCGTGTTCGTGGGGCTCGTCCTGATCGGGGTGGATTACGCGCTCCTGCTTGCCGTGATCGCCGGCCTGTTCGAGGTCATCCCCTATGTGGGGCCGGTGCTCTCCCTCATCCCGGCCGCCATCATCGGCTTCGCTCACAGCCCGGTGCAGGGGATGCTGGTCGTGGCGCTGTACCTGGTCATCCAGCAGGTCGAGAACAACGTGCTCGTCCCCAAGGTGATGCAAAAAGTGACCGGCCTGAACCCGATCGTGAGCATCGTGGCGCTCATGGTGGGGATCAAGGTGGGGGGATTCGTGGGGGCCGTGCTCTCGATCCCGGTGGCTACCATGGCGTCCGTGGTGTTAGAAGATCTCTTTGCGCAGCGCAGCTAGCTATGCTCCACCCCCGCAGCTGGTTCCCGATTGTCGTGGTAGTGCTATCGGTCGGATTGGCATTGTTCGTGGCGTCGGTCGTGCGTGATCGCGTGCCCGTGACGACCGGCGCGTCCGGCCCCGCCGCGGTCGATGATGCCGCGTACCGCGCTTCCGTGAAGGCGACGCTGGTCCGATTCGAATCCGCCTACGCCGCAGCCGACGCGGATCTTTCCCGGCTCGCCGTCGTCGAGAAGGCGCTGGATGCCGTCCTGGCACTCAAGGTCCCGGCCGAGGAACGCGACTTGCACCTCACGGTCGCCGTGGCGCTCAACCACATGCAGAACGGATTGCGCGGGGAGGACGGGGCGCTCGCGAAAGGCCGCGCCGCGCTCGATGCCGCCTACGAGCGCTCACCGTGGTTGAAGTAGTATGTCCCGCGTGGAAAAAGGGGAGGACATGCGCAAGCAATTCTCCTCGATGCGCGGCGAGGTGCTTGACACCGTACGCCAGGGGAGCCGCCGAGGCGGCCGCGCGGCGGGATGCCTGATCGCCTTGCTGGTCTCGATCGCGATTCTCGCGCTGGGCTGCGCATGGCTCGTCGCCGCGACCGGCCTCGTGTCCGTGCCGGCGGTTTCGGCGTTCGCGTATCGCGCTCCCGCGCCGGCGCACCTGGTCGAACCCGGGAAGCCGCTCGACCAGGAAGTGGGCGCGTCCGTGAACGCCCTGCTCACCGCGCGCCTGCGCGAGGGCGGGGGAAGGATCGAGGAACGCTCGTTCGCGATCGATATTCCCGAATCCTCGTTCACCGCCTCGTTGCGCGACGGGATGGCGAACACGGATCAGAGCCTGTTCGACCCGGCAACCGCCCAGGCGGCGGTCACGGAGGGCGGCCTTGAATTGTTCCTGCCCCTGCGTGACAATCCACGTGAGAGCGCGCTCGCCTTCACCCTGCGTCTTGAGGCCCGCGACGGGACGATCGTCCCGACGGTCTCGCGCGTCACCCTGGGATCCCTCCCCATCCCGGGATTCCTGGCGAACGCGGCTGCGCCGGCCGTGCACGAAAGCCTCGCCCCGTTCGCGCGCGAACTCTCCCGCTACGCCTCGGTGTCCGCCGTCCGTTCCCAGGAGGGTTCCGTGCGCGTGGAGGGGGAACTCACCGTCGAGGTGATCCAAACCCAATGATCCTCATCCACCGCCTCACCCCGTTGTTGATCGCCCTCGCGGCGGCAGCCGGATTCGCGTCCGTGTCGTTTTTCGGCGTCCCGACGCTTGCGGGGATGGGAGCCACGTTCCTCGCCGTCGCGCTCCTTGGCGCGCGGCTGTGCCGGCTCAACCCGAGGTCGTTCCAGTTCTGGTACCTGGTCGGCACCCCCACCGCGTTCCTCGCGTCCTCCTTCGGGTTCCTGCTCCTGCTCGAACGCCCGGGGGAGCGGCTGGCGCTCGGGATCGTCTCGTCCCTCCTCTTGTTCCTCTTTTACGAGCTCGTGTTCGCCTACGTCCATTTGCCGGGCGCCTACCAGGCGTACTCCATCGAGCACCTGTCGCTCGCGCTCAACGTGCTCACCATGTTCTTCCTGTCCGCGATCGCCTTCGGGGCCGGGATGCTGCTCCAGCTCCCGCTGTGGATGCTCTCCGCCGTGTTCGCGGGGGCCGCGATGTTCGTGGTGTACGGGACGTTGTGGGTGAGCAAAGTGACGGGGCGCCAGGCGCTCGCCTACGCGCTCGCCGGCACCGCGCTCGCCACCGAGCTGTTCGCCGTGGTCACCTACCTCCCGACGGGCTATCACACCGACGCCGCGCTCATGGCCGTGTACCTGTACGTGTTCCTGGGGCTCACGCGCGCCCGGTTCCTCGACAAGCTGTCGGGGACGGTCGTCAGGCGATACGCGATCACGGGGGTCGCTCTCGTCGCCCTCATCGTGGGGACGGCCCGCTGGGTGTGACCGGGAGGGGGTTTTTGGTATACTGATGCGAGCTATGCGGCCAGGATATCCCACGGTGCTGCGACGAGGCGCGTTCACGATCGCGCTGTTTGGTTTGCTCGGGCTCGTGGTGTCCATGCTCGTGTCGCTCGTGCAGCCGCTCAAGTATTCCTCGACCGTCCGGCTGCTGGTGCGCCAGGACGTGGGGACCGCGGTGGACGCGTATACCGCCGGCCGCAGCGAGGAACGCATCGCCGACAACCTGGCGAACGTCCTGTACACCACCACCTTCTTCGACCAGGTGATGGGGGCCGGATTTTCCATCGACCAACGCTATTTCCCCAGCAAGGATTACAAGCGCCGCCGCGAATGGGGGCGCACCGTGTCCGCGTCGGTCGCCCGCGGCAGCGGGCTCATGGCCATCACGGCCTATCACCCCGACGTGAAACAGGCCGAGCAGATCGCCCGCGCCGTGGCGTTCGTGCTTACGGAGCGCGCGGGGGAGTACGCGAGCGGAGGGAAGGTGGACGTGCGCCTCATCGACGCCCCGCTCAATTCCCGCTGGCCGGTGAAGCCCAACCTGATCGCGAACGGCATTTCGGGGCTGGTGCTTGGCGGGCTGTTCGGGGTGGGATACGTGCTCATCCAGGCCGACCGGTTGCGCCGACGCCACCAACTGATCCACGAGGAGCTTTAGGGAAGAAGAAAACAGGCCGAAAGGCCTGTTTTTGGCTGAACATCCGTCTGGGCGGCCTGACCTGGCAAACCCCGACAAGGAGGAGTCGTCGTGGCCGCTGCGCCAGACCGCCCGCACGGATGTTCCGGGCGCATCCTAGCAGGCAAAGGGGCCATGTCAAATGGCCCTCGGCCGTAGCCGAAAAGCCCACGGGCGAGGCTTGACATTTTCGTCACTCCGTGATACGGTTCCGCGTTCCCTGGAGGAACAAAAGCGGGTAAAAACAGGCGAGAAATCACGGATTCGAGCGGTCCGGCGCATGCAACGTCATGCCTCCTCCTCATGGCGAGGCGTCGTCGGACCACTTGAGTCCGTTCCTGGGCTCTACGTTTCGCACGTTCTCAATCCGTCAACTTACTTCAACATCGATTCCCTTGGCCGGGGAGTCCGTCTCGTCCGCGATCCTGCGGACGTGGCGACGATGGCCCGGCCCCAAAGCCGACGAAAGGATACGCCGTGAAGAATAGCAACACCATCGCGACCGTGATCATGTCCATGGCGTTCGTCTTGTCGGCGAACGCGGAGGAAGCGAAGAAGGACGAGACGAAGAAAGGCGACATCGCCCCCGCCGCGTCCGGGCCCGCTCCCGCCGAGGCTAACCCCAAGTTCTTGATCGAGCAGATCAAGAACCAGACGCAGTGCACCAAGGTGTGCAAGGACGGCACCAAGGTCCGCCCGGACGAGAAGTGCCCCGAAGAGCTGGTCTTCTCGACCGCTCCGGTCACCGCGCCCGCGCTCGAGACCGTGACCGGGATGTGCCCGGACGGCGCGACGTCGTTCACCTACGTGAAGGGCGACAAGAAGTCGCACGACACCGCCCGGTGGAAGTCGTGCCCCAAGAGGCGCTGCGAAGAGGACGGCAAGCTGCATTTGGTGGGCATCAACTGTTCGCAGTTCGCCCCCAAGGATGTCAACCTGCCGCCGGTGGCGAAGGCCACGTTCGAGACCGACGGTCTCGTCGTCAGCTTCGACGGCACCGGCTCGGATGACGACAACGGCATCGTGGACTACGCCTGGACGTTCCATGACGGGACCAAGGCGAAGGGTCCCACGGCGACCAAGACCTACAAGAAGGCCGGAACCTATTGGGCCACGCTCGAGGTCAAGGATGGCAAGGGCAAGAAGGGCAAGGACACCGTCCAGGTGACCGTGTCCGACGCGCCCAAGCCGCCGCCTCCGCCGCCGGATCCGGAGTGGATCGAGGATACCGTGAAGTGCGTGGACATGGCGACCTCGACGGCCAGGCAGATCGTCATCAAGAGACGGTCGAAGCCCAAGGCCGGCGAAATGCCGATCCAATGCGTCAACGGGGACCTGGTGGATCATGGGAGTGATTGCTGCCAGACGAAGGTCGAGCCGCCCCCGCCGCCCCCGCCTCCTCCTCCGGACAACATGGCGCCGGTCGCGCGTATCACGGTCAAGTCCGCGAACGGTCGAAACGTCCTTCTCAATGGACAGGAGTCGACCGACGATCACGGGATCACGGCCTGGTTCTGGGAGTTCTGCGATGGCAGCACCAGCGACAAGTCGTACGTGGAAAAGACGCTTGAGCCGGGCGAGTGCCTGGTCAAGCTCACGGTCACCGACGTCGAAGGCCTTTCGGGCACCGACGTGAAGAAATTCACGACGGAGCCTCCGGAGGGCGACCCGCTCGACTTCAAGGACCTCTACGTGTCCTTCGGCTCGAGCATCGGGACGAAGGGATGCGTGTTCTGCACGCTCGCCTTCGGGACCGAGAGCGACCCGGACCAACGGATGGTGCGCGGCATCGCGACCGGGTTCCTGGACCTCGGTCTCCGGGGCGGCGTCATGAACAAGGACTGGATCGTGGTCGGCGAGCTGTTCGGCACGCCCCTCACGGTTCTGGACTTCGCGCATGACGACGACCTGCGACTGCAGCCCTACACCTCGTTCATCGGCGGAGGCGGCCTCGACATCGAGAACCGCATCGCCGACAACCTGGCCGTGGGCGGCAAGATCGTGGGCACGTTCCACGCCACGAACATCGACCAGCAGCTGGTGTCGTTCGTGAGCAGCGCGGGCGTGATGGTCGGTCCCACCGCCACCTGGACGATCATGCGTCTCGGCGACTCGGGGTTCCGCCTGAACGCCGTCGGGTCGCTCCTCGTGGGCGTCGACGTCCCGTACATGGAGGACCGCAACGCGCGCGGGACCTACAAGTACTGGGGCTTCTGGGGGATGGTGCCGCAGCTCATGCCGAGCATCGGCATCGAGCTGGGCTACGGTGGAGCCGTGAAGACCGAAAAGAAGAACGTCGAGTAAGTTGACGGACGCGCCGGAGGGCAGACAGGCTGTATACCTGTCTGCCCCCGGCAACTCTTTTTTCCAAGTCTGAAGCGTGTCGACGATCATTCGCCGCTACGCTTCCGACTTCGAACGGCCGCATCCCGCGGCGCGAGGGGAAGGACAAACCAGCCACCGAGGAGGAACCCATGCGCTGGAACATCATCGTTCTGTCCACGATCACGTTCGCGTTCGCCGCCGGATGTCCCCTGTCCCCGCCTCTCAAGGGCGGCGACGGCGACGCCTGCAGCGAGGACGACGACTGCACCGGCGGTCGCAAGTGCAGCGACGACGACACGTGCTACTGCCCCGACAACGCCGAGTGCGACCCCGACCCCGCCGAAGGCGAGGGCGAAGGAGAGGGCGAGGGCGAATGCTCGGACGACACCGAGTGCCTCAACGGCCAAGTCTGCACCGCGGGCACCTGCGTCGCCGACGACGGCAACGGCCAGACAGTCATTGCCGAGGCGTGCCTGTTCTACACCGGCTCGCTTCCGCACAAGCTGATGATCAACTCCTTCAGCGCGGCCAACGGGCTGATCGAGAATCAGTATCCGCCGGAAGCGTTCGCAAACGAGTCGAACAGCGGCAGCTCCATCTGCGGCACCACGCTGGTGGGCGAGAACGGGTACATTCAGATGAACGACGAGGTCGGCAACGGGATCGCTGACTACGCGGCGATCAACGGCGGCGCAGCGAACCTGCCGTGCGACACCTTCCGCGACTTCGACCACGCGGAGATCAACGGTGACACCGTGTCGTACACGCTGTACCCGCACCACTGCTTCCGCGACAGCGATAACGCCCCGCTCGATCCGCGCGACTGCACCGATCTCACCCCGTCCTTGACGGAGGGGTGCGACCTGGTGATCGACGCCGACGAAGTGCTCTGATCCGACGGAAGACGCAACGAGGCCTGCCGGACTTCAAACGGCAGGCTTTTTCTTTTCTCCTTACCAGCCAGGGTTGACAGAATGCCAATTTTCGGGTATATTCATCGGTCCAGTTCACGCTGGATTTTGAGCGGACCCGAGCCATTTTCCCGAGGTTTCGGGGTAACGGCTCGGGTCCGCCGACGGTCTCTCAAAACCGAAGACGGATATCAACACCGGCCGAAAGGCCACTCTAGGAGGTCAGTCATGAAGAACGTGATCCTGTATCTCGCGGTCCTCGTGACCGCATCCGCGTGTTCGCTCACCACCACCCCCGTGGCCGACGCCGCAAGCGTCGAGTGCAAGGAGGGCGAGGTGAAGGACGAAGGAGCATGCGTGTGCGTGGCCGACGAGGGCTGCGACGCCGTGCCCGCCGAAGGCGAAGGCGAGGGCGAGCCGTCCGAAGGCGAGGGCGAAGGTGAAGGCGAAGAGCCTGAGTGCCGTCGCAACGTGGACTGCGACGACCCTGACCTGGTGTGCCTCGACGCGGAGTGCGTCGTGCTCCCCAGCGAGGGCGAAGGTGAAGGAGAAGGCGAGGGCGAAGAGCCCGAGTGCTTCGACAACACCAACTGCGTCGGCGATGACGTGTGTCTCGACGCGCATTGCGTGCCCAATCCTGACGATCCAGGGGAGGGCGAAGGCGAGGGCGAAGGCGAAGGCGATCCCATCGACCACTCGGTCTGCCTCACGTTCGCCAACTCGCATTCCTACACCCAGGAGTACCTGCTGTCGTTCGACGATGAGTTGACCGGCATCGACGAGGGGTCGATCTCTTCGGAGAGCGCCACTCGCGTGTGCTTCGCGACCAGGTTGGCCGCCAACGGGTTCCTGCAGGCGAACATGCGGCTCGACAACGGGCTGTATCTCGCCAACCCCAGGCTGGTGAACGGGTTGCTCGAGTGCGATCTCACCGACCTGTCACAGGTGTCGGTGGATGGCTCGAACGTGCCGCTCAACCGCGTGGTCTCGCTCCCCGCCGGCCGTTGCACCCCGTTGGGGTGCACGAGCGGAGGGACGCGCCCCACGCAGGGTCAGGGATGCGACGCCTGGATCCTCCTGGAGCCGACCGACGTGGAATGCAACGACGACGGCGACTGCGCCATCGGCGAAATTTGCAACAGCGGCGGTCAGTGCGTGGACGACCCTGACATCGAGTGCTTCGACAACACCGACTGCGTCGGCGACGACGTGTGCCTGGACGCGCAGTGCGTGGACACGAGCGGGAGCTGCACGGACAGCACGGACTGCGCGAGCGGGGAGACCTGCCTCGCGGGGGACTGCCTGATCGTGCCGGATCCGCCGGTCGTCGGCTCGGACCAGGACGGTGACGGCTATGTCGACCAGTTCGACGGCGGTACCGACTGTAACGATGCCGACGACGACGTCCATCCCAACGCCGAGGAGATCTGCGGCAATGGGACGGACGAGGACTGCGACGGCTCGGACGACTGCGTGGTCGTCCCGCCGCCGCCCGGTGAGGATCCGGTGTTCGACCTCGAGGTCCGGACGATGGACGGCACGCCCCGCGTGCTGTGCGTGAAGCCGGAGGTCGACGTCCCCTGCCACCGCGGCGAACCCATGTTCCTGGTGCCGTCGTTCAACACGGTCTTCGCGGGCATCGGGGAAGTGCTCGATGACCGCCTGAAGGTGTTTGCGGGCTCCGACGGGTGGTACTGCAAGGACTTCGGGGCGTTCACGGAGCAGGGCGGCCGGCTGACGGCGCTCTTCGTGTCCGACCTTGCGATGTGGAGCT
>MGDT01000002.1 GCA_001791045.1 Candidatus Uhrbacteria bacterium RIFCSPHIGHO2_01_FULL_63_20 | reverse complement strand
TCCGGCGCGACCGTCGCGGCGGACAACTCCGTGCAGCTGGGTAACGCGAGCGTCACCGCCCTCACGCTCGGGAGCGGGGCAAAGCTCGCCGTCGGCGCGTCCGAAATCGCGTTTAACGACGGGAGCGCCGACGTGGACTTCCGCGTGGAGACCGATGGCAACGCCAACGGCATCTTCCTCGACGCCTCGGCGGAGACCATCGACCTGGTGGGCGGCTCGGGTTCCACCGGCTGCTCCATCGACGGCTCGGGGAATCTCGCTTGTTCCGGCTCGGCCGACGGCACCGACGCCTTGACCCTCACGGCCGGGGACATCCTGGTGACCAACGGCGACCTCGACCTCTCGGGAGGGGACTTCAACGTGGTGCTGGACGCCGGGGACGGGGTGAACATTTCCAAGGGAGCCGCTCCAACCGCGGACGTCTTCTCCATCAACTCCGGCACGTCCGCTACTGACGGGGTGGACGGCCTCCAGCTCACGTTCACCGCCTCGGCCGCCTCGGGGAACGGCATCGACATCACCCCGAGCTTCGCAGACGCCACGGCCGGAGCCACCAACGAGAGCTTCAACGTGATTGACATCGACGCCTTCACCGCCACCATCAACGCCACCGGCGACACCGACACGATCCGTGGCCTCAATATCGGCACCCTCACCCAGACCGAGACCGCCGGCACCCTCACCGCCGACGCCATCCTGATCGGCACCGGCTGGGACTGCGCCTTCAAGGTGGATACGACCTGCGTGATCGACGGGACCGGCAGCTTCTCTGCGGCCGGCGGTTGGACCGACGGGGGCACCGACGTGACCCTCACCACCTCCACGGACAACGTGGGCATCGGCGGCGCCTCGCTCGCCAAGTTCTCGGTGGACGGGGACACCGACGAGATCCAGTTCCTGGTGCAAGGGAACACCAGCCAGACGGCCAACTACGTGACGGTGGAGACGAGCGCAGGGACAGACCTGTTTCAAATCGACACCTCCGGGAACGTGATCCTCACCAATGACCTGGGCGTTGGCGCCGCAGCCTCTTCCGAGACCCTCGCGAACACGGGATTTGCCCCCAACGGCGACGACCTGTTCGTGGCGGACTCCATCGGCGCGGAAGGGAACGTCTACACCGACGGCTCCTTCATCGCCGGCTCGACCCTCACCCTTTCCGACTCCGGCATCACCGAGTCGGGAGCCTTCACCTTCACCTCGCAGCTCGCTTCCGGCGGCACCACCTCCTCCGCGTACAACCTGGTCTCGAGCAACGATCTCGGCGCAGCCGACGAACTCCTCCAGATCGGCGACTCGGCGGCCACCTTCGCGACCATCCTCGGCAACGGCAACGTCGGCATCGGCGACGCCACCCCCGATTTCCTCCTCGACGTGGCCGGCACCCTCGGCGTGGACGGCAACGTCACTCTTGGCGACGCCTCGGGCGACACGGTCACCAGCAACGCGGGCACATGGACGTTCGCGAACGCGACGACAGTGAACTCCACAGGCGATATCGACTTCGTCCCGGCCGGAGGCACGGACGGGTTCACC
Source organism: Candidatus Uhrbacteria bacterium RIFCSPHIGHO2_01_FULL_63_20 (assembly GCA_001791045.1). Taxonomy (GTDB): domain Bacteria; phylum Patescibacteriota; class Patescibacteriia; order UBA9934; family GWF2-40-263; genus 2-01-FULL-63-20. Next base: position 34,511 of record MGDT01000002.1, on the reverse strand, counting down.
ATCGACGGCACCACCTTCAACGTGGACGAGGATAACGACCGCATCGGCATCGGGACGGCGAGCCCGTCAACGATCTTGGATATCGCCAAAGTGGGTTCGGGAAGCACCGCGGCCCAAGTGACGATTTCCGGGTATGCGAATGACGCTTCCAGCGGCGCATACATGAACTGGCAAAAATCACGCGGCACGTCCGTCGGTTCCTTGGTCACGACCGAGAGCGGAGATTTTCTCGGGGTGATGGGGTGGGCGGGCGTCACCTCTTCCAACACGAGCAATTATGGCGCGAGGATTCTCGTACAGCAAGACGCCGCGGCATCATCAACGCAAGTACCCGGCGCCTTCACTATCAGGACGAGCAGTGCCAGTGCGGAGTCTGAAAGATTGCGCATCACGAGTTCCGGCAACGTCGGCATCGGCGACACCACCCCGGCCTCGCTGCTCACCGTGGGCGACGGAGACGACTTCCAGGTGGGCTCCGACGGCGATCTCGACAGCATCAAGAGCGTCGCGTATTCCTGGCCCTCGGCGAACGCCTCGGGCGTGCTCACCAACAACGGCTCCGGCACCCTTTCCTGGAGTGCCGCCGGTGCCGGCGACATCACGGCCGTCGGCTCCATGACCTCGGGCGACGCCTTCGCCGACGCCACGGCCGACGACGACTGGCTGGGCCTCGGTGCCGCGGCCGGCCGCATCGAGTTCGACGACCAGGCGACCGACGAGGTGAACATCCTCGATGCCAACGTCGGCATCGGCGACGCCACCCCCGACTACCTCCTCGACGTGGCCGGGACCCTTGGCGTGGACGGCAATATCACCCTTGGCGATGCCGGGGCCGACACGGTCACGAGCAACGCCGCCGCCTGGACGTTCGCAAGCGACACCACCGTGGCGCTCTCCGGCGGCACGAATGGCATCAACTTCGATTCGGACACGCTCTCGATCGACGCCACGAACAATTTCGTGGGGATAGGCACGAACACCCCGGATTATCTCCTCCAAGCCGAGGCCAGCTCCGCGTCCGCCCAATTCGCCGTGGTCACGAACACGAACACGGCCGGCGCGGGAGTGGTCATGGCGCAGGCGGGGAACGTGACGGCGCGTTATGCGGCGTACGGGACGACGGCGGCGATCAACAACTTCGCGTCCGGCACGGCAGCCTTCTTCGGAAGCGGCGCCGTCACCTCCGTCCAGATGGTCACGCCGGACGTGGCCGCCCCGTTGGCGTTCGGATACAACGATTTCGTCTCCACGAGCCGCGAATTCCTCCGCCTGACGGACGGGACGGCCGGCGCCGTGTTCAACGAGGACAGCCTCGACCGGGACTTCCGCGTGGAGGGCGACACCAACGCCAACCTCCTGTTCCTCGACGCGTCCGCCGACCGCGTCGGCATAGGCGACGCCACCCCGGAGCATTTCGTCGACATCGAGGCCGGCTCGCTCGCGAGCGCCGTGCAGGCGTTTTCCGTGACCGGCACGCTCTCGAGCTCCGCGGCCGTCCAGACCGGGGCAAGCGTCTCGACCACCTCGGCCGGCAGCGCCTCGTTCGGCCAGCAGGGGTTATACAACCTCATGGCCGCGGGATACACCGGCTCCTCCTCCACGTTCGCCTTCGCGACCCAGGACCTGGCTGCGGGCACGAACACCGGCGCGGCCAACGGGTACGGGAGCAGCGGCGAAGGCGGCAACTACGGCACGTACAGCCAGACGAACGTCTCGACGTCCGGCAACAACGTAGGCGTGTTCGGGACCGCCGAGCAGTCCGCCTCCCTCAACATCGGCGGGCTGTTCCATGCCATGGATTCCAACGGCTCCCCGCCCTACAACGTGGGGCTGGTCGGCCGCGGCGGGTCTGGAACCACGGCGAGCGTGGGCGGGTACTTCGACCTGGTGGGCTCACCGGCTTCCCCCTCGTTCACCTCCGCCGCCTTGCTCGTGGACAACAACGCCATCTCCTCACCCATCTTCCTCGCCCGCGACAACGGCACGGTCGTGTTCACCATCGCGGACGGGGGGAGCGTGGGCGTGGGCGACTCCACCCCCGACGCCCTGCTTGAGGTGTCCGGTTCTTCAGGCGCCATCTTGATGTCAACGAATGCCGGGACCGGCGCCTCTCTTCGCGTGAACGATGACGGGACGGATTCGGATACCACCCCGTTCATCGTCGATCCCGACGGTGACGTCGGTATTGGCGAGCCGACACCCACGGCAAACCTCCAAATCCTTTCCGCGAAGACGACCGGCATCGCCTTGCGAGTGGATGCGGATTCGATTACGGCCGGAACCGCCTTCAAGCTCGACGTCGACGGCCTCACGACTACCGGCATCGGGATGTACATCGAGAGCAACCATGGCACCCGTACGGACGGGTTCCTCATGGACGTGGCCGATCTCGGCACGACGTATTCCGCCACCGCGACCCTTGCCGGCGATACGGCCCGCATGCGCCAGACCATCGCGAACACCGCCGGGACGCTCACGTTGAGTGGGAACACCCTGGACCTGTCTCGTACGGCAACGGCTGGTTCCGGAGCGACGATCACCGAGACGGGAGCCGTGCTCGACGTGAGTGACGCGGACGGCGGCGGGGCCGGGACGCTCACCAGCAGCAACGATGCGGCGCGGATCGCGCATAACAACACCTCGAATTCCGGAACGGCCCTGAACGTCGCCTATGGCGGCACGGGTTTCGCGTTCCGCGTGAACGACACGACCTCATTCACGGACTCGAGCCCTTTCGTCATTGACGACAACGGCTACGTCTATATCGGGACGACATCGCCGTCGGTGACAGACATGCTTTATATCAGCTCGCCGAACGCCTCGGAGGGCATCACGATCAACAATACGGCCGCGGACGGCGACGCCGTCGTCCGGTTCGCGCTCTCCGGCACGAACACCTGGGCGATGGGGCTCGATGACGGACTGAACGATAATTTCGAGATTGTTGCCGGTACGGGACTCTCCGCGGCAACCCCCGTGATAACGGCGACCACGGGCGGCGACGTGGGCATCGGCGATGACACGCCATCCGCCAAGTTGGACGTGGCGGGCCAGATCAACTCGACGGCCCTTGCGGTAAGCGGTGTGAACGGCGCCTACGTCGGCGACGGCACCTCGAAGATCTGGCTGGGCGGCTCCGGCGGGGCCAATTACCTCGAAAGCGGCAACGAGGCCTGGAACGCGAGCGCGACGCTGAATATCACCGGATACAACGGGACCAGCGGGACGTTCGTGTTCACCGGGAACGTCGGCGTCGGGACCTCGCCGGGACAGGAGCTCGACGTGGCGGGGCAGATCCAGTTCGACATCTCCACCGCGGGTGATACGACCATCGGGGTGTGCAAGAACAATGCGGACGGCACCTCGGCCAACACGGAGTTCGTGGAGTGTTCCGGAACTCCAGGAGACGTGGCCGAGTGGTACGAGACGACCGGCGCGGAAGCGGCGGGCGACCTCGTGGCGGTCGGTTCGACCGTGCTCGCATACGTCGAGGAGCTGTTCGATCCGGCCACGGGCCTGCCCACGGGCTCCTCCGCCAACTACGAGGCCGCCGTGGTCGAGAAGTCTTCGGCCGCGTATGCCTCGAAGCTGTTCGGCGTCGTGTCCACCAGCCCGCTGCAGACCATGGGCGAAGCGGTGAAGGATGCGGCCACCAACCCGCAGCCCATCGCCATCTCGGGCCGCGTCCCGACCAAGGTGAACGTGGAGAACGGCGCCATCGCGGCCGGCGACCCGATCACTTCCTCCTCCACCTCCGGCGTGGGCATGAAGGCCACCCAGCCGGGAGCCATCGTGGGCTACGCGCTCGACGACTGGGCCGGTCCGGGGCAGGGGACGGTGATGGTGTTCGTTTCTCCCGGCTTCCATCTGGCCGACGCCATCGAGCAGGGACCAACGGGCACCGCCTCTTCCGGCACTCCGGGCATCGACTCCTTCGGCCTCGCCTTGCGCGGCTCGGGCTGGGACGGGGCCGCGGCCCAGGAACGGGCCATGAAGCTGGTGACCGACGTGACGGACGCCTCCACGTACAAGCTGTCCATCCGCAACCAAGCGGACGCCGAGGTCGCCTACATCACCGACGACGGGGTGATGAGCGTCGCCTCCGATGTCATCGTCGGTGGCAAGCTGTACCCCTCGGCCCTGGGAGTCGCCCAGACCGACAAGTACGTCTATTACGGCGGGTCGGGCGACGACTACATGCGCACCAACGCCTCTGGCTGGGGAACGGGCAGCTACGACTTTGCGGAAATGTTCCCGTCCTCCCAACCGCTCGTCCCCGGCGAGGTGGTCGCGTTCGACACGGCCAGCGAGTTCGTGAAGCGTGCGAGCGGCGAGGATGCCATACGTCTCGCGGGCATCGTGTCCACGAAGCCCGGATTCCTGGCCGGCACCAAGGAGGCCAACACCTACCCGATCGCGCTCGCGGGCCGCGTGCCCACCAAGGTATCCCTCGAGAACGGCGACATCGCCGTGGGCGACGCGCTCACCGTGTCCGCCACGCGCCCCGGCTACGCGATGAAGGCAGAGGAGGCCGGGATGATCGTGGGGTACGCGCTCGAGCCGGCGGCCGAGGACGGGTCGGTGATTACCTTCGTGCACCTCGGCTACTGGCCAGGGAGCGGCAGCCGGCCGGACGCTGGCACGGACAATACGGCCTCTGCGTTCTCGGGCGACCTCACCGCGCTCACGATGAACGGCAACATCTACATGCAGGGGAACCAGATCCTGAACGTGGGCGCGATCGCGGGGCTTGGCGGCGCGTGGAGCGTGGACGCTTCGGGCAAGTTCGCCACGGAAGGGAGCTACAAGGTGGTGATCACGAGCTACCAGAACGAAAAGGTTGAGACGGTCGCGCCGCTTTCCCTCGAGCACAAGGTCACCCTCTCGGGCGCGGGCACGCTCTCGGGCGGGACGGCCACGGTCGTCTTCGAAGAGGTCGCCCCGTCGTTCAACGACATCACCTCCACCACGGCTCCGGTGCGCGTGCTCGTCACGTTGCGCGGCCCGGCCAACGGCATCTACGTGGAGGCGGCCGACAGGAACGGCTTCACGGCGCGCGAGACCATGGGCGGCGCGTCCGACGCGGAGTTCGACTGGTACGTAGAGGCGTATAGGAAGGACTTTGATCCCCCGGTCGTCGTGGAAGTCCTGCCCGAGGAGCCGCCGGCCGTCGAGGAACCGCCCGTGGAACCGCCACCCGAAGCGCCTCCCGCCGAGGAGCCGGTCGCTGAACAGCCGCCAGCGGAAGAGCCGCCGGCCGTCGAGGAACCGCCCGTGGAACCGCCGCCCGTGGAACCTGCCCCATAGCCTATGCGCGTCGGAAGGAGGACATCTGCGCTCGTCGCCGCCCTGCTCATCGCCGGGACGGGTTTTGCGTTTGCGGCCCAGGCGCTCGACGTCACCATCTCGGCGATCGTGGCAGGCGACGTCACGGGCACGGTGCAATGGGCCATGCCGCAGGGGCGCGTGGGGGCGACGGAGACGAACGATGACACGGATTTTTACTTCACGATCCGCACCTCAAGCGACCTCGACGACGTGATCTTGCAGACGATTCCGGCCTCGAGCCTGCTCACGACCGACGTGGACGGTACCTTCGCGACGACCACGAACCTGGTGGTCACCCCCGGCACGTACGACGTCGGGTTCAAAGGGAGCCAGCATCTCACCCGCGTGCTCGACGACGTCACGCTCACGTCCGGCAACAACGTGCTCAACTTCACCCAGACGGACAACTCGGCGCCAAAGGGGAGCCAGGTGCTGCTCGCCGGCGACGTGAACGGGGCAGGGACGACCCCCGCCACCCTAGGCGACGACGTGGTGAACGCCGTGGACATCTCCACCTTGCTCGCCGTGCTCGACGATGACGATCTCACGGGGAACGGGCTGCGTCCGAACCTGAACCAGGACGTGGTGGTGAACAGCGTGGACTTGAGCTTGATGATCTCGAACTTGGATGAGGAAGGGGAGAATTGATATGCAGCATATAGCACGAAACATGAAACACGGTTGGTCGCGAGTCATCGCGGTCGTCTTCGTCATGTTTTGTTTCGTGATTCCGGCCCAGGCGGCCGCCCCCTCCGGCGCGGACACGTTCCAGCTGCTCGCCTCTCCGTTCACGGGCGCTGACAACACCGGCGACGGCGGCACCGGGGCCGCGGCGGACCTCAACTACTTCTACGTGGGCCAGACGTTCACCGCCACGATGGAGATCGTGAGCGGCGGCACCGACGCGGCCAATATCTGGATCGATCACGACACGGTGAACGTCACCCCGTCGAGCCTTACGGACGGGAGCTACTTCAGCTCGTACGCCGGACAGAACACGTCGGGCGGCCAGGTGCGCCTCACCGGGTTCCGTACGAGCGGGACGAGCAGCGGCACCGGCACGTTCGGCACCGTGGACTGGACCATGGTGGCGCCCACCTCCGCCGCGTACGGCACCGGCACTCCCGAGACGCTCGACATCGACGTGGGCGTGATCGGGGACAGCACCGAGTCGAACGTCTCCTTGAGCGGCCTGGACATCCTCGACGACGAGGAGGATTTCCAATTCCACGTCTGGGCCGACACGGAAAAGCCGTATGCCCTGAACCCGTCCCCGGCGGACGCCGCGACCGCCGTCGCCGTCACGGTGAACTACCTGTTCGACTTGCGCGATTCCAAGAACGGCGAGGGCGATAATTCCGGCGTCGGCACCGGCGTGTCCACCGCCACCCCTCCCGGAGCCATCACCGCGGACGACGGGGGAGGACCCTCGAGCCTCACCGCGTTTGACAGCTATTCCTGTTCCGGCACCTGGGGGACCAACCTGTGCAACGTCACGGTGAATCCTGCCCCGCCGAGCGGCATTTCGGGCGACACGCGCAACTGGGAGTACGCCACCGGCTACGACATCGACATCTCCGGGTTCGAGGACCTCGCCTCGGCCTCCCAGGACCAGCTTGGGGATGCCAACGGGCCGAATGCGATGGACCCGAAGACCTTTTCCTTCACGACCGAAGCGGACACGGTGCCGCCGCAGGTCGTATCCGAGACGCCTGCGCGGACGAGCGCGGGGAATTCCGTGAGCACGAACGTGACCGCGGTCGTCCATGACAAGAAGACATACCCGGGCACCGTCTCCGGCACGGGCGTCGATTCGACGACCTGCAAGTTCAACGTCTCCTCGCCGAGTTTCGCGCTCACCACCTTCCAGGAAGGGGACGCGGAGGTGACGGTCACGCCCGCGGACTACGGATTCGAGTACGAGATCGATCCTGCGTCGGATTTCGCCCAGGACGAGACGGTCACCGTGAGCGCGTTCGACTGCGAGGACATGGCGACCAACGTAATCGTGACCGACACCTGGACGTTCACGACCGCCGACTCGGACCCGCCGTTCGTTTCCGGGGCGGTGCCGGGGGATGACGACGAGATCGCGGCGGACGCGACCTTCGTGCTGCACGTGGAGGACAACGGCTCCGGCGTGGACCTGGGCAGCGTGGTCATCTTCGTGGACGGCACCTTCTATACCGACGGGGGCGGCGCGGGGAGCGTCACCACCACCGGGACGGACATCAGTTTCGGGAGCTCGCTTGATTTCAACGGCGGCAACTACGTGGGCGATACGACCGACGTCACCGGCTCTCCCGCCGATTACACCTTTACCATAGACCCGGCCGCGGACTTTTCCGCCGGCGAGGCGGTGCCCGTGCTCGTGTACGCCGCCGACCTCGACGGCAACCTGATGCCGCAGGAGGTGTACGCCGCCGTTGTCGAGACGCCGGGAGGAGGAGGCGGTGGCAGCGGAGGGGGAGGCCCAATCATCCTGCCGGGGCGGACCATCGATGACCTGCGCGCGACCCAGATCGACGAGGATTCCGTGCTCGTCGCCTGGCGCTCAAGCCAGGACGCCACCGGCCGCGTCGCGTACGGCGACCAGTCGCCCTTGTATCTCGGGAGCGAACCGAACTACGGGTACGCCGCGTCCACCGAGTCCGACGGCACGTTCCGCACCTACCATTCAGTGGTGATCGACGGGCTCGTAAGCGGCATCCTCTATCGGTTCCTCCCGGTCAACCGCGACCGTACCGGCGCGTCGTTCACGGGCCCCGAGGTGCGTCTCGCCACCCGGCCGAGCGTCGTGTTCGAATCCTGTCCGGACGCCGCGTCCGTGCCGGCATGCCCCCCGGCCCCCACGCTGTCGTGTCCCGCCGTCCCGACCCTACCCCCTACCACCTACCCCCTACCACCTTCCAGCGTCATCTACGTCCCGGTTCCCGCGCCCGTCACGCGTCCCGTTGCGGCACCCACCGCCCCGAGCGGCATCACCGTTCTCGCGCCTCCCGCACGCATCGGCACCATCGAACGCATCCTCGGCGGCTATGCGCTTCGCGGCACCGCCCGGGCGGGATCCATCGTCACCATCATCATCCGTTAGGATATGCCAGAACAAGAATGGGTCACGCAAGCCACGGCCGACGAGAGCGGGGAATGGTCCGCGCAGGTCGTCTCGGACGTGCCATCGGGGATGCACACGATCACCGTGGTCGGGGAAGACGGCACGCGCTCCGACGCGCTCCTGTACGTGGATCGGGAAACAGAGGAGGTCCGGAGCCTCATGAGCGGCGGGCTGTTCGTCTCTCGCGCCGACGCGGTCGTGCCGCCCGCGTTCGCGCTGTCCATGTTCGTGTTCCTCACCGTCATCGTCCTGCTCGCCGTGAACGGCGTGCGTCTCGGGGTGAAGGCGGACCGGGCGGAGCGCAAGCGCCATCGGCACGGACGCAACGCCATGGCCGCGTGCCTCGCGGCGCTCGCGATCTCCTTCTTCGCCGGCGTGCTCGTGAACCAGAGCGTGGGGGCGTTCGACCGGTTCTTCCCGGAGCGCCCCGCGGCGCGTCCGGTGCGCCTGTCGCTTTCCGGGGCCGTGGTGGATCCGATCTCCTCCGTGCCGGTCGCGGGCGTGGACCTTGCCGCGGGGGACACGGCCGTGCGGACCGACGAGGCCGGGAGATTCGCCTTCTCCGACATCGACGCCGCGGCGGGGATGCGTCTCACCCACCCCGCGCTCGCGCGCGCCCTGCGCGTGCGGTTCTCGTCGCGCGTCCTCGGGGCGGACCGCTCGCGCGTGAACGCCTTCCCGATCTACGTCCCGTTCGACGCGGCCATGCATAACGCGCTCATCTACGCCGTGGACGCCGACGCGCGCGCGAGTCGCGGCATCTGGAGCCCGGGCGACCTCTCCGACCAGGAACTCGACCTCCTCGAGGTGAAGACGGATGCTCCCAAGGCGACGGTGGACGTGATCGTCGGCAACGGCGGGGAGAGCGCCCCGTATCGGCTGAAGAAGGAAGGGGAGGGGTGGGTGGTCGTACGCTAGAGGGTTGACCGAATCGCGAGCGTCCGCTACGATGCCCGCGATTATTCTTAATCTGTCCGAAGCCCTCCGGGGCTGCTCCTTCGGGGGCCAGATGTATGAAGATGTACGAATTCCTCTATATCATCCCGAGCCGCTACGCCGAGAACGAGATAGAAGGCGTGGCGAAGACCGTGACCGGGATGGTCGAGCGAGCGGGTGGGAGCATCGTGAAGACCACCGTGCTTGGCCGCCTCAAGCTCGCGTACCCTATCAAGGGGTCGCGCTACGGCACCTACGTGCTCACCTTCTTCGAGGCCGAGCCCGCCGCGATGGCCGCGCTTGATCGCGCCCTCTCGCTGTGCGACGAAGTGCTGCGCCACACCATCCTTTCGGCCAAGCCCGGGGATGAGAAGAAGAAGGCGGAGCTCACGGCCTACGTCGCTCCGCTTTCCGAGGAAGCCCGCGAGGAACGCGCCGACCGCCGCCCCGCCCCCTCGCGCGCCCCCGCTCCGGTTCTTTCCGCCGCTCCTGCCGCGGTGAAGGTCGGCGAACCGGCCATGTCCATCGAGGAGCTCGACAAGAAGCTCGACGAGATCCTGGACACGGACGTGACCAAGGGGATCTAGTATGTACTCCTTGAACCGCGCCACGATCCTGGGCAACGTCACCCGCGACCCGGAACTGCGCCAGACCGCGTCGGGCCAGAGCGTGTGCTCCTTCGGCGTCGCCACCAACCGCACCTGGACCGACGCCGCCGGCGCCAAGCAGGAGGCGGCCGAGTTCCACAACTGCGTGGCCTGGGCCAAGCTCGCCGAGATCTGCGGCTCCTACCTCGCCAAGGGCCGCAAGGTGTACGTGGAAGGGCGCTTGCAGACCCGCGAATGGGAAGGGCAGGACGGGCAAAAGCGCCGCACCACCGAGATCATCGCCGACAACGTGATCATCCTGGACCGAGCGGGCTCTGGTGGCGCCGCAGCCCCCCGAAGCTTCAGCGAAGGGGGGAAGCCGTTCGCGGCTCCACCCAAGCCGAAGGACGACCCGGCCCCGAATCCCGATGACGAAATCAAGGTCGAAGACATCCCTTTTTAACTCCATATGAAACCCAAGTCTCCCATCGCGAAGCAGCGTCACTGCTACTTCTGCGCGAACAAGATCGACGAGATCGACTACAAGGACACCGGCCTCATCCGTCGGTTCCTGTCGAGTTTCGCGAAGATCGTGTCCCGCAAGAGGAGCGGCGTGTGCCAAAAGCACCAGCGCCAGCTCGCCAACGCCGTGAAGCGCGCGCGCATCATGGCGCTCGTGCCGTTCGTCCAGCGCTAAGTCATGCGTCCGGTCGCGGAAATCGCCATCGAACGCCAACGATTGAACGACCTGACCCGGTCGTTCTTTCGGTCTCGGGGCTACGTGGAGGTGGAAACGCCCACCCTCGTCGCGAGTCCGGATGTTTCTCCCAATCTCACGCATTTCGAGACGGTCCTGAAGGCGCCTGGTGAGCAGGATCGCGCCGGAGCGCTCATCACGAGCCCGGAGTTTTCCATGAAGAAGCTGCTTGGCCAGGGAATGGAGAAGATCTTCACCTTGGCGCGGGTGTTTCGAAACGACGAGAACCTGGGCGGCACCCATAATCCCGAGTTCACCATGCTCGAGTGGTACAAGCAGGGCGGGGATTATCGGGAAATGATGGATGAGACCGAAGCGTTGGTCCAATATGTGTGTCGTGAAATGCTTGACACGCACATGTCCCGGTCAGGACAAGTAGGTGTCCAACTGTTTCGTCGCGTCCGGGTGCGAGACCTTCTGCTCGAGACGGCCGGTGTGGACCTCGATTCGGCGACGTCGGACGAGCTGCGAAAGGCCTGCGACCGGCTCGGTATCCATCACGACGCTTCTGATACGGAGTCCGACCTGTTCTACCGGCTGTTCCTGGCAAAAGCCGAGCCGGCGATCGGGAACGCCCCGACCTTCGTCTACGATTACCCCGCGTATCAGGCCGCGCTCGCGGCGCTTACGCCGGATGGGAAGTATGCGCAGCGCGTGGAGCTGTACGTGGACGGGCTGGAGATCTCCAACGGCTTCACGGAACTCACCGACGCGACGGAACAGCGCCGGCGGTTCGAAAAGGAGATCGAGGAGCGGCGCGAGGCCGGAAAGAGAGCGTTCCCCGTTGACGAGGAATTGCTCGCGCTGCTACCATCCGTCCGTTCTCCGACGTACGGCAACGCCCTGGGGCTCGATCGGCTCCACATGCTGTGCGTGGGCACCAAGGAAATCGGGGACGTGCTGTTGTTCCCGGCGAAGAGGTTATTCAATTAGTGCGTAGTACGTAGTTTGTAGTACGTAGAATTTTCTACCCTACGCACTACCACCTACGCACTCCCCCTATGTCCCCCAACGACATCAAGAAAGGCACCGTCATCCGCTACGAGGGCGACCTGTGGATCGTGATGGATTTCCAGCGCGTCTCCCCGGGCAAGGGGAGCTCGTTCGTGCGCACGCGCATGAAGAATCTCAAGAGCGGCAAGATGGTGGAGAACAACTTCAAGTCCGCCGAGAACCTGGACTTCGAGGATGTGCAGTACAAGAAGATGCAGTACCTGTTCACCGACGGGAACCTGTACACCTTCATGGACAACCAGTCCTACGAGCAGGTCGCGCTGTCGGCCTCGGACATCGGCGACGACGTGAAGTACCTGAAGGAAGGGATCGAGGTCACCATCCTCACCTATAACGACCTCCCGCTCACCGTGCAGCTGCCCAAGAAGATCCAGTACACGGTCAAGAACACCGAACCGGCCGTGAAGGGCGACACCGCCTCGGGCAACGTCACCAAGGAGGCGTTCATGGACAACGGCCTCATGGTGAAGGTTCCCATCTTCGTGGGCGAGGGCGACGTGATCGTCGTGAACACCGAGGACGGTGCCTACTCCGAGCGCGTGGCGGGTTAGATGTCCACAAATCGGCATTGACTTTTCTTTCGTTACGTGGTTGAATATCATTAGCGGTTGAGGCCTCTCCATGGGCTTAAATCCGGTGTCAGCGAAACGACGCCCGATAACATCGGGGGTCGTTTTGTATTTTCCCAGGGCCCGTGGATACCGGGCCCATGGAGGTAAAGGTAACCTCGGCCGCTTTGACATCGGAAATTGGGGGTTCGAGTCCCCCTGGGTCCACCATGGCCCGGGACCGACAAAACCGACCCTCGCGGGCCGGTTTTGTTTCTACTCTGCGGCCGGAGGTTCGGCTGATTCGGCCGCGCCTTCCAAGACGCCATCCTTCACGCGGCGTTCGATTTCCTTGCGGATGGCTTTCATCGTCTTGGGATGTTCGCGCAGGTACATCTTGGCGTTCTCGCGTCCGAGGCCGAGCTTCTCCTCTCCGAAGGAATAGCTGTTGCCGCTCTTTTGCACCGCGCCGCTGGGAACCCCGATGTCGAGCAGGTCGCCCGAGATGGAAATCCCCTCGTTGTACATGATGTCGAACTCGCAGGTGCGGAAGGGCGGGGCCACCTTGTTCTTCACGATCTTCACCTTGGTGCGGTTGCCGATGATCCTCTCGGCCTGCTTGATCTGCGCCGAGCGGCGGATCTCGATGCGCACCGAGGCGTAGAACTTGAGCGCGTTGCCGCCCGTGGTGGTCTCCGGGTTGCCGAACATCACCCCGATCTTCATGCGGATCTGGTTGATGAAGATGACCGTGGTCTTGGACTTGTTCACGATCCCCGCGAGCTTGCGCAGCGCCTGGCTCATGAGCCGGGCCTGGAGCCCCATGTGCGAGTCGCCCATGTCGCCCTCGATTTCGGCCTTTGGGGTGAGCGCGGCCACCGAGTCGATCACGATCACGTCCACGGCGTTGCTCCGGACGAGCGTCTCCACGATCTCGAGCGCCTGCTCGCCGTTGTCCGGTTGCGAGATGAACAGCTCATCCACGTTCACGCCGATCTTCTCGGCGTACTCGGGATCGAGCGCGTGCTCGGCGTCCACGTACGCCGCGAGCCCGCCGAGCTTCTGGATCTCGGCCACGATGTGCTGCGCGAGCGTGGTCTTGCCCGAGGATTCCGGGCCGTAGATCTCGATGATGCGTCCACGCGGCACGCCGCCCACGCCAAGGGCGAGGTCGAGCGACAGGCACCCCGTGGTCACGGCCTCCACCTCCATGGTCTTGGCCTCCCCGAGCCGCATGATGGAGCCGTCGCCGAACTTCTGTTTGATCTGGGACACGGCCTCCATGGCTGCCCTGGAGCGGGCATCGGCGGAAACGTCCTCGGTGACATGTTTTGGCATAGTCCCCACAGCCTAGCAGACCTCTTCGCGGGCGCAAGGACCAAAAAACGGCCTGTCCGGCCGCTTTTCCACATGGGCTTTTTACGGGGTGAGATAGGTCGATGCGCTCGCGGTCCTACCGCTGTCCTGGTCCAGGATCACGCGGCGCCACACGGTCGCGGTCTTCGAATAGCGCTTGGCTCCTTCGACGGCGATCACGTTCAACCCGCGTTCGAGCATCACATAGGTCGAGAAGGTGCCGTCGGCGGACAGGAGCACGCGCTCCCCGTTCACGATCACGCGCGCGTCCGGTTCGGCCTCGCCTTCCACCTGGACGCTCGCTTCCTCCGTGGTGAACCCGTCCGCGGGGGAGGTGAGGGCCAGGTCCGGCGCGGCCACGATCCCCTGGATCTGCCAGCCAAGGTAGCCGCACACCGAGAGCACCACGGCCGCGAACCCGGCGACCTTGAGCACCTTGCTCGTCACGAACAGCTGGCTCGCGCGCGTGCGCTCGATGGGGAGCCGAGCGGCGTCCAAGAAGTCGCAGGTGCCGCGCTCGGCATCGAACCGGCGCAGATGATAGTCGGGGTCCACGCCCAGGGCCTTTGCGTAGGTCTTGAGATACTGCCGGGCGTAGAGGGGCGCGGGGAGGCGGTCGTGGGCGTCGCGTTCGATCGCGTCGAGCACCGGCTTAGGGATCTTGGTCTTCGCGGCCATTTCGGACAGCGTCCAACCAGCCGCCTTGCGCATCGCGTGCAAGGCGCCTCCAACGGTTCCGCTGTCATTCAGTTGCCTGATGACGAAACTCATGCCCACGTTCAAGGCCCCAACAAGGCCTCGTGCCTCCTTATCCCTTTCCATTCTGCTCCTCTTCCTCGTCTTCTTCAATCTCTTCATCCCCACCTTCATCGTCTCCTCCGGCCCGTTCGTTGCCTTCGTCCTCGTTTTCTTCCCCTTTCTCTTCCGTTTCCTCCCCATCTTCCCCAAGCCCTTCAAGCTCCCCTGGCTCCTCCTGGACCCCCTCGGGCGGCCATTCGTCCACCAGGATCTCGCGCGGCTTGGCCCCTTCGCCCGGCCCGATGATCCCTTTCTCCTCCATAAGGTCCATGATGCGCGCGGCGCGGCCGTATCCCACCTTGAGACGGCGTTGCAGGAGCGACGTCGAGGCGCGTCCGGCCTGGATCACGGCCTGCACGGCGTCGTTCAAGAGGGGATCGTCGTCCTCGTTGCCGCCGAAGACGCTTCCGCCGTTGGGCGCCGGTTTCGTGATGGCATAGTTGTAGTCAGGCACCCCTTCCTTCTTGAGGAACGACACCACCTTGGCGCACTCCTCCTCGGAGACGTACGCGCCTTGCAGGCGGCGCGGTTTGGAGAGTTCGGCGCAGGTGAACAGCATGTCGCCGCGGCCCAGCAGCTTCTCGGCGCCCGAGGCGTCGAGGATGGTGCGTGAGTCCATCTGGGAGGCGACCGCGAAGGCGATGCGCGCCGGGACGTTCGCCTTGATGAGCCCGGTGATCACGTCCACGCTGGGGCGCTGGGTGGCGAGGATGAGGTGGATCCCCACGGCGCGGGCCATCTGGGCGATGCGCACCACGAGCGCCTCGACCTCGCGGCCGCTGGTCTGCATGAGGTCCGCGAGCTCGTCGATCACCACCACGATCTTGGGCATGCGCTCCTCGGCCCGAGCGTTGAACGAGTTGATGTCGCGCGCGCCGAACTTCGACAGCACGTCGAGGCGGCGTTCCATCTCGCGCACCGTCCATTTGAGCGCGTTCACGGTGTCGTCGGCCTTGGTGATGGGCGGCACCAGCAGGTGCGGGATCCCTTCGTACACCCCCATTTCCACGCGTTTGGGGTCGATGAGCACGAGCTTGAGGTCATCCGGCCCGTTCTCGTACAACAGGGACAGGATGAACGTGTTGAGCGCCACGGATTTGCCGCTCCCTGTGGCCCCGGCGACCAGCATGTGCGGCATCTTGTCGAGCGCGATCACGGAGACGTTGCCGGACACGTCCTTGCCCAGCGGGAGGGAAAGGTCGGTGGAGCGGGTCTGGAAGGGCTTGCTCTCGATAAGCTCGCGCAAGGACACGGTCGCCGCGGCGCGGTTGGGCACTTCGATGCCTACCAGCGCCTTGCCCGGGATGGGCGCCTCGATGCGGATGGGGTGCGCTTCCAGCGCGAGCGCCAGGTCGTTTTGCAACCCCACGATGCGCGCGAGCTTCACGCCCTGGGCCGGGCGCAGCGTGAACTGGGTCACGGTGGGACCCACCGCGGTCTCGCCCATTTCCACCTCGATGCCGAACTGCTCGAACGTCTTTTGGATCACCGATTTGCGGTGCTCGATGTCGCCGGAATCGGCTTTGCCCGCGCGCTTTTCAAGCAGGTCCACCGGGATGATCACCTCGCGGCGTTCTTTCACGAGCAGGGCTTTCTCGCCCACGGGCATCGCGACCGGTCGCGCCGGACGCTTCGTCTCCTCTTCCTCCGCGTCCTCGTCTTCTCCCTCTTCCTCCTCAACCCCTTCTTCATCCGCAAGCTCTTCGTTCACCTCGACCTCCCGCGGTTCGAGCGTCTCCTGGTGCAGCTTCGCCCCGAACCAGCCGGTGAGGTGTTCGTGCACGCCGATGAGGCGGCGCAGCGAGGTGTTGAAGATGAGGAGCACGGATACGACGAGGAGCGATGCCGACACGATGAGGGCCCCCACGTACCCGATGGCCGAGGGAAGGACGATCCCGAGCAGCTGGCCCAGCCACCCCCCGGCCGCCGCGAGGTCGGTGGTGAACGGCTCGGGGCGGTTCACCAGGATGAGGTTGATCAGCGTGTTGAAGGCCAGGAAGAAGAACAGGAACCCGAGGTAATTCCACCCCGAGAGCGACCCGCGCTCGGGGAACACGTGGGTGGCGCCCACCACGATCAGGATCACGGGGAGCAGGAACCGGTCCCAGCCGAAGAAGGAAGAGAGGGTCCCGTCGATCCAGGCTCCCATGGAGCCGGCGACGTGGAAGAACGACAGGAACATGAGGGCGGAAGCGGCGAACAGCGCCACCACCAGGATCCCTCGTTTGGTCTCCGGATTGACCTCGAAATAGCCCTGTTCCTCCTCTTCTTCCTGCTTCCGCTTCCGTTTTCGTGCCATAGCGTTGGCATTTTAGCATGAAATCGGCGTCGGGGGAGGCGATTGACGCCCCTGTGGATGGGGAGTACGCTTCGGGCGTCTCCATGCTGGGGACGAACCTGTCCTGCTGCCGGCAGGGCACAGGGGGATTCGTGAAACAGGTCGGCATTCCGTTCCATAACCGGGTCGAAGCGCAGGTCATCGCGACCATCGACCGCCATCGAGCCATCCGAAACGCGCCTCGCGGGGATACGCCCGCCCGCGTCCGGGTGGTCCGCCGATCCGACGGGACCATCCCGTCGGTCACGCCCCGCCTCGCGTATGAACCGCCGCCGGCCGCGACGGTCCGCGCCGGGACCGTCCGGATCGTCCCGATCCGGCGGCCCCTGCGCAAACCGCGTCCCTGACGCGGCCCTCCACGGCGCCCACTTTGGGCGCCTTTTGCTTCGCGAAGCTCCTTGACGGAATCCGTTTTTCCTGCTAGATTAGCCTGTTCACAATTCCACCGTCGTGCCCGGCGTTTCTGGAGAGAGTCGTCGGGGACAAGGAACCACCGTTTTTGCTGGCGAAATCCGCCAATCTCTCCGGCAAAAACGGTTTTTTCTTCCTAAAATGGAGATCATTGAAACCCGTGCGTGGAGGATTGAGGACATGAAACGCCCCGTTGTCCGCAGCTTGTATGCGGAGAACGGACGTGGATACGGCCCCGATGCGACAGCGGCTCCGGCTGCTCTCGCACCGCAGGGTTCGCATCCGCCGCTTACACTGGCTTTGCCGGTCACTGGGCGGACTCCTCCTCCTTCACGTACGGGTTTTGATATGCCTCGACAAGGCCCGTTCCCGGGCGTACCATCCGACCGAATCCCGACACCTGTCCCTTTCTTGAAGGGGCCAGATGCCGGGAAACGGCCAATTCGGCGCATTCCCGGTTCACGACATGCTTCAGAGACGAGGTGAGGGATGAAGAAAGTTCGTTGTTCCGTTCCAGGCTGCTTGAATGCCTGGCCGGAAGGGGCGGTCATCGAGGGGGTGATCGATCCTTCCACGAAAAAGCGCATCGCGACGATGCCCATGATGGCGAAGGTGGACGGCCGCGACGTCTGCCATGGCTGCCGGCTCGCCGGCCGCGTCCGGCTCACGGCCGGTTTGCCTGAGGGGGCCGCCGAGACGATCCGCAAGGTGATCGGACAGGATCGGATCCGCAAGGACACCGATCGCGTCATCCGGGCGGTCGTCGAGGTGGCGCAACGGCTGCTCGCGCAAGAGGAGCGGCGAAGGCGGTGCGCGCGGCTCGAGGCGACCGAGCTGCTCGATTGGAGGACCACGGTCCTTCATCCCGAGCAGGTCGAGGCGTACGACGGCGGTTTCGTCGCGCTCGCCCGCGCCGTCACGGTCCAGCGGGTCGCGTTGCCCAAGCCCCGTCCGCAGCCTCTGCGGCACGGCTCGGACGACCTGCGCGAGTCGAAGGATGCGTCGTTCGGCTCCATGGCCTTCCGCGCGCACGAAGCGATCGTCGCCGAGGAAGCCAAGCTCACGAAGCAGGTCGCCAAGGACTTCAAGCAGAAGGACAGGGCGGTCGGCGTCGAAGCGAGGCTCGGCAAGTCGCGATTCATGCACATCGAGGAGCTGCCGACGCGACGCCGCAACGCGTCCTGAAGCGTCTCGCGGTCCGGGGGAGGAACTCCTCTCCCGGACCGCACCGATTGTCCTTTTCGAACGATAGAGGTGTAAGGTACCAGCAGGTCGCCTTTCGCAGGCTGCGAAGGGTGGTACGGTTCCGTCGGGTGACGGTCGCAAGCGTTTCGCCTGGGCAACCGGGCAAAATCTCTCTCCTCGACGCTTGGCAGATGCTCATCCGGCTCTTCGAAAACCGTGGCCATCCCTTGCAGCCTAAGGAAGGTAACTTGACGCCTTTTTCGCCCTTTGGTACTCTCCGGCCAAGCGTATCTCCGTTTTCGGCAGATCGGTCTACCGGGACACGCGGAACTCTAGGGAACTAACCGTTTTCCAGATGTCCGCATCCGCCGTAAACAACCAATGAACCACCAGGCCTTGGGCCCGGTGCGTTTTGTTTTTTGAGCCCTGATAATCCCCCTATGTCCTTCCAGCGAACCCCTCCGAAAACCTACGCGCGCAAGACGTTCGGCGCCGTTCCCGACGCCATGGAGCTCCCGGACCTCATCGAGGTGCAGCGCCGCAGCTACCGGTGGTTCTTCGACACCGGCATCCGCGAGCTGTTCGCCGAGATCTCCCCGATCAAGGATTTCATCGGCCGCGACCTCGAGCTGTTCTTCGACGACTACTATCTCGACGAACCCAAGTTCGACGAGAAGACCAGCCGTCTCAAGAACGTGACCTACGAGGCGCCGCTGCGCGTGAAGACGCGCTTGCTCAACAAGCGCAACCAGACGGTGAAGGAACAGGAGATCTACCTGGGCGACCTTCCGCTCATGACCCCGCGCGGCACCTTCATCATCAACGGCGTCGAGCGCGTGGTGGTGTCCCAGCTCGTGCGCTCGGCCGGAGCCTTCTTCACCGCCGAGGTGTACCGCGGCCGCTGTTACTATGGCGCGAAGATCATCCCCAACCGCGGCGCATGGCTCGAGTTCGAGACCGATCCCAAGAACGTGATCTGGGTGAAGATCGACCGCAAGCGCAAGGTGGCGGTCACGAGCCTCCTGCGCGCGTTCGGCGTGTCCGAGGACGAGGCCATCCTCGAGCTGTTCAAGGACGTGGACACCCATCCCACCAACCGCTACATCGAGTCCACCCTCAACAAGGACGCGGCCAAGAGCGAGGAGGAGGGGCTCATCGAGGTGTACAAGCGCATCCGCCCGGGCGACCGCGCCACCGCGGACAACGCCAAGTCGCTCATCCACTCGATGTTCTTCAATTTCGACCGCTACGACCTGGGCCGGGTGGGGCGCTACAAGTTCAACCTGCGCTTCGGGCTCGACACGACCGAGCAGACCGTGGGTCCCGAGGAGAACCGCATCATCAAGAAGGAGGACCTGATCGCGATCATCCGCGAAATCATCCGGCTGAACATCACCCAGGAAGCCGCGGATGACGTGGACCACCTGGGCAACCGCCGCGTGCGCGCCGTGGGCGAGCTCATCCAGAGCCGCTTCCGCGTGGGGCTCGCGCGCATGGAGCGCATCATCAAGGATCGCATGTCCACCCAGGACATCGACACGCTCACCCCGGGCCGCCTCATCAACGCCCGCCCGGTGATCGGCGCCGTGCGCGAGTTCTTCATGAGCTCGCAGCTGTCCCAGTTCATGGACCAGACCAACCCGCTTTCCGAGTTGGAGCACAAGCGCCGCCTCTCGGCCATGGGTCCGGGCGGGCTCTCGCGCGAACGCGCCGGGTTCGAGGTGCGCGACGTGCATCCGTCCCACTACGGCCGCATCTGCCCGATCGGGACGCCGGAAGGACCCAACATCGGCCTCATCGGCCAGCTCTCCTCGTATGCCGTGATCAACGACTACGGGTTCATCGAGACGCCGTACCGCAAGGTGGTGAAGCACACGCTTCCCGACGGGAAGACGGTGGCCAAGGTCACCGACGAGATCGAGTACATCAACGCGTTCAAGGAAGAGCGCTCGGTCACCGTCCCGGCCACGGTGCCGCTCAACGAGGACGGCACGTTCAAGGACGAATTCGTCGGCGCGCGCAAGTTCAGCGAGCCGAAGGTGGTGTCCGCCTCCGAGGTGGATTACATGGACGTGTCCTCGACCCAGATCGTGTCGATCGGCACCGCGCTCATCCCGTTCCTCGAACACGATGACGCCACCCGCGCGCTCATGGGCACGAACATGCAACGCCAGGCCGTGCCGTGCGTGCGCCCCGAGGCCCCGATCATCGGGACCGGCATCGAGCACCGCTCGGCCAAGGACTCCGGGCACGTGATCGTGGCCGACGAGGATTCCACCGTGACCCGCGTGGACGGCAACCGCATCCAGCTGACGGACGGGAAGGACAACGTATACGACTACGAACTCAAGAAGTTCCTCCGTTCCAACAACTCCACCGGCATCACCCAGCGGCCCAGCGTCGACATCGGCCAGAAGGTGAAGAAGGGCGAGGTGATCGCGGACTCCTCGAGCGTGGACAGGGGGGAGTTGGCTCTCGGCCAGAACGTGCTGGTCGCGTTCATGGCCTGGGACGGCTACAACTACGAGGACGCCGTCATCTTCTCCGAGCGCCTGGTGCATAACGACCGCTTCACGAGCGTGCACATCGAGAACTACACGATCGACGTGCGCGACACCAAGCTCGGCCCCGAGGTGGTGACCGCCGACATCCCGAACGTGAGCGAAGAGAAGCTCAAGAACCTCGATGCCGAGGGCGTGGTCCGCATCGGCGCCGAAGTGAAGTCGGGCGACATCCTGGTGGGGAAGATCACCCCCAAGGGCGAGACCGAGCTTTCGGCCGAGGAAAAGCTCCTGCGCGCTATCTTCGGCGAGAAGGCCCGCGACGTGCGCGATTCCTCGCTCACCCTCGAGCACGGCGAGCATGGCAAGGTGGTGGGGATCCAGGTGTTCTCCCGCGAGGCCGGCGACAAGCTGCCGCCGGGGGTGATCCGCCAGATCCAGGTGGCCGTGGCCGACCTGCGCAAGATCCAGGTGGGCGACAAGGTGGCCGGCCGCCACGGCAACAAGGGCGTCATCTCCAAGGTGGTGCCGATCGAGGACATGCCGTTCCTGCCTGACGGCACCCCGGCCGACGTCATCCTCACGCCCCTTGGCGTCGTGTCGCGCATGAACCTGGGCCAGATCCTCGAGGTGCACCTGGGGCTCGCGGCGAACGCCTTGGGCTACCACGTGGCCACCCCGGTGTTGAACGGCGTGAGCGAAGCCACCATCCGCGAGGAGCTGAAGAAAGCCGGCTTCCGCGAGGACGGCCAGGTGACGCTCTTCGACGGGCGCACGGGCGAGGCGTTCGAGAATTCGGTCACGGTGGGCTACATGTACATCCTGAAGCTCCACCACATGGTGGAGGACAAGATCCACCAGCGCTCCATCGGCCCGTACTCGCTCATCACCCAGCAGCCCTTGGGCGGCAAGGCGCAGTTCGGCGGCCAGCGTTTCGGCGAAATGGAAGTGTGGGCGCTGGAGGCCTACGGCGCGGCGCATACGCTCCAGGAGATCCTCACCATCAAGTCCGACGACGTGCCGGGCCGCTCGAAGGCGTACGAGTCCATCATCAAGGGCGAGGCGATCAAGAAGGTGAACATCCCGGAATCCTTCAACGTGCTCATCCGCGAGTTGAAGGGGCTGTGCCTCGACGTGGAGCTCATGAAGGACGGTCGCAAGGTCGAGACCGGATCGGACAAGAAGGCATCCGCCTAACGCCGCCCATATGTTTCAGCGACAAGACACCCTCAAGATCACCGACTTCGACGCCATCCGCCTGCGTCTCGCCTCCCCCGAGGTGATCCGCGGCTGGAGCCACGGCGAAGTGACCAAGCCCGAGACGATCAACTACCGCACCCAGAAGCCGGAAAAGAGCGGGCTGTTCGCCGAAGAGATCTTCGGGCCGTCCAAGGACTGGGAATGCTACTGCGGCAAGTACAAGAAGATCCGCTACAAGGGGATCGTGTGCGACAAGTGCGGCGTGGAAGTGACCCACTCCATCGTCCGGCGCGAGCGCATGGGCCACATCGAGCTCGCCGCCCCGATCACGCACATCTGGTTCCTGCGCGGCGTGCCGTCCAAGGTGGGGACCGTGCTCGACCTCTCGGTGCAGGCGCTCGAGAAGGTGATCTATTTCGCCTCCTTCATCGTGACCGACGTGAACGAGACGGCGAAGGAGCAGATGATCGAGCAGGTGAAGCAGGAGTACAGATCCAAGAAGAAGATGATCGAGGGCGAGTTCAAGCGCGACGCGCAGCGCCTCGAGGAGAAGTTCAAGGACGACGAGAAGAAGCGCGTCGCCGAATTGAGGCACCTCGAGGAGATCCGCGACGGCAAGGACGCCGAGCTCGACGAGGACTTCGAAGGCGTGGAAAAGGAATTGAAGGAGTTGAAGCCGCTCGCCATCATTTCCGAGCAGACCTACCACGACTGGTCGCTCAAATACGGCCACATCTTCGAGGCGTCCATCGGCGCCGAGGCCGTGAAGGAGATGCTCTCCCGCTTCAACATGGAGAAGACGATGAAGCTCATCGAGGGCGAGCTTGAGGACGCGAGCGCGGCGAAGCGCGATCGCCTCATGCGCCGCTTGAAGCTCCTCAAATCGCTCTCCGCGAACGACCTGAAACCGTCCTGGATGATCCTCGACGCGCTCCCGGTCATCCCGCCGGACCTGCGCCCCATGGTGCCGCTGGACGGCGGACGCTTCGCGACCAGCGACCTCAACGACCTGTACCGCCGCGTCATCAACCGCAACAACCGCCTGAAGCGCCTCAAGGAGTTGAACGCTCCCGAGGTCATTTCGCGCAACGAGAAGCGCATGCTGCAGGAAGCGGTGGACGCGCTCATCGACAACAGCGCGCGTCACTCGAAGACGGTCGTCGCCGCGACGGGCAAGAAGCGTCAGTTGAAGTCGCTCGCCGACCAGCTGAAGGGCAAGCAGGGCCGGTTCCGCCAGAACCTGCTCGGCAAGCGCATCGACTACTCGGGCCGCTCCGTGATCGTGGTGGGCCCGCACCTGAAGCTCGACCAGTGCGGCATCCCCAAGAAGATGGCGCTTGAGCTGTTCAAGCCGTTCGTGATCGCGAAGCTCATCGAGCGCGAGTACGTGCACAACATCCGTTCGGCCAACCGCTTCATCGAATCCGGCCGTCCGGAGACCTGGGACATCCTGGAGGAGATCATCAAGGACGCGTTCGTGCTGCTCAACCGCGCCCCGACGCTCCACCGCCTGGGCATCCAGGCGTTCCGCCCCACCCTCATCGAAGGGAAGGCGATCCAGATCCATCCGCTCGTGTGCGAGGCGTACAACGCCGACTTCGACGGCGACCAGATGGCCGTGCACGTGCCGCTGACCGACGAGGCCAAGCGCGAGGCGAGCGAACTCATGCTCTCCACCCGCAACCTGCTCAAGCCCGCGCACGGCGGGCCGGTGGCGACGCCGGGCAAGGACATCGCCTGGGGCGCCTACTACATGACCATGACGTTCGCGGAACCGGACGAGAAGGCCGCGAAGAGCTTCGGGAGCGTCTCGGACGCCAAGTACGCGTACCAGACCGGCGTCATCAAGCTCAGCGACTGGATCCGCGTGCGCGTCGACGGGGAGATCATGCTGACCACCGTGGGCCGCATCCTCGTGAACGAGCGGTTCCCCAAGGACATCCCGTTCATGAACCAGACGCTGTCCAAGAAGGAGCTCGCCAACGTGGTGAAATACGCGCTTGAGCTGCACGGCCAGCAGGAGGCCGCGGACCTGTTGGACCGCCTGAAGGAGATGGGATTCAGCTTCATCACCAAGTCCGGCTACTCCTACGGCATGGGGAACCTCCCCGAGCTCGAAGGGAAGGCGGTGCTCCTTGAGGAGGGCACGCGCCGCGTGCGCGAGACCGAGGAGTTCTTCGCGCAGGGACTGCTCACCTCCGCCGAACGCCACCAGCAGGTGGTGAAGGTCTGGAACGAGATCAAGGACCGCATCGCCGAGATCGCGAAGAAGGCGCTCCCGAAGAACAACTCGGCCTACACCATGATCGAATCGGGCGCGCGCGGGACCTGGGGCCAGATGACGCAGACCATCGGCATGAAGGGGCTCGTGGCCAACCCGGCCGGCGAGATCATCGAGCTCCCGGTGAAGTCTTCGTTCAAGGACGGGTACGACGTGCTGGAGTTCTTCATCTCCTCCCACGGCGTGCGCAAAGGGCTCACCGACACCGCGCTGCGTACCGCCAACGCCGGGTACCTCACCCGCCGCCTCGTGGACGTGGCGCAGGACGTGGTCGTGCGCGACGAGGATTGCGGCGACGACCAGGGCGTGGTGCTCACCAAGGAGGAATCCGACGAGATCGGCGAGCCGCTCTTGGTGCGCATCCTGGGCCGCGTCGCGCTCTCGCCCATCACCAAGCCCGGCGGGAGGAAGACCTTGGTGGACGCCGGCGAGCTCATCACCGAAACGCACATCCGCGAGCTGGAGGCCGCCAAGGAGCCGCTTGCGAGCGCGCACGTGCGCTCGGTCATGACCTGCCGCATCCGCCGCGGCGTGTGCCAGAAATGCTACGGCTACGACCTCGCGTACAACAAGCTGGTGAAGATCGGGACCGCGGTGGGCATCGTGGCCGCCCAGTCGATCGGCGAACCGGGCACGCAGCTCACCATGCGCACGTTCCACACCGGCGGCGTGGCCGGCAAGGACATCACGCAGGGCCTTCCGCGCGTGGAAGAGCTGTTCGAGGCGCGCAGCCCCAAGCAGAAGGCCGTGATGGCCGAAGTCTCCGGCACGGTCGCGATCGAGACCGCTTCCCGCGAGATCGTCCAGGCCGGCACGGGGAAGCAGATCCTGGACACCCGGCCGGGCCAGAAGACCGTGAAGATCACCCATATGGCGGTCGAGGAACAGCCGTTCGTGGTGGGCAAGGACGCCGTCGTCAAGGTGAAGGACGGCGCCAAGGTGAAGCAAGGCCAGATGATCGCCGTGACCGAAAGCGGGGAGGAGATCTCCTCCGACGTGGACGGCATCGCGAAGGTCGGCCGAGCGGTCGTGACCGTGGTGTACGAGGCCGAAAAGGTGCGCGAGTACATCATCCCGCCGGGCTACACCCTGTACGTGAAGGACGGCGACGAAGTGACGGCCGGGGACTCGCTCACCGACGGCAACCTCGACCTGCAGCTCCTGTTCAAGCACAAGGGCAAGGACGCCGTGATGAAATATCTCTCCAAGGAGACGCAGTTCATCTACGCCTCCCAGGGCCAGAAGCTCAACAACAAGCATATCGAGACGATCATCCGCCAGCTGTTCAGCCGCGTGCGCGTGATCGATCCGGGCGACACCGATCTCCTTCCGGGCGAGATCGTGGAGCGGGCGACCTTCTTGGACGCCAACGACCTGGTCGAGAAGGGGGAGACCGCCGCGACCGCCGAGGAGCTGTTCCTGGGGGTGACCAAGGTGTCGTTGTCCACCGACTCATGGCTGTCGGCCGCCTCCTTCCAGGAGACCGCGCGCGTGCTCATCAACGCGGCGGTGACCGGCAAGGTGGATACGCTCGCCGGCCTCAAGGAGAACGTGATCATCGGGCGGCTCATCCCGGCCGGCACGGGCTTCGGCGCCGAAAGCCAGCTCGCCAACACCCAGGTGGTGCCCGAGCCCAAGCGCGAGGAAGGGATGTAACCCGAGAAAAAACCGCCCCTCGTGGGGTGGTTTTGCTCGAAGGATTCCGGATTAATCTTATTGAGCGATATGATTTCAAAGAAACAGTTGCTTGCCTCCATCCTCGGCGCCTCCATGTTCTTGGGGGCAGGATGCGCTCCCGCGTCCCCGGCCGTGACGGACGTCCCGGACATGACGACGGCTTGGGAAACGCAGGAAAGGCCTCCAGCGCAGACCGGCCCCGACACCCTGCAGTTCTCTCCTGCCGTCACGGCGAAGATTCCGGCAGGCTGGACCGTCCAGGCCTACGTCCCGGTCCCGCAGTACACGAACTATGACGTGACCACCTCCGTTTCGCAGAATGTCGGCTTGGGGGCGATCCATGTGAGCGAATGGTTGAAAGGGCCGTCGCCGGACGAAGGATATGTGATCGCGCATGAAGACCGCCCCGCCGCGCTCGAGGTTCTCAAGGGGGCCTACGAGCATAAGGCCGTCACGGCCGCGGACCGGGCGAACTTCGAGGCCGGAGTCGGAGAGTTCCTCGGGTATTCGCAGGTCCGCGCCTCGCTGCAGTATTTCGCGAGCGCCGACGGCACGTTCCGGGGCATCTCGTTCTACAACCTCCAAGGGCAGGCAGCGGGCGCGTATCCGGTGTATCACGTTTCGCTGTACGACCCGACGAGCGACATGATCGTCTACGGCTGGTATGGCGTCCCGGCATCGGCCAAGGAGGTGGTCGGGATCAACGCTTGGCTCGAGGACATGAACGGACTTTCGAGCAAGGAGATCCAGACGCGTGACGAGCAGGGAAAGGTCAAGGTTAAGGCGCTCCTTGAAAGTACGCCTAAGTCCAAGCTCTCTTTCTTCGCTGGGCTGAACCTATTCGACGAATTCTTCCGTTCCATTTCTCGAAAGTAGCTCTATGAAAAACCGCCCCATGTGGGGCGGTTTTGCGTTTGGAAAACGCGTCTGTTAGGATGGAATCGTATGGAAGACAAGATCATCCAGAAGCTCATCGAGCACGAGGCGGAACATCGAGATATCCGTGAGAACATGATGAACAAGGATGATGGTCGTCGCATGATGGATCTGCTCGAAGGCGTCGCTTCTATGGTGAAGGATAGACATGAAGAGCAGTCATTCAGGGCCGCTTGGTTGAACCGCCTCCAGGAGGCCTCCGACCGTCACGAACGGGACATCCGGTTCATGAGAGAGCACCTGAAGCTCGCCTGACAGCCAAGACCGCTCCGAAAGGGGCGGTTTTTTCTTGCCAATTCCGTCCCGTGGGCTAGAGTAGGGCCATCTATGGCCCGTCACAGCCACTGGCACAACATCCAGCTCAAGAAGGGCAAGGCGGACAAGAGCCGGGCCGGGGTGTTTTCGAAGCTGGCCAAGAACGTCACGGTGGCGGCAAAGGAAGGGGGAGGCGACCCGGGGTTCAACTTCAAGCTGCGCATGGCAATCGAGGCGGCGAAGGCCGCGAACATGCCCAAGGACAACATCCAGCGCGCGGTGGACCGCGGCACGGGCGCGGGCGATGGGGCGACGCTCGAGGAGGTGGTGTACGAAGGGTTCGGTCCATCCGGCGTCGCGCTCATGATCGTGTGCGTGACCGACAACCGCAACCGGAGCGTCGCGGAGATGAAGACGCTTGCGTCCAAAAATGGCGGGACGATCGGCGCCGCGGGGAGCGTCGCCTGGATGTTCGATCGCAAGGGGATGGTGGCGATCGGCGACGCGTCGGCCGTGAAGGACCGCGACGCGTTCGAGCTCGCCATGATCGAGGCCGGCGCCTCGGACATCCGTTGGGATGGCGACTTCGTTGTCATCCTGAGCGAAGCGAAGGATCTTCAGAAGGTGGCCTCCGAGGTCGAATCCCAAGGGCTCAAAACCGACGACGTGCGAATAGGCTACGTCCCGAAGACGCCAGTTGCGGTTGAAGATGCGGCGGCCAAGGAGCAACTCGACAAGCTCCTTGAGGTTTTGGACGACCACGACGACGTCGAAGCCGTATACACGAACGAATTATGAGACTCATCACCCTCAATACCTGGTCCGGACGGCGGCGCGACGCGCTCGTAGAGTTCGTGCGTCGAGAAGCGACGGAGACGGACATCTTTTGTTTCCAGGAATTTTTTCACGGTGCCACCGGGAAGACGAACGAGTGGCAAGATTGTGTCTACGAGCTGTATTCGGACATCGGGAAAGCGATTCCCAAATACGATGGATACTATCATGCATTTTCGCGACTATTACGGACTCGCCACGTTCGTGCGGCCTCCGCTTTCGCCCGTAACCGTCACGGAAACCTTCGTCCACGTCGTGAATTTCCACGGCCTCTGGAACGGGCTCGGGAAGGACGATTCGCCGGACCGATTGGAGCAATCCCGAAAAATCGTCGAGACGATCAAGAAGATCGATGGCGAGATTATCTTGTGCGGTGACTTTAACTTGAATCCGAATACGGAGAGCATGGCCATCGTCGAAGCGGCCGGGCTTCGGAACCTCGTGAAGGAATATGGGATCACGAGTACACGGACGAGCTTATATGCGAAGCCGGGGCGGATTACGTCATGGTTTCCGAGGGGGTGAACGTGAAGGATTTCCGCGTGTTGCCGGACGAGGTGTCCGACCATGCGCCGCTCATGCTGGACGTTGACCTGCAGGAGTGACGGTGTACACTTAAGATACATTCTTCTATGACGACGAGATTCATCGGGGTTACGGAATTCCGACAGAACATGACAAAGTTCGCCAAGCTCGCTCGAACACGCAAGCAGCGTTTGGTGGTGCTTCAGAATGATGAGCCGCTGTTTGAATTGCACTCCCCATCCAAAGCGGATTTCGAGACCGATATCCTGAAGCGCGTGAATGCCTCTGAACGGCAGATGAAGGCCGGACGACTCGTTACGGCAGAACAGATGGAACGCATGCTCCGATAAGCCGTTATGGCGCTCCCGTACGCGTATTCAAAGGAGGCGTCAGATGACATGCGTTCCTTGGATAAGACTGTTGCAAGACGGATCTCAAAAAAGATCCGTTTTTTCTGTTCTACAGACGATCCGATGCGTAACGCGAAGGCTCTCAAAGGATCGTTGTCGGGCGTGTATCGATTCCGAGTGGGGGACTGGCGTGTTCTTTTTCGAAAAACTGTTGACGGGACGATCATCCTGTTGATTATCTTGTCGGTGAAGCATCGAAACGAAGTGTACGAATAAACGTGTGATAGTCCTTGGAATTGACCCGGGTTTTGGAAGAATGGGTTTCGGATGCGTGTCCGTCGGTCGTGGAAAGACGCATGTGCTGGACTATGGGGTTGCCACGACGAACAAGAACGAACCGCACGCAAAGCGCCTCCTTCAAATTTCGGACGATACGGACGAACTCATTAAGACGCACAAGCCGGATCTTGTGGCGGTCGAGAAACTCTACTTTTCAAAAAACGTGAAGACGGCCATGCAAGTGGCGGAAGCGCGCGGCGTCATTCTCGCGGCGGCGGCGCGACGGGGCGTGAAGATCGTCGAGCTTACTCCTGGTCAGGTGAAAATGGCGGTCACGGGGAGCGGGAGCGCGGACAAGAAAGGGGTGATCATGATGGTCACGAAGCTGCTCGGCCTCAAGAAGGCCCCCAAGCTCGACGACGCGGCCGATGCGCTGGCCCTGGCCCTTACCGCTTCCTCCATGCGCTCATTTCCGAAATTGTCCCGACCGAGACAATTTCCTAAATGAAAAATCGCCCCGTGAGGGACGATTTTTCTTCTGCTTACGGGCGATCGGCGCGGAAGCACTCCAGGCACTTCACCGGGCGGCCGCCTTCGCGGGGCTCGAACGGCACTTCGCAGTTCTTTCCGCACGCGGCGCACACTGCCGGGAACATCTGGCGCGGGGCCTGCATGTTCGCGCGCTTGGCGCGGGCGCAGTCCCGGCAGCGGGTGGGCTGGTTCTGCCAACCCTTTTCCGCGAAGAACGCCTGGTCGCGATCGGAGAAGACGAATTCCTTCCCGCAGTCGCGGCAGTTAAGAGACATGTCACTCATACGCTGACTTGGAGACCCTGTCTCCGGTTAGACTCATACGTGCGGTGTTCCGACAGCGTATGGCACTTAGATGTCTGGGTCGTTTGCGATCCAGGGACCATCCGACCCTTGTTCGGACGCTCCTCGGACCGTTAGTGGGACCCGCGTGGAGCGGGCGACGGGAATCGAACCCGTGACTACTCCTTGGAAGAGAGTCGTTTGACCACTAAACTACGCCCGCGTTTTGAAATTCCGATGGCCGCACTATAGCAGAAACCCCGCGTCCTGTCCAGGGTCATCCGGCGGCCTCCAGGAGCCAAAGGAACTCGCGATTCCCGCCTTTTCCGCCCACGATGGGGGATTCGGTTTCCTGAAGGATCTTGGCTCCAGCGTGAGCCGCGTCGGCCCTGACGCGTCCGAGCACCTCTTCGATTTTTTCGTCCGGAAGCTTGCCGGAGCGAAGATCTTTCGGACCGGCCTCGTAATGCGGCTTCACGAGCGCGATGACGCGCCCGTCGGGGTTCAGGTTCTTGAGCGCGTTCGGAAGGATCTTGGCGAGTCTGGTCCAGCTCGTGTCCATGGTCACGACGTCGACCGCCTCGGGGAGCTCGACATGCATCGCGTTCGTGCGTTCCATCACCACCGCGCGCGGGTCATTCCGCAGTTTCCAATCGAGCGTGCCGTATCCGGTTTCCACGGCGTAGACCTTCGCGGCCCCGTGCTGGAGCAGGCAGTCGGTGAACCCGCCGGTGGAGGCGCCGAAATCCGCGCACGTGAGTCCGGTCGGATCCAGCCGGAACGCGGCAAGCGCGTGCGCGAGCTTTTCCCCCGCGCGGGAGACGAACGGCATACTACGGACGAACATGCTTCACAACCAGGTAACCGATGGAAGCGAGCATCGCGAGGCCTACGATGACGTCCGCAGGATAGGTCCTGTCGTGCAGGTCGAAGATGGGCTGGTACCAGGCGGGCGCGGTCGGGGCCGTTTCGCCGATCGGCGGCGGGAACCCGATGCCCGGGGCGACGTCCACTTCCGTCCGTTCGCCGTCGGAGATGCCCATGACCACGCGCCAACGCGGCGCCTGCCCGGGCATCTCGGAGAAGGGGATGTTGATGGTCACGGTGTCGCCCTTCATGCGCCAGCGCATGGCCGTCTCCCTGTTGATGGCCCAGGTCCGCGCCGCCGGTTCGGGGTTATACCAGCGGAAATCAGCGTACCAGCCGGCATCGGCGTTGTGCTGGAGCGCGAATTCGCTGTCCATGCCGCCTCGCACGCCGTTTCCCGGCGCATCGTTGTCTGCCAGGCCGTCGGCGTCCGCGTACACGTACAGCGTCACCTTGTCGGTCGGCCTGTTCGGAAGCTCCGCTCCCAGCTTCACGGTGAAATCCCAACTCTCGCCCCCGGCGTCGCGCGATACCGAAACGCGCTCGATGTCTCCCCATGGTTGATGCAGGGCCGTGGCGCGTCCCCAGCGGTCCAGCACGTCGCCCAGCGGATCCGTGACCTCGTCGGCTCCGGAGAGGGCGCCGAACGGTTCGCGGTCCTCGGTCGCGACGGCCCGCGAGAGCTGCTCGTCGGTCATGCCGAGCTCGTCCCGGAGGTGGTCGTCGGTGCCAGCCTGGCCGGCATCGTTCGCGAACGCACCCAGGGGGAGAAGGGTGGTAAGGGTGATAAGGGTTGTAAGGGTGAAGGAAAATTTTTTCATACGCATGGTCGGGCTGGCCGGACTCGAACCGGCGGCCTCCTGCTCCCAAAGCAGGCGTTCTGCCAACTGAACTACAGCCCGAAATACCAGCGGAAGGTATCAGAAATCCCTTGTTTCAACAAGGGATTCTCCTCCCTGCGTCCTCCTGCCTAATACGGGAATTTGATGTCCGGATCCTCCTCGAGCGTCCCGCCGTCGACGTAGAGGTCCGCGAGCGCCTGGGAAATCGCGACGACGAATTCTTGGCGGAAACGGAAGGCGCTCATGCTGGCGATCGCGTGGGACGTGGCGTTCTCCACGTATACCACCTGGCCGCTCGGGAGGAACCCGATGGTGCCGTCCGGATGTGCGAGGTCATTGAGGTCCGGCCCCGGCTGGTAGTTGCCGAAGAACACGTCCGCGACGTCGATCACCCGCTTGCTCCATTCGGGTCCATGCAGCGCGACGGCCACCGCCTCGGACGGCACCCAGCGCAACACGCCGCCTGGCTCTACCGCGTAGACCTTGGGGTCGGTGGTGAGTTTGACGAGATAGGTGCCCGGCCGCACGGTGACGTTGCCGCCCAGCGGATAGGAGGCCAGATGTTCGGCGTCGATGTACGCCACCTCCGAGAAGTCCGCGTACCAAGAGCGGTATACCTGGAGGGAGGGGAAGGCGTGACGCTTGCCGTCTCCGCCGATCACGTACACGGCGCTGTCCATGTCGGTGGCCGGGTTCCCATCGTCGGGGAGCTTCACGAGCAGCCCGCGCGGAACGCCCTCCTCGGTCGGTTCGAGGCTCGGCTCCTCGGTCGGTGGCGGGAGAGAGACCGTTTCGGCCTCGATCGCGTCGAGCCGCCACTGCTCGTCCTCGGTGCTCGTGACGCTCACGTATCGATACGGCGTCGAGGAGGCGTAGTCCACGACGAACGCGCTTTGGGAGAGCGGCACCGCGCCCCGCGACTCCTGCAGCTTCGAGAACGAGACGTCCAGGAACTCGACGCGGTATCCGGCTCCGAAATCGAGCAGGACGTAGGAGACGGTGAGGTCGCCGGTGCCTTCCTCGCCCGCGCCCATGTCGAGGATGACGGACGCGTCCTGATCGAAGAAGTCGGCGTAGACCTGGTCCGGCGCCCCCAGCGCGTTGAGCGGCCGGTACAGATGATTGGATGCCTGGTACACGGCGTCCGCGTACGCGTCGCCGTTCACGGCCGATGCCGCGAGCGGCACGAACGCGATGGCGGACGCGAGGAAGGGGAGGAGTCTCTTCATATTGAGGACAGGATACCAGGGGTCCGCGGAAATCAAAAACGGCCGACCGTCATGGTGCCGAGGGTGAGAATTGAACTCACGACGCCAGGCTCTTCAGGCCTGCGCTCTACCACTGAGCTACCTCGGCGTTTGAAGGCTTCGTCTAAACGAAGTCTCCCATGATGGTCGGCCGTTTGTTTGAACGTTCATTTTCTCGGACGGTCGTCCTCGGGGACCCGTACGGCATGCAGGAGGAGCAATGACGTGATACCTAGGGCCGCGGCGGTCGCGGCGAGGGAGAAGAATCCCAGCCCAACGGCCATGCTCACCCCGGCCACGAGCCAGATGCTCGCCGCGGTCGTAAGCCCTTCCACGTGCCCGCGCGCCTGGATGATGGTGCCGGCGCCGATGAACCCGATGCCCGGCAGGATCTGGCTCACGATGCGGCTCACGTCGACCGCTTCCACGGATCCGGAGAATTGCGCGATCTGCAGCGACACGATGGTCATCACGCAGGTGCCGATCGCGACGAGCACGTCGGTGCGCACGCCCGCGGGCTTGTGGCGGTACTCGCGCTCGAGGCCGATCGCGGCACCGATCGCGGCCGCGACCACGAGGCGCGTGAGGATGTCGAGAGTGCTGAGGTCAGACATATGGTTCAGGGGTCAGGATACATCGTGCAGTATATCCTAACCCCTGAACATAGTCCCTGGTGGGCGTGCCAAGAGTCGAACTTGGGACCTCGACATTATCAGTGTCGCGCTCTAACCAACTGAGCTACACGCCCGTAAAGGTGCCGACAGTGTAGGGAAAACCGCCCCAAAGGTCAACCCCGAAAACCAAACCCCGCCGGGAATCCGGCGGGGCGTTTATCTGCTGGGTGATTGCAACGTCTTAAGGTTGGTGTGCCTCTTGCGAGGCTCCGATCAGTGAGACTGATCTCGACCTAGGACTGACTCCGACGCGAGGTCGGAGTGATATCCCTGGTAAAGGAGGTGATCCACCCACAGCTTCCGCTACGGGTGCCTTGTTACGACTTCGCCCCTATCACCGGTTTTGCCTTCCGCCGCCCTACGGCGACGTTCGGGCACCCCCGGCTCTCTTGGCGTGACGGGCGGTGAGTACAAGACCCGAGAACGTATTCACGGCCACATAGCTGATTGGCCGTTACTAGCGATTCCGGCTTCACGAGGGCGAGTTGCAGCCCTCGATCCGAACTGAGATCGGCTTTGAGGATTAGCTCCGCATTGCTGCTTGGCAACCCATTGTACCGACCATTGTAGCACGTGTGTCGCCCTGGACGTAAGGGCCATGCTGATTTGACGTCATCCCCACCTTCCTCCCTCTTACGAGGGCAGTCTCCCGTGACAAGTAACACGGGATAGGGGTTGCGCTCGTTACCCCACTTAAGGGAACAGCTCACGCCACGAGCTGACGACAACCATGCAGCACCTACCTAGCACCCTCGAAGGCGGCCACCGTTTCCGGCGGCTTGCAGCTAGATTTCAAGCCCAGGTAAGGTTCCTCGCTTAGTGTCGAATTAAACCACATGCTCCACCGCTTGTGCGGGT
>MGDT01000001.1:10293-14056 GCA_001791045.1 Candidatus Uhrbacteria bacterium RIFCSPHIGHO2_01_FULL_63_20 | reverse complement strand
AATCGCGCTCAACGACGGGAGCGCCGACGTGGACTTCCGCGTGGAGACCGACGGCAACGCCAACGGCATCTTCCTCGACGCCTCGGCGGAGACCATCGACCTGGTGGGCGGCTCCGGCTCGACCGGCTGCTCCATCGACGGCTCGGGCAACCTTGTCTGCTCCGGAACGATTACCGGGAGCGGCACGACCGACCTCGATTCGGTGTACGACGCCGATGTCGGCCACAAGCTGTCGGTCGACCATCTGGACGGCCTCGAGTTCGAGAGCACCACGGCGGGCAACGTGTTCGTGGACCTGCAGAGCTCGGGCGACTTCGTGATCCAGTCGGTGGGCACCGCCTTCGCCACCTTCAACGACTCCGGCAACGTCCTCTTCGAGAACTCGCTCACCGTCGGCTCCAGCTCCGCCGACGTCGTCCTGTTCAACGCCGACGTGGACACCCATGTCATCCCCGACGACGACGACACCTACGACCTGGGCGCCGATGCCCAGCGCTGGAGGGACCTCTACCTCGGGGCGGCCACGCTCCATGTCGGCTCCCTTATCGGCGACGAGGGGACCATCTCGTATGACAGCACGCCAAACGATTTCAATTTCGCCAACGGCGGCGTCACGCGGATGACCATCCAAAGCGACGGCGACGTGGGGATCGGGGACTCGATGACCTCGCCCACCGCCCAGATGCATATCAAGCAGACCGCCGCCGTGGACGCCCTGCGCGTGGATGACGAGGCGGCCGGCACCACCTATTTCGTGGTGGACGACGGCGGCAACGTGGGGATCAACGTCAGCTCCGGGCCGTCCGCCACGCTGCACGTGGTGGGCGATGCGCGCATCGGCTCCACGGATTTCGTCTCCATGGCACAGGACGGCGGCGGGTTCTACGTGGAACAGATCGGGAGTTCCGACGCGCTGCGCCCGATCCGCCTGCAGTCGCGCAACGCGGCCACCCAGTACAGCCAGTTCTTCGTGGATCCGGTGAACGGGTTCCAGTTCCTCATCAACGCCACCGGCGCCAACAACAACGTGGGCATCGCGGATTCCACGCCCGACAACCTGCTCGACATCCTCTCCGGTTCCGACGCCGCCCTCGCGCTCACCTCCACGGGCACGGACACGGACCCGCTCATCAAGTTCGAGCTTGCCGACGGCACGCCCACCTTCACCCTTGGCGTGGACGATTCGGATTCGGACAAGTTCAAGATCTCCACCACGGCGCTTGGCACGAGCGACCGGCTGGTCATCGATTCCTCCGGCTTCGTGGGGATTGGCACCAGCACTCCCGACGCGCCGCTCGACGTGGAAGCGCCCGTGGACGCCAACGGGGCGAACATCCTGTTCGAGGCCAATGACTCCGGGGTGTCCGGCAGCTACTTCCGCATCGCCGACGGCACCGAGGCGGACACGCATTTCGTCCCCTACATCATGACGAAGGGGATCGGCACCGGCGCGGCGGACCGCGCCGGGCTGATCATCGACGCGCAGCCAGGCGAGGACGGGAGCGACGACGTCGCGGTGATCGTCGACGCGCATCTTTCCGGCGCGGCGCTCACGAGTGCGCACCTGTTCGAGGTGCGAAACGACGCGACGCCGTTCCTGCGCGTCGCGGCCAACGGCAACCTCGTCTCGTTCGGTTCCGTCGGCATCGGGACGGGAACGCCCGGGGCCAGCCTCGACGTGGATCCCGCCAACGTCACCGGCGGCGATACCTCCGAGCAACCCTCGATCCTCGGATCGAACCAGGTGATTGCGCTTGCCGACGGGACGACCCGGGCCAATCAGCGCCAGTTCAGGTTCCTCGCGCCTACCATCAACGGGGTCGCGGGCGGCGGCACCGAGACGGTCACGGACGCGACCACCTTCTACGTCTCCGACGCCCCGTCCGGCTCGGACATCACCTTCACCAACGGCCCCTACGCCCTGTGGGTGGACGCCGGGACGTCGCGCTTCGACGGGAACGCCATCGTGGGCGGCAGCACGTCGATCACGGAGACGCTTTCGAACGCCGGGTTCTCGCTCGGCGGCGACGATCTGTTCGTGGCGGACTCGATTGGCGCGGAAGGCAACGTCTACGCCGACGGCGCCTTCATCGCGGGCGCCACCCTCACGCTCGCGGACTCCGGCATCACCGAGAGCGGCGTGTTCACCTTCACCTCGCAGCTTGCCTCCGGCGGCACGACAAGCTCCGCCTTCAACCTCGTCTCGAGCAACGACCTTGGTGCCGCCGACGAGGCGTTCCAGTTCGGCGATTCCGCCGGCACGTTCATGACCGTGCTCGGCAACGGCAATGTCGGGATCGGGACGGTGGCTCCGTCAACGCAATTCCAGGTGTATAACGACACGACCGGCGTCAATTACCTTACTACCTTCCACGCAGGCAACGGGACATATGGCGCGTTCATCGGGGACGCGACGGACACGGGTGTCGGGCCCGCCTTCCTTGGGAGACCGAGCGTAATCACTTCCTCGACGAACGTCGTGAGCCGCATCGATTCGGGCGAAGACACGGGAACGACCCCCGCGCTGATCTTGCGGGGAGAGACCACGGCCGGTCCCGGAGCGATCGCGACCAGGCCGATCTTGAGCGTCAACAATTACACGAGCCAGCTTCTCACCGTGACCGCCGCCGGCGACGTCGGCATCGGCGAAGTCGACCCGGACACGATCCTGCACGTTTCCGGCACCCAGGCACGCGTCACCATCGAGGACACGGGCAAGGGGACGGGACCGGCCGTGCTCGGGCACGATTCCGGCATGCTTTTTCTCGAGAATAACGGCATACGCGTCATCGCGATCAACGACTCCGGCGGGTTCACGGGATTCGGCGACCAGAGCCCGAATGCCATCGTGGAAATCGATCAGGTCGGCGGCAGCGACGACCCGTTCTACGTGTCGAGCTCCAACTCGGTGGACGGCGACCTGTTCAACGTGCAGGACGGCGGCGCCGTGGGCGTGGGCGACATCACGCCGGACGCTAGGTTCGACATCGACGACGGCACGGCCACGGGGACGATCATCGGGGTGCTCTCGAACGCCGGGACGCAGGCCGGCGCCCTCACGGGCCTTTCGCTCGATTTCGATTCGTTGCTCGCCGGCGCCGCCAACCTGGATTTCACCGGCGTTTCGCTCTTGACTCCTAACCTCACGCAATCCACTGCGGATACCACCGACTACCTCGGGTACGACCTGGCGGCGGGGGCCATCACCCAGGACACGCTCGCCGGGACGATCAACTGGACCGGCGCGCGCATCGCCATGCCCGTGCAGGTGCAGTCCGCCGGAACCGTGACCACGAGCGGCCTCACGGTCACGGACAATGGCTCGAGCAACAGCGGGGTGAAGCGCGGGGTGTTCGTGGATTTCGGCGGGATCCAAAGCGGCGGGACCGTGGTGGGCCTCGACGTGGACAGCATCACCACCGGCGGCGGCAACGGGCTTGGCGTGCGCATCGGGTCCGGGTTCGACACGGACCTGCAGTTCGTGGAACCCGCCGCCGTCATCCGCACGCCCGACGCAGGCACGCTCGACTTCCAGGACGCCTCGGAAAATTCCCTCATGCTGCTCACCGACGCGGGCACCACGGGCAACCTGGACGTATCGGGAACCATCCAGCTTGACTTGAACGAAGGGGCGTCCGGCGAGGCCGTGTGCGGCCAGACCGACGGCGGCGGCGCCGACGAGACGCTCGAGAGCTGCGGCGCGGCCCCTTCCGCCGACTACATGGAGATGTACGCGGTCGAGGAGTCGGTGGTGATGGGCACC
>MGDT01000001.1:0-10283 GCA_001791045.1 Candidatus Uhrbacteria bacterium RIFCSPHIGHO2_01_FULL_63_20 | reverse complement strand
CCGGGAGCGGGATGGTCGTCACCACGCGCGGCCACGCGCTCGCGAAGCTCGTCCCCACGCAGGGCGCCTACCAGGCCGCCATGATCGGCATCGCCTCGGATCCGGGCGACGCCGGAGACTTCAATTCGATCGGCTACAACATCCAGGAGGCCGACCATCCGCGCCCCATCGCGCTCAAGGGCCGCGTGCGCGCCCGCGTTTCCGACGAGAACGGGCCTATCGCGGTGGGCGACCCGATCACGTCCTCCCCGACTCCGGGGGTCGGCATGAAGGCCACGCAGCCAGGCCCCATCGTCGGGTACGCGCTCGAGCCATACGCGGGCGCGGGCGAGGGGCTCGCGATGGTGTTCATGGCACTCACGTACTACCCAGGCACGGGCACGTCCCCGCTCGCCGGCACCGACAACCGGGCTTCCGCGCTCACGGGGAACCTCTCCGCGCTCAACATGAGCGGCAACATCTACATGCAAGGCAACCAGATCCTCGATGTGGGCGCCATTGCCGGGCTCTCGGGCGCCTGGAGCGTGGACGCGGAAGGGAAGTTCGCCACCCAAGCCTCGTACGCCGTGGTCATCGAAAGCTACCAGGGCGAGGAGGTGGAGGCCGTGGCGACCCTCGGGCTCGAGCACAAGGTGACGCTCGACGGGACGGCCACGCTCGAGAACGGCACCGCGACCGTCGCGTTTGAGACGGTGAACCCGTCGTTCAACGACATCACCTCGACGACGGCCGACGTGCGCGTGTCCGTGACCCCCAACGGACCGGCGTACCTGTACGTCGTCTCGAAGGACCACAACGGGTTCACGGTGCAGCAGCTCAACGGGACGGACTCGGGCATCACCTTCGACTGGTTCGTGACGGCGACCAGGAAGGATCACGAGGTGATTGAGGTGATTGAGGTTGTTGAGGTGATTGAGGTGACGGAAGAACCTCCGGCGGAAGAGACGCTGCCGTCATTGCCTGAGAGTGTCGAAGGCCAGGACGGCGGCGAGAGCGTCACCCCTTCGACAAGCTCAGGGGATACCGCCCCTGCGGAGGAACCTCCGCCGCCAGAGCCCTTGCCTGAACCTTTGCCATAGACTCCCTCTGCGAAATGAAACCAGGCCTTCGCGGCCTGGTTTTGGTATACTGTGCCGGATATGTCCTGGGTTTCACGTTTGACGGGAGGGAATGCCACGGCGATGTTCCTGCGCCTCGCGCGCGCGTTCCTGTACGCGCTCATCGCGCTTGTCCCGCTCGCCTACCTGCCGCTGAGCTTGGATCCGCTCGAGGTGAGCAAGCAGACGCTGCTCGTGCTGCTCACCTTCGCCTCCGCGCTGTGCTGGATCGGGGCCATGGTGAGCGCCCGGGCGGTTTCCGTGCGGCGCGGTTGGCTGAACCTTCTGCCGCTCCTCATCCTCGTAAGCGCCCTCATTTCCGCCTCCCTCTCCCTGGGGCCGTACCTGTCGTGGATCGGCACCGCGACCCAGGAATACACGAGCGCCCTGTCCATCGCCGCGTACGTGACGCTGTTCT
The DNA here is from genome assembly GCA_001791045.1 of Candidatus Uhrbacteria bacterium RIFCSPHIGHO2_01_FULL_63_20. Classification (GTDB taxonomy): domain Bacteria; phylum Patescibacteriota; class Patescibacteriia; order UBA9934; family GWF2-40-263; genus 2-01-FULL-63-20. Next base: position 8,768 of record MGDT01000001.1, on the reverse strand, counting down.
ATCTCGTGGCGAACCTCATGAACGTCCCCTCCGCGCAACGGACGGCTCTGTTCACGCTGCTCGTGAGCGCCTCGCTCGCCGGCGCGTTCGGGGTCGCGGCCTCGCTGGGGGTCCCGGTATTGCCGTCCGCGGACGGGCCGCTCGGGAACACCGTGGGGACGGCCAACGCGTTCGGCACGTTCCTGGCCGCCATGGCCGTGCTCGGGAACGCCCTGTTCCTGGTCCATCGCGAGGAAGACGCGCTCATGTACCGCGGGACGCGCGGCACCCTCCAGCACGTCCTCGTGATCTGGTTGAGCGCCGCGGCGTTCGCGACCGCCCTGGCGTTGGATTTCACGCCGGTGTGGCTCACGCTCCTCGCGGGACTGCTCGCCCTGTTCGTGTTCGCGCTCGTGCGGGCCGGGGACTTCGGCCCCACCAACCGGTTCATCCTCCCGTTCGCGCTCATCGTGGCTTCCCTCCCGTTCCTGTTCTGGGTGGACCGCCCGATCCCGATACGGATCCCGACCGAGGTGACTCCGTCGTTTCCCGCGAGCTGGGACATCGCGAAGGAGACCGTCAAGGCCGATGGCGCCCTGTTCGGCTCCGGACCGGGCACCTTCGTGTACCAATACGCCAAATACCGGCCCCTCGACGTGAACCGGACCGCGTTTTGGGACACGCGGTTCGACCGCGCCTCGTCTTCGGCGCTCACCGTGCTGGTGACCTTCGGGCTCGTCGGGGCGCTCGTCTGGGCCCTGTTCCTTTCGATCACCGTCACGCGCGGGGCGCTGGAAGTGGTCCGCGGCCGCGAACGGCACGCCTGGCTCCCGGCGTTCGTCGTCATCCCGCCGTTTTTCGCGCTCGCGGTATCCGGGTTCCTGTACTCCGCCAACCTCACCCTCCTGTTCCTCGTCTTCCTGTTGTCCGGGCTCGTCGCGGGCGCGGTCATGAAGCGTCCGGCCATGCGGTCGCTGCGCGAGAGCCCGCGCCTGTCGCTCGCGTTCTCCCTGCTCGCGATATTCGCCGGGACCGTGATCGTGACCGGGGTGTTCGTGGCCTCTTTGCGCTACGCCGCCGAGGCCGCGTTCGCGAAGGCGGTGCGGCTCGACCGCGCCGGAGGCGACCTGAAGGACGTGGTGGCGTCGCTCGACCGCGCGGCCTCCCTCAACCGGGCGAACGACGTGTACTACCGCAACCTCTCGCAGGCGTTCCTGCTCATGCTCGCCTCCGCGCTGAAGGAGGCGTCCGCGCTCGCCCAGGCCGGGAGCGAGGATCAGCGCGGCTACCTTCAGGCGCTCACGGGCGCCGCGGTCAACGCGTCGGCGCGCGCGACCGAGCTTGGTCCCGAGAACGTGCTCAATTGGGCCGCGCGCGGCGCGCTGTACCGCGAGCTGGTCCCGCTCATCGGCAACGCGGGCGAATTCTCGACGAAGGCTCTGCAGCGGGCGATCGAGCTCGATCCCCGCGACCCCAAGGTCCGCACCGAACTTGGCCGCACCTACCTCACGCTCGCCGAGAACAACCGCGCGCTCACGGCCGCGGAGGACAAGGCCGTGGCTCGGGAAGCCCAGGCGAAGGTCGAATCCCTCTTGAAGCAGGCCGAGGAACAGTTCCTGGCGGCCTCCGCGCTGAAGGAGGATTACGCCCCCGCGCAGTACCAGCTCGCGCTCGTGCTCGAGCGGCAGGGACGGCTCCCCGAGGCCGTGGCGAAAATGGAGACGGTGGCGAAGCAAAACCCGCTCGACGTGGGCGTGGCGTTCCAGCTCGGGCTCTTGTACATGCGCCGCGGGGACACGCTCGACGTGGACCGGGCGCAGGCCGCCTTCTCGCAGGCCGTGGCGCTTTCGCCCAGCTACAGCAACGCCCGATGGTTCCTGGCAAGCATCCATGAGCAGAAAAAGGAAATCGACAAGGCGATCGAGCAGGTCGCCAAGGTGCTCGAGTACGATCCCGGCAACGAGCTCGTGAAGGCGCGTCTCGAGCGGCTGCGCGCCGGCAAGGCGCTCTCCACCCCTCCGCCCCCGCTTGAGGAGACGCCGACCGCGACGTCGGTCCCCGAAGGCCAGCCCGTCGCGCCGTGACGCTTGACCCAGGCGTGGTTTGTCGCTATCCTGCCGGCACGTCTTGGGCCCTTAGCTCAGCTGGTAGAGCGCTTCCATGGCATGGAAGAGGTCAACGGTTCGATCCCGTTAGGGTCCACCAGGAAAACCCTCAATACGAGGGTTTTCATGTTTTAAGCCTATGCTCAAAGTCGGCATCGTGGGGCTCCCGAACGTGGGGAAATCCACCCTGTTCAAGACGCTCACGAAAAAGCAAGTCCCCTGCGAGAATTTCCCGTTCTGCACCATCGAGCCCAACGTGGGGATCGTGGAGGTGCCCGATGAGCGATTGGAGAGACTGGCGGAAAGATCGAAATCCGAAAAAACGATCCCGGCGGCCATCGAGTTCGTGGACATCGCCGGCATCGTCAAAGGCGCGAGCAAGGGGGAGGGGCTCGGGAACAAGTTCTTGAGCAACATCCGCGAGACGGACATGATCCTGCACGTGGTGCGGGCGTTCGAGGATCCGGACGTGCATCACGTGGAGGGCGGCGTGGACCCCAAGCGCGACGCGGAGACCATCGAGACCGAGCTCGCGCTCGCCGACATCGAGCTCGTGCAAAAGCGCCTCGACGGGGTGCGTGGCAGGATGAAATCGGGCAAGACGAAGGAGCTTGAGAAAGAGGAATCCGCGCTCGCGAAGCTGTTCGCGGCGCTCGAGCAGGGGAAGATGGCGAACACGGTCGCGCTCGACGAAGACGAGGAAAAGGCCGTGAAAGGGCTGCTCTTGCTCACGCGAAAGCCCATCCTGTACGTGGTGAACGTCGCGGAATCGGATATCCCTTCGACGGGCTCAGGGAATATCCGATTCCCAGAGCTTGTCGAAGGCCGGATGGCAATCCCTATCAGCGTGAAAATCGAGTCGGAAATCGTGGAAATGCAGCCGGATGAGCAAAAAACGTTTTTGGCCGAGCTCGGGCTTCCCATGAGCGGGCTCGATCGGGTGATTGCCAAGTGCTATGAGATGCTCGGGCTCATCACGTACTTCACTTCCGGCGAAAAGGAAACCCGCGCCTGGACGATTCCCGTTGGGACGAAAGCGCCGCAGGCCGCCGGCGTGATCCACACCGATTTCGAGAAGAACTTCATCCGCGCCGAGGTGATCGACTGGAAGGATTTCGTGGAACTGGGCGAAGCCGGAGCGCGCGAGGCTGGGAAACTGCGGGTGGAAGGGAAGGAGTATGTGATGAGGGACGGCGACACTTGCCACTTCCGGGTCAACGCGTAAGTACCACGATGTCACGGCCGACCCTTTGGCCTGGGCGTTCGTATAGGAAGCGGTCGGCAATGGAGAAGCCGATCGCTTTTATGACGGGTTCGACCGGAAGTTTGGCGAACGCGCGTCCCACGCGGAACGCGGGGAAAGCGATCACCATCTTCCCGTCGGGCTTCAATACGCCCGCCATGGCCTTTAGCGACGGCTCTACGATCCTCATGAGATCGTTCACGCTTTTCCTGATCGCGGCCGCGTTCGCCTCGCGCCGCAGCGGCGGACCCAGGAACGTCTCGGTCACGATGGCGTCCACCGTTTCTTTCACGAACGCGTCGACCTTCTCGGCCGGCGTCTCGTATACCGACACCCGGACCTTTTTGGTGTCCGGGAACGCGTGGCGCATCCACTCCATGTTGCGACCCGTGTCTGCCACGGCTTTTTTTGATATATCCGAGCCGATTACCGCTTTTGATCCCATGAGCGCGGCCTCCATGAGGATGGTCCCCGAGCCGCAAAACGGGTCGAGGATGGCCGATCCTTCAGGTTGAACACCAGAAAGGTTCACCATGAGGCGCGCGAGCTTGGGCGGGAGCATCCCGCTTTTCGCGTCGCGGCTTGGGCGTCCGAAATCGCGTTTCGACCACGCTTCGAAATCCTGCACGGCCTCGGTGCGTCCGGCGAGGATGCCGTCCTTCGTCGCGATCAGGCAGATGTCGCCGGAGGTGGCCTGGGTCGTGACCGCGACGCTCGAGAGCGCATCGGCTTTCATCGTGACCACCCGCGCCTTGCGCCCCTCGGCCTCGAGCGCGCGCTTTACCGTCATCCCGATCCCGTTCGCTTCGCCCTTGAGGGTTCCGAACAGGGAAGCGTTGCCGCCGTCATAGAGCGACAGGCCGAACTCGATGCGTTTCCCATCGTCATTGCGAGGAAGGAGCGCGGCGACGGACGAAGCAACCTCCCGGGAGATTGCTTCGTCGGCTTGGGAGCCTCCTCGCAAAGACGGAATAGTCGTTGAGACGCTTCCCGACTTGACGACTCCTGCCAGCCTGTTTACCGCCTGTTTCGGTTCCGGGCCGCCTTCGTCAGTGACGAGCACCGTGTCGGAGGTCGCGACGGCCGTTGCCGACGGGTACACGGCAAAAAATTCCGCCAAGGACAGCGCAGGATTCGAGCCGAGGACGTAGAAGCGCATAGGCGTTGAAAAGTATAGCAGATGTGGATAACCAGTGCTTGTTTCGTGGAATAGATGTGCATAGGACGGCGGTTTGCTTCGGACAGTCCGAGTTACCCACATGGATTGGCATTTTTTCGCTAAAATAGCGGCCAAAATGCTTTGACCGTCCATTCCAAAAAACGTAAAATAGCTAGGAATATGGCCCGAGCCCTCATTTTTGCTGTAGGCGCTTGTGTTGGAACCCTGTTGCCCGGGCTGGTTCTGGCCCAGTCGAGCTCCACGAACTACATCCTGTGGGACACGTCGATCAACGGCGGCGGAGGAAGAACGACGTCGACGAACTACATCGATTTCAACACCGTCGTCGACATTGGGAGCGATTATCTTTCGAGCGGCAATTACCGCGCCTACCAGGGGTTCGAGGCGATCACCGAGGAACCGCGCCTCACCATGAGCCTGTCGTCCACGAGCATCACGCTCTCGCCCAACCCGCTTACGACCGCGTCGGTGAGCACGGGCGCCACCACGGTCACCGTGAGCACGAATGCGGACTTCGGCTACGCGCTCACGGCCACGGAAAACGCCGCGTTCCAAAACCAAAGCGCCGATGAGATCGCGGACGTGAGCGACGGGGCCGTCACCGCCGGGAGCGAGGAGTACGGCATCGCGGTGTCGGGCGCGGACGCGGCGTTCGGCGACGACCGCAGCGTCTCCACGACCCCGCGCACGATCGCGAGCAAGTCCACCTGGGGAGCCGCCCGCGCCACCGTCGTCACGGTGAAGGCCGCGATCGCGAGCGTCACGGACTCCGGAGAGTACGCCGGCACCATCACCTTCATCGCGACGGGGAATTACTGATTCGGCTCGGATGCGTGTCCCCGAACGGTCGGGGCCAAGCATCCGCGGCGAACGCGGAACAAAGGTCGAGCACAATCGCGTATGGGTCGGGACGGGTGCCGAGGGTTCGGCTCCGTCGACATCTATCAAGACCCAGACGCCCATTTAATCCATGAACTTCATATGAACAAATTCCATTCATTCATCGCGAAAGTCACCATGCTCTCGCTCGTAGTCGGCCTGGTAGTGGTCGTCTCGCCGGCGCAGGCGGCCACGATCACCTCCGCCAAGGACACGATGTCGCGCGTGCAGATCTCGACCTTGTCCAACCACGAGATCCTGTTCACGTCTCCCACCGGCGTCGCGAGCGGCGCCACGATCATCGTCACGTTCAACACCGACTTCTCGGTCGCGGCCTCGCTCGACTTCGAGGACATCGACGTTTCCCACGATTCGACCCCGGATGGCGTGTGTAACACGGGGGACACGGAAGTCGTCCTCGCCGCCGCCCCTTCAGGCGCCACGGCGGGCGTCGTCCGTACGTCCGGCACGGTCATCACCTTCACGAACGGGACGACCGTCCTCGCGGCCGGTTCCGAGCTGTGTTTCGAGATCGGGACGAACGCGACCTCCGTCGTGACCGGCGTGGAGCAGGTCACCAACGCCACCACGGACAGCTCGGCGAGCTCCAAGACCGTCGCCTTGAGCGGCACCTTCGGCGACTCCGGCACGATCGCGCTCGGCATCGTGGACGACGACACAGTGGCCATCTCGGCCTCCGTCACGTCCTCGCTCACGTTCGACCTCGACACCACCGCGTCGAACACCTGCAGCACCACCGAGAGCGCCGCCGCCTACTCGGTGGCCCTCGGCACCATCACCACCACCGACACCCGCGTGTCCGGCGCGACCGACTCGGTGAACCACATCTGCGTGGACCTCGACACCAACGCCTCCGGCGGCGCCGTGATAACGGTCGTCTCGGCCAATGGCAGCAGCGGGCTCGTCAGCACCTCGGTACCAGGCGACACCATCCCGAGCGCCTCGGCCACCATGGCCGACGGCACGGCCAACTACGGCATCTGCGTGGTGTCGGAAACGTCCTCCGCCGGCACGTTCGACGACGTGTCGCCATTCGACAACGCCTCGTGCGCCGCCAACACCGAGACCAACGTGGTCGGCGGCCTCACCACCTCGGCCCAGACCATCCTCGACACCAACACCGACCCGATCGCCACCGGCCGCGCGCAGATCGCGGTGAACGCCGCCATCAGCGCGATCACCCCGGCACACTCCGACTACGCGGACACCCTCACGTTCATCGCGACGGGGACGTTCTAACTCATCCGCAACGACGAACATTATGTGGAGGAAACTGTCTTTTGCGGCCATGGCGGCGACCCTGCTCGCCCCGATCATGAACGTGCTTCCGGCCGCGGCGCTCACGGTGAGCCCGGTGGTGATCGAGCATGAGGCCGACCCCGGCGACGAGATCGTCGGCACCATCAAGCTGCACAACGAAGGGACCAATACGGAGACGTATTACCCGTCGGTCCAGGACTTCGTGGGTTCCGACGAGTCCGGCACGCCCGAGTTCGTGGGGGTGAACCCCGACCGCTCGCTCGTGGAGTGGGTCCGGTTCAGCCGCAGTTCCATGACCATCGATTCGGGGGACGGCGACCTGGTGGTGTACACCATCAAGGTCCCGAAGGATGCCGCCCCGGGCGGGTACTTTGGCGGCCTGTTGTTCTCGACCAGCCCGGCCAACGCCACCTTCGGCGTGGGCACCGTGGGCGTCACCGGCCCGCTCCTGCTCTTGCGCGTGTCCGGCAACGTGGTCGAGCGGGCGAGCATCGCCTCGTTCGCGTCGAGCCAGGATTCGGGCACCTCGCTCCCGGTTGACTTCAAGCTGCGCGTGCAAAACGAAGGCACGGTGCACGTGAAGCCCGCGGGCGTGATCCGCATCACCAACCTGTTCGGCGGTGTCTCCGCCGTGATCCCGGTGAACGCGGCCGGCGGCAACGTGCTGCCGGGCGGAACGCGCGCGTATTCGGAGTCCTGGGTCAAGGAACAGCTTCCGGACAACGCGAGCGAGCTCATGAAGGAATGGAAGAACTTCGGGTTCGGCCCGTACACCGCCACCCTTATCCTGAACTACGGGGAAGGGAAGCAGGTGATGAGCGCCTCCGACTCCTTCTGGGTGATGCCGTGGATGCTGATCGCGCTGTTCGTGGTCCTCGTCGCGGTCTTGGTCCTGCTCGTGCTCCAGTACAACAAGTGGATCATCGCGCGGGCCATGAAGGGGATGAAGAGGAAGTAGTGAGTAGTGCGTAGGGAGTAGTTGGTAGTGCGTAGGATTGGCGGGGCGCTTTGCTCCGCCTGTCCGCCCCGTGTCACGAGCCTTCGTGGCATGAGGCGGGTGGATTCCACCCGGATCTTGCTCGCCCCCATGCTTGTCGAGCAACCGAAAAAAACGTTCCGGAACGTGATCGCCAATGAGCCGCTCGCGCTCGTTGCGGTATTCCTGTTGATGATTTCCGGGTTCTCCACCTGGATGCTGCTTTCGCGCGCGCCAAGGGCGGTCGCGACGCTCGACACCCCGATGCTCATCACCTACCAGGGGAAGCTCACGGACGCCAACCGCATCACGGTGCCGGACTCGGCGCTCAACATGAAGTTCGCCATCTACACCTCGAGCTCCGGCGCGTCGGGCTGCGTCTGGTCCGCCGGCGACGCGGGCGCGGACGACGTCGTGTTCTCGCAGAGCGAGGACTGTCCCAGCCATGTGCCGAACACGGCGCTCTCGGTGACGCCCAGTGAGGGCGTGGTCACGGTCATCCTCGGCGCCTCCCCGCAAAACGCCATCCCCGACGCGCTCTTCGACGACAACTCCGCCCTGTACCTCGGCGTCACCGTGGGAGCCGACTCCGAAATGACCCCGAGGATCCGCCTCACCGCCACCCCGTACGCCTTCCAGGCCGGCGACGCGGATCTGCTCGACGGCCTCGATTCCACGGCGTTCCTCACGACCTCCACCGCCTGGACCCTCGACGGCACCTCGCAGACCGTCACGGCGGACAAGGACATGACGCTCTCCGGCGGCGTGAACGGGTTTAGCTTCGACGGCACCACTTTTTCGGTGGACGCCGCCAACGACCGTATCGGGATCGGGGACGCCACCCCCGCCGCCACGCTCACGGTCGGCGCCTCCGACGCGTTCCAGGTGAATTCCTCCGGCTACGTCACGCTGCCGGCCGGCTCCCTCGCGTCGCCCTCGCTCAACTTCTCCGGGGAGACCGACACGGGGCTCTCCGAGGCCACGATCGCGGGCAGCGGCGTGCCCGGGCCGGCCCTGTTCATTTCCATCAACGGCGTGCAGGCCGGACTGATCGGCATCGCCGCCACGCCCGTGCAAAACAGCTACGGCAACACCGTGCTCGGCTACGGGTCCGGGCTCGTGCTC